>CAZVVI010000007.1:0-76117 GCA_964630505.1 uncultured Isosphaeraceae bacterium | reverse complement strand
GCATGAATGCCAAATGCCCGACCTTGTCTGACAAGTCTGTCTAGCAACAAGTTTGCTTCTTGAGCAACGCGGTCATCATCAACGAAGAATTCTTGAAACTCGTCAATGATGAGTAAAATCCTCGGCATGACATCGGTACATTTTTCGCGGAAGCCCGCGATATCTTGTACACCTAAATCTCTAAACAATTCGCCTCTACGTTTGAGTTCAGCATCAATGCGTTGCAGGACACTAATGCCAAACTCCCGGTCACTCTCAACCGCAACGACACGTGCGTGTGGCAATTTGTTGGTTGCATACGTTTTAAACTCAACACCTTTTTTAAAGTCAACAAGGTAAAACTCAACCTCATCTGGGCTGTACCAAAGTGCAAGGTTTGTAATCAAAACATGGAGGAGCGTGGATTTACCAGAACCAGTCTTCCCTGCAATCAACGCGTGCTGGGCAGTACCTCTACCTAGAGTGAGATTTTGCAACTTTGTTGCGCCAGAGCGACCAAGTGGAACAGCAAGTTTTTCTTTGGTCGAGTGAGTCCAAATTTCATCTTTGGTTGGTGAAATAACACTAAACGGAACTTCAACTCGGTGCGTTCGGTCTGCAGTTTCGCCAACATGTTTCACAATTGTTGTCGCAACTGATTCTGTTGGCGGGTGATAGATTGACAGTGGCAATTCTTTTAACTCATCTTCATCGATACAAAAACGGTTGTCTTCTTCAATAATTCGAAGTGGAATACGATTCAGCGTGTCCTCGTCAAGCCCAGCAGGCAAGGGAACGGAAGTGTCTCTGTGAATGATGACATGGACCCCGCAACGAGCGCCGCTTGTAATGATGCTCGCTAACCGTTTCATGGCATTTTCAGAAAAATTGTGTGGCAAGTCTGCGATGACCAAAAAGCGGTACGGTTCTGCAATTTCGCCAGCCTGTTCGTTGTACTCATCAATAGACTGGAATTCATTTCGTAAATATTTTTGAATGACCGTTTCCATGTGTTCAGTAAGCCGAGCAAGTTGGGTTTCGATGTGCCGTGGTTCGGTCCATGCTCGGTCAAGCAGTTGTGATTCTTCGTAATCTGCAAGATGTAACACGCTTGCAAAACTTTGTCCAAGACCAACTGGATCAAGAAGCACAAACTTCGCTTTTCCTGGAGGGAGTGCAGTGAGAACGCGTAACATTGCATTTTGAAGCAGTGCGATGCATTCATCCCGATATTTCCCAGAAGATGAGATAAGCACTGAAGTGTCACGAGGTAGCGTGGCACAGAGTGGAACAGTTGTTGTTTGATTGATTGGGAGTGGCAGTGTTTCGCTAGGCGGAAGTGGACCTGCGATTTCTTCAAGATTTACAGTGTATTCACCCACAGGAATCGTGGACGTTGCGACTGTGTTTGCTTCCCAAGAGTTCCAATCGGAATCCCAAGCAGGATGTTCAAGTGCATTCGTTGATGATTGCCCATTGCAATCTGTTTCAAAAGTGTGCAACTCTTCTTTCCATCTCTTTTTCAAACTGCTCATCGTTTCGTATTCATCAGTTTGGATTGAAGTCATCGAGTCTGTAAACTCTTGTTCAATCCGAGTGACTTCATCTTTTTCTTGTTGCTCAAGTGTGAGCATCGTTTCGTCATATGTGTTTTTTGTGTCAACTGTGTCTTGTTCAATTTTTGCAGCAAGTTTCTTGCCAACAGTCGTGAACCGTGCTTTTTCTTTTTCAAGGTCCTTCTTAATTAAACGATCAACTTCGCCTAGCGTTGGTTTATATTTTGATTCTGCTTTGTTGATTTCACTATCTCGATTGACTGTAATTGCTTTTTCTTTTGCACGTCGCTTCTCATCAATTGCCTTGATTGAAGATGTGTAAGCAGATTTTGCTAGCGCAACATTTAATGCAAACTCAACATGTTTTTTGCGAACGGAATTTTGTCCTGAAGCAAATGTTACAATTAGTGCTATTGAGGCAACGACCATTGAGCCCACTGGAATAGCGAATAGCGGGAGTGTTGGTTCCCAATTTGTATATGCGCCAGCAACCGCAACTGATGCTGCGGTAACAATAAGAACGAGGAAAGCAGATCTAAAACCAATAAACCATTTTGCTTTTGGGTCGGACTGAATTGCCCGTAGCGCCTCCTCAGCTGCATTTGTATATGCCTCCATAGACTGTTCAATTTTTGATGTGTCATGTTTGTCAGTCTGAGTATGTTTCTGACGCATTCTCGACATTGTCTTGGGCGCTTCTTCACACAACGATTCGAGTCGTTCTTGCGTTTCATCAAGCGCATCGGTCGCTTCTTGTGCTTGTTCTCGAGGGCCTGAAATAGCACCCTCGTACACAGATTCAGCGAGCCAAATGGCTTCGTTCAATTTATTTTCAGTTTGTTCTGTGATCTCTTCTGCGCTCGAATTGATTTCGATGACACGTTGTTCATGCTTATCTTTGAGGACTTGCGGTTCAAGTTCTCGTCTTTTTTCTATTTTTGAAAGAGTGGTTTCTTTTGTTGTTAAACAATCTGCACGCTTCTGCATAAATGATTCATTGCAATGTCCAAGTGCCCTTGCTTTGTTTTTCTCTGCATCAGCTCGATTTGATTCAACTCGCGCACGTAATCCACTTTCTTCTTTCGTGGTTTCACGGATAAGAAGGCGAAGTTCTTCGAGTTGTTTCTTTTGGTGATGGAGGAGTGAATCAGTCATGGAATGTAGTAGAGGGCTCTGTTTGCATTGTATCCCGTTAACTGCAATCGACATGGGCTTTCGTGACGGTTTCTCCCATTGATTCCATCGCTCCAACTGCCGAGTTTACAGCATCGAGCAATGGTTGAATGTGCTTCTCTTCAATCCGGTTACTGACTGGATCGTCCCATTGTTCAGTGGTGACATTCCACTGATACATCAGTGCTTTCGTTGCTTTAGTTAGCTGGGCTGTCGCTGTCTGCATGCTCATCGCAATTGGGTTCCTTTGTATCTTTTTGGTCTTCGCCTTTACGCGCAATTGATTGAGCATCTGATGTTTCGTGTAATTCTTCATCAATCGGGGTGCTGCTTGAAAGGTACGCTTCAAGTGATGTGATTGATCGCTCAATCAGTACAACTGCTTTTTGTGCTGTGCCATCAAGAGATGAACTTAATGGAGACATTGCACCACGGTACTCATTTGTACTTCTTTCAAACAAACGAGACCACCGCTTCGTTTGTTCTAATTTTTTCTTCGCGTATTCAATTTCGGCTTTTCTTTTCCGGACGAGTCTAACCTGATCAGTTGGACCGCGTGGGTTATCTGGCTGTGAAATTGTTGCCCTGAACAGTTCACTTTTTGCTTGGTTTAACTTCTCTTCACCTTTTCTAATTTCTCTCACCCAATGTGAAGGTTGATGAGAATCAATCCACATTTGGGTTCGCATGACTTCTGAATCACTTGTAGAGACTGCGCGTTTCGCTTTATCAATAAATTTGATAAGGGCAACACGAAATTCTCGCAGGGCTTCTAGTGAACGGACATTTGCTGCTTTTGCCATGCGTTACCGTTGTTGGAGGTACTCCTCGATTCGCTGGGCTTTTCGAAGAAGGAAGGGGATTTGTTCTGCTGATGATTTAGCGAATCGATCCATTGCTTTGACGGTGTAGTCAAATTCTTCTTCGAATTTACGTTGTTCTTGATCCCGCCAACTTTGGGAGAGCGAAGACATTCTTGAACGCATGACTTGAAGTTGATGCGTCAAATCGTCATTAAACCGCTTGAGGTCATGGGCGAACCGTCTAATTTCTTCTGGGTCTGCTATTGCTTTAGCCATCGTGTTTAAGTTCCTTATTGAGAAGGATACCTGCGAGCACCCTTTTTGGCGAGTTTTTCGCGCAAAATGATGAATATAAGCCCAATAATGATGAACGTCCATGTGAGCCAATACGTGAAATACATGGACTCTTCTGGAAGAACATCAAAGGTTATCGCCTCTTGTTGGCGTCCTGCCAAGGAGTAATGAAGTGTGTATGGACCAACCTCAGTCAAGGTAATTGTGCTTTGTTGGGGAAGTGATAGAACGGATTCGTCTTGAACAAGATTCCCTTGAGAATCTGTCAGCACGAATTGAAGTTGCAGTTCCCCAACTCTTGCAGGCCATGGCTCAACGAAAATAGCAACACGATAATCGACTGTACGAGCAGATCCAATGAGATGACCATTGTCTGCAATGCAATTGAAGCACAGCAGCAGAGTGCAAAGAAATGTGATGAGTTTCATCCGATCATGCCTCGCATTTGCATTGGTTGTAGAAGAATCCATACGCCGCAATATAAGAGAAGGGTACCAAGGATTAGCCACGGTGTACGTTGGCGGAGAGTTGAAGTTAAACGCAAGCAGATTGCGATTGTGGATAAATAGCCAAGAGCAAGAAGAAAGAGTTCACCTGAGAGTAGCCAAGTAGGAGCTGATGGGATTGCCCAAAGTGTTTCAGGTTCTGGTGCAAGACCTACATCAAACATCGCACGGTTTGCAACTGGAAGAATTGAACCGTATGAGGTAAAGAAGTGAAAAAGGAGATGTGCAGCCCACATGGCAACACCTAGAGGTACCAGTGACCATGCAACTTGGTTTGTCGTTTGAGAAATTCGTGTTGCAAGCACGCGTAGCAAACTTGGAATAATGAATGTGGCAGATAGAACAAAAATAGCAGTCATCAGTTTTGGTGAAGAAGCACCAATCCAAATAGAGATAGAATCGATGAGTGAGTATACAGGAGCAATCATTCCAGCAGCATTTGCAAATGCACCGAAGACAACCACAATCATCAGGGCAGTGTAATCACCTCTATTTAATGACCCGACCGAACCGCGATACTGTTGGTTGATGAGATCAGCCGCTGGAAAGGAGGGTGCAAGGACGACATTGTCATGAGGGCAGGCGCGAATGCAATCCAAACAAAACGTGCAATCAAGATTCCCCTCTTTTGTGGGTACAAATAGCTCCAACTCACACCCTCGTCTTTGGTCTCTGACACCAGGTGTCTGACACCTGGTGTCAGACACCATGACACAATCTTGGGTTTTGCATGAATCACACGTGTTTTTGCTTTTTGCTTTGATTTCAAATGGTGAGAGGATCGAAAGGATAAAGTGAAACTGGCCAATCGGGCACACCCATTTACAAAATGATGCCCCCCGAAAAAGAGCATCAATGACAAACGCTACGATGAAGTACCCGATGATGATCCACGAGGTAAAGGCGGGGGCATTCCAAGGTGAAAATGTTTCGTATACGACAAGCCACGAAACAAAGAGGAATACGGCGAGCCACTTGCTTCGAAGTTGTAAAGGCCAGCGTTCTCGCTTGAAAGGAAGTTTCTTTCCCAGAGCGCGAACAAACATAAATGGACACGCAAAACAGAATAAGTTGCCTGCGATGAGAATCGCGAGAATGACGAGCCCCCTCCACCAAATCCATGGCAATATTCCCGCAAGGTTTAGGGGTGCAATTCGAGGGCCAAGCAAACCATCGATGATGACCACAATTGCAGTACAAAACAGCACAAACTGACATGTTTTCCGAAGAAGAGGTGATGCATACCAGGTCGAGTGTGTTGATTTGGTTCGTTTAACGATTCGAGCAGGTTTTGATCTGCGTTCTAACTTTTCATGATTCGTTAAAACATTTTTCATGATGAACGCAGCAGGAATCAGGTAAATCGCAGCGCTTGAAACCCACATAAGTGCTCCTGAGGCTGCTTGATCACGCAGAAGTGTTGTCCCAAACAAACCAAGATCTGGATAAAACGAATAGATCGGTTCGTTTGCGAATGTGAATATTGCTGAGAAAATTGTGTTTTGCAAGTCAGCAGCGAGTAAGTACGGGATCATTGCCCAACGTGGCCAAATTGGAGTCGAGGGCTTCGGCGAAACAATCGGGAACCAAAAGAGCAACGCTGTTGTAAGGAAGCAACCGTGTTCTATTGCATGCCAGAAATTACTTTCAAGGGCAAGTTGGTACGCCCATGGGATATGCCATGCCCACGTTGCGATGACAAACAAGAGTAGGGCAACAACTGGGTGAACAAAGAACCGTCCAATTTGGTGGATAGTTGGTGAAGCGAGAAATGGACCAAGCCAACTTTTTTGAATCGTTGAAGGCAAGCCACATAACAACGGCAGCGCTGGCCATCCCAACCAAATAAGCGGGGGAGCGACCATCATCAACAAGACATGTTGTGCCATGTGAACTTGCAAAAGAACATTTGCAAAAGTATCTATGGGTGAAACAATTGCAATGACCACCGTGCCAATGCCCAAGATGAATGCGATGAGCCTCCACGCAGTGTAATTCGCGGGCTGTCTGCGGTTCAGCCCAACCCACCCCCGGAAATAGACCAATAGTGTTGTGGTGCTCATTAGGAGCAAGCCCCAGTCTAAACGCCACGACGTGAGCACAACTTGAAGTGAATCCGTCATGGAAGGGGTGTTACTTTGAGGGGTTCAACGATTTGTTTGCGGTCTTCGCATTTGGTTCGTTTTCAGGATGCAATGTTGATAGGAAATGCACAAGAGAAGTCAACTGAGGCGAAGTTAAATTGTGCCCATACGTTGGCATATTTCCACCACCACCGATGGCTTGACGCATCAGTTGACCATTCGTTTTAACTGTTGCGATGTTGTCAAGAGCGGGACCACGTTGCCCTCCAATGCCACCAAGTTCATGACAATTTCGACATTGTTTGTATTGAAACGTCACTGCCCCAGCGAGTTGAAGTGGGTCGCGTCCTTGAATATATTCAAATGGAGTCTCATCAGCACTCCATGCGTTCATCTTTGGTGACCATGGTTCTTCATACCCCAACCATGTCAACACTCCTAGAACTGTGAAAATGAAAATCAAAAGTAGTGCTGCAACTGGTCTGCGACTAATGTGCCGTTCGCCGCTATTGCTAAAGAACGGAATCGCAAACAAGCCTAAAATTAACACAAAAGGTGCCGTAAGCATGAGGAATGTTTCGATGCCTGGGGGAAGTAGTGCCAGTGAAGAAAAGATAAACATAAACCAGATATCAGGAGCAGGAGAAGTGTCAATAATCGTTGGGTCTGGAATGCCGTTAGGTCCAGAAGGACCAAAAATTGCTGCAAGAAGTGCAACGACAATCACAAGCCCTCCACTGAAGATAGCATCACGAGCAACTGGTGTGGGGAAAAAGGTGGTGCCCTCATCACCTGAAATGCGTTTCTCATACGCCTTTCGCTCAGTCTTAGGATTGACAACAACGCCTGCCTTGGGTGGATCAGAAATGCCATTCTTCAACACAAGCATCACATGTAAGAAAATAACGCCAATGATGGTGCCTGGAAGAATGAATACATGAAGCGCGAAAAATCTCGTTAGTGTTTCTCCACCAATAATTGGTCCTCCGAGCATAAGGTGCACAATGTAGGGTCCAATCCAAGGGATGCGACCAAGCATTGAAGCTCCAATGCCAAGACCCCAGTATGCATTCTGATCCCAGCGAAGAACTTGTCCAGTAAATGCCATGGCAAGAACACAAATCAGAAGAACAACACCAAAAATCCACGTGAGTTCTCGCGGGTATTTGTACGCAGCAAAAATAACCACCTGCACAAGGTGGCAGAGCAGCATGAGGACCATTGCATTTCCAAAGAAATCATGCAAAGCACGAACGTACCAGCCCAATGGTTGAACGTAATTCAAATACTCAAGAGATTGATACGCTTCTCCAGCACTTGGCACGTAGACGAGCCCGAGCAATACACCCGTAAGAATCTGCATGATGAAACACGTCAGGGTTGCAGAACCAAACACGTAAAACCAGCGAGCCCGAAGTGGGACTCGGTGTGACATGAGTGGACCAATTGATGATTGCAATTGCATTCGGTCATTCACCCATGTTGAAATGTGTTTGAATGGATTCAGCACGTCACACGCTCTCCTGTATCGTTGGAAGGCGACCGCCTTTAACCTCTAGGTTGCCATCTTTGATTCGATATTCGTATTCAAACAATCCTCTTGGTGGGGGACCCGATGCTCTTGATCCGTCAGCGTAATACACGCCACCATGGCATGGACACATAAAGAGTTCCGATTCAGCAAACCATTTCACTGGACAACCCAAATGTGCACAATTAATTGCGAACACTTGGAATGTAGTTTCATCAATTCGGCGAACCCAGCACGGGATGTCAGCTGTGACTCCATCCCATGGAACAAGAAATGGGTTCGTATACTTCGCAAGTTTTGTTTGCCCAGCCGTAAACTCGGTGAGTGCTCCAAGAGAAATCCATTTGTTTTTTGCTTTCTCTTTTGCAGGAGCAAACACAAAGCCAACAAGTGGAATTCCAACAAGAAGTGCTGCGATTCCATTGATAAGTAGAGCGAGTCGATTTAGTAATGTTCGTCGTGTCATTATTGGTCACTTTGAAAAGTTTTGTACGTTTGAAGCCACGCAACAATGTCATCAATTGTTCGGTCATCGATTTTGCTTGCAAGGGGTGGCATACCCAGTTCAGGTCTTCCACAAAGAATAACTGTGCGTAAATATTGTGGGCTGACAAGTTCGAGATATGCAGGCATGATGACAGAACCGGCAGAGGAACCTAAACCATCATGACCGTGACATTGACCACACATATCGACAAATGCACCTTTTCCTCTTGTTGCTTTTCCATTTTTTACCGCATACCGTCGGTTCGATGCCCATGGTGGCGGGTCTGAACCCCATTTCTTTATCATGCCATCGGCGATGACGTTGATTTGCGCATCTGTGAGTGGATTCCCAGTATTCGTTTGGAATGATGGCATCAATTCGCCTTTGCCATCACGAATAACTGAAATCAAGGTTTCTTTATCAATGATGTTCAATAGTGCGGGGTCATGCAACGCAATTGAGCCACTTCCTGCACCATCGGTGCCGTGACAACCAGCGCAACGCTGTGCAAAAAGAGTATCGAAATCAAGTATTTCACTTGGCGTTTTCGGTTTGTCCTTCAATGACGGTTTGCCGCAACCAGCAATCGCAATGCAGGAGAGAAGTAAAATCAATGAACGGTTCATTGTTTGTCCTCCTCTACACCCGCACGTTGAGCAAACGCTTTGAACTGTAAAGTTTTAATCCGTTCACCTTTTGAAACAACAACTCCAGCAACAAGCCCAAATATAAATTGTGCAACGAGGAACCACCACCAATTGATGGTTGCGTCAAGGACTGGGTTAAGAATGTTCATCGATTCATAGAGCAAGAAACTCCAGATAAATGGAATAATTAATGCTCCAAGTAAGATCGGATGTCTAGGCATCAGCGGAAGAACGACCCCGTACACAAGCCCAATGCAAATCGAAACGACAAGTAGAATTCCAATTGCGATGAGAAAAGCGCCTAAATGGAATCCCATAAGATCAGTTTCAGTGAGGGACTGCATCAATGTTGCTGCAACGATGTTAAATGGATACCAAGGGCTTCCGTGCAAAATGAAACTACCGATAATGGCAAAGATAGTCATCGCAATTCCGCCAGCGAGACCTCCTGCGATTCCTGAAGGTGCTCTATGAATTTCCAGTGGCAACTTTGCTCTATGGTGTGGATGTTCGTGACTTATAGTCTTTGTCGAACTGATTTCTGAAGGAATGTGATGTGGTTGTGCTTCAATGTCGACTTCAAGATCATTTGGATAACAATCTTTGAACCAACCCATGAAGCCCACCATGCAAAGAATAAACCCAACTGCCCCAATTGGCCATGTGGTAAGAAAACCTGTGAAAGTCAAAGCCATGCCAAGGGCGGAGACAAGAGGCCAAGCAGTTGGTGCAGGGACTGCAACTTTTATTTTTGCTGATTTTACAGATTTCTTTGCCATTATCGTCCAATCACATACACAACAAGGAATACAGCAATCCAAACGGTATCGACGAAGTGCCAATACCACGATACATACTCTACATTTTGATGGTGCTTTTCTTGAATCCAGCCCATCAAACCGCAGAACCAAATAAATGTCAATGCGAACACACCGAACGTGACGTGGAACGCATGGAAACCAACAAGGGTGTAGAACGTTGATCCAAACAAATTAGTTTGTAAAGTCAGATGGTTATCTCCAATCAGTCCAGTCCACTCAATGGCTGTACCAACGAGAAACCACGCTCCTAGCAAGATAGTTGCAAGTAAGCACTGCAAGAATTTGGCGTGATGTCCTGCACGAAGTGCCTTGAGTGCTAAGACGACTGTTGCACTGCTCGCAAGAAGAGCAACAGTGTTGATGCTGACAAGACCCAAACTTAACACTTCCTCTGGGGTTGGACCACTTAAACTTTTGCCGATATACGCCAAGTACACGACGATCAGAGATGCGAAGAAGAAGACTTCAGTTGTAATGACTGACGCCATTCCAACATGACCACTCGGTAGCATTTTTGGAATTGAATTGGTCTTTGTTTTACTCATTCATACTCCCAATCTGGATCGTCTGGGTGTTTAATGTCCCAAAGTGGTCGCCTGCTTGCAACAGATGGGAGTTGTGCATAGTTCCATGGTGGTGGTGGTGAAGTCGTGGACCATTCAAGTGTCCACGCATCCCACGGGTCATCCCCAGCGGGTTCGCCCTTACGCAAACTTACAACGATGTTGAAAACGAACAGCAAGAAGCCCACAACTTGAATTGCAGCGCCAATTGAAGAAATCATGTTGTAGACATCTAGCCCGCGATTTGGCATGTATGTGTAAATTCTTCGAGGCATCCCTTCAAATCCAGACATGTGCATTGGTCCAAATGTCAAAACAAAGCCAACAAAGATAAACCAAAATTGCCATTTGCCAATTGTTTCATTCAGCAATTTTCCGGTGACTTTTGGGAACCAATAATAAAAGCCAGAGAAGATTGCGAAAATTAATCCTCCAAAGAGTACAAAGTGGAAGTGGCCAACAACAAAGTATGTATCTGAAAGTTGCCAATCCATTGGAACAACTGCGAGCATAATTCCAGTGAGCCCACCAAGCACAAACATCGAAATGAACCCAACTGCAAAGAGCATTGGAGTTTCAAAACGGATATGTCCTCCCCAAAGTGTTGCAATCCAGTTAAAAATCTTCATACCGGTTGGCACGCCGATGAGAAACGTTGCGCCTGAAAAGTACGCAAGGATTGTTGGTGATAATCCAGTGGCGAACATGTGGTGCGCCCAAACGCCTAGTGCTATGAAACCAATTGAAACAGTTGCAACAACCATTAGTGGATACCCGAACAACACCTTCCTTGAGAATACTGGTGTGACTTCAGAAATAAATGCGAAGCCAGGCAAAATCAATATGTACACTTCGGGATGTCCAAAGAACCAAAATAAATGTTGCCAAACTAATGGGTCTGCGCCTGCTTGTGCATCGAAAAAATGTGCTCCGAATTGACGATCGAGAAGCAACATGATTTGAATTGCTGCAAGTGGCGGCAAAGCAACCAAGATGAGGAATGCATCAACAAGCATCATCCATGCATAAATTGGCATTTTCATCAGGGTCATCCCCTCGCACCGCATGGTGAGAATTGTGGTGACGAGGTTGATTGCAGTCATGATTGAACCCATACTTGAGACAAAGAGTGCAATGACCCAATAATCAGTTGCAGAGCCGGGGGAGAACGTTGTTGAAGTCAGCGGTGCGTATGCGAACCACCCAACTTCTGGAGCACCTTCTTCGCCAGTTAATCCTTGGCCGCCTAAGAAACTAAAATAGAGAAGTATCGCACCAAAAAAGAAGAGCCAGAAACCGAATGCATTGAGTCTTGGGAATGCCATGTCCCTTGCACCAATCATCAATGGCACAAAGTAGTTTGCAGCGCCGAGTAAAATCGGCATCCCAACAAGGAAGACCATTGTGGTTCCATGCATTGTGAAGAATGCATTAAAGGTTTCAGGAGCAAGAACATCGTTCAGCGGAACAGCAAGTTGCCAGCGCATCATCAACGCCTCACAACCTGCAACGACAAGGAAAACTATTCCTGTCAAAATGTACATCACGCCTAGTTTCTTGTGATCAGCTGTGGTCACCCATGAATGGAGTTTGCTTGAAAGTGGGATGAATGGCTTGTCTGTCATTTGAGCGTTGTTAAATATCCTACGAGGAGTTCGATTTGTTCTTCTGTGAGCATCATGTTTGGCATGAGGCAACCATCCTTGATGGAATTAGGGTCTCGTAACCATTTTCGCAAGTTTTCTGGTGTGTTTTCAGCAGCACCCGATGCAATGGTGTCGCGGCTCATGAGATGTGTCAGATTTGGAGCGAAACCGCCTTGCAACATGACACCATCAACGTTGTGGCAATTCACGCATGCAAGAGAGAGAAAGACCTCTTTGCCTGAAAGTGCAGCAGGCACTTCAGCAGCATCCAATTGTTGGTTCTTGACCCATGCGTCAAAATCTTCCTGTTCTTCGGAGATGACGCGAATGAGCATTTTTGCATGTTGGGTTCCGCAGAACTCCGCACACTGACCGTACCACGTTCCAACCTCATCTGTTTCAAACCACAAATGGTTTTCGCGATTTGGAATCGCATCTATCTTTCCAGATAATCGTGGAACCCAAAAACTATGGATGACATCAAAAGAGCGTAATTCAACAAAGACGGGGACCCCAACAGGAATGTGCAATTCTCCTGCGGTAGTGATATCTAAATCTTCGTATTGGAATTCCCACCACCATTGATGACCTGTTGCTTTAACGCGAAGCGCTCCTTCAGGGGGTTCTTCGACATCAAGAGAAAAGATTGTTCGTGTTGTCACAAGAAAGAGGATAAAAACAATGAGTATCGGAACTACAGTCCATGCAAGTTCGATTGGATTACTTCCATAGATTTGGGGTGGTTCTGAAGTCTCATCACCTTTTGCTCTGAACCGAATCATTGACCAAACAAGGGCGCCCTCTGTAATCACGAAAATGATTCCAGTCACACCAAAGACCAACATAAATAAATCACGAATCGTTGTAGAGACGGGAGAGACTGGGTCAAAAATGCTTAAATTTTCAGGTGAGGATGTCGTTGCTAGCGCTTGTGTGGCAACTAAAACGGTATCCAAAATGTAAGGTAGTAATCCCAAGTAGACCTAAACCTCTCTGCAATACAAGTGTATCTAACAGGACAAAGAGGTTATTTGTCAAGGGTGTATTGTTTTTTAGATTTGGCAAATTTCTAATGTAGGGCGACCTACTGAATAATATTGAAATCCGAATTTTTCCATTTCAGCAGGGGAATACATGTTTCTGCCATCAAAGATGACAGGATTTTTTAGCATTTGTTGCACCTTTGAAAAATCTGGAGCGCAGAAATCAGCCCACTCGGTACAAATGACCAATGCGTCTGCGTCTTCAATCGCTTGGTACATATTCTCAGCAAGATGAATCTTTGGGACTTCACGTTTGAACGTTTCGTTTGCCTCTGGATCAAACCCTGTAACCTCTGCTCCTGCATCAAGTAACGTTTTTGCAATGTCAATCGAAGGTGCTTCTCGAACATCATCAGTCTGTGGTTTAAAGGCAAGTCCCCACATTGCAATTTTCTTTCCAGTAAGGTCATGATCAAAGTGCTTGAGGATTCGATTCGCAAACCAATCTCGTTGTCTTTGGTTCAATTCGTGTACTGCTGAATTGACGAGGCAGGGGGCGCCGCTAGTTTGACCCATTTCCATGACCGCGAGGGTGTCCTTTGGAAAACACGATCCGCCATACCCTAGCCCAGGCCTGAAAAATTGTGTGCCAATTCTGCTATCTGAGCACATTCCAGTGCGAACGTGATCGATGTTTGCTCCATTCTGCTCGCATAGAGAAGCGATTTCATTGATAAAGCTGATTTTGCAAGCAAGCATTGCATTGCTCGCATATTTCACCATCTCCGAGGATCGGATATCAAAAAAGTGGATTGGTCGACCTTGTCCTACAAATGGAGCGTAAAGTTGCGTGAGAATGTCGGCTGCTCGTTGTTCTTCGACACCGCAGATGACTCTGTCTGGTCGAGTGAAATCTTCGATGGCGTTGCCTTCACGTAAAAATTCGGGGTTGTTTGCGACGACACATAGACCTTCCAACGTAGAGGCAACAGAATGGGTTGTGCCTACTGGAACAGTGGATTTCACGACAACAAGAGGTTCATTGTTTTCATCTTCATTCACACAATTCGCAATGTCCTGGGCAACTTGATAGATGTTTGAAACATCACACCGCCCATCTTCACCAGTTGGTGTTCCGACACAAATGAAGATGACATCTGCGTCAACATATGCGTTCTGAACATCATGAGTGAACTTCAATCGATTCGCCTCAATGGAGCGAGTCATCAATTCAGACAAACTTGGTTCAAAGAAAGGAGATTGGCCGCGATTCAACGTTTCAACTTTCTTTGTGTCTGTATCAAGACACGTCACGCAATTTCCTGCGTTCGCGAAGCACGTGCCAGTGACTAAACCGACATATCCAGTTCCAACTACGGTAATGTTCATGCACGTATTGTACGTTGTTCAAGTTCAAGAAGGAATTGTTTCCTTTTAAGTTCCTTGCTTTTTACTGAGGTCACACCTGAGTATCCATGTAATGCTCCGTTAGATGCCAAGACTCGATGACATGGGATAAGAATGGTGAGTGGATTGCGTCTCATTGCTTGACCCGCAGCGCGAACTGCTTTTGGTGATTTAGCTCTTGTTGCAAGTTCCAAATACGAAATAGTTTCTCCATACGGAATCTTCCTGCACGCTTCCCAACACTTGTTTGTAAAAGGCGTGGCATTTGGGGTGTCAACAGTGAACCTTTTGATGACTTTTCCAGAAAAATAGTCGAGGAGTTCTTCGGCTAAGATTGGATCTGGTTTTTGATCAACGTGGAAATTGCCGAACTCGCAACGCAAATCGCCTTTGACGTACCCAAGAGTGATGCATCCAATGTCTGTATCAATTTTCATTTTAGGATTATAAAATCGGCGACAAGTGGTAAATGGTCAGAGAGTTCTTTAGTATCTTCTGAAAGTAAGTCATTGGCAAGAAGCGTGTTGCTGTCCAAATCCGAAGAATCAAGGACAAAACTTTTTGAGACTCTTAGAAACGTTGGTGAATAGAGCATCCAATCTAATCTACCGGGCGTGAATGAACTTGTGCTGTCTGACCATGTTGCATTTAGTAGCCCATCGGGCTGATACGCTTGAACACTCGCCAAGAAGTCTGATTGGACAATCGTTAACGGCTTCTTGGTGCCGACAAGATTCCAGTCGCCTGCGATGACCCAGCGTGGAGATTGCATGTTTGAAACTGTATTGTGAATTTCTTTTGCTTCTTCTTGTCGTTGCAATTCTGCTTCACTTGTGGGGCCGCCACAACACCGTAAGTGCAAGGAAATAAAGTTTACAGGTTTTTCTTTGAAATAGGTCGTTGAGCCGATGGCTTTTAACGGAGGCGTACAAACAGTGAATGACTGAAGCATTGGCGCAGATGTTGCGATGGCGCTCACAAGACGATGATGGCGCTGGGTGCCGTTTGGTTCGTTCAACTTCGCATTCCACCGGCCTCCAAGCGTCTCTTTTAGAAATTGTTCAAGGAGAACAGATGTATCTTCGCCATCAAGTTCTTGAATCAAGAGTACATCTGGTTGTAAAACTTTTAAAATACGAGCACTTCGATCTTTGTCATCAAGTAGGTTGCCAAATTGGACGTTCCAACTGACCACTCTGAAATCGCCTTCTTTTGAGAATGAGAATGGATGGACAGGGCGGTCAATCGATTGTTTGTTCGCCCGTATTTCAAATGTCGTTGAAACAGTTGTGGGTGCAAAGACAATGCCTGCTTCATACGGTGAAATCCATTTTTCACCCTTTTTGCAGGAAACGCCGTATCCTTTCCCATTGGGCGAGAAAATGACGGTGTACTGACCAACCTCAATAACCAATTGTTCTGGGAGTTGTTGTAAGCAGCCCTCTTCTTGAATAGAGATTCGTTTATAGAAATAAGAAGAGTCTTCTTGAGTGTTAACGCCCTCTTTCCAATCTGCAAAAGAACCGTCTATTTGAATTGGAGAAAGAGCAAGACATAGTAGAGGAATGAAGTGCATACTCTGTGTAGAATACACGGTATGAAGAATACAACTCACCCTCCAGTTTTGGACCATTTGTCTCTTGAAGTCCTTTCACTTCTTGAGAAAAACGACCCTCAAGTTGCGAAAAGTATGCAAGCAGAAGCGAATCGTCAGCAATGTACGCTCGAACTCATCGCTTCAGAAAACCATGTTTCTCCTGCCGTCATGCATGCAATGGGTTCTTGGTTAACAAACAAATATGCAGAGGGATACCCGAATAAACGATATTACGGCGGATGCGAATTTCACGATGAAATTGAAGATCTTGCAAGAGAGCGGGCGAAAGAATTGTTTGGCTGTGGGTATGCAAATGTCCAGCCTCATAGTGGTGCGAATGCGAATGTTGCTGCATTTATGGCACTCTGCAAGCCGGGAGACACGATTCTTTCTCTTCCAATTACTTCTGGCGGACACTTGAGCCATGGGCTTAAGCCGAATTTTTCAGGAACGTTCTACAACATTGAAAGTTACGAGTTAGATCCAGACACAGAAACCCTTGATTACGACCACATTGCCAAACGTGCAGAAGAAACAAAGCCAGCGATGATTATTTGTGGCTATAGCGCTTACTCACGAGAAATCGATTTCAAACGATTCAGAGAAATTGCAGATTCAGTTGGCGCATATTTGATGGCTGACATTGCACACATCGCGGGGCTTGTTGCAGGTGGTCAACATCAATCGCCATTTCCACATGCACATGTCGTCACAACAACAACTCATAAAACGTTGCGAGGACCTCGCGGTGGGCTGATTATGACAGATGATGAAGAGGTCGCCAAACTTGTCGATCGAAAAGTATTTCCCGGTTCGCAAGGTGGACCGCTAATGCACATCATCGCAGCGAAAGCAATCGCATTCGGTGAAGCGTTACAACCATCTTTTAAGGAATATGCATCACAAATCGTTGCAAATGCAAACGCTCTTGCAGAAGCACTTGTTGAATGTGGATATCGCTTATGTAGTGGGGGAACTAATAACCATTTGATGCTTGTTGATTTAAGACCAAGAGATGAAAACTTAACAGGTGCTGATGCCGAGAATTGGTTGGGAGATGCAGGAATCGTTGTCAATAAGAATGGCATTCCAAATGACCCGCGTAAACCAATGGTGACAAGTGGGCTACGATTGGGGACTGCAGCACTGACAACTCGCGGATTAGATGAGGATGACATGCGGTCTGTTGCGTCTATGATTGATAGGGTACTCGTAAGCAATGGTGACCCCAAAGTGTGCGAGCAAGTGCGAAATGAAGTTGAAGCGCTTTGCGAAAAAAATCCACTGTACTCGCACTAACATGAGCGGACCGCTTTTTAATATTGTTCTTCTTTCTCCTCAGATTCCAAATAACACGGGAAACATTGGAAGAACAGCGATGGCAACCGGTTGCCGATTGCACATCATTCACCCAATTGCATTTGATATGGATGAGAAAGCAGTAAGGCGAGCAGGGTTAGATTACTGGCATTTGTTAGATGTTCGTGAGCACGCGTCTTGGGACGATTTTGTGACAAAAGAAGATCCCGATTCGATTTGGCTCTTTACCACAAAAACAACCAAGCCGGTCTGGAGTGCGACGATGACAAGAGGTGATTATTTGCTCTTTGGGAATGAGCAACATGGTGTTCCTCAAGAAGTTCATGAATGGATTGCAGACGACTCTAGATTGACACTCCCCATGGTCCCTGATGCGAGGAGTTTAAACCTCGCTACAGCTGTTTGTGCAGTGGTGTATGAGGGATTTCGTCAAGTTTCAATCTCCCCGAAATGCACTTAAAATGATATAGTCATCGTTCTTAGATAACGATTACAAACGATTACAAAAATATTTGATTGGAGATGAGAAGCCATGGCAAAATACACAACGACTGATATCCGCAACATTGCGATGACCGGCGCTGCAGGTGCCGGCAAAACAACACTAGTAGAAACGATGCTACATTCGGCGGGTGTGATAGGGCACGTTGGAACTGTTGAAAACGGTGACACAGTGTGTGATTTTGACGATTTAGAAAAGGAATATAGTCATGGCATCGATAGTGCAGTTGCACACTTTGACTATAAAGGCGCACATGTCAACATTATTGATACTCCAGGCAGTCCCGGTTTTTTGGGGAAAGCAATTGCATCATTTCCTGCTGTTGAAACTCAAGTCATCATGATTGACGCTGGCGGAGGAATTGACACGATGACACGAAAGTTATTCAGTCTTGGAAAAGATAGACAACTTCCACAAGTGATTCTTATCAACAAAATGGATCATGCCGAAGATCTTGGAGCGTTGCTCGATCAAATCCAAAGCACATTCGGTTCAGAATGCCGCCCAGTCAACTTGCCTACTGATGACGGCAAAGGTGTGATTGATTGTTTTACGAATGCTGAAGGCGATTCTGATTTAGGTGATGTTGCTGATTTTCATACAGGCATCGTTGATCAAGTTGTTGAAGTAGATGATGAACTGATGGAAGCGTATCTAGAACAAGGCGAAGTAAGCCCAGAACAATTGCACGGTCCATTCGAAACAGCATTACGACAAGCACATTTAGTTCCAGTGATGTTTATGTCAGCAAAATCTGAAGTTGGCGTAAATGAGTTTATGGATTTTATTGCTGCATTATGCCCAAATCCTCTTGAAGGCAACCCAAGAACATTCATTATTCATGAGGGAGAAGCACAAGAAGAATGGCATGCAACAAATGATGGCGACCATCCGGTTGCGCATGTGTTTAAAGTTTCTTCTGATCCTTATGTTGGAAAATTGTGTGTCTTTAGGGTTCATCAAGGTGAGTTGACTCCGAAAGTCCAACCGAGAGTAGGCGATAGTAAAAAACCATTGCGACTCAGCCATGTCTTCAAATTACAAGGTAAAGACCACATTGAAGTGTCTGAAGTCATTGCGGGTGATATTGGTGCCGTCGCTAAAATTGATGAACTGCATTATGGAAGTGTGATGCACGACGCTTCAATCAGCGAACAAATGAAAATCAAACCTCTTCCGATGCCCAAGCCGATGTATGGTCTTGCAATAGATGCCGCAAACAGAAATGCAGAAACGAAATTGGGCGAAGCATTAGCAAAACTACTGATCGAAGACCCTACACTCGAGATTGATCGAGTTGCTGCAACAGGCGACCTTGTCCTTCGTGGGCTAGGTGACATTCACCTTCGAGTGAAACTTCGAATTATGAAGGACAGGTACGGCGTTGAAGTGGAAACACGAACGCCTAAAGTTGCATACAAAGAAACGATTACATCAAATGCAGAAGGACACCACAAGCATAAGAAGCAATCTGGCGGCTCTGGTCAGTTTGGTGAGGTGTATTTACGCGTAGAACCATCTGTTGGTGAAGAAGCTGAAGCAACTTCAGATGGTTTTGTTTTCGTTGACGATACATTTGGGGGTTCAGTTCCAAAACAATTCATGCCTGCAATTGAAAAGGGTGTGAAAGCAGTGATGTCACATGGTGCTGTCGCTGGATATCCCATGTATAACATCAAGGTGACGGTGTATGACGGCAAACATCACGCAGTAGATTCAAAAGAAATTGCGTTTATGACAGCAGGTAAGAAAGCATTTATTGACGCTGTTAAAAAAGCGAAACCAGTGTTACTCGAGCCATTTGTCAAAATGCACATTTCAATCCCGACTGATTTGATCGGAGATATTTCTTCAGATTTATCTGGAAAACGTGGGCGGATTTTAGGTACTGAAATGTTGCCAGGTGACCAAGCGTTGCTAGAAGCGGAAGCGCCATTGTCTGAAGTGATGTCTTACACTAATCAATTGAAGTCGATTACAGGTGGTACTGGTTCGTACGAAATGGAATATTCTCACGACGAACGAACTCCTGCAAATGTGCAAGCAGACGTCATCAAGTCGTTTAAGCCTGACGCAGAAGAAGATTGATTCAATCGTAACTGGCACACAAAAGCGAAGGCGATGTGACGGTCACCTTCGGTGACAGCCACCCTAGCAAAGTGCCTGTCACTAGAATCACAGTCACACCTTCCGCTAAAATCCATGCACGACGAATGGATTTGTCGTTCTTTCATTTCCTATTGTTGATGAAGGACCATGTCCGGGGAAAATTGTCATTTCGTCTGGTAAGGTCATGATGACATCCTTGATTGAATGCCGTAAGTCTTGAACGTTGCTTGTCGGAAAATCGTGCCGTCCAATACTGCCTGCAAACAATGTGTCGCCAACAATTGCTTGATTCGAATCAGCATGGACAAAGCAAATGCTGCCGGGACTATGTCCTGGAGTGTGAAGCACGTCCCAAGTCGAATCTCCTAAGGTGATTTGTGTGTCTGGAGTGAGGAAGCCCGTTGGAGGATTAGCGGTAACTGGCATTCCTCCGAGTCCTGACAAATTGAGTACCGGATTCATGTTCCATTCGGCTTCGCTCTCATGGCAAAGTACAGGCACATTCCCGATGGCGTTTGTTAACTGATCGAGGCCTGCAATATGATCAGCGTGACAATGGGTTAAAAGAATTGCAGATGGCTTCAAGGAATTTTGCTGAAGATAGTGGATGAGTTCATCTGGTGAATATCCACAGTCCACAACCCAGCATTCATCGCCACAAGTGACAACATGGCAATTGGTTTGATAATCTCCAAGGACAAATGGTGTAATCTGAATGGTCATGGTGAATGCTCCTAGGGTATACAATGGAAGCATACCCAATGATGAAGCGTAACGTACAAGAAGCAGAAGCAATTCCAATTGATGGTGATGGCATTAAAGGCGTCACGATGAAATTGCTTGTTGGTCGAGATGATGATGCCCCAACATTTGCAATGAGACATTTTTCAGTTGAGCCCGATGGGTATACTCCAGAACATCATCATCCATGGGAACACGAGGTTTTGGTGCTATCAGGTGATGGAGAACTGAGTTGTGATGGAAAGCAGTGTCAAATCACAGGTGGTGATAGTTTGTATATTCCTTCAGGAGATACGCACCAGTTTCGTAACACAGGAACAAAACCATTAGAATTTTTGTGCATCGTGCCTGTTGAATCAGATTGTGGAGAAATGGTACCCGGAAGTTGATGATGAGCGCAATGAATAACGACAATCAGAATAATTACAGTGCGTTCTTTTTCCTGACAACGCTTCTTATTCTTGCAGCGATTGTAGGGATTATTTATGGCGCAACGAATCGGGCAGGGGATTTATCCCAAGAACTATTTCTAGTTTCTGCAATGACTTTAGGGGTTCTATTGGCGGGTGTTTGCTTCATGAACTATCCCGCTCGTAGCAAAAGTAGTGCTTCTTCAAGTGGAACTGAAAAACTTGATGCGATTCTTGAAGCAATGCAAATGTCTGAAAATGCAAAGAGGATTCTGTTTCGTGATCGTGAATTAGAGCTTATTCGAAAGACCATTCGGCATGATATTGAAAGTGGCGACTTTCACGCCGCTTTAGTCTTGTGCGATCAAATGGCGAATGTCTTTGGGGCAGTTGAAGAAGCAGAAGAGATGAGAACAAATGTTCAGGAAATCATCCATCAGCATCACGAAGAGAGAATTCATGAAGAGTTGGAACAGTTGAAGGAGTTCATCAGCAACCAACAATGGGTTGAATCGTACCAATTCGCTGCTAGATTACGCCGGTTGTATCCTGAGTCGCCACTTCTGCATGATCTTGAGCAGAATATTGCAGACATGAGAACAGAATATGGTCACACACTAGAAGATCGATTCTTAAGTGCTGCGAAGGATGAGAATGTTGAACAAGCAATGGTACTCTTGCGGGAACTTGATCGGTATCTAACACCTGAAGACGCAAGAAGATTTCGTGATACAGCAACGTCAGTCATTAAAACTTATCGAGAAAACTTAGGTGCTAAATTCAAAATGGCTGTGAGTGACCACCGATGGCAAGATGCAGTTGAATTTGGAGGCGAACTCATTGCACAATTCCCAAATACAAAGATGGCTGAAGAAGTGAAGGAAATTCTTAATACCATTCAAGTTCGAGCGATAGAGGATGAAACGGCATCATGAGACGACTTTGTATTCATGTATTCTTGATTGGCTTCGCTTGTTTATATCTGACAAGTTGCGTTGCAGATGATTTTAACAATTTAGCACAAGGCTTCTCGCCGAAAACACCTAAGCAAGCCGCTCTGATGGCTCTAGATCAATATAATCCTGATGCTCGGCGAACTGGAGTGACTTTGCTTGCGAACTCGCCTTTTGGAGGGGAACCAGAATATTTAAAAATGTATCGAGATTATGTTCTTGAAGATCGTGATCCTTTAGTTCGATCAGCTTCAATTAAAGCGCTTGCTCGGTTTGGAAACCAAGAAGATGCACTCATCATTGCACCGTGGCTGAATCGTAATGTTGAAGAAAGTGCTCAGGTCAGAAGGGCATCTGCTAAAGCATTGCAACGTCTCCATAATCCAGCAGTTGTTCCTACTTTGTTACGTTCTTTGCGAGACAAAGATGAAGAAGGTCAAGTCCGCGCTTCAGTAGCAACTGCACTTGGGCAATATCCTGAAAACCAAGTGTTCATTGGGCTTATATCTTCGCTTCAAGTGAACAATTTGTCGATCAACTTATCTGCAGCACAATCGTTGCATTCGTTAACCGGACAAGTCTTCGGGACGGATTGGGATGCGTGGTATGAGTGGGGTGAACAATCGGTAAGTGCAAATGTAGATATTTTTGAAGACATGTCAATATATGAGTATCCAACCTATCAGCACGAGGCTCGTTGGTGGGACAAGTTGACATTTTGGGAACATCGAATTCATGAACGACCCGATGCACCGGCAGGCTTAAAAGAAGCATCTAAACGGAAGACCTATGACGAAGAAGTTGACATCTCGCAGTGACCAACTCGAAAGGTGATCGTCTTACATCTGAGGAAGAACGTCGCGTCTCAATGATGCGTCCATCACCTGAGGATTTACCAGAACCAATTGCAGAACCTCCCGGAGCAATTCGAAGTGGTTCACTTGCAGGCAAAACAATGTGGGCAGCAATTTGGTTTCTTGCGATACCAATTCTTATCCAACAGTTGCTCATCGCAACAGTAGGGCTCACTGATAAAATTTTTGCAGGTGCGTTGCCAGAGGAAATTGTCATCCCAGCGATGGATGCAATTGGAGTTGGTTCTTACATCGGCTGGTTTGTTTCGATTGCAGTATCTGGAGTTGGAATTGGTGCGCAAGCATTAATTGCTCGTGCAATGGGTAGTGGTGACGTGCCATTGGGTGGAAAGGTTTTAGGACAATCGCTTACGCTAGCGTTCTTTTGGGGAATCATTGTTGCAATCGCACTTTGGTATTTTGCGGTGCCTCTAGGTGACCTTTGCCAACTATCTGCAGAAGCAAAAGTATATCTAGCACAATACATACGAGTTATTGCGTTGGGGATGCCAGCGTGTAGCGTGATGACAACAGGGGCTATGGCGTTGCACGGAGGTGGAGATACGATACGTCCTGCAGTTGTCACGGTCATCGTCAACATTGTGAATGTTGTTTTTTCATGGGTATTCAGTGGTGCAGACGTTCGCCTTGGAGAATCTGCTTTGATGAACCCATTCGATTGGGATCTTCATATTGTTGGAATTGCGATTGGTACATCAAGTGCATATGTGGTTGGTGGAATATTAATTATTGTAGTATTGCTGAAAGGAATCAAAGATTTGTCTCTTCACTTGAGAGATTTGATTCCAGACTTTTCCTTATTTTGGCGAATAGCGAAGATTGGGATACCCAATTTCTTTGAAGGTCTTTCGATGTGGGTTGCGAATCTATTTGTTTTACAATTTATTGGACAAATTGCAGCGAAGATGGCAATCGAAATGGATGCAGATGAACCAGTCGTCGGTGGGTTGCAAGGTGCACATGTCATCGGAGTCCAGTGGGAATCGTTCAGTTTCCTTCCGGGTTTTGCAATTGGTGTTGCTGCAGGAACGCTTGCGGGTCAATATCTAGGTGCGAACAACATCAAACAAGCGAAGAGGGCAATTATTTCTTGCGTGCTTGTTGCGATGCTCTTTATGGGAACGATTGGCGTTTTTATGATGTTAGCTGGTCACGCGCTGACAGCATTCATTTCAACAGAACCGTTGCACCTTGAACTCGTTCCAAAATTGCTATTCATTGCAGGTGTGACTCAGATTGGGTTCGCAATCATGATGGTTATTCGGCAATCACTCAAAGGCGTTGGCGATACTGTGTGGACTTTTCTGATTACATCTTTTTCAAGTTGGTGTATTCGACTCCCACTAGTTTGGTACCTAGGAGTCTATCTCGATTTAGGATTGGTTGGCATTTGGTATGGTTTGTGCGGAGAAATGCTTGTTCGAGCAGCGCTCTTCGCATTACGCTTCTGGCAGGGAGGGTGGGTGCGTAAAATTTAAGGATTGCCTTTAGTCCTCGACCTGACAAAACTCATCTCCGTTTTTCAGACCATACTCGTACTTCTGCACCATGCAACAACTACGTCAAGCTCAGACCCGTTTGTATATTTGTGTTGGTTCTGAGCTTAGGGGGGATGGGTTAATCTAGCAGCCGAGTTCCAATCGTTCAGCGAGAATAGAAGGAAGTCCAACGGCGTGGGTTTCGCTCTGTGCACCCTTGATGTCATATTCAGTGCGGTACAAAGTAAATACTGATTCAGTTTCGGGTGAGGAATACTCAAGCACCGCATAACTTGCTCTTGGATCGCCATCCCGGGGTTGACCAACAGCGCCCGGATTACAAAGATACCGATCCTCGGGATTTAATACAATCGGTTCGCCGTGGACTGGTACTTGCATGGAAACTTCTCCAGATTCCTGTGCATGAAAGATTGTTGGCAAGTGGGTATGTCCATGTAAGCAAATACCCTGATCGAGTCCCTTGAAGGCTTCAATGGCATGAGGCAATTCATGAATGTAAGTTGAGTCATGCAGAACAGGAGTGTCATGAACAAGTAGCAACGAATCTCCCAATCTAATCCGAGTTTTCATATGGCTAATGGCATGCAAATGATAAGGACCAAGTTGATCACGTGTCCAATTCAATGCCAGTGATGCAGCGTTGTTAAAATACCTCCCTAAATCTGGGTCAAGCACTGCTTCGTCATGATTTCCTCGAACAACTTCATGGCAATAACTCAGTACAAGATCCAGACATTTTGTTGGAGAAGGACCGTACCCTACAATATCGCCCAAACAGATAATGCGATCCACTTCTAGCTCGCCTAACTTTTCATAAACCGCACGAAGAGCGTGAACGTTTCCATGAATATCAGAAATAATGCCATACTTTGACATGTGTTTTATTTCTCTTTAGTGTCTAGTTCCGAATGTTCTTGCTCTTTCTCTTGTGTTGCAAGATAAGATCGAATTTTTGCATTATCTGGAGCGAGAACCATCGTCTGCCTTCTGCCTGCAAATCGAGGTGTGGTTTCAACTTTCGAAACATCACTCAGCTTTTCAATGATCTCCTTCATTCGCTCATCACCTCGGTCTTTATGCATCATTTCTCTGCCACGAAAGTTTTGAACGATTAAAACCTTATGCCCGTCGATTAAGAATTTTCTTGCTTGGTTGATGCGAATTTGAACATCATGCGGGTCAATTTTCATTGAACGCCCTAACCTAACTTCTTTCGTTTCGACAACCTTCGCTTTCGCGCGATTTGCACGTTCCTTTTTAGATTGCTCATATCGATATTTGCCAAAATCAAGTATTCGGCAAACAGGGGGGTCTGAGTTAGGTGAAACTTCAACTAAGTCCAATTCTGCATTTTTAGCAAGTTGCAGGGCTTCGTTTTTGTCAACAACACCAAGCATTGTTTCGTTTTGATCAATGAGTCGAACTTTTGAAGCTCGAATTCTGTCGTTTGTTTTAGGAAGGTTTCGAGCACTCTCCCTTGGGTTAAAAGAACGTCTACGGGCGATGGTGAAAATCTCCTGTCAAAAGTGAATGGATAGAAACAAACCCAAATTGGTGAGTCCCAGGATAAAAACGTGAGTTGTGTAGAAGGATACTCGTCATGCGGTATTGCGAGAAGGAGGTGTACAAACAGAGTGCCTTGAAAAAGGAAAAAGGAACCTAGAATATTGTGCACTACATTTCATGTTCATATCCTGCCACGTCTTACGGTGAAGATGCTCAGGATAAGGGTTTTGCTCATGAATATCAAGCATCTTTTGGTATTTCGATGTCTGGAAAGCAAATCTCTAATGCCGAGGTTTCACCTCTTGAAGAGATTTCGCGAGCAACGGCATCGGTAAATGTATCAAGCCCAACTGCGCCTAAATCATCCATGATTCCTCGCATTCGAACGCTCACTTGTTCAGCCTCTGCATCTCTTGGACCTACGATGAGAAGCCATGGGATTTTTAAATCCGCTGCATTTCTGATTTTTGCTTGTATCCTCTCATCACATGTGTCAACAGTCGCTCGTGTGCCGCGAGCTCGCAATGTCTGTAGTACATGATTTGCATAGTCGTTTGACTTTTCAGAGATTGCTAAAACGCGGACCTGCTCAGGGGCGAGCCACGTTGGGAATGCGCCTGCAAAATGCTCAATGAGCACCCCAATAAATCTCTCCATCGAACCGAACGGAGCTCTGTGAATCATGACAGGGCGATGAGAATGTCCGTCTGCTCCGATATACGTTAAATCAAATCGTTCTGGTAAGTTGTAATCAACTTGGACTGTTCCAAGTTGCCACGGTCTGCCAAGAACGTCATTGACGATAAAATCAATTTTAGGACCATAAAATGCTGCTTCGCCTTCATCTTCAGTCCACGGGACGCCCAACGTTTCAGCAGCGTTCCGACAAGCTTCTTCTGCTTTGTCCCAGTTCTCTGGGTTCCCAACATATTTATCAGAATTAGAATCACGAAGCCCAACTCGTACTTTGTAATTGTCCATTCCAAGTGTGTTAAAAATAATTTTGACAAGTTGAAGGCAACCAACAAGTTCGTCAGCAACCTGTTCTTCAGTGCAGAACAAGTGAGCATCATCTTGAGTAAAGCCTCGAACTCTTGTCATGCCACCGATTTCTCCAGATTGTTCCCAGCGATACACCGTTCCAAACTCAGCAAGTCTCACCGGTAAATCTCGATAACTGTGCTGCCCACTTGCATAGATACGAATGTGGTGTGGGCAATTCATTGGTTTCAACAAGTAGCCATCAATCTCACCTTCTTTCATCAGGTTTGATAACTCACTACAACTACACCCCTCGCTTGCGAGTTTGTGCAACTGGTCTGGGTCAATAAGCGGTGGATATTGACTTTCTTGATAGTAGGGATAATGCCCTGAAGTACGGTACAAATCGAGTTTGCCAATATGAGGTGTAAAGACTTGTTTGTATTGTTGCTTCTCGAGCTCCTCTGAAATGAAGTTTTGGAGTTCTTGGCGAACAACAGCTCCATTTGGTAGCCAGAGGAGTAGGCCTTGTCCTACCTGATCGTCAATGTGAAACAGTTTTAGTTTTTTGCCAAGAATGCGGTGGTCGCGTTTCTTTGCCTCTTCAAGCATCTTGAGGTATTGTTTAAGTTGTTTCTTGTGGACAAACGCAACACCATAGACTCGGGTGAGTCGATCTGAATTAGCATCACCATGCCAATAACTACTTGCAATCGTTTGTAATTTATAAGCGCCAATCCAACCAGTTGATGGGACATGTGGACCTTTGCACAAATCTTCCCAATTTTCATTCGGTGTGCCAGTTGCATACCATGTTAATGATTCAGAACCGTCTTCGATAGCTCTTTTGGCATTGTCGATTTTGTACTTGCTCTCTTCGTCTTCAAGTTTTTTCATCCCGTCTTCAAGGTTGAGTTCGTACCTTGTGAATGGACGGTCTTCTTTAATGATTTGTTCCATTTCAAGTTCGATTGCTGAAAACTCTTCACTACTCAGTGGTTCGCATCCTTCAAATGAAATGTCATAATAAAACCCACTCTCAAGCGCAGGGCCATACACAAGTTTTGCTTCAGGTCGGATTCGTTGAATTGCTTCTGCCATGACATGTGCACAACTATGGCGAATCAACATCAGGGCGTCTGGATCACTTTCTTTCTCGCCTTTGCGAGCAGTGATAATTTTAACTTCTGAATCTGTAGAAATTGGAGTGTTCACATCACAGAGCACGCCATCCACTCGTGCTCCAATTGCACACTTCGCAAGACCATCTGAGATACTTTCTGCGATTTCAAGAGGAGTTGTGTTCTTGTCGAACGTTTTTGTTGTTTCATCTGGAAGGGTAATCGTAGGCATTGTGTTACTTCGTAAACAAATCTGATTGTGTAGGGATGACTGGTGGTTCCTCTTGAAGATCGGAGACTTCTCTTGAGAGGTCCTCTAAATCTTGAAAATTAAAGTACTCGCTTGCATATCGTATATACACAATAGGGTCGATGAGTTTTAATTGATTTGCAACTCGAATACCCACCTCTTTGCTTGGTACTTCACGCTCAAATAGTTGCATCAATTCTTCTTCTACTTCACGAACTAGAGCAACTTTTTGTTCTTCTGAAATGGGGCGTTTGCCACATGCTGATTGAAGCCCTTTAAGCACTTTTTCAGGGTCAAATGGGACTCGAGTGCCATCTCTTTTAATCACCATTAAGCGAGATGTCTTTTCGACTCGTTCAAAGGTCGTAAATCGGCGATTGCACTTCTTGCATTCTCGCCTCCTACGAATAGAGCGGCCCCCATCAGATGGGCGGCTATCGATCACTTTGTCTACATCTCGTTCACAGTATGGGCAAAGCATGAAGACCCATTGTACAACCGTGTAGTCCAGACATGGAACTAATTTTTGATGGTGTTTCGAATGGTCTTATTTATCTGATGGTGCGAGTGCTTCTCGAGATTCGGGCTCAAGATACAAAATGCGATCGCATGAACCGCATTTCACCACGGTGTCTTTGTTTCCCATTAAGACTGTAACTGTCTCAAGAGGCAAGTGAATGCTGCAGGATGTGCAGGAATATTCTTTACGCTTTTTGTCAATGATTTCAATTGCAGCCATTGATTCACCCTCGTAATCGTCAGCGATTTCATCAAACTCAGAAAGAACTTCTTCTGGGATAACGGCAGCGGCAGCGGATCGTTCAGTTTCAAGTTCAGCGAGTTGCTCAGCAATTTCTGATTCTCGCGTTTTCAACTCTTTTTCAGCAACTTGAAGTACTTTTTTCCGCTCA
The DNA here is from genome assembly GCA_964630505.1 of uncultured Isosphaeraceae bacterium. Classification (GTDB taxonomy): domain Bacteria; phylum Planctomycetota; class Phycisphaerae; order Phycisphaerales; family SM1A02. The sequence continues at coordinate 46,862 of CAZVVI010000007.1, read as the reverse complement.
TCTGCTCGCTCGGTTATCTCAGTTGCTGAAAGCTCTAACTTTTCAACGGCTGCCATATCTGTGAGTAATTCATCTTCAAATGCTTTGCGATGTTCTTTAAGCGTGTTCACTTCTGCAAGCAATGCTGAATATTGTTTGTCGTTGACGGCTTTATTGAGCTCTTCACGTAAATGGTCAATGCGAGTATCAATCGAGCCCGTTTCAGTTTCAGTATTTGCGATGTTTGCTTTGTGTTGCATCTGTTGCTGATCATTTTCAGCACGCTCAACATTGATGGCATCCATCTGCTTCTTCTGTGCATTGAGATAAATTTCGGCAGATTCAACCCTGCTTCTTAAACTCCGAACTTGTTGGTCGACGTTGAACAGGGTGAGTAAGTTGTCAATCAAAGGCATAAGACCATGGATTCTAGCAGGAATCTATGTGCTTGGCAGTAACCAATATGCAATTGGAGCCACAAGCAAGAGTGAATCAAGGACATCAAGGACGCCGCCGAGTCCCGGCAAAACTGACGAAGCATCTTTCAGCCCACTATCTCGCTTGAAGACACTCATCAACAAATCTCCTAGTTGACCAAGCAAACCGAACAAAACACCTAGAATCGCTGCGTACACCAATGGAATCGTTGGTTCTTCAGGAAGCCAATGGTTATTTGCCGCGGCAAGCAAAGTCGCTGTGATCGAAGCGGTGGCAAGACCACCAATTAACCCCTCCCAAGATTTTGCAGGACTAATCCATGGAATTAATTTTCGTTTTCCAATGTTACACCCCACAAAGAAGGCTCCAGTGTCACACATTTTTACGATTGCAATTACGCCGACAACCCACCATGCACTGTGGTCACGTCGCAACAATAATAAGAGACCGAATCCTAAGGCGACATATCCAGCAGTAGCAACTGTAAATGTAGCGCCGCTGATGACGCCTTGCAATTGCTTATGTCTTGAAAGAACAAGCACTGTGAACGCAAAACTCATGACGAGAATCGTCGAGAACAATGCGATGGCTTTTGTAACTGACATTGATTCTGGAAGCAAATACACCGCAGCAATCCAAGCTTCCATTGTAATGATGAGCATTGGAGTGCTGCATCGAATACGAAGATGATTCGCCATTGCAGTAAACTCCATCGCAGCAAGTGGTGCAGCAAGCATCGCAAGAATCGCAATAAGGAGACCCGGAGCGAGCAAAGTACCACAATCGCAAGTCACTGCTCCAATCTGTTCGTCGAAATAAATCAACGCAATCAACGCAATACTAAGCAGAGGACCTGTGAGTAGTCGGTGCTTTAGCATGATTTACCCTCGGAACCACTGAAACCCTCGGCGCTGCCAGAATCCTCAACTTCGCCCCAAACTTCATATCCTTCAGCGATTGATTGGCAGTTCGCATATCCAATCGAACGAAGATATGTCACGAAAGTGGCTGAACGATTTCCCGTTCTGCAATAGACATAGAATTGCTCCTCTTTCCTACATGGAAATGCATCTTTTCGAACACTTAAGTGCTGAAGTGGGATATTGATGGCTCCTTGCAAGTGTGAGTGTTCAAACTCGTCAGCAGACCTGCAATCAATCACCTTGACTTCCGATTGCGGAAGGTCACAGTAGTCAATTTCTATTGATTTACTTCTAACTTGGGAAGACATCTCCCCCCATCGTACCATTAAGCATTCTCTGCCTGTGCCCTTCGGTAGGCCTCTGAACCAACATCTGTGGAAAATCCTCTTCGCCCAAGAGCCGAAATGACTTTTCGCCGTATCGCCCGTTCGTCTTGACCAGAAGTCTTTGCGAGCCTCAAAATTGCAAGTTCGGTCGCTGCATCTTGCTCACTTTGCCCGCCAAGTTCTTCATCCAAAGCACGTTGGATGGTCTCTTCATCAAGCTTTCGTTCGCGTAATTTGTGCGAGAGCCATGCTCTACTTGCGGGTTCTCTTCTAATCCATTCTCGAATTCGAGCGCATGCATAGACGAAATCATCTAGCCAACCATCTTCTTTAAGTTGCTGTGTCGTTGTGACAGCAATGCTTGGTTCGATTCCTCTTTTTTCTAAGCGAGCAGCAAGTTCAAGGACACCCCACGCCTTCGTTGCAATAAGACTAAGTGCCATTTTGGTCGCGAGATCAACCTCCTTCTCTGATTCCACTTCACTTGCGAGGTCATCACTCCATTCCTGGCCAATCTCTAGCCCATGTAGTTCTACGGTTGATGTTGGAAGTGTGAGTTGAGGATCATTGTTGAGAAATAGAACACGAAAGTTTGGGTCGTCTTCAAGAGGTTGAATATCAGTAATAATTTTCTTCGTCATACTCATTGCATGCTTCTAAGCAAATCATTCATTTCATCCACTGCATGTTGATCCCCAATGTGCTGTGCATGCTTAATTCCTTCGTCAAGAGTAACGGTTGCGGTCTGTACGTCGCCAACGTCAAATTGACATCGTGCTTTATGGTAGAACGCATAACAATAAGAAGGGTCAGTTTCAATTGTTTTATCAAACCACGCAATCGCCTCTGAATGGCACCCTGATTTGGCATATTCCATCGCTATCCCATACATACAAAAGCCATCATGCGGGTCACTTTCAAGAAGATTCCGTAATTGACTTAAACGGTCGTTAGTGGGGGAGGTCATCGGTGTATCATGACAGGAATGGAAAAGATTTGCAAAATAGTCCTATTGATGGTCTCTACGCTGTGGTTCTCTAGTGCTTTGTCAGCGGAAAACATGAAGGTGCGGCATGCGACCGGTGGGCAATCGATGGCTCTGGAAATTGAAGGAGCATATTGGTACCAGTCTCTTGGAGATAAACTTGTTGTCATTCGAAAAGAGGGAAATGGGCAAGTCGCAACGAGAATGATCACTGAATATCCCGCAGAAGCGATGTGTACCGACCTTATGGCTCACGACCAGACGTTGTATGCACTCTTAGACGGGCAAGAGGTTGTCATGTTCAGTTTACGCTTTGAAAATGTGCCTAAGGTCATCGGGCGAAAAGATAGTACTTCGCTTGGAATTATTCCCCGCGGCTTCGTCATAGTAGGAGATTGGCCGGTTGTGATTGGTGAAGGCGGCGCTGTTCGGCTTACAGATCATCAGAAACTGGTTTCATGTGAAGGGGAAGTCACCGGAGTCGCTTTGTCAGTAGACCGTGGGCTTGTGTATGCGATGGATCGTCAACTTTTTGATGCAGACACGGATGAATTTCTGGGCTCAGCGAGCACATTGATTGAACTTGATGAAGATGCGAATGCAGATTTTGGAACACTTGTATACACGAGACACCTTGATGGGGAAACCGAAGTTGGGTTAATGGGAAGTGGGATGAGGGATATCAATTCGACTACAGGTAAAGTGCTCCTTGAAGGTCACTACCGAAATATTCTCGCTCGGAAAAGTCGGTTGATTGTGTCGACTGATCAAGCGGTGTACATTCTTGGAATTGCACCAGATGAGTTGCGATTACTCGGTACGTTCCAAGTTCAAGGTGTCAGAGATGTAGATATTATTAGTTCAAACTATCTCGCGATGTGTGGGGAATTTGGACGGGGGGTATATCGAATGAAAGATGACAGAGGCGGTACAGGAGAACAACTTATTCGCGTTGTGAATTCAACAGGTGAGATGTCCGCAGGTCAATTTGACTTGCGAGGTGTGCAAATACCCACTGGAAACGGTTCACTTTATTATGGGTTCGATCAAACTGTCCGCAATTCTGATGAGTGGGTACAAGCGGTTGAACCACCTACAAATGCAGTGATCCTTGGCTATCAAGCATCAATTGACTCTGGAACTGGGGAAGTTGTCATCTTAGATTCCGCTGGTGTTGAGACAATTCTTGTTTTCGCTACCCCAGCAACAACAGTAGTGCCTATCACGGGCAATTTTTGGGTAGGCACCCAAAATAGTGTCCACGTCATTGGAAGAGGTTTCGATGATGAAATTGATGAACTTGGAAGCATTAATCTTGCGGGACCGATTGTTCAACTGATTCCTTTATTCGACGGCAACGCTGCGTTCGTTTCAAAGGCAGGGATGGTGGGCATTCTTGATTTTGTTCAGTCAGTTGCAACGTTAGAACAATAACGCTTGCAGATCGCATCTTCAGAACAAAGACTCCCTCGTTTTTTGCAAACTTCTCTGCCATGCCGGACAAGTAAGTGGCTTAGCATCGTCCATTCATCTTGAGGATACAAGTCCATCAAATCTCTTTCAATTTTTTCTGGTTTGGTTTCATTGGTCAATCCAAATCGTTGGGCTAGTCGACTGACATGTGTATCAACGACCACACCTTCGTTTTTCTGAAAGGCGTTTCCTAGGACAACATTTGCAGTTTTTCTTGCGACTCCTCGAAGTGTGAGAAGTTCTTGCATGGTGTCTGGAACATTTCCCTGAAAATCTTCAATAATTTTAACTGCTGACGCATGAATTGCTTTCGCTTTGTTGCGAAATAGCCCAATGGAAGAAATGAATGGTTCGATTTCTTCTGGAGTTGTTTTTGCGTACGCTTCTACCGTGGGAAAATTGCGAAACAACTCTGGCGTTGCTTTGTTCACGCCAACATCAGTTGATTGTGCAGAAAGAATAGTCGCGAACAAAAGTTCTAAAGGCGAAGAGTAGTTCAGGGCACAGTGTGCATCTGGATATTTATCAAGCAACGCTTGATAGATTTTCTGGGCTCTTTGTTTTTCTTCTGTCGTTTTTAGATTACTCATGATGACCTAACTGAGCACCTTCAGACCATGAAGTGCCGTCTGCCCAAACTTCCTTTTTCCACAGTGGAACTCTTTGTTTGAGAAGGTCAATCATCCACTTACACGCGAGGAATGCCTCTTCTCGGTGTCCGCTTCCTATCGCGATGACGACACTAGCTTCCCCGACCGCGACAGGGCCAATGCTGTGCGAGACTTTTACGATTCGTACTCCAAATCGATCGATGGCTTCTCGAGCAAGTCCTTGGAGTTCTTGTATCGCCATTTCTTGGTAACACTCATATTCCAGTGTGAGGAGCGAGCCGTGCTTGGGATGAGTCTCAGGGCGAGTTCTCCCTACGAAGATACACTCTCCTCCACAACTATTTGCGGATAAGTGGCTTGCAGATTCAACGTGAACTGCACCTTCTGAAAAATAAGTTTGTATTTGTTCATTCGACATCTGCACAACATCTTACCTTCCCTTTCACCTCGGGTATGCTGTCACTATGCAACACGCGACTTCGGACACCACAACCTCAATCGCAATTCTGACAGCAAGCGATACTCGGACATTAGAAAATGACCAGAGTGGGGCATTCATAGACCAAGCGCTTTCTGCTAGCGGGCATTTTGTCGCTTGCCGAGAAATAGTTAAAGAAGAACCAGAATTGATGAAGTCAACGATTTCTAAGTGTCTACAGAATCCAGAAATACGAGTCATTATTGTAACTGGAGGGACAGGTGCTGCACCTCGCGATATCACACCAGATGTTCTACTGCCAATGTTCGATGCGACATTGCCCGGATTTGGGGAATTATTTAGGCAACTCAGTTACAAGGACATTGGAGCAGCAGCCATACTGAGCCGTGCTGAAGCAGGGTGGATTGACGTCAATGGGGTGCGAAAAATTCTATTTTTGATTCCCGGCTCTCCCAATGCAGTCAAACTTGCAATAGAAAAATTGATTCTCCCCCAACTCGGTCATTTACTCGATATCTCTAGTTTGGAACGTACATGATGATTGTTGCTCATGGAATCGATGTTATAGATGTGGCACGTGTTTCGTCGATGCTCGAATCACATGGCCAAACATTTATCGATCGGTGTTTTACACAGAAGGAACAAGAAGCTGCGGATGTGTCTTCAAAGGAGAAGCGAGCTGAACGACTTGCTGCTCGGTATGCAGCGAAAGAGGCGGTTTTGAAAGCATTAGGCACTGGACTTTCAGGAGGAATTGAGTGGGTAGAGATTGGAGTCGCCCGAGAAGACGGTCCACCTATGATAGAGTTAACAGGAAAAGCAGCAGAAATCGCTGCGAAGATTGGAATTACAGAATGGCGTGTAAGTCTTTCACATGCAGGCGGGATCGCAATGGCGAGTGTGATTGGAATTGGAGGATGTGATGAGTAAAAAAAGAGGTCCTGCGTTATATGAACTTATTTCAAATAAAGCACAAGACTCCCCACCGCCACGAACTCAGAAGAAGCCAAAAAAGAAATCTCTAGCTCAACCTGAGTTTGATGTTGACCTTGAGCATAATTTGTTCACGCCTGGGAGGACATTTCGTATCTCGATTGGCTCGATTGGTGTCATTGCAGCGGTCTGTATTGCCCTCATTGTCATTTCCTATACATTGGGTTTTAGAAAGGGTACCGCAGTGGCAAGAGAAGACTATGGGAATAGACTTTTTGAAGAGATTCCACTTGAAACAACCGGTGCACCTCAATCGAATGAGTCTCAAATCCCAATTTTAAACCCTAATCAACCCCCAGCAAATATTGGTAATTCTCAGTGGAAATCGGTTCTCAGTGATCCTAGAGTGCAAAATCACTTCTATTTCACGCTGATGCAGACCACAAAAGAGGGTGCAATGCAATTAGCAGCCTTCTGTCGTCAAAAAGGACTTGAAACATACGTCGTTTCAGGCAACAATACGCGGCTCTACCGAGTGGTTGCATTGCCTGGTTCAACAGACAGAAACGCCACTTCATTGAATACAGTTCTAGCTCAGATTCACGCCATTGGGCAAGAATGGGCTAGAACAAAAGCCGGTGGCGGTAGCGACCTTCAGGATGCTTATTTAAGCATCAAATCACAATGACGACACGTTCTAGGAATTAGTAGCATGAGCCTCCACAGAAGTTTGAAAACAAAGCCAGCAGGGTTAAACCAACATCGAAACGTTCTCACTCGCGGTGAACGAATTGAAAAACTTGCAGATGACGATCAGTTTAATCTTGAAGAAGACTCTCCAATCGGATTGGTCAAAGTTGCTAGCCGCAAGATCAAAATTGCCCGTAAGCAGAAGGAAGATACTGGCGAAGAAGGTGGCGAAGAATCTGCTGAAGTTAGTGAGGAATAAGGTTGGCTTCGTCGCTCGACATTGAGCGTCTGCTCTCTGAACGCGTTAAAGAAATTGAGACTTCGGGTATTCGGCGTGCATGGGCACTTGCTCAAGCGTGTGAAGACCCGATTAATTTATCAATCGGTCAACCGGACTTTCCCGTTCATGATTCGATTAAGCAAGCCGCAATTCTCGCAATCCAACAAGATAAGAATGGGTACACGCACACTGCAGGGGAAGATTGTTTGCTAGAGAGTATTCGCGTTCGATTACACCAGCAATTTGGTTGGGAGTTTGGTGATGATTCTCATCTTGGAGCAATGGTAACTTCTGGAACGGCTGGAGCCTTGACGCTTGCATGCTTGGCTTTACTTCAGCGGGGTGATGAAATTATTGTCCCAGATCCATACTTTGTGATTTACCCAACCCTTGCAAGAATTGCAGATGCGAAAGCAGTTCTATGTGATACTTATCCTGACTTTAGGATGACGGCTGAACGGATTGAAAAATACATCACGAAAAATACAAAAGCAGTCATTCTCAACTCTCCTGCTAATCCAACAGGCGTTGTTCTCACATATGAAGAAGTTGTTGATATTGCAACTTTGTGCAAAGACAGAGGCATCTTACTAATCGCGGATGAGATTTACGATGAATTTGTTTTTCCACCAACAACTCATGCGAGCCCTGCATCGACTAGTGAAGACGTCTTAATTATTCGCGGGTACGGCAAAACGTATGGTTGCACTGGTTGGCGCATGGGTTATGCCGCAGGACCCAAACAACTCATTGATGCAATGTTGAAATTAAAGCAACAAACATTTGTATGTGCACCATCTGTAATGCAACACGCTCTTGTCGATGCTTATGACATTGATTTGAGCCCTCTTATTTCTCAATTTACGAAACGGAGAGATATGGTTGTTGAGTATCTCGGTGATGTTACCGAACTCGTTGTTCCTCAGGGTGCGTTTTATGCGTTTCCCAAAATTCCAGAAGGACATCAAATGTCTGGCATGGAATTCATTGCAAAGGCAATCTCCCATGATGTTCTCGTCATTCAAGGTGATGTTTTTTCGCAACACGACACTCATTTCCGTATTAGTTACGCCGTTGCAGATGACAAATTAGAACACGGTTTGTCAATCCTAAAAAAATTGCTACAGTGACAGTCACCTTTGGTGACAGTCACCGGAGTTTCGGCATTGCGTGGAGTTTTGGCAGAGTGACAGTCACCTTTGGTGACAGTCACCGGAGTTTCGGCATTGCGTGGAGTTTTGGCAGAGTGACAGTCACCTTTGGTGACAGTCACCGGAGTTTCGGCATTTCGCGGAGTTTTGGTAGAGTGACAGTCACCTTTGGTGACAGTCACTTAAAAAAAGGCCCCGTCGGTGAGGCAAAGCAACACCGACGAGGCGGAGGGGAGAAAGATGATATCATTCTCGACCGATTCGATAAGCTTCCGTGAGTAAAAGTTAAATTAGGGTAAATGAGTGCTCAAAAGCAGCGATTTGAGCTGATGAGGAGTACTGTTCATTGATTAGCAGCGATGCAGATTGACCTAATCTCGTGGCCAATTTTGAGTCATTGATAATTCGTTGAATCGATGCTTCCCATTCATCTTCAACAAGTAGAGCAGTCTCATCGTCAATCAACATATCAAAACCATCAATTGGCGTTGCGATGACAGGGATCGTGGCAAGCATCACCTCAAGCAAAATTGTTCTAATGGGCATGGTCTCTGAAGGGAGGAGGACCAGATCAGATTGCGTGACCAAGGAACGAAGAGTCGCCATGTCTGAAAGGGTCGTGACTCTGTCAAGCATTCCAAGTTGTTCGACTGTTTTCCACACTTTATGTCGATGACGACCTGTCAATTCTATAAACAGGTGCGAGTCTTGAATCGGTTTTACAGCTTCTAAAATAGATTTTGTCGCTTTAGGATTTGCTGCCCCATCAAGTACAGAGATACAAAAATTTGTTTGGCTTGAAATTTCAGGTTCTGGAAGCACAGTGTTTGAAGCCGCGATTGGCACAAAGACAACACGTTCTTCACCAGCCCTGTTCGCAATAACCCTTTCGATTGATGGGGTAGGTGCAAACCATCTCGATATGTTTGATGACTTTCGAACTTTTTTGGCTTCTTGCATTGAAAGAACTTCTTTCAGAATAGGTGCTCCGAGTTCTGATGAAATGTCCGAAGCAACTTCGAGTGCGTCTGCTCCGAACGCGATGATGACATCAACTTCAATCTTCTCAAGTTGTAACAATATTTCGTCAGACCGAGTTCGTCTTAAAAGAAAAAACACAGGCATCGGAGTTGTGATTCGTTTTGCCAAAGAAACGGCTTTCTCAAATGGAGTCAACTCGTCGTTTGGGGTCGACGGTACAACTCGAACGACTTGATGTCCGTCATTTACAAAGCCAACAACAATCCGGTTCAGCATTGCATATTCTTGGTTGAGCCGGTCTTGCGACATCACCATGAGGATATTCATGCGAATGCTCCCGAAATGCCCTTTGGGGGAGTGAGTGATTCGAGCGCTTCAGCCATTTCAATCGGGACAATCGTAGGCTTCCTCGTTTCTAACTGCACTAGCACCCAAAGTGTTCTACAACAGCAGACAAGTCTTGGTTCTTCATCAATTGCATGAATGAGGGTCGTTCTCCAAGACTTGACTCTGCGGACATCATCAACCCATGTCGTCACCCTCAACTCATCAGAGGATTTTGCTTCAGAACGATAGTCAATCTCATGCCTTGCAACAAACCACATGACGCCGCTCTTAAGCAATTTGTCTCGCGTCCATTTTGCAGAATCACAATGAAGTTGGGCTGCTTTGTCTATCCATTGAAGGTAGACAATGTTATTGATGTGGTTGACTTCATTACTCGAATGCTCAGGGTTCGTTTCGATTTCACATTGGAATGGAGTAGGGTGAAGCGTTTCTGGAAACGGGATGATGTTCGTTTCCGTGCAAGGATGGAGTAAGATTTCATTCAATGTTGCAAACTCCTCAAATATTCCCATGTATAGATTCCACTTTTGTGACCATCTGAAAATGTAAATCGAACAGCATAATTCCCAACGAGTTCGCCATCGTTAATGGTGATGTCATTGCCTGTATTTGGCAATATTGCGAGGGGGTTGTTCGCAATTTGTTCTCTGATTTCTTTCGAGTCGGCTGAAGGTGACATTTTTCGAAGAAGAGCACATGGATAGAAGGAGGATTCCCCATCAGCCCATTCAATGTGTACGCCTTCTGATTTACGAATATCGATATGTTTCGGTTCAAGAGCCATTTCGTGGATTCTACTATGATGCACACTATGACATGTTGCCAACATCCAGCAGATCGAATGTGCGAATCAATCAATCGGGCTGGAGCACCACTATGTGTTGGAGTTGACCCTGTTTTTGATCGCTTGCCAACAGAATTGCAAAGTCTGAGCCACACCGAGGCATTTGATATCTTTTGCACAGGTGTCATCGATGCAGTTGCATCTATCGCCCCAGCAATTAAATTTCAATCAGCATGTTTTGAGCGGCTCGGATTTCGTGGAGTTGAACTGTTAGGCACTTTGCGGCAATTTGCAAACGAAAAAGGGATGCAGGTCATCCTTGATGCAAAACGAGGAGATATTGGGATTAGTGCGTCTCATTATGCTGCTGCAGTCCTAGCAGATGGACCTTGTGATTGGGTGACTGTGAATCCGTATCTTGGAGTCGATGGGATTGAACCTTTCTTGGAAACTGGGCTTGGCGTGTTTTGTTTAGTACTGACATCAAACCCAAGTGGGGATGCTCTGCAACAACAATCTCTTTCTGATGGTCGAACTGTGGCACAGTCGATTGCTGATATTGTTGCTCAATTAGGAGATCAATTTCTTGGGACAACAGGGTGGAGTTCACTAGGAGCAGTCGTCGGTGCAACGAAGCCTAAGGAGGCAGTTGAACTTAGAACAAGGATGCCACATCAAATGTTTTTGATGCCCGGCATTGGAGCACAAGGTGCAACTGTGCAAGATGTACAACAGTGTTTTGCAGATGGATGCGGCGGATTAGTTTCTGCAAGCAGGAGCATTATTTATCCGCCTTCAGGTGACCAAACAACGAATTGGCAGGATGCGATATCGGCTGCAGCAAGTTCAATGATAGAGGAATTTCAAGTAGGTGATTCGGTGTGAACAAAACAGCAGTTATCGTGATTGGCTTTTGTTTACTTGTATTGTTCGGTGTTCCTTTGTTTTTTCAAGGCGACGAAGATGCTCCTCCTGCAGACGCAGACTCAGTGATCATCATCACTCCACACAATGAGCAAATTAGATATGAGTTTGGTCAAGGATTTTCAGATTGGTACAAAAAGACGCATGGAGAAGATGCAGTCGTTGTCTGGTCTGTGCCAGGAGGAACTAGTGAAATTCGTCGAATGCTTCAATCTCAATATGCACATGCACTTGAATCAGGAAAGAATATTGGAGGTGAAGCAGATTTGGTATTTGGTGGCGGGTCGTATGAACACGGTGTGTTGAAAGAAGAGATTGTAAAAAAAGTCAACGGAGAAGAGTTCACAACAACCATTTCTGTTCCAGCAATGATTGATCAGCATTTTCTTGATGAAGTCTATGGTGAAAATGTCATAGGCGATAAGACGGTGTATGACCCAAAAGGGTATTGGCATGGATTAGCGTTGTCTGGGTTTGGCATTGTCTATAACAATGAAGTCCTGCTCGAAGAAGGAATTGATGCACCAACGTCTTGGGATGACTTGTGTAATCCTGAACTTGCAGGTCGACTAGCATTAGTGAATCCAGCACAATCTGGTTCGGTCACAACTGCGTTTGAAGCCATTCTTAATAATCTTGGCTGGGAAAGGGGTTGGCAAGTTCTCAGAAGAGCCGCAGCGAATGCGCGATATTTTTCAGCGAGTAGTTTGAAACCTCCAGCAGATGTCAGCCAAGGTGATGCAGCAATGGGCGTGTGCATCGATTTTTATGGACGGTATCAAGCTCAAGCAGTGAAAAGCAGTGGGGGTGGCGAACGAGTTGGGTATATTGATCCACCCGGTGCGACGATGATTGACCCTGACCCTATTTCACTTCTTCGGGGCGCGCCAAATGAAGCACTTGCCTTGGAATTCATCAAATACTGTATGACTTTAGAAGCTCAAGCATTGTGGCAGTTCGCAACTGACGATAATGCAGATCACCTTGGACCGTCGCAGTTTGAATTGCGAAGAATGCCGGTTCGAAGAGAAGTGTACACCACGTACATGGATCGAATGGTCGATCAAGTCAACCCATATCAAACAGCAAGAAAATCACCATACCCTGATAGGAACATGAGAGCGTTTATCTCGCCGTTGTTTTCTGCGATGGCGATGGACAACCATGATCAACTTGTTGAAGCATGGAACACAATACTGCAACACCCTGCATATCCAGATACGGATGAAATTGTGACAGCAGAAGATGTTGATGACCCACAACTGCATGAAATGCTAGTCGCGTTTGATGCAATGCCAACTTTCCTTACTGATACACAAGAATTAGAATCACTTGAAACTCCAGCCAAGAGGAAGACCATGAAATACGGTTGGCTTAGAGACCAGTGGCAAGATGTAGAGTGGGTTGAAGATGGTGAAAATAGAAGGTTGTGGGACAAAGAAGATCAAGGGAATAATGCGCTAAGGCGAGAAGCTTCGAAATTCTACAAGCAAAACTACGAAACCATTATCGAAGCGATCGTACGATGAATCAAGAATGGGAATCACAATTAGGGGAGTTGATATCAAAGAGAGGTGCACTGCTCTGTACTGCAGAATCCTGTACAGGCGGTCTGCTTGCTTCCAAGATAACTGAGATTGCTGGATCGAGCGATTGGTTCGCAGGAGGCTGGGTGACGTACAGCAATCTAATGAAGGTGAATCAACTTGGTGTACCTTTTGAACTCATCTCGCGTCATGGAGCAGTCTCATGGCAAGTTGCTCGTGCAATGTGTGCAGGAGCAATTGCACAAAGTGATGCAGTAGTGTCACTTAGTACAACCGGAATTGCAGGGCCAAGTGGAGGCACAGAAAACAAACCAGTCGGTACTGTGTTTATTGGTTGCCAAGTTGATAGTAAATCAGAAGTCCGCGAGTTTCGTTTTCAAGGTACTCGTCAATCTATTCGAGCAGCAACAGTTGCAACTGCATTGCAGATGGCATGTGCGATTCTACTTAGTGAATCGATTGAAGAGTTTGAACATCAAGTTGGAGCACCCATTGCATGAAATACACTCAAGTATTTCTTGGGTTGGGTAGCAATGTAGGCGACCGCGAGTTCTATTTAAGAACGGCAATTGAACATCTTCAATCCGATGCGGACGTTCATGTTGAGAATCAGAGTGCTGTGATTGAGACTGAACCTTTTGGCGACATAGAACAGAGAGCGTTTCTTAATCAAGTGATTCAAGTAGCAACAGATTGCGAACCCGAACAGTTGCTTACGAAATGTCTAGTAATTGAACAATCTCAAGGTCGAATTCGCAAGGAAAAGTGGGGGCCAAGGACACTGGACATCGATATTTTATTTTTTGAAAGTCTTCAAGTGAATGTGCAGAACCTTACCATTCCTCATCCTGAGGTGCATAAAAGGGACTTTATGCTTTTACCATTACTAGAGATTGCACCGACTTTTGTACATCCAACCCTGCGTCAATCCATAGATGAAATGTTAGGTGCTCTGTAGCGTTCTCTGTTATCCTGCGTAATCACGAACACTGAACTCATTTGGAGCCATTTATGAAAATTCTTACTCTTATCGCAGCACTCGCAATGACCTCATTTGTTCTTGCTCATCCAGAACACGATCCTCCAACAGATCACCCGGGAGGCTCTGAGCATCCTGATCATCCTGGAGACTCAGAACATCCAGATCATCCCTCAACAGATGAAGTTGTAGATAATGCAAAGGTCGTTGAACATGCGACGAAGATTTTGACGAATGTCCATAATGCCTACAAGAATGCTGAAGCGATTCAAGAAAAAGTGACACTTACGGTTCCGGGATTTGACGGAGAACCAGAAACAGTTATTCTCAACACGATACTGACTTCAGACGCTGGAACAATCGTCGTTGATGAACAAATGACCGCAACATGGGTTGATGGCGTTGTATATGTAACGATTGATGAAATTGAAGATGCGTATGTTGCACAAGAAAACGCAGAGGTTTTCGGTGACGCACTTGTTGAGATTTCTGGGGGTTCAATGATGCCCGGATTCTGGACAATTGCCTTTAAGGAAAGCGATGAATTAGAAGACTGGCTTTCTGCTTTTTCGATGGGAATGCCTGGAACGCAAGTTTCAAATGTCACTGCTGGCACCTTGGAAGATGGCACTGGAGTCGATGTTGTTGTACTTCAAACATTGATGGGTACTGTTGACATTAGCGTCACAAAGGATTCCATCATCAAAAATGTCAAGATGAATTTAGTGCAGCCCGGTGGCCCCGCAATGGAGTTAACAGCTGCATCAGAACTTTCATTCATCGATGAGGCGCCTTCTGTGACTTTTGATGCTGGCTCACTAAAGAAATATGATTCTATTGAAGCCATGTTCAGCGAGATAGATGATGAAATGCTTGAGGAAGGAGATGATGATGGCTCCTTGGTTGGTAAACCAGCACCAGATTTCACTCTTGCGACTCTCGATGGTTCAGACGACGTCACGCTTTCTGCATTGAAAGGGAACGTAGTCATCTTAGACTTTTGGGCAACATGGTGTGGACCTTGCCGTAAGGCGTTGCCATATCTCAGCACATTTACAGAATGGGCCCAAGCAGAGGGTTTACCAGTTAAAGTTTTTGCCGTCAATGTAGAGGGTGGTAGCGATGAATCTGCGCGTAAGAAAGTTGAAAAGTTTTGGGCTGGAAAAGATTACAAAATGGCAGTCTTGATGGGCAGTGCAGATAAAAAATTAAGTAAGGATTACCAAATTGGTGGCATCCCTGTGACCTTCGTGATTGCTCCAGATGGCACCATTACAGAACATCACGTTGGATATAGTGATGGCATGGTTGATTCCCTGAAGAAGTCAGTTGCTAAGGCACTTGGTTCATCAGATCATCCCGACCATCCAGATCATCCCGACCATCCAGGTGACCATCCGGAACATCCGGGGGATCATCCGGGGGATCATCCGGGTTCAGATCACCCAGGGTGATTATTCAGTAGAGCGAATCAGTTCTTCGATAATTTGTTCCTGCATCTTCTTTGCACCTCTGACTGTCCCCTTGACATTATTAACGATGATGCTGAGTACAAGGGGTTCACGCTGGTCATCGAATACGATGTAACCACTCAAGGAGCACACCCCACGCAAGTACCCACTTTTTGCATAGACTTGAGCGCCACGAAGATTCACATTTTTGAATCGATTATCTAGGGTGCCAGTTCCGGGAGTTGCAAGTGAGTGTAGGAGGGCCTCTCCACTTGGTTCATCGAGTTGAAACGATGCTAACCACATGGCAAGAGTTTTAGGGCTTACGCTATTCTCGCGACTCATCCCAGAACCATCAGCTGATGACAATCCACGTTGAACGTTTCCAAGTCGCTGCGTCACCGCTGCATCTACAACGGCGGCACCCTCATCGAATGTTCCAGAACGCTGAGTTGCTGCAGCTGAAACTCTTTTCAGCAGAGATTCAGCGTACAAGTTATGACTATCTCTGTTACTTCTAAGTAAGACGTTGGCAATTGGGGTTGTGCGGACATACAGTTGCTTGCCTTGATTTACTGAGTTTCTGTCTACTCGTTGAACATGTTTTACAGAGATTCCGTTTGCACGTAACTCTGCAGCGAGCGTGTTTCCAAAAATCATAGATGGGTCATGAAAAGCAACTTGGACTGGTTTCGTGTGTTTTGCATTGACGTTACCTCTTGCAGTCAACACGTTTGAATTTGGCGACCTTGCAATCCAAAAAGATGAACTGGAATTTTTACCTGTTTTAGAAGTTGTATTGTTCTTGATTGAGATCCATGGAATAGCGGGGGTGTACAATCCAAGGTTTGCATGTGTGCCTATGTTTGGTGAAGGAAAGAAGTGTACAACGTTTAAATGGTAATTGATTCCAGCAACCTGAGCGCAATACCAATTGTTGATTTGATCTGCAGGCCATGAGGGATGTACAAAATTTTGGTCAAATATTCTGTCATCGATATACAAAGTATCTATTGCAGTGAGTTCAGCACGTTTCACAGCATCGACCCATGGCTTGAGTTCTGCTTCTAGCATTTGCCGTTCATCCGCCCAATTTGAAATTCCTAACAACTCTGTGTCGCCGAGTGTTGGGTCTCCATCGCCCACGACGAGCAGGTTCTTGCCATGTTGGAGTAACTTTGTATTGAATGAAAAGTGTGGCCCTAAGACATGAATAGCCGTCCCAGTTGTCAGTAATTTTTGATTGCTTGCTGGAATCATCCCATTGATGGCGTTAATCTCAACCAAAGGTTCATTTGTAGATGTATCGATAATGCACACGCCTGCGGAACCCTTATTCAAGTCTGCATTTGAAACAATCTGTTGAATGGACGATTGAAGGTCACCTTGTACGCTCTGGCAAAGCCAGAGTAGGCAGAGAATAGTCTTTCTTCTGATAGACATCAGAGCCAATTATCGGCACACTTTGGTGGGGGACATTATCCTGTACAAAAATGAACGCAAAGACAAGAATTCAAGAGCTTCGAGCGGTTCTGAATCGAGCGAATCTCGATTATTACGTCGAATCCAACCCGACGATGACGGATCGAGAGTATGACGAGTTGCTTGATGAACTTGCTGAATTGGAGTTAAAGCATCCAGAGTTTCATGATGCTAGTAGCCCAACAATGCGAGTTGGCGGTGAACCTATCGATCAATTCAATTCTGTTCAGCACACAGTGCCGATGCAATCGATCGATAACACGTATACCATCGAAGATTTGCGAAAATGGTATGAAAAGCTCGAGGGCAATCCACAGTGCACTTGTGACCCAAAAATTGATGGTGTTGCAATCTCTCTCCGTTATGAAGAGGGAGTCCTCGTGTCTGCAGTGACTCGAGGAGATGGTGAGCGAGGTGACGATGTCATCGTTCAAGTAAGAACAATTCGTTCTATTCCTTTGAAATTACGTGGCGATGCACCAGAGGTACTCGAAGTCCGTGGTGAGATATTTATGCCTAACTCAAGCTTTGAAGCAATCAATTTAAAACGGGAGCAAGAGGGGGAACAACTGTTTGCAAATGCGAGAAACGCAACTTCGGGAACTTTGAAGAGCCACGATCCGAAAGTTGTCGCGGAAAGGAACTTAGCATTCCTTGCCCATGGAAAAGGCGAACTTGTTTGGGATGATTCGCCCACTTCTTGGTCATCATTTGTAAAAGCCTTGCAAGTGCTAGGTGTTCCAGCATCTGAGCAATTAGTTCTTTGCCATTCTGCAAATGAAATCATTGCAGCGGTCGAGTCATTTTCAACTGAACGGCTTTCGCTAGGATTTGGGATTGATGGAATGGTTGTTCGAGTCGATTCTTTCCAAGAACAAGAAGAACTTGGCTCAACGAGTAAATCGCCTCGTTGGTGCATCGCTTTCAAATATCCTGCTGAACAAGGAACAACAACTTTACTAACTGTTGATTGGCAAGTTGGAAAGAATGGCACATTAACGCCGCGGGCTACGATGGAACCCATACAGTTGGCAGGCACAACCGTTCAACACGCGACATTGCATAACATTGATGAAATTCATCGCAAAGATATCCGTGTTGGCGATGAAGTCGTCGTTGAAAAAGCAGGTGAAATTATCCCGCAAGTAGTTTCAGCGATCACGAGCAAACGTGATGGCTCACAAACTCCAATCGACTCGCCCAAGTTGTGCCCAACCTGTCATGGACCAGTCGAAAAAGAAGGACCAAAATTATTTTGTGTGAACTCAGAGTGCCCTGCTCAATTTAGAGAAAAAGTAAAGTGGTTTGCTGCACGAGACCAGATGGATATTGATGGGCTTGGAGATAAAGTTGTTGATCAACTTGTTGATACCTCTTTAGTTTCTCATTTTGCAGACTTGTATACATTGACTCCAGAAGATTTGATGCCGCTGGAGGGGTTCGCACAGAAATCAGCCGATGCACTTGTTTTGGCAATTCAAGAGAGCAAAACCCGAGGGTTAGCGAGGGTGCTTTGTGGAGTTGGAATTCGATTAATTGGTCGGGCAACAGCGAAAACAATTGCAAAAGAGTTTAAAACGTTTAGCGAATTACAAATGGCAACAGTAGAAGAATTTGTTTCGTTGTCAGATTTCGGTCAAATTACAGCAGAAACGTTATACGCTGCAATTCACTCTGTGCAGGGTCAAGAACTCTTTCGAAGGTTGAAAGAACAAGGGGTTGCCCTTCAAAGCGTAGAAACAGCAGGAACTGACCCAGCATTTGATGGAAAAGTTATTGTGATTACTGGCACGCTCGATGGATGGGAACGAAAGAAACTAACTGAAGAACTTGAACAGCGAGGTGCAAAAGTGTCGGGCTCTATCTCGAAAAACACAGATATCTTGATTGCTGGTCAAAAGGCAGGTTCCAAGCTCAAGAAAGCAGAATCTCTTGGTGTTACTGTGTGGAATGAAGAACAACTCGCCCAATCACTTTCAGGGTAAAATGGTGCTTCTATGGGTCAACTCGCACTTGGTTTCCGTTCTCTTTTGATAAAAGTTGCCATCTTCTTTGTGATGGCGGGCTTGTTAGCATGGGCGTTGGGTGGCACGCTATTCCCAAAACCAACGGTCATTAATTTGCCGGGTGCTGGAAGTGTGCATTGGCGAATCTTGTCGGGTGGAGATATCCATGGATTGCAATGGTCACTGATTCGAGATGGTCAAGAGATCAAAACTGGCCATTGGCAATCAGTCGTTGGTCCTGTCATTGTGAACGGTGTTTCATGGTTCGCAACAGGCAATGCAGGGCAATGGTCAGTTTCAAAAGTGACAGACGCCGGCGTAGAAGATATTGCTGATCCGCCATCTTCTGTGCTTGAGTCGTTGTTCCCTTCTGAAAAATAACCTTTGTACCACAGAGCGAGGACGACAATTGCTAGCACAATTCTGTACCAGCCAAAGAGCGCTAAGCCATGCTTGGATAGGTATGCCACGAGCCACTTGATTGCGATTGCAGCAGCGATGAACGCAACGACTATTCCTAAAATCATCGAACCTCTGTCCATTCTTGAGAGTTCGTCGGCACTGCCAAGTAATTTGTAGATCGTTGCGCCACCTAGGGTAGGAAGTGCAAGTAAAAAACTAAACTCAGCAGCATGCTTAGGTTTCAGCCCAACGGTCATGCCTCCAACGATTGTCATCATCGACCGACTTGTTCCAGGCCACATCGCAATGCACTGCAGAAAACCAATGAAGAGTGATTGTTTCCATGTCAATTGATCAATGTCAATGAATTGCTTATCGTTGTCTGAACTGTTGTAGGCGTTTCGTTGCCAGCGCGACACGAATAACATCAAAATGCCACCAAGGACTAAGGCAAATGCAATTGGTCTAGGATGCATTAATTCTCTTTCAATGATTTCTTCAAACAGGATGCCTAGCACGACTGCTGGCAAGAGGGCAATAAATAAGTTTATGGCGAGTTTCAAGCCAGAGACGTGCTTGCCGAGGATTCCCAAAAACATTTGTTGCACTCTGTTTCGATAAAGTCCGAGCACTGCGAGGACAGCACCACCTTGAATGACAATTGCATACGCATTGTCTTGAAAATCATGTAATCCCATCCATCTTTGGACGAGAATGAGATGACCTGTGGAGCTGATTGGAAGGTACTCGGTAATCCCTTCTACGAGACCAAGGATAATTGCTTGAAAGAAATCCATCAGCAGTTAATCGTCATCCGATTGCATAATGCTTCGGATTTCCTTGCCGATTTGTTCCATTTCATTGTCGTTTAGTTCTTTACTCTTGTTTTCTATTTCATCATTAATAAGTCGATTCGCAAATGAACCATCTTTGATGTTCTTTAAAAGCGTACGGAGGTGTGTGCGAAGATGTTCATCGTCAAGAAGTTCAAACGCTTCATACGCACCCATTTCGGCGGTATTGCTGATGTCTGCCATCATTGATGCAATTCCTTTCTCATAAATGATGTCTGCGACTTGTTTGACTTCTTGGCAGCACTCAATATACGCAAGGTAGGGGGAGTAGCCATCTTCGATGAGCGTTTCATAGGATGCTTTAATAAGCGTCATCAGCCCGCCAACAATAATGGCTTGTTCACCAAACAGGTCAGTTTCGGTTTCATCTTTGAACGTGGACTCAAAGACCCCAACTCTGCCAGAGCCAATGCCAGCAGCCCATGCAAGGGCAATCTGCCGTGCTGTGTTTGTTTCATTTTCTTGATGTACAGCGAGCAATGCAGGGACTCCAGAGTTTTGGAGGAAACGATTCCGAACTGTAACTCCCGGCCCCTTCGGTGCAACCATGACTACGCCGATACCGGATTGTGGTTTGATATCTCCATAGTGAATGGAGAATCCATGAATAAAGCCAAGTGTGCTATTTTTTTTAAGGTTTGGTTCGATTTGTTGAGTAAAGATTTTACCTTGGACCTCATCGGGAAGGGCAATGATGACTAGATCAGCATGTGCTGCCTCTTCAACAGATGTTGCTTTAAATCCATCTCGTGCCGGCTTTTGAGGGGTTCTAGAGCCGATGGTGACATCGAGCCCACTCTCTTCTAAATTTTTAGCATGTACTTGGCCCTGATTCCCATATCCAATGACTGCAATTGATTTCCCGATGAGCCCATCGAGCGGGACTTCACTGTTTTTAAAAATTTGAAGTTGGCGAACAAACATTGCGATGCGAGTCTACCATGGTAATGATGCCAACGATTGTATTTATTGGATTTAGGGGCTCTGGGAAGAGCACCCTTGGTCAGTGGCTTGCAGACGAGCTTCAATTGCCCTTTGTCGATACAGACGAGGCAGTCTGTACACAACTTGGTTTTAGTAGTGTGACCAAGGCATGGGATGATATTGGTGAGGATGGTTGGAGAAGGGCTGAAGTGAAGATCATTCCTTCTCTTTTAAGACAGGATTCCGTAGTTTCGCTCGGTGGTGGAGCGCCGATGCTTGAAGAGATACAGCATCAATTGGGGATGGTGACTGTTGTTTTTAATCTAACAGCTGATGAGAACGCCACTCTTCAACGCTTAGATTCAGGCACTGACCGCCCAGACCTGTCTGAAACGAACGCTCAAATGCGGCTAGACCGATTACCTACATACGCCATGCTTGGCACATGCGGAATCGATACATCAGGTGACATCGAGATCTGTAAAACTAAAATTCTCGATTTCCTCAAGCATGGTCACCAGATTCCAAAAACAGGCAGACCTCCAGTGTTTTAAGACCCATCTTGAAGCTCGGAACCTTTGGGTGCTTTTCGTCACGAATAAGAAAAAAAGCCGCTGAGGTCAGCGGCTTCATGGGAAATTGGGAATGGGTGAGTTTTAACTTAATTTTCGTCCAATTCGACGTTGGCGAGAGATTATCTTGCGGCCATTCTTCGTCTTCATTCGGGCACGAAAGCCGATTGAACGGGCTCGCTTGATCTTACTATTTCGTCGTGGGTAATGAACAGCCATTGGTGAACTCCTCATCGGTTTACTCAACCGAGCAAGGCATAATACTGCAGAAAACGCGAATTCGCAAGGGTTGTACAATACAACCTCCCCCAAATACTGCCAAATCCTACGATTGATTTGATTTATGGACACAGACTGGAACGAATTAGCAGAAAGCATCATTGGCTACACCTTTAAGGACAAAACCCTTTTAGAGCAGGCATTATCGCATTCCTCAGCAGTTGATCGCCGCGATCTGAGCAATGAGCGTTTAGAATTTCTTGGAGACGCAGTCCTTGGGTTTGTCGTTTGCAACGAAACTTTCCAGCAATTTCCTGATTTTGAAGAGGGCGACATGACTAAGGTGAAATCTGCGGTCGTAAGCCGAAAAGTGTGTGCTGAGATTGCTCAAGATTTAGATTTAAACCGAATTCTGATGGTTGGAAAGGGGATGATTGGGCGTTCGCTGCCAGAATCCGTCTCAGGAGCTGCGTATGAAGCAATCATCGGAGCAATTTATCTTGACGGTGATTTTCAATCTGCCAGTGAGTTTGTTCTTAGAACATTGAAAAATCGCATCGAAGAAGCTGCCGCCTCGACACATCAAGACAACTACAAGTCAGTTTTGCAACAAGTTGGGCAAAAAACAACGGGCTATGCACCTTCTTATGTCGTGCTTGACGAGCAAGGACCTGACCACGCGAAATGTTTCGAAATTTGTGTTGAACTTGGTGGCAAGAGATTTACTTCAAAATGGGGTGCATCTAAAAAACAAGCAGAGCAACTTGCTGCACTTGAAGCATTAAAAGAACTAGAGTTTGCTGAAGAACTGGAAGATGGGTCAATCGCAATCAAAGAAATTCATGGCGAATAGCCACGCAGTGGTCTCATGCGACGAACACCGTTGCCATCCTCGTCCATTATTTCAATCAAACCACGATGATCTTCATCTGACTTCACCGTCACAACAGGAATACCTCGTTGATTTGTAACAGTCAAAGCTCCACCCCCAGAATTACCGACTGAGGATGCAACAAAAATTGGAACACCGCGTGCATTCATCAAATTCAATCTGCCGCCATCATCTGTTGCTGCTAGCACGCCCATCTTTTTCCCGCCGCTTGAATTCACAATCATTCCACCGCCGACACCCGGCAGCATGCGCATTTCTGACATGACGTTCCCCGAGGCATCTGCAATTTGGAAGCGACCATGTCCATCAGGGTCACTTGCAACGACTGCAACAGGAGTGCCGTGTTCATTTTGAACGTGCAATGAAGCGTTCGCCCCACTAAGTGTTAATGCACCACTTGCAAATTGCGACAATTCTTCGCCGTGTTCATTCCATAGTGAGAAGGTGCCTCCATTTGAGGTTGCCCAAAGACCTGCAACATTCGTCCCGCCATCATCCCAAAGTGCAACATCTCCACCGCTTGGAGTACTTGATACTCGCAGCAAGTTAGTTCCACTTTGGTTGTATAAATCGATTCGACCTCCGTCATCTGTTTGGGCTATAGAAACAACTGGAGAACCTGCCGCACCTAACACATCGATTCGGTTCACAATTAAATGATCAAGAACAGTCGGGCCAGCCGAATTCGCGGCAACTAAACCAGCAGCAATCAAGAGCATGACTGATGCCACACGCCAACGTCTGACGCTCTTTCTCAAAGAGCCAAGTTCAAGTTCAATATGTTGTAGTCGTTCATTATTCATCATGTTTTTCCTTAATAGCAGCCCAACACTGAGCATAGAGTTCACTTCTGCAGGGCAAGTAACCGGGGTAATCAATCCTTGCTTTCTTTATCGTACTTTGACGTGCTGTAAAGACAGTTATTGCAGAGCAACTTTCAAGTAGCACCCCTCCATCTGGTGAAACCGCAATTGAAGAGCCGCCAATCAATACGTCATTTTCTGGAGAAGGGCGGTTTACTGAACAGATGTAGCAACCAGTCGTCAACGCATTTGCTATCCAAACTGGTCGCCATTTGTCGTACGTAGCAAGTTCAGTCGAACGTGGTCCAACAATCACATCTGCTCCTAGAGCAGCTAGTAGGTGAGAGCCCTGAGGTCTATTCATATCTGAACATATTTGTATTCCAATGTTGAAACTCCGAAAGGGAAAAATAGGGAAGCCCTCAGTTCCAGGGGCGTAATGACTTGTTTCCCAAAATCCGTCTTCCTCAGGAATATGATGTTTTTGATACGTTCCAAGTAGTTCTCCTTGCTCGTTCCAAAACAAACAGGTGTTGTATCGTATTCCAGATTTTTCTAAAATCGCACTTCCAATCAAACCTATGCCAACTTCTTTTGCCACAGCTGATTGCATCGAGCATCGTTTTCCTCCAAGTTCCTCGGCGTCATCTGGACAGATGTTTTTCGTTGCGGGAGACCATGGGTTGCATGCAATCTCAGGAAGAACAGCAAGGTTAGCACCCGCGTTTTTTGCTTCTTGCAATCGAGTAATTAGCCGAGCATTTGCATCATCCCCAAAAAACACGTCACTAATCATTGCAATTACTAGATTATCCATCCTCACAGAATACCAGTATGATGAAAACATGACAAATCAAAGAAAAGTCACGCACAAACTCGACAATGTAGCGAAAGGTGACGATGATTCGCCCAAGGATGTGGAAACAGTTCTTGAACATAATTTATCGCAAGCAGAAACAATTGATTCATCTCAGCCAAGTTTTTCTCCCATTCCAAAAGATGCAATCAAGCACATTCCAGAAAGATGGCAAGTTGGCGCTGGCAAAAAAAGCGGTGGCATGGGTTCGGTCTATGATGCACGTGACACTGTTCTTGATAGGCGTGTTGCTATAAAACTTCTTCATGAAGGTTCTGATAATCCTGAAACGCAAGAAAAGGTGCTTTCTGAAGCAAGGGCTATGGCTTCTTTGCAGCACCCATCAATTTGCCCAATTCATGAAGTTATGCTTGATACGGAAGCGCCATTTCTTGTCATGCAGTGGGTGGATGGTGTGGAGTTCCATCTTGGTATTAAACAGCTTAATCTAAAAGATAAACTTGCGATACTCAAAAAACTCATCTCAGCAGTTGATGCGATACATTCGCACAACATTATCCATGGTGATATTAAGCCACGTAACATTTTAATTGATCGAAATGGAAGTCCAGTTCTAGTTGATTTTGGATTAGCTCATGGTATGTATGAATCTCGAGAGACTTCGTACGGCGGTACGCCTGGATTCTCTGCCCCTGAACAATTTATACCAAAATCATTAGTTGGACCACCCGCAGACGTATATGCACTTGGCGTTTTGCTCTTTATGATTTTGTGCGACCGAGAGCCGTTTACAGCATCATCGGCTTCGTCATTAATCCGCCAAGTACGTGAGAGCGATCCTCCATTGCCACAAGAGTTAGACCCGAAAGTGCCTGCTGGTCTGCAGGCAATCTGTCTAAAATCATTGGAACGTGAGCCAGAACTTAGGTATCAAAGTGCAGGTGAAATGCTCGCTGATGTGGAGAGGTACATTTCTGGCGAAACAGTTGTTGCAAGACCAACCCAGTTAACAGGTCGTTTTCTTTCGCAAGTTGATCAGCAAGTAGAAGAAGTTCATGCATGGCGTAAGCAAGAGTTAGTAACACGTCTTGAAGCAAATAAATTGATCAACTTGCTTCGTCGTGTTCGACAACCCGAGTCCGCTTGGTTACTTGACTCTCGTCGTCTCTCTCCTTCACAAGTTTTATTTTATTTAGGTGGATGGCTGTTACTTGTCTCAGTAACCGTTTGTTTTTTCTTTTTAATTAAAACAGACGCAATATCTAAAAATTTACAGTGGATGATACCAAGTGGCTTTGTTTTAGCTGCATTAGCCACTTTTGTTTGGATGTTAATGCGCGGGCAAAAACGGTTCGTGCTTGGCTATGCGATGCTTGCCGATTTTTTGTTGCCAATAGCTTTGTATTATTTAATCCGCGATCAGCAATGGTTTTCTGAAAGTAATGGTCAAGAACAATTAATTCCATTTGCAACAAATGGTGTAATGAATGTGCAGTTGTTATTAAATAGTTCAATTTGGTTGGTTGTTTCTATTCTCTTTAGGAAAATAACACTCGCTTCCGCATTGACAATCCCTGCGGTTCTAGCAGGAGTAACAGTTTGGATGAGCGCATGGGCAACATTTGGTTTGCTGGACGTGCTTGGAGGTGGAAAAGAGTGGGGCTTCTTTGGTTTAGGGATTGCAGCAATTGGATTCTTCGTTCTTTTGTTTGGCTTGCGACTAAACATGATTGAGGGAAGAGAAGAGTCTGAACTAGGGCACCGAGCAAGTCGAAGAGGAGATGCTTGGCCTGTCTCGACCATGGCAATTATTATGGTTGCAAGTGGGCTAAGTGTTGCAGCATGGTATTGGCCTGCCTTCTTCTTCAATCTAGGGCCAGCATTAAGTGATAATGAAGTGAAGCAAAGAGCGACTGCATTTTTTATTATCGCCGTTCTACTTTGGCTTGTAAGTTGTTTACTTGACAGGCAAAGAACACCTCTGCGATTAAATTTAGGATCGGCTGTTCGATGGGTTTTGCCAACAGCAACTTTGTTACCAATAGCATTGCTTGCAAAACATTCTTGGGAACCTTATTTGGATGAATGGTATATTTGGGATGCGTTACTTGTATTAGGTGCGCTTGGTTTCGCGATTTGGAGCATTAAGCATCAGTGGAAACCATTTCTAGTAAGCGGACTAGGATACTTAGCAACTTCCATCTTCATCATGTTTTTCGGTTTGCTGTACGCTTCAGAAAATGCCTTTGAAACATTTGATGAATCGAGAGAATGGTTTAATAGTATGGCTATTATCACAACAGTAATAATCGTAGGAATAGCAGCGATGGCGCTCATTATTTCTTGGTTGATGCCCGCTGCTGCGAAAGAGTAAAATCAGTGTAACCTAAGAGAGTAGTTTTTCTTATGTGATTCATATTTCCTTAATACATGGTCTGGTTGACATCATGTACGTTTTAGACTCGCTCTGGAGGTGTCCACAGTATTTTGAATTATATTTAACAAGCATATTCAAAAGGCAATCGAGTAATATGTGTGTATGAAAAGTATCTTTTTTATAATGCTATTCTTGGCAGGTTGCGCGACAAGATCACACCACATTAATCATATTGTATTTGTTGAACTTCAAGACATCTCTCAAGTATCTGAAATAATTGAAGATAGCAATGAGCGTCTTGCTTCAATCCCTGTGGTTAAAAACTATTTTTGTGGGACGCACGTGTCTTCTGGAAGGGATACCGTTAAAACAGATTACGATGTAGGTATATACTTTGCTTTTGATTCTCTTGAGGACTACGAAACGTATGTGAACCATCCCGGCCACATCAGTTTTGTCAACGACTGGAAACCAAAACTCAAGTCGCTTCGAGTCTACGATATCTCAAGCAATAAATTGCCTAGTGAGTGATTAATATTTAATTCGATACCCACCAACGATTTGCTCCCATGGATTGAGCGTGGTTTCGTAGGTCCTTAAGTCGATTTTCAGGCACACCAAGTGCTTTAATCCCCCAAGACATCGCAACCGCATCTTTTGCCAAACCAAGTTTTACTACTTCGCGAGCGGCAAACATTGCTTCAGAAATTGGGTCGAGTTTGTCCTCGCGAACGCATAACTCAATAGTTACGCTTTTTATCATTTTTGACGTTTTTAATCGTTGTATTGAGTTGAATAATCGCATCTGTAACTCCTTGTTGGTTGCGTTCCGTATAAACACCTGCGATGTTTAAAATGGAATTACGCAGCGAAAGTTTTTTTTGATTATGGAGTGCGCAAATTAGCTTAAGATGTCGCAGAAACCTCTGAGGGTGTGGAAGAACAATAAGCGACCCGCGGGGTGACTTTTTATCTCACTAGGGTCAGACTCGTCGCAACACGCGTGGAGGGACTCGAACCCCCAACCCTCGGCTTCGAAGGCCGATGCTCTATCCAATTGAGCTACACGCGCTTGGGTGGGAAGGGAAATTATACTCGCTATACCTTGATACGTTGATGCGGGTATCATGCCCGCCATGACAATCATGCAAGGCAAAAGAGGGCTCGTTGTGGGTATCGCAAATGAACGAAGTTACGCGTGGTACATCGCACAATCACTTATTGAACATGGTGCGGAGTGTGTCTTTACGCACCTGCCTGGTGAGAAGATGGAACGTAGGGCTCGAAAAGCAATCGAAGCAATAGGAGTTGAAAATCCAACTCTGATTTCGATGGACGCTGGAAGTGATGAAGATTTAGACCGAGTATTCAGTGATGTAGGAGAAATTGACTTTCTTGTTCATTCCATCGCGTTTGCAGATAAGGAATGGCTCAAAGATGGCAAGTTCACTTCAACCCCTCGCGAAGTTTACACTGAAGCATTAGATATCAGCGCGTACACCTTGATGGCGATGGCAAACCGTGCAGCGCCATTGATGAAGGATGGCGGTTCAATTATTTCGATGAGTTACTTGGGTGCAGTGAAAGCAGTGCCTGGCTACAACGTGATGGGGGTTGCGAAAAGTGCCCTTGAATCAGCAACACGCTACCTTGCAATGGAACTTGGAGAGAAGAACATTCGGGTGAACTCAATCAGCGGCGGTCCATTGAAAACGCTGTCTTCGATGGCGGTTGGTGGGTTTAGTTCTATTCTTGATTGGGTCGAAGAAAAAGCACCGCTTAAACGGAATGTCACAGGCGAAGATGTTGGAAACTCTGCAGTCTATTTATTAAGCGACATGTCATCTGGAGTGACGGGGCAAGTGTTGTATGTTGATTGCGGTTATTCAGCAATTGGACTGTAGAAAAACCAAGGGGAATCATCTTTGAGTACTTCAGGCGGAACGATTGTGTCTCGAATGAGGGTCGCAAGTTCTTGTGTGTTTTCGCCAGAGAGCGCACACACGCAGATGTCAGCATCTTCTCTTGCGTTCATATCAGATTTGGTCGCAACTCGAATCGAATTGCCAGTTGATTGAAGCCAGTCACTCCCTGCGTCTGCGATGAGGATTGTTAATGTTGCTTCTTCGACAATGGTTTTTGCAAGAGAAATTGCATCTTGTTCTATTGGATCATCGCTCGATCGAAAACCGGGCAAATCATACAAGTCAATGACTAGACCATCGCAATTAATTCTCGCACCAACTGCATCGCGGGTTGCTCCAGGAAGACTGTGAACAATTGATGTGTCTTGCTTGGTCAGCGCATTCATGAGTGTGGATTTGCCAGTGTTTGGAGCGCCGAGCAGCACTGCTTTCGGCGGATGTATGAGATGGTTAAGAACCTTTGAGCGTTCCAAATTGCTTTGAGTTGGAATTGCATTTCTTAATTTTGGGGGCTGGGCAAGTAGAAGGTCAACTGCGAGCGGGCTTTCTGCAACCGCAAGAGTAGCAAGCATCGCTGCTTCGATTTCGTCTTCGGCTTCTGGGTATTGCACTTTGCTGCTTTGTTCGATTCCAAGTTCAGCGAAACGACTTCCCAATTTCCGCAAAATTTGTATCCCGCTGTGTGGCATAACGTAGCCAATCTCTTCATTTAGTTTAACTGCAACAACTTCATCTATTTCTGGAATATTTACAAGGTAAAGTTTGCAAAATTCCCACTCAGTCCTAGTTGTGAGTGTACTTAGAGTTTCTGCTGGAACTTGAACTACTGCAATCGCACCAGTATTTGGAGGAGTAAGTAATGCCCAAGTTTTTTCAGGCATCTTCTTCTGCTGCCATTGCAAATCCGACTGAGACGGCAATTCCTTGCAATTGCAGGTCAGGGACAATCTGTTCAACAAGTTCATCCTCTTCAAATAGTGTGAGTGCATCACCACCGGTTGCAATAACTGTTGGATACGCGCCGTACCGAGCAGCATATTGTTCGGTGAGTTGTCTAACCATGCCTTGGATGCCATGGTAGGCACCCTGAAGCATCGCTTGAGCGGTGTTCTTGCCAAATGCCTCTTTTAATGGTGGCTCAAAGTCAACCTCTGGGAGTGCTGCCGTTCCCTCATGCATTGCTTGCAATTGCATTCTCGCTCCAGGAGCGATCGCGCCGCCATGAAAGGTGCCTTCACCATCAACGAAATCAACGGTGACGCAAGTTCCAGCGTCCACGGCAACAGTTGCTTGGCTTGTGATTTCCCATGCTGCAGCAGCATTAAGAAGACGGTCTACGCCAGTCATCGTTTCTGGGTCGAGATGCTGCCCAATTGCCACAGGGATGTCATCGCCTATTTGCCAGATTTGCTTAGAGGTTTGGTCTTCAAGCATGGCAGCAATCGTGGCTGATGCACTTTCATTTGTAGAAGCCATCACTATTTGAGGACTTGCGCTTTCAAGAGATTTCCACACTTTGAGTGCATGTTCAACAATTTCACTTGTTTCACTAGAGGCCAGTGTTTGTTGATTTTCAATATTCTTGCCATCTAGGATTGCAATTGAGGATCGCGTATTGCCAACAGTAATTGCTAAGAAGGGGTGGTCTGTGCTCATGTAAGTATTGTATCGTTGGTATCCTTCCGTTATATGGCAGATGCAACGATTATTGATGGAAGAGCTCTCGCTCAAACGGTAAAAGAAGACCTTGCTTCTCGAATTTCTGCATTGAATGATGCTGGGAAGAACGTGCGTTTGGATGCAATTCTTGTAGGTGCTGATCAAGGAGCGCTGATGTACGCCAAAAATCAAGCGAAAGCGTGTCATGAAATTGGAATCGAATATGTCCTTCATGAATTGCCAGAATCGGCAAGTCAAGGGGACGTGGCAGCGGTTGTCGGATCGTTGAATGTGAATCCCGATGTAACAGCGATGATGGTGCACATGCCTCTTCCAAGTGAGATGAATGCTGATGACATTCAATCGATGATCGCAGTTGACAAGGATGTGGAAGGCGTGAATCCTGCAAATATTGGGAATATCGTCTTTGGTAGGCGGAGCCATATTCCTTGTACAGCACTTGCTGTGATGGAGATGATTGAATCAACTGGGATTCAAATTCGTGGTTCCAGAGCGGTTTGTGTTGGTGCAAGTACGATTGTGGGGAAGCCAGTTGCAGTTCTTTTAATGCAAGCAGAGGCGACAGTCATTTCTACGAATGAGCATACATCGAATCATGACTCACTCACAAAAGGAGCAGACATTCTTGTGAGCGCAGCAGGCGTGCCTAGGCTGATTACCGCTGATGTCGTCAAGGAAGGGGCGGTCGTCATCGATGTTGGAATCAACAGAGTTGAAGGAGAGGATGGGAAAAAGCATACTGTCGGTGATGTTGATTTTGATGCAGTTTCTTCAGTTGCTGGTTTTATCACCCCAGTGCCGGGAGGCGTCGGTCCAATGACCGTCGCAATGCTCCTTAGAAACACAGTCCAAGCAGCAGAATAATTAATTAACCGCGGGCTAACGGACTTTTTAAAGACCATTAATTAACCGCGGGTTAATTAATTTGGCTTAGGAAAAGAGGCGAGTTGCTGCTTCTTTGTACCGAGCGACAGTGCCTTCAATGATTTCTGTTGGAAGTTCAGGACCGGGAGGGGTTTTATCCCAGTCACCCGAAGAGACAATAGTTTCGAGCCAATTCCGTACGTACTGTTTGTCGAAACTGTTTTGCTCGCGTCCCACTTCGTACTCATCTGCTGGCCAGAATCGAGAACTGTCTGGAGTAAGTACTTCGTCAATCAAGAGGATCTCGCCTGTTGGGTTGCCATCAGCATCTAGCGCATATCCAAATTCAAATTTTGTGTCTGCGAGGATAATGCCTCTGTCTGCGGCGTATTCTGCTGCTTTCGTATAGATTTCAAGCGATACATTTCGCAGGCGTTCCATAACCTCTGTACCCACAATCTCGCATGCTGTTTCAAAATCAATATTTTCATCGTGCCCCTCAACAGCTTTGGTCGCCGGCGTGAAGATTGGTTCTGGTAATTTGCTGCTGAGCTGTAATCCTTCAGGGAGTTGAATCCCACAAACAGTTCCGTCTTGTTGGTATTCCTTCCATCCACTTCCAGCAAGATAGCCACGGACGACAAACTCAACTGGGATGACTTCACACGCACGACCAAGCATCATTCTTCCTTCGCATTGCTCGTAGAGCGACGAATCAAGGTTTGGCACATCTTCAGGACTTGATGAAATCAGATGGTCTTCAATGATTCCAAGATCCCTGATGAAATCAAACCACTTGCAACTGATTCTTGTAAGTTCTTGCCCTTTTCCAGAGACTGGGGTTGGCATCACAACATCAAAAGCACTGATTCGGTCACTGGCGATGATGAGTACCATTCCATCATGCCCGCACTCAGAATCAGCTGGAATTTGATAGATATCCCTAACTTTCCCTTGGCGGCGACCTTCAAATGGCAGATGGGTTTCGTATACGCTTGTTTCTGTAGTATTCATGCTGGGTATTGTATGGTGTCTGACACCAGGTGTCAGACACCAAGGCACCGGCATACAATACGAGAACTCTCATGATTCGTTTTAAGACTTGTTCATCGAACCCACTTGCTGGCGAACTCATTAATGCCCATCTGCTGACCCGCGACAATCAGGTCGTTGCGGGCTCAATCTCTATTGAGAATGGAATCATCACAGCAAAGGCAAATGACCATTCGAATTTTGCATTATGTCTGATGTACGATGCGGGGTCTGCAGGAAGATTAATGCTTCAAACTTCGATTCTCCCTCAAAGAAGCGAGCCATACCAACTCCCTCTTGAACTTGCGAGACACAGAATCAAATCATTTCTAGATTTGAGCGAAAACTGGAGTTTGTTTTATCTTTCAGATGATAACCCAGCAGTGCGAAGGTGGGAAGAATCTCGGCTTATCTTCACAGAAGCACTTGTATGCCTTGATGAAGAAAAGGCAAATGATTTAGCTCGTAAAGCATTAGAAATTGCAGTTGATGCATCAGAGCGATTGACGATGGCACACGCTCAAGTGTTACTTCATCGGAGGTACGCAGCAAAAGCAGCGTCCTCATCTACACTTGGCATGAACATCGCTGCAACTCGATTCGATGAACCACTGCGAAATCTAGTCAATAAAAATGCTGATCTTGTGACAATTCCAATGCCATGGTCAGAAATAGAACCCGAAGAAGGGAAGTTTGAATGGGGAGCAATCGACCGCTGGGTCAAATGGGCAAGAAATCATAAGAAGCATATCGTTGCAGGCCCCTTGCTTGATTTCACAAGAAAAGACGCAATCCCGACTTGGGTGAAAGAAGTCGAACATGATTACTCACTTTTTAGAGATAAGTGTTATGACCATTTAGAACGAGTGGTTCAACGGTATGGAGTAGCGGTGTCGTTTTGGAATGTTGTCTCAGGTATCAATCTCAATCGGCACGTTCATCTAGCACTTGCAAACATGGTTGATCTTATCCGTACCGCAAGACTTCTTGTCAAGCAAGGAAGAAAAGATGCTCGGGTGATGGTTGAATTATGTGAGCCATTTTCAGAATTTGTTGCGACTTCGCCTGACTCATGCAACGCTGGTGTATTTCTCTCTCGCCTTGCTCAAGAAGGTGTTTCACTTGATGCCCTTGGTGTTCAACTCCTTGTTGGGGGCTTTAAAGGGCGAGCAACTCGTGATCTGATGCTGATGAGTGCAAAACTAGACGAATTTCTTCATGTAGATTTTCCTCTCATTATTACTGCACTAGGCGCACCATCGAAGACAATACACGAGAACAATGGCTGGTGGAAATCCCCATGGGATGAGAAGCGACAAGAAGAATGGGCAAGCCAGATGCTCGCAATTGCTTTAAGCAAGCCATTCGTTGACTCTGTGATATGGACCGATTTATACGACTACAAAGCGATGACCCTTCCAACTGCAGGGTTTGTATCAATCAAAGGGAAACCCCGCGCTGTCCTGAGCAAAGTAATCAGCATGAGAAAACGACTCAAAACGCCTCTAGGCCCACTCGATTTGCCAAAACGCAGCGATGCCGAGATGGAAAACAAGTGAGACTTATTGGTTCGACACCAATCTTGATTCTTCTTATCTGTTGTAATTTTTATCTCTCAGGATTATTTTCAGCACCTGTTTTAGATGGCCCAGAGTTCTCGCCGTATCGAGTGAATTTGCAAACTGCTCCTGCTGATATCCTTGAAGTATTGCCGGGAATTGGGCCAAAGATGGCACAGAGAATTGTTGACCATCGAGTAACGTACCCAATAGAAAAGGCAGATGACCTCGTCCAAATTCATGGGATTGGCCAGAAGACTGTTGACCGACTTCGCTGGTTAACGACAGAAAACAGAGATGTCGATGAACATACAAGCGATTAAACCAACTCTTGATCATGTTGC
Source organism: uncultured Isosphaeraceae bacterium (assembly GCA_964630505.1). GTDB lineage: Bacteria > Planctomycetota > Phycisphaerae > Phycisphaerales > SM1A02. The sequence continues at coordinate 12,868 of CAZVVI010000007.1, read as the reverse complement.
TTCGATGCTTGATGTGCAAGGTTGCGCCACAGTTGGACCTGTATGTGGTTCATTTGCAGCGTTCGCCACACCAACTATTTGCAAGCACAGGAGCGTGTTATTTGTAACTGCTCATATAGATGATGCAGACGAAACAGTTGCAATGTTAGAGGGATTAAGAGTTAAAGCAACAATATTCCCAGCGCTAGAAATGGAAGTTGCTAAAGATATTCTCGCAATGCGGTTTGCATTGCTCGACTCGCTTCAGAGTGACTCGCCAGCGAATGTGATTGTTGCAAGTGTTCCAGCGCTTATGCAAAAAGCGCCTCCACCAGACTCACTTCGCACAATTGTTCGCCGAATCCGAGTAGGTGACCACTGTGATCTTACTGAATTACAAAAATGGCTTGTCGAGGCAGGGTATGAACGTCGACATACAATTGATGATTCAGCACAGTTTGCAATTCGGGGTGGGATTATTGATATTGCAACGGCTGCGGGTGATTTCGTTCGAATTGACTTTTTTGGTGACCATGTCGAAGCGATGAATGATGTTGATCTCGCCTCGCTTGGATCTGACCGGGCTAGAGATGAAATTGTCATTACAACAGCAAACGATTTTCAATGTGAATCTACACTTCTTGAACACATCCCATCTTCGTGGTGTGTGCTACTTGATGATATTGGTGAAATCAATCAACAGGCAAGGAGTTACTTCGACAGAGTGATTGATCCAAGTAGGATTACACATATAGATGATTTGCAATCAACAATGGTTCGCCGATTATCAGCAGTCATTGGATGTAGTGCGCCGCCAGCAAGCGGAGTAGACATTGAACTACCCGTGAGTTCGATTCAAAACTTCTCAACAGTCGCTTCTGAAGCATTAGACGAACTCGCTACTCTAGCAAAGGAACGAGATGTATTCGTTGCTTGCAGAACATCTGGTGAAGTAGATCGACTGAAAGAGTTTACACGGAAGGGCCAGCAACTAGAAAATGCAACTCGACTTCATATCGAAGAGGGATTTGTCCATCGAGGTTTTTTGCTTGGTGAAGACGCCGCGATTGTTCCTAGCCACGAAATTTTTCATCGTTATGAACTGAGGAGAACAGTTCGTTCAAAGAAACAAACAATGCGGCAATCTCTTGCGCATTTTGAAGTGGATGACATTGTTGTCCACCGCGATCACGGAATCGCAGAGTATCTTGGGATTCGAATCCTAGAAGGTCAGGGAGAAGTTGAATTCCTGACACTTCGGTTTGCAGGCGGCAAGTTATTGCACGTTCCGGCGACTCATGCTCATCTTGTTCAGCGATATGTTGGAGCTTTTAAGGGACGCCCTGAACTGTCCACGCTTGGAGGGTCTCGTTGGTCTAATCAAAAAGAAAAAGCGAAAGGTGCTGTTGTTGATTTAGCGCATGAAATGATTCGTGTTCAAGCGGTTCGAGAATCTTCTCCAGGCATTTCGTACCCTTTGGACACGCAATGGATGAGTGAGTTTGAAGCGAGTTTTCCTTGGGATGAAACGGAAGACCAGCTTCATGCAATCGCCGCTGTAAAGAGAGATATGCAATCTCCAAGACCAATGGATAGACTTATTTGTGGGGATGTTGGATTCGGAAAAACTGAAATCGCAATTCGTGCGGCGTTCAAAGCCGCGGAATCGGGAAGGCAAGTTGCATTACTCGTTCCTACAACGGTTCTCGCAATTCAACATGAAAGAACCATACGTCGACGGCTTGCAGATTATCCATTTGTGGTTGAATCAATGACTCGCTTCCATACAGCAAGTGAGCAGAAAGAAATTTTAGAGAGGGTAGCAACAGGTGAAGTTGATATTCTCATAGGGACTCATCGAATTTTAAGCAAAGATGTATTCTTTCATCGACTTGGGCTTGTTGTTATTGATGAGGAGCAAAGATTCGGAGTCGAACATAAACAAAGACTATTAGCGTTCCGTGCCGAGGCAGATGTGCTGACACTTACCGCAACTCCAATTCCAAGAACATTGCATATGGCACTACTTGGCATTAGAGATATCAGTTCCCTTCAGACTGCCCCAGTTGATCGAAGGGCGGTTGTGACTGAGATTAAGAGTTGGGATCGGCAACTTGTAAAACAAGGGATTCAACGAGAACTCGCTCGGGAAGGCCAAGTGTTTTACGTTCATAATCGCGTCTTTGATATTGAAGAAGTTGCAAAGAGTATTCGAGAACTTGTTCCAGAGTCTAGAGTGATTGTTGGTCATGGCCAAATGCCACCAAGAGCACTCGAAAGAGTGATGCTTGAATTTGTACAAGGCGATGCTGATGTGCTTGTTTCAACGACGATTATTGAATCAGGAATTGATATTCCAAGTGCGAATACAATGTTTATTGATGATGCTGATCGCTTTGGGCTTTCCGATCTTCACCAACTTAGAGGTAGAGTAGGGCGATACAAACATCGAGCGTACTGCACCCTCTTGTTGCCAAGAGACCGCTTCGTGAATCCCACAGCAAGAAAACGATTGCATGCAATCGAACAATTTTCGATGCTCGGAGCAGGTTTTCAAATTGCAATGCGTGATTTAGAAATCCGAGGCGCGGGTAATTTGCTTGGAGCAGAACAATCAGGACACATCGCTGCTGTAGGGTATGAGATGTACTGTCAACTCCTTGAACAAGCTGTCCATAAGTTACGCAATGGCTCACAAGAGCAACAAATAGAATCTATGATTGACCTTGGGTGCACTGGAACAATTCCAAAGGCGTACATCGCTTCACCCTCTAGGCGCCTCGTGATGTATTGCCGTCTTGCACAGTGTGAATCACAACAGGCGGTGGACCAGATTGTGCATGATTTGCAGACTGGATATGGAAGTATTCCAGATGCCCTAAAGAGGCTCGTGAAGTATCACGAATTGCGTGTGGCCTCTTCCGAGTTTGGAATCGCATCTATGACGATTGATGATGACGATGTTGTGATTCGCACAAAAGATGTCGATAAAGTGAAGAAACAGATGCACGTATCAGGTGGAACATTGAGAACTGTGGGCGTACCTTCTTCAACTGGGTTCATCACGATCTATTTTCGATCTCAAAATTCCTCAACTCCGGAAAGTTTGTTATCGGAAATACATAAGATTCTCGTAGAATCAAGTACTCTGTCGTAGTGCGCCGATAGGGGAGTACGATGAGTTCATCTTCACAGAATATCCGTGAAACTTTATCTCCTACACACGAATCAGTAACCCATAAATTTTCAGTGAGTGGGCACGAGGGGTACCTCACGATTGGTTTGTTTGAGAACGGCATGCCGGGAGAAATATTTATCAAAATGAGCAAAGAAGGCTCAACGCTCTCAGGATTAATCCAAGGATTCTGTCGAGCGTTTTCTTTGGCTATCCAATACGGACTTCCTCTTGCCGATGCAGTCGAGCGATTCCGTAATATGCGATTCGATCCAATGGGGCAGACTTCTAATCCAAAGATTCCTCAAGCGACAAGCATTCTTGATTATGTCGCTCAGTATTTGGATATGGAGTTCAACGTACTCTCTTCTCGGAAGGCATCTGCTGCGTAAGCCGACGATCCCTCTCCAAAATAATCAAAGGACTCGCCACGTGGCGAGTCCTTTGTTTTTTGGGATTTGTGAACTTATTCAGCTTCAAAAGTGACTTCTTCAGTCGTTTCTACAGTTGATTCATCTGTTGAATCCGTTTTGGATTCACTTTCGGGGGTCTCTTCTTTTTCTACGATAATCAAGTTGCCTTCATCATCAAATTCCATATCTTCGCGATCCTCAAGTGGTCTGTCTGGAAGTACTTGTACTTCCACATCGGCTTTTAGGTCGGTTCCGAATTGAATCGTCACGTGGTAATCACCAATTCGACGAATTGCTTGATGTAGACGAATAGCGCGAGTATCAACGGAAAAGCCATTCTCGATGAGTGCATCCGCGATGTCTCGTTGTGTTACTGAGCCATACAGACCGCCTTGATCATTTGCACTACGAGTAAGGGAAAGCACAATTCCGTCGAGGTTTTCAATAATTGATGCTTGCTGACTTCGTTTCGCCTCATATTCTTTAAGTGCGATTTCACGTTTTTCAGCAAGAGCTTCAATTTTTTCGGGTGTTGGAATTTCTGCGACCTGCATTGGTAGAAGAAAATTACGAGCGTAGCCCATCCGCACACGAACGATGTCGCCTACGATTCCGAGGTTTTCTACATTTGAGGTGAGAAGCAATTCGATTCTTCGAGCGCTAGCCATGGTGTTGTCCTTTCAGAGAAAGTTAGGAGTCGCCGGTACGACCCCAACTGTTTATTCGTGGCGTGTACCGGCACGCCGTGAGTCTTTGTTAAAAGGGGATGTCGTCATCCGGAGGTGTGGTTGGCACAGTTTCTTGTTGAGAAGGTGCTGAGGATTGGCTTGCTTTAGAATCAACAAACTCAAATTTTTCAATCACCATTTTCAACTTAGAACGATTATTGCCATCTTTGTCCTGCCATTGATCAAGTTTGAGCCGACCTTCAACAAAAACAGGGCGACCCTTTGCGAGGTATTTAGACATTGTTTCTGCAGTACGGCCCCACGCTTCACAGTCAACATACGTTGTTTCTTTCTGCATTTCACCAGTTTTGTCTTTGTACTGGCGATTGACTGCAATGCTAATCTGCGCGACAGCCATGTCACTTGATGTGCGTTTAAGTTCGGGATCCCGTGTTAGGTTTCCCATGAGGATGACTTTGTTGTAGTTTGCCATGATGTTTTCTCCAATTCGTGATTCTACCAGAACATACTGGTTGAATCAAAGAATATGAGGAATTTCGTTATGCTTCTGTCACTTCCTCTGTCTCTGCAACTTCTTCTGTTTCTGGAGCGTCCTTGGATTCCTCAGAGACTTCAACGTCTTCTTTGGTCACTTCACTCTTAGGAGCCTCGTTCTCTGTTGTTGCATTCTCTTGGGTTTCATCCTTTCGAGTGACGGTGCTTGCCGCTGAAGAGCTTTTTTCAGCACTCTTGTCACTACGAAGTTTAATCTCAGTTGAAAGGTCCGCAGAGCCTTCGTTTGCTTCGATTATTTCACTTGGAAGGTGCTCAGCTTTAGTAACCATCATCCGTAAGAGTTGCTCAGATTGATTACACCGTCGTTCAAGATCGCTCATCGTTGAAGTTGGAGCATTGAAATACACAAGGAAATAAACTCCACGCTTATTTCCTTCGATTTCGTACGCAAGGCGACGGTCGTCCCACTTGCTGAAATTAATAATTGTTGCACCGGATTTGTCAAGAAGGTCTTTGACGTGGTCGATTGCCTCTTGAAGGTTCGCGGTTGCTGATTGTGGGAAGAGGAACATGCCCTCATATAACCCTGTTCGTTGATCACTCATATTTTTACCTCGTAGTTTCTGAATTTTGAGTTTCATTAAATTTGTTCATTGCTTCGTCTACACCGTTGTGAATCCACTCGATTGCAGCGTTTACAGATGTCTCAAGTGCTGGCTCGATGGATTCTTTTTGTTCTGTTGTAAATGTGCCAAGGACGTAATCTGATTGTGGAATGATTCCTGGTTCATCTATTCCAATTCGAAGTCGAGCCCATTGCTCACCTGAGAAATGATTAGAGATATCAGAAACTCCGTTATGTCCACCATCAGAACCTGAATTGCGGAGTCGAATTGAACCGCAAGGAAGATGGATATCATCCACAATGACCAGTAAATCAGTTGAGGGGTCTACCTTATAAAAAGAAGTTGCTTCTTTAATGGGTTGCCCGCTTCTGTTCATGAATTGTTGTGGTTTCATGAGCAGGATTTTTTCGTCATTACATCTGGTTTCAATCACAACAGCGCCGAACTTGGAAGTGGCTGGTTCGCCTGCTGCAAGTTGCCTTGCAAGTCGGTCAATCACATCGAACCCGACATTGTGCCGAGTATGATTGTATTTTGTTCCAGGATTACCAAGTCCAGCGATTACTTTCATTAGTTGTCACCACCTTCTTCAGCTGGTTGATCGTCTGCAGATTCTTCTTCAGCAGCTTCACTAATCACTTCAGGGGTTGCTTCTTCGCCTTCTTCACCTTCGATGACTGCTTCTGTTGGTTCATCTGATTCTTCTTGGACGATTGTCACGTGAGCAATATGCCGATCTGGATCAAGTATCGCTTTTACACCTTCTGGCAGATCAAGATCGCCAATTGTGAAGACATCTTCGACGGTTGAGAGGTCAACTGAGATTGAACTTGGAATATCTTTCACCATACATTCAATTTCAATTTCAGGTCTCGGTATTTCTATCACTGCTCCTGCCTCAGATGCTTTTGCAGGTTGGCCTGAAATGTCGAGAGTCATTGTAATTGTCACAACTTGTTGTAAATTCACGCGCGCAAAATCAAGATGAATGAGGTTGTCTCCTAGATACCCAAATTGAAGGTCTTTGACAAGGACAGTTGCCGGTTTGCCATCCCCATTGTCAAGTTCCATCACGTGATTGCCACCTTGTAAGTGCGTAATGATTTCTTTCTCATCAACACTGACAGAGATAGGGTCGCTTCCCTTGCTGTAAACTGTCGCTGGTAAGCGTCCATTCTTTCTTAATCTGCGAGCGTATGTGGTCCCAAGCCGATCTCGAAGTTCTACTTTAATAATTGGTGTTTCGTGTGCCATTTCTTATTCCTATCTGATCTTAAATTTCCTACGTGTTTAGTTCTAATTATTTTTTAGGTCCTTCTCCACGATTGAAGAGGGACGATATTGACATGTGGTGGTGAATTCTGTGTACTGCTTCGCCAAGAAAACGCGAGACGCTCAATACATGAAGTTTGTCCTCAAGTCCATCGAGGCGATGATCTGGAGCGATGGTGTCAGTGATGATGATTTCACTAATTGGAGATTCCTTGAGTCTTTCAACAGCCGGTCCAACGCAGACGCCATGAGTTGCTGCTGCAATGACTTTGGTTGCGCCTTCTTCCATAACTAGTTTTGCTGCTTCGCAAATTGTTCCTGCAGTTGAAATCATGTCATCAACCATCAGCACAGTTTTGTTTTTTACTTCACCGATAAGCCGTTTCGAGACAACTTCACTTCCAGAATCTCTTCGCTTGTCAATAATGGCGAGTTTTGCATCTAGCAGACCAGCGTACATGTTTGCAACTTTTACGTTGCCAACATCAGGAGAAACAATGACAAGATCATCGCCTTGCATATCAGGGCGCTGCATGAAATAGTCGCAGAAGACTTTCGTCGCCGTAAGGTGGTCAACTGGGATGTCGAAGAACCCTTGAATTTGAGCTGCATGTAAATCCATACAAAGAACTCTGTTTGCACCAGCGGCAGTCATAATGTTGGCAACAAGTTTTGCTGTAATCGGAACGCGGCCTTCGTCTTTTCGGTCTTGTCTGGCATATCCAAAATAAGGGACGACAGCGGTAATTCTGCCGGCAGACGCTCGCCTGAGCGTGTCTATCCAAATGAGGAGTTCCATAAGATTATCATTTACGGGCATGGAAGTTGATTGGACAACAAAGCAATCTCGTCCCCGAACATCTTCGTTTACTTTTACGATTATTTCATTGTCTGGAAACCGTTCAACAGTTGCTGCAGCAAGCGGCAGTTCCAAATGACTGCACATTTCTTCTGCTAAATGCTCTCCACCTGTTGCGGCGAAAATTTTCATTCTTTTATGATCATCGTGACTCATACTGTTGGCTCCATTTTATTTTGTAAGCGTTCGAGTAATACAGTTTCAACCTCAGCGAGTTGTTCTGGAGTATTGATTGACAGGATATCTTCAGGTGCAACTGTATTGATAATTTCAATCGCGCATCCTTTCTCAAGTAACATTTGAGGAACTTCGGTGAAGTAATATTCATTCGTGACATCGTTCGGTTGAAGCTCATCAAGGCAAGACCATAAGTCTTGAGATTTGAATATTGCGTAACTAGGATAGACCTCATGAATTTCAAGTTGTGCTTCAGTCGCATTTTTTTGTTCGACGATTTCAACAAAACGATTATCTTGATCGCGGACGATTCTTCCATACCCAGTTGGATTTGGAATGGTGCTTGTAGCGAGGGTAGCGGTTGCTTGCTCGCTTTCTTGAAGGCTCACCATCTTGTCAATTGTTTCTGCTCGAAGCAACGGGCCATCTCCGCCTAATACGACGATGTTTCCATCAAAATCTGATAGAGCATCTTTGCATACAAGGACGGCATGTCCTGTACCAAGTTGAGGCTCTTGCAGAACGAATTCAACATCAGAAATGGCGTCTTCTACTAAATCTGCTGCGTGCCCAATGACAAGGATCACACGAGTTGCTCCCGCTGATTTAACTGCATCGACGACCCATTGCACCATCGGTTTACCAGCGACGTCATGAAGTACCTTTGGAAGGTCGCTCTTCATGCGCGTGCCTTTTCCTGCTGCAAGGATGATTGCTGCGAGCGGGGGATTTTGATGTGTTGAAGACTCAGTCATCTCTCTTTATCAGAAACTTTCCTAATGGAAACATGGGTATTTCCGTGGGGACTGGCCCGCCAAGACTTGAACTTGGAATGCCTGGATCAAAACCAGGTGTGTTACCGATTACACCACGGGCCAAAATGTTGAGATGCTTTTATACCTTGTATAAAGAGCAACCCTTGCAAACCTCCTGCCAAGCCACATGATGGCGTTGGCACGCATGAATCGCGGAGGGGACATGCATATGCAAGCGAAGCCCATTCCGCGGCGAACTTCTCCTAGGACTTGGAGCACCAATCGCCGCGATCAGTACCCCATGCAGCGCCAAGTATCCGACTTGTCACCGACGGTCCCTCTTTGGGGAAGGATGGGGATTGTACCTTTTAAAGCGGATTCTGCCAATAGCAATCAAGAAGAGATTGACGTTGAAATCGCCATTTTTCGGCCTGTTGTCAGGGTATCTTGAAGTTGTGACTTGTTGCTTAGCGCATCATCTTTACTGGCTTGCGGATGCCACAGGTGCATCACTGTTGCGCGGTAATCACCACGTCTAACAAAGGTGCCAGCGTTGATTGCTCTAGCGACGAGTTCGGAATCTTCATACCCCCATCCAGTAAATGACTCATCAAAACCGCCTATTTCAAGCAAATCTTTGCGGAAGAGACCAAAATTGCACCCTCTAACACGTTTCCATGCACGAGGAGTGCTTGATCGAAGAGGTCCAAGAGAGAGAGGGATAAATGGAAGAAACCTATTCAAATGGCCACTGATGCGGACTTGAGCGAGTTTTGAAAGTGACCATCTGTGGAGATGAAGTTCATTATCAATCGCGTGTTGTGTGAGCGTTTGATCGACAAGTACTCGGCTACACCCGACAATTCGGCGAGTTCTTGCGAGTTTTTTATGGTCTCTGATGAAATTTTTACGAGGAATACAGTCCCCATCGAGAAACACAAGGTAGTCATTTCTCGCTGCTTCAATGGCAGCGTTGAGAATTGCAGATTTGCGGAAGCCGTCATCTTCGTGCCAAAGGTGTTGAATTTGAATCTGAGAATGATTGGAGAATGATTCAATGCACTCTCTGGTTTTATCGCCTGATCCATCATCTGCAATCAGAAGTTCAAAGGATTGATCTCCTTGGTCTGAAATGGCAGCAAGCACAAGCCGCAAAAAATCGGGTTGATTATATGTACTGACGATGAGGGTAATAGAGGGATTTTGCACGCAATACAGTCCTTTGGCTGTACCTTACCCTAGCACCGACCTGTACGCATATGTTTCAGAGCATGATTCTCTTTCATCGACGCCTTCTCGTACTGACGGCAATTTGGCTAACACTCCTTTTGGTGTTGCTTGTTCAATTGGGTCGTCTAACGATTTCTCAAGGCAAGGAAAAATTTGAGAAGGCACATGAGCGATTACATGCAACTGCATATTTGCCTACTTGGCGAGGGCAAATTGTTGACCGCAAGGGGAGGGTGATTGCTGAAGATATTGCGTCTTATGCACTTTCAATTGATTGGGATGTCATCACAGGCAATCGTGCTCTGCAATATGCACATGAGGATGCTCGCATGAGCGTTGGCAATGAACATTGGCAATCTATTTCACCTGAAGAAAGGCAATCGTATATTGATGGTTTCCTTCCAGTGCGTGAACGTGAACTACAAGAATTTTGGAACGTCATTGCAGAAACAGGAAGCGTTGATAAAGATCAGTTAGAGAACGCTTTAGAATTCATTCGAGAGGAAGTAGAACATACTGCAAATGTGGTCTGGCTGAGACAAGAAGAGATTCATAAGAAAAGGTATGGGGAGAGTGTTCCATTTGTTCGAAGACCAATTAGAGAACAACGAGTCCCACACGTTGTGTTGCCAAATATTTCGGACGAGCATGCAATCGCATTTGAATTATTAAACGAGCAATTTGACAATGTTCTTCATATTGAACATTCAAGGCATCGCCAATATCCATTTCGCACGCAAGAGATTCTAATTGATCGCTCCACGTTGCCTCAGCCAATGCGAAAATTTGATGCACTAAAAGTTCCTATCGAGAGTGTTGCTGAGTTGATTGTTGGAGATGTCCGCGATGAAGTGTGGGCAGAAGATTTGAAGAAGAATCCGTTTCGATCAAATGATGAAGTGTATTTGTCAGGGTATCGTGTTGGAGATGAGGTAGGGAAACGAGGCTTGGAACAATCTCTTGAGAGTTTGTTGCGTGGTACGCGAGGGAAGATTGTCAAGCATCGTAATGGCGAGGAACTTTTGCGAGTTCCTGTTGAAGGTGGGCAAGATGTACAAGTGACACTTGATATAAAACTCCAAGCTCGTGTTGAAGCTGTGCTATCACCAAAGCTCGGTTTGATGAACGTTCAAGATTGGCATAGAAACGCCGTGTTGCCAACAGGAACTCCATTAAGGGGAGCTGTTGTAGTCCTCGATGTAGAGACAAGTGAAGTGCTTGCGATGGCTTCGACTCCTGCATTGCGTGACGAGCAGGATATTGACGGATACCCATGGCTGAATCGGGCAGCAGATGGATTATATCCACCCGGTTCAATCATCAAACCGTTAGTGTTAGTTGCCGCAATTACAGATGAGAAACTTCAAGTTGGCGACAGTATCGAGTGTGTTGGCCATTATTTTGAACATGTCAAAGATGCCGCACGATGTTGGATCTATCGCCCGCAATACAATTACAAAACACATGGTCAGTTGAAGCCAGTTGAAGCGATTGCAAGATCATGTAACATTTTCTTCTATGAACTCGGGACTCGGCTTGGGTTTGAGAACCTTATTCAATGGTTACAAGCATTTGGGATGTCACAGCCACTCTCTTCGATGTTAACAAATGGACAAGTCAGTGGTGTTCAAGGACATGTACCTAGCCCAGATGACATTCAAAGTTTAAAAAACAGAGGCGCGTTGGCTTTTGAAACTGTCAGTGTTTCAATTGGTCAAGGCGCGTTGACTTGGTCGCCGCTACACGCTGCTGCTGCATACGCGACACTTGGAAGAGGAGGTCTTTGGATTCCACCTCTGCTCGTTGATGGGTTAGCAAACCAAACAATCGATTTGAATCTTGAACAACTTGCTGTAAACGCAGCGTTGCAAGGGTTGCAGGACTCAGTCACAAAGCGATACGGTACTGGCTCGACGTTACGACACGGCGCAACGAACGATGAGCCAATTTTCAACGTGCATGGAGTCCGTCTCTGGGGGAAAACCGGAACTGCAGAAGCGCCTCCTTACAAATTAGACCAAGATTCACCGTCAATTGAAGGGCTGGACCACTCTTGGTTTCTCGTCATGGCGTCATCACTAGATAAAACTTCGCCACAATTCGTTGTTGCAGTCCTTGTTGAACACGGTGGGTCTGGTGGTCGTGTGGCAGGGCCAATTGCAAACCAGATATTGCATGCCCTTCAAACTGAAGGATATTTGGAGCAGCGAAAATGAGTATCCAAACCCGATCTGGAACAAAACAGTTGCATCGTTCACGAATTCGAAGAATTCATGCAGGTTGGCTTGTATTTTTTGCAGCGTTTATGTTGATGCTCATTGGTGTTGAGAGCATTGACACAACAAGACCAAATACAGCATCTCGGCAATTACTTCTAGGAGTCGTTGGGGTGATTTGCGCGTTCGTCATTGCGTTTATCCCTCAGAAAAGATATCGGCAAGCGAGTTGGTGGCTGTACCTCTTTAGTGTATTACTACTCCTGTTTTTACTGTTGCCAGGCGTACCAGATTTCATCGTGCATCCTAGAAATGGTGCTAGACGTTGGATTAACTTTGGTTTTATCGACATGCAGCCATCTGAACTCGCAAAAGTAGCATTCGTTTTCGCAATGGCATCTCATCTTCGATTTAAGAACCATTACAGAAAATTCAACGGGCTTATCCTTGCGTTTATAGTTGCAATCCCGCCGATGTTCCTTGTATTAGTCGAGCCTGATCTTGGAACTGCAATGTTGTTTTTACCCGCGATGATTGCAATGTTACTTGCCGCAGGTGCGAGATACCGTCACCTTCTTGTCATCGGATTGCTTGCGATCGTTGCCGCTGGATCAATGTATCCATTGCTTCGTCCACATCAGAAAGATCGAATCAAAGCACTTGTCGCTCAGGTACAGGGTGATGATCAGTATGAACAATCTATCGGTTATCAAGGTGCTCGTGCAATGACATTGATAGGGGCTGGTCAAGCAACTGGTGTGGGCAAGGAGTTAGCAAGAGAGTTGTTAGATGCAAATCACTTGCCCGAAGAACATAACGATATGATTTTCGCAGTGATCACACTTCGTTGGGGCTTGTGGGGAGCAATTGGCACATGGGCGTTCTATTTACTCTTTGGAGTTGGCGGAATTCTTGCTGCGATTGGGTGTAGAGACCCATTCCCAAGGCTTGTCGCAGTAGGGGTGACAACGATGGTATTGGC
>CAZVVI010000006.1:53780-79257 GCA_964630505.1 uncultured Isosphaeraceae bacterium | reverse complement strand
AATCTCCAACACCAGCGTGATCGCGACCAACAATAAAGTGAGTTACACCGTAATTTTTGCGGATAAGTGCGTGCAAGATTGCTTCGCGAGGGCCAGCATACCGCATCGCTGCAGGCATCACTGAAAGAGCGGTGTAGTCACGTACGAAATAGTTGTCGATGATTGTGTTGTAACAATCCATTCGAACATCTGCAGGAATATCACCTTCTTTTGTTTCGCCAACAAGGGGGTGAATAAGTAAGCCATCACAAATTTCTTGTGAACATTTGCAAAGATATTCATGTGCTCTGTGAATTGGGTTTCGTGTTTGGAATGCTGCAACTGTTTTCCAGCCATTAGCTTCGAACATTGCTCTTGTTGCTTCTGGAGCAAGACGATATTCAGTGAACTGTTCACCAGGCTCTACTTCGGGGGTGACAGTCGCAACATGGATGTCGCCACCGACAAGCCATTCGCCTTCATCCATCACTTGTTTCGCGCCTGGATGTGCTTCATCTTCTGTGCCGAAAACATTTGGAACTTCAAGTGCCTTATCGTGTGGGTAAATTTCATCGCAATCGATAGTCGCCATGAAAGTCCCATCTTCATGGTAGAGGGCTGCTTTACCGCCTTCAGTCAATGTGTTTTTGACATCTTCATCAACTGCTAGTGTGATTGGAATTGGCCAGACAGTGCCATCTGCGAGACGCATATCGTTGCAAATTGACTCGAAGTCTGCTTTTTTGCAGAAGCCAGTCAATGGGCTGAACGCGCCGATTGCGATCATTTCAAGATCACAAGCTTGTTTTGTAGAAAGTGTGATTTTTGGAAGTGAAGCAGCTTCTTCAGCTAGATTGCCGTCTGCGAATCGATTCACTAAAGTGCCGCCATGTGGTGAGATGAGGTTTCCTGATGACATCCTGTTTGAACTCCAAATTAAGGGTGAGAAAGGTGCTAATGTGCCCCAGCCACAATGCTGGGTTTTGACGCAAAATGCATCGAAACGACCGATAGTACATGCTTACTGACCTTAAATCAAGACCTTTATCGATAAATCGGAAGAACACTTAAAAACCATGCAAATCCTGCACTATTGCGCTCGTTTACGGCTCACTGATGGGGGTGTCGTTAGAGCAGTTCTTGATTTAACAACTGCCCTTTCACGGCGTGGAAAACATGTCACGCTCATGTCCACGGAAGGGAGTGATTGGCCTCTTTCTGAGGATGGAGTAGAAACGATGCAAACTAGGTCATTTGATCGCGCTCCTATTCGTTTTTCATCCTCTCGTTTGAAGGTTCTCGCTCAACATATTGAAGCAGCGGACGTCCTCCATCTTCATACTCCATGGGAACCAGCAAATGTGCAGTTGGCAAAAATCGCTCAAGCATGTAGTACACCCTATGTCGTTTCAGTCCATGGAATGCTCGATGATTGGGTGATGAAAACAAGCAGAATGAAAAAACGAATCTTCCTAAGACTAGGTGGCAGGAAAATGTTTCATCGAGCGGCTGCAACGCATTGCACAGCACAAGCAGAGGCAGATCAGGCAAAAAAATGGATTCGCAAGGCATCGATGAGCGTGATTCCCCTTGTGTTCAATCCGATGGAATATCTCAACCCACCACCGACTGCTGATCCTGACAAGTATTGGCCACAAAGAGAATCGAAACGGCAGGTTGTTCTTTTTCTATCTCGGTTACATCCAAAAAAGGGTATTGAACGGTTGCTTCATGCTGCCTCTACCATTTCCAAGTCACACAACGTACGGCTCATCATTGCCGGAAGTGGAGAGACCTCATACGAACAACATCTCAAATCTCTAACTCGTGAATTGGGACTTAACAATGTTGTCGAGTTCGTAGGATTTGTCGAAGGTGATCGAAAAACAGCGCTACTTCGCGCTGCAGATTTATTTGTTCTGCCGACGAGCCAAGAAAATTTTGGACTTGTCTTTCCCGAAGCAATGGCGTGTGGGCTTCCTGTAATTACAACTAAGGGTGTGGATATTTGGCAAGAACTTCAACAATCAGGGGGTGCCATAATCATCGGAGATTCTGCAGGTCAACTCGTTTCTTCAATTACTTCGTTACTAGAAGATGATTCAAAACGCACGTTGGCGAGCGAAGCGGCAAAGATGTGGGTCACCAGCACATTCATGGGTGATGCCGTTGTCAATCGTTACATTGAACTGTATCGACAGATGATAAATGAGTAACTTGTAAATACACTTTCATAATATCGTCTACGTAACTATCCCAATTCCAGTTGTCTGCGATGTACTCTTTTGCATTCTTCCCCATCAGAGCCGTAGACTTTACATCAGATAACATTGCGTCAAGTTTTTCAGTCGTCGCCTCTATATCCCCCACTTCTGTCAAGAATCCAGTTTTTCCATCAATTACAAATTCTGGATTTGACCTTTGATTCGTGGTAATCACGGGCAAACCTGCAGCAAGTGTTTCTGCAATCACGAGTTGGGGATCAATACTCATTTTGCGAATTGGCATGACGACACAGATTGACTCTAAAAGCAATTTTGGAAGCGTAATTCCTTCTTCGTATGGAAAGTGGTACATATTGATGTTTGGATGCTTTGATACCACCTCTTCAAAATCCTGAAGTTCGTCCCAGTGTTTACGAACTGCAAAGTCGAATTGAACATTTGGATACTTTGGGGCGAGCGTGTCATACGAAGCTAACACAACGTCCGCTCCATTTTTCATGGTAAAGTCTCTCCAGAACAGTACTCGGTTCGGTGGACTTATCACGTCTCCCTCGTGTTCCCCAACTATGTCTCGAATAATTCCATGTCGAACTTGTGTTACTGGGATGCCCTCTTTTTCCAAATTGCCTTTTACATAGGATGTTGCTGTAACCACAGCATCAATTCTTTTCCACAATCGTTTTGTCACAAATGAAAATTTTTCTGGAAAATTTGTGCCAACAATTGTCACAACAACTGGAATTTTGAGACCCAACATTCTTAACCCACCTGCAAGGTGTGCGATTCGGTTATAACCAAACAAATGAAGGACATCGAATCGTTGTTCTGTACAAATTCGTTTAATCTCTGAAACTTGACGCATGAGTCGACGCGCACTTAACCCTTCCTCCTGATGGCCTGTTCGGTCAAGAACCCCGCCTCTATTTCGAGAGTCGGTTACAAAATGAATGTTTAAATCATCTGCCAAACAAAATGGCAAAGAACGATCTTCACCAAATGTATTCGTAATGAGATGCACATCATGACCGCACTTTCTCAATTCCTCTATGCTTTGCAGCGGAATTTGGATGTGCCCAGAAACGTTCTTTTCAAACCCTTTCTGACCAGCGATGACGGGAACAAAGATGCCTATCTTCATTTGTTAACTCCGATTCCAATGAGACAAGTCTCGTTGAAGCAACTCTGATAATCGATCATTAAACGGCTTGTAATGTTCAATAAGTTTCTCTTTTGTAGCTTGATTCATGGGCTGGTATGCGCTGCCTTTATTTTTTCGGCTTCTGCGGAGCCAATCTCCAATCAGAGATTTGCGAATGAGATGAACGAGTGGGTTTAGCCCAAGTTGCCTGAGCACTTTTCGCAATTTAGGAAATATCGCAGCATTCTTCCGTTGACCAATCATTTTCGATTCGTACGAAGAATCAACCCCAAGAAACTGCAAAATAGAATGTAAAAATTCTTGGTCGTTTGAGTGTAAATCGTCATACAACATGAAAAGTATGTGTTCCCTGCTGTAGTGCTTTAACAAATCGTCAATTTGGTCGATGTATTCTCCCCTTTTGAGAATGTCTGGTGATGACTCGATTGCATCTTCAAAAGTGGACCAATCCTCCTCGATTTTCCTCGTTTGATAGTTGCTATACGCTCGATCAATTGGATTCCTCATCACCATGAGGAGTTTTATATCCGGAAAATGTTTTGCCATAAGCGGAACTGCCTCTGGAAGACAATAGCCGGTTGCGATTTCTCCAACAGCAACTTGTTCTGGTTCAACCCCGCTAAATTTTTGTAGATACCAATCGATCCCTTTGTCATAATTACGGTCAAAAAAGTACGATTGCTTTTTAGTGGGTAAATACACTTGAGGATGATCTCTCAATGCGGCTGCTGTCCATGTCGTACCACATCGTTGGCAACCAACCATAAGAAACGTGACAACTGAGGGTGGTGGAATGCTCATCATTGAGAATATAACAGATGTCGGTTAGAGGACTGCTAAGTCGTTACTCGTGTTGCTATTTAGTTGTTCGTGATGCAAGAGACTGCAGTTGTACTTCCATTATGGACATGCACCCCAAGCACTGATAATTTCAATAATGTCGTTGACTTCGACGCTACCGTTTCGGTTTAAATCACTAGGGCAACACGTATCTTCACATGGTCCCCAATCAGCGATAAGCTGAATAATATCAGGAACATCGACAATACTATTCCCAGATAAATCTCCATAACATTGTGAACATCCTGCTTGGTCAACCATGCTTAAATGAATGCTTATGTATCCACCGTTGACATCTGCTGTGAGAATATCTGGCTTATCATCACCATTAACATCAGATGTAATGACGTGTGCTGGACCCTTCAATGATGGAATTTCGACTGTGTTCACCATATTTGCGTCGCCATCATTCTCATACACGTATACCCAATTTTCTCCTACGTGAGAAACGATGACATCAAGTTTGCAATCGCCATTGATATCTTCCAGTGTTGTTGAGTGTGGATTATCGCTCGTAGGATAGACACCAATTTGATTGAAAATCATATCGCCATCGTTTTGAAGAATCCAAAGTTCGTCGTCTACTTTATGAACAACTGCTAAGTCATTCAAACCGTCATCGTCTAAATCACCAATCGCAAGGTATCTTGGTCCATCCCCTACTGACATATTCATAACTGTAGAAAAGTAACCCTTCCCTAGATTTTCTACAAGTGTGACAGTGTTGTCTCCAAGATTCGAAACCGCAAAATCGATATCGCCATCTCCATCTAAATCACCTGTGTCAATCCCACGAGGGAGTTGCCCGATTGGAACATCGACAACTTCAAATGTTGCATCACCATTATTGATGAGAATACTCGTAATTCCAGGACCCGAACTCCCAACATCTGGGTCCCAATGAGGAGCAATGAGGTCTGGATCGCCATCATTGTCAAGATCTTCAACTGCAATACACGCCGACCTTAAAAAGAAAAGCTCATTTGTAACTGTCATATTACCAGTGCCATCATTCAACGCAACTGTCACTGATCCGCCACTGTAAGAAGCATCTGCTCCGGCTTCCCAATTGGACGTTGCGATATCTATGTGTCCATCTCCATCAAAATCACCCGCCACGACGTACCGTGGGATGGAACCCTCTCCGATATGCACTGCTGTAAGCGGTTCTAGGTTGCCGTTTCCATCACCCGCAAAAATAACAACTTCATCAGTGTTTCTGTTCGATACAGCTACATCGAGAAAGCCATCTTCATTGAAGTCAGCAGAATCAACGCCAGAAGCTGCAGCCGAGGGTCCCGTATCATATTGATTCTGTGGAGCAAAATCCCATTGACACTGATAGCCCTGTGCCGATGAATAAACAGCGAAAATTGCCATTACAACAAGACAATACTTTGAACTTTTAACTAAATGCATACGTACCAAGTCTCTTCCGACTCCAATCTATCTCAAACTGAATGAAATACAACTCTAAATACCCCACCAGCGACCAATTTGTTCAATTATATCTCAAATTAAGGTCCGATAATGGTGGTTTAGGAGCGTTCCTTGCCTTCTGAAAAGAGAAAAGGAATCTATCGAATTGGGACGAATTACGGTCGCCTCATCGCGACCATGGCGATGGGAATCGCAACCGTCCCACTTCAGATTAAATGGTTGGGAATGGAGGGATTCGGTCTTATTGGGCTTGTTGGTTCTTCTGTTGGAATTGGTCGCATGTTACAAGACATGATGCGAAGTTCTATGGTCAGAGAACTCGGTGATGCATGGCATAAAAGAGAAGAAGGGAATTTTCATCAGAGTTATGCAGCCGCATTTTTGGTAAGCGCTCTTGTCACGATTCTGACTGCAGTCGTCTTTACTGGAATCATTTTTATCTTGCCTTATCTTGATATCCCTAAGAATTGGATATGGCCAGCACAATGGGTTACGATCTGCTCGGGAATTTCAACGTGTGTCATCGTGCTATTCGCCCCAACCATAAACATGATTGTTGTTCGGGAAAATTTCTTCTGGCATAATTTATGGACTGTTCTTCGCAGAAGTGCGTTCTTAATTGCAACAATTATTCCGTTTCTCATTATGAATGTAACGGAATTACCAGAAGGTTTAAAAATATTCGGATACATCGTGCTGCTTGTAAACGTAGTTAGCACTCTTGCTCTTGTTATTGGATATGTTCTCTATGACCACCGCATGCTTCCAACTTGTATGGGTTCGACAAAAGAAGCCATGAAAAAAGTTGCGGGAACTTTTGGTTGGAACAGTGGAGTGGTCGGAGCGATGAACTTACACGAACGAGTTGCCAACTTCATCATGAATTACTTCTTCGGTTTGTGGGGAAATGCAGTCTTCTCACTCGCACTGAGGCTTGTCAGTTACATACGGATGGCATCACTAGGATTGACGTTCGGTTTAGATTCTGTAAGTGCAAGAATCAGTACGACTGAAGATCAATCTTCACTGCAGTCAATGTTTAGGCACAGTACAAGAATGCTTGGATTCGTTGCGTTTCCGGCGATGGTTGTCGTATTTTTCTTAGCAGAGCCATTACTGAGAATGTGGGTTGGAAGAAGTGTTGAAAACCCAATCGAAGTGTTACCCGCAACAGAAATTCTTGTCAAAATAATGGTCATTGGACTTGCCTGTCGAGCAGTCTCTGATGGTTGGATGAAGTTGTTTTATGGTGCTGGGCATATCCGAAAATATGCTCCTTATATTTTTGCGGGAGGTCTTTTGAATCCAATACTCTCAGTATTACTAATCCTCTTGCTTCCAAAGAGTGCACAATATACGGGTCCTGCTGTTGCGTATTCTCTTGTCTTTATTGTTGTGCATATGTTTCTTATGCCCCAAGTCACAGCAGAAAGCGTGGGATTAACACTTGGGAAAATTCTTCGACCTTCTGTTCGTCCACTGCTCATCGCAATTATTGCTGCCCCATCCTTATTTGTTGCAGATTTAGTTTCGACTACAGAACTTATCAACTGGGCAGGAGTTATTGCAGGCGTGGCATGTTACGGCTTCGTGTATGCTCTCGCTTCTTGGTGGATACTTTTATCAACGCAGGAGCGAAATGGGGTTCAACGATTATTGCGTAAAGCAATACATCGCTAAGTAACCCCACCGTAATCTACGAATTCCTCTAACTCTTGCTCCTCTTCAGAAGCCCATATTTCTTCATCGCTCTTAAGCACATAGTGCACATCACCATCGCGAATGTCCTGCCAAACACTGATAAAGAAACTAGCCATCACAACGTGCAAGAAAGACCAAGAGTACGTTGGCCAGAAAACAACTTGGTTAAAGCATCCCTGAACGTACATTGCAAGAAGAAGCAAAAATGAAATGCTGTACAACAGCGGATCCCCAGCGAGTTGCTTTCGCTTTCTCCATACATTCAAACCAGAGTACACAGAGTACAAGACCATTGAAAAGAGAGGAACGAATAGAAACAACCCACCGTGATACATCATGTTCATCCAAGCACTATGTGGATGCTGGCCAATGATATTAGACCGGAAATAGGATTCACCTCCTGTTCCAAACAGCCCAGTGAGCGGTCTTCTTGAATACACTTCTGTGATATATCTCAACCACAATTGAGGACGTCCCGTTTCGAGTGTACCGAGCCGTTCCATTGGTGCGATCTCTCCACCCACAGACATAATCCAACCAACCCCAATCGCAGCAAGCACGACCCCGAACATCGTCACCAGAGGCCGCTTAGACATGACCCACAGTATTGGAAAGGAGGTCATCAAAATTGCAATCATCGTCTGCCTACTTGCAGTAAGTAACGCCATCCCACACGTCAGTGACAACATGACGATAAAAAATGGTTTGTATTTCTTTGGCCAACTTATCATCGCATAACCAAGTAGCGGTGCTGAGAGTGCAAACAACATCCCAATTTGATTCGAGTTTGAGCCGTAGGGTTGAAACCGACCAATTCCTCGTAAAAATGACTCGCCTGGAAAAAGGACTAGTGCAGAAATCGGGACAGCTAATGCAATCAAACACCCTGCAGTAAACCCATTGATAATTCTTTTAAAGTCGTCATAGGTTACAACAGTCCGAACTAAAGAAACTGCAGCGAATGAAACAGTGAACCACTGAATTCGAAGCACAACTCCAACACTTCTTTCGGTAACTCCTAGAATAAAAAAAATCCATAAGAACGACATAATTGGATAAATCCAGACAACACCAGGCAATCTTCTTTTTGGAAATGGATGTGTCCATGCAGCATAAGCAACAAGTAAGAAGACAAGACCAGAACTCAATTTCGCTGCTGCAGCGATGAGACTCAAATTTTGTGAACGCCCCATTTGTAGCCAAGGGGTAATCATCATAATTGAAACAAACAACCGTTTTTCTTTTGGAATTAGAAAGTACAGAAGTACCGCCAACACAATAGGAGACACCAGCCATGGCTGAGACATAATAATTTGGAGATAAATATCTGTACGATCCATGTCTGCTTCGGATGGTATCGGATAATTGAACTGTTCGACTCGCCCAAGAATGCTCGTTCTCTCACATTAAGTCAGGATCCCGCAAGCAATCTTCTTTCCAAAAATGAGCAAATGTAGTACAGTAACTTGGTGGTGATTCCAAAACGTTTTTTTCTTTTACCCTACCTACTATGTTGCCAATTTGGGGCGGTTACCCAAAGTGATTGGACTCCACTCATCTACAACGCAATCAAATGGACCGCACCTGATCAAGGCTCCTTAACCATCTCATACACACGAGCGCATGGGATTACACGGATTCCTATGGCATATCACGGTGGAGTCGACACGAACGCATCTGGCGACATTTCAGAGCGAAACATCGAGAAATTTACAAACTGGGTTCACGAGTTTCTTCCCCAGAATTACTGTGGGCCAGTTGTCATGGATTACGAGCAGCCTTGGTGGAAAGAGTTCAGAGCGAAGACACTCCTTCCTGAGCGGCTACAAGAGATTTTATCCGTCTACATTCAAGGTGTGCAGGTTGCAAAGAATGTAGAACCATCTGCTCAGTGGGGATACTGGGGGCTTCCGGCTCTGAGGCACACTTCTGCAAAGTGGAGAGAACAAGGGCTCTCCATCGAACCTCTCATTGAAAACTGCAAGGCTCTTTATCCTGATGTGTACAACTGCACACCCGGTCATGATGACACTGCACGTGTCCAAGAACACATTTCTGTTGTGTTAGAACAAGCAGGAGGCAGGATTCCAGTGTACGTGTTCGCTTCTGTTCGATATTGTGGTCCAGAGGTAGACCATTCTGATTTTGTTGAGGACAATATTTTTCTTAAACAAGTCAACGCTGCTCTTCGTGCATCATGGACTGATGAAAGTGGAACACAACATCGAGTCAAAGGCATTATCCTCTGGGATGCGTATGGTTTCTCTCCTGAAGAAGAGTGGAAAGAATTAGACCAAAAGCATGAGTACTACTTTGAGTTACTCCAAGCTCTAGTAGACGCGTGGGGGAAAGCCATGGTCGGAAAAGAAGTCGTCGTCGATGCATCACAATCAGAAGGATGCCAATATGGATTGCCAGAACCCGCAAACAGCAGTGATGCGATTTACGACCTCAAAGATCGACGAGGTGGCAATAAAGAGGACCGTGTTCACGGAGAACCCATTTTAGGTGTTGAAGAAGAAAATGACCGCGTTGATGATGGGCGTATACGTGGAAACAGAATTACTGAATAAAATCTGATTCACTACCAAGTACTTACGATATGAGTTTACAAAGGATTGCTTAGAGCATGTCAACAAAAAATAGTTTGAAACCACCAATTATTTTAATTGGCAACACTCGTTCAGGCACGACGATGTTTCATCGCATCTTTAATCTGCACGAAGATGTAGAAAGTTGGTTTGAGCCTAGAACTATCTGGATGTATGGCGATCCCTCAAGAAAACATGATCAGTTCACTGAAGAAGATGCAACAGACAAGGTAAAGCGATACATCCGGAAACGATTTTTAAAATTTCAACAAAAACATGGAAATCGTAGAGTTATGGAGAAAACACCCTCAAACGTTCTGCGTGTTCCATATGTCAATGCAATTTTTCCTGATACTAAATTTTTGTATATCATCCGTGAACCGTTAGCCAATCTCAGCTCTGCAGAAATCCGTTGGCAATATCGAAGTAACTGGCACAGGTTGTGGGAAAGATTTTTGGAATGCCCAAAATCTCAAGTCCCACATTATTTCAGTCGATTTCTCGTAGACCGTTACAAACATTACATTAAACGTAGTAAATATTTTTCAATGTGGGGTATTCGATACCCTGAAATTTATGAAGACCTAAAACACCTTTCTGTTGAAGAAATAATTGCTAAGCAATGGGTTGCCGGCTCAGTTGGGGCAGGTAAAGATATTGAAAATATTGACCCTTCACGAATCATGTCCATTCGATACGAGGACTTCGTGTCGAACCCCATCGAGATGTACAGAGAAATTGGGGAACATTTTGATTTAGAAGTTCCAGACAAAGTAGAAAAACAAATTCGAGAGATGGTAGATCCAGGTCGGCAAAAAAAATGGAAGAGACTTGATAAGGACGTGCTAAAGAAGTGCTTCCCCATTCTTAAAGATGAAATGAAGAGGCATCAATATGACACTTCTGAGATTGAAGAAATTCTTTCTACTTAGTTTTCTTCTTGTAGTTCTTGCAAGCGCCTTAAAAATTTAATTCTACGAAGAGTCGCCTCATCCACAGCATCGGGGTTCCTGTAAAGGGTATCGTCTTTTGGGTTTGACTTATCACCTAACATGGAATCTTCTGGACCGAAGCCACGAGTTTGCTCCTCGTCCATCATAGGACGATCATTTTTTTTCTGCGATTCTTTTCTTGCATGTTCTAGTTCAACAAGTTCTTGATACTTCAGTTGAAAAACCGCTTGTTGATCTGAAGTTAACAAAACCCATGCCTTTTCTTGAACGGCTGTCACATCTGGCATCAGTTCCATCAACTCCATCATTCTAACCCTCGATTCAGTCGACGGCGTTCCACCATCTTTTTTCGCTGCTGCCTGTTCTTTGCGGATCGATCTGAGTTCATCACCGTATGCCTTTTGAAATGCAGTTTGTTTCTCTTCAAACTCGCGCCTGAGTTTTTGCATTGCTTCAGTTTGTTCTGCAGTAAGATCAATTGACTTTAGTGCAGCTTGCCACATTCTTGATTGTTGCCTTGGATTCAGGTTTGTTGATTTCCCTGTTTCCTGTAACTTTCGAGAAAGCATATCTTGATCTGTGACTTCCTCTTCTTCAATTGAAGGTCCTGCGAGTAAATCGTCTGCTGGTGGTTCTGCAATTGCTGCAAATCCAATGAGTAGGTTTGCGATTAACATTGTGGCTATAAAGTTCATAAGAAATCTCCTTGAAAAATTGTTCGACATTCAACGAAGAGGAACATCTATATAATGCCATGATTCTCTGATGAAAGGTTAAAAATGCCCCTACAACCCTCAAATCTTCGCGATGCCCTTGCATCTATCTCCGATCCTGACTCAGGAAAGGATATTGTGAGTGCTGGCATGATTCGGGATATTCAAACAGATGGCGATGATATTTCACTCGAAATTGAACTTCGTTCAGCTGATGTTGAATCCCAACAGAGACTTCATGAAGAAATTGAAGCGTCCATTCGCTCTACTTCAAACACATGTGGGGAGGTAGTCCGTGCAATTAACATTTCATTTGTCCAAGATATTCCCACTGCGAACGAAGAAGTACATGCTGTTGAAAGCCCCCTTCCCAAAGTAGATAAAATTATCGCTGTTGGTGCGGGCAAAGGCGGTGTAGGGAAATCGACTGTTGCAACTATTCTTGCTATTGGTTTAATGAGACAAGGTGCCAAGGTTGGGTTACTCGATGGTGATATTTACGGACCATCCATGACAACTATGTTGGGACTAGAAACTGAAGAGTTACATGCAGATGGTGGACTACTCCAACCATTCCAAGTTCATGACATCGAAGCAATGACCATAGGCAAACTCGTAGAACCTGACAAGGCGCTCATCTGGAGAGGACCGCGTGCTCATAGTGCGTTCAACCAACTCGCAACTCAAACGAATTGGGGTGAACTTGATTACCTCATCGTCGATCTTCCACCCGGAACAGGAGATGTTCCGCTCTCTCTTGCACAACTACTTCCACTAACTGGCGCTGTAGTAGTTTGTACACCACAAGTTGTTGCACAAGATGATGCTCGCAGAGCAGTTCGAATGTTCCAACAACTAGGGATACCTATTCTTGGTCTTGTAGAAAATATGTCATACTTTATTGCTGATGATGGAAAAGAATATGACATCTTTGGCAAAGGGGGCGGTGAGCAACTTGCGGCAAGTATGAACTTAGAATATCTCGGGGGTATTCCTATCCATCCCAAAATGCGAATTGCTGCAGATAGCGGAAAGCCAACTAAGAACTGGAGTATCAACAATTCAATGAGTGATGCACTAGACATTATCTGCACAAATCTCGCCACCGCGGCACAAAACACATCCCCTGACCGCCCATCGTTGACGATTACTGATTGACCTCAAGCAGGTGGACAGTCACCTCACAGGCAGTGTGACAGCCACCTTCGGTGACAGCCACTTAGTAGGTGTCAGACACGTCGCAGTCACGACGAAAGAAAAACAATCATCATCGTCATCACAATTCCATTACTCAAACCATGCACCATCATGGGAGAAATCAGTGATCCTCTCCACTCTCGCATCAAGTTCATTCCAATCGCGATTCCCATTAATGCTGGAATTGCAACCCAGCCCTGCGGGTGGATTGCTGCAAACAAGAACGAAGTGATAAGTACACTCAAAATGATGCTGACGATTTGTCCCCCACGTTGGATTGATGATCTCAGGTGTCGATAGAGCACACCCCTAAACATTGTTTCTTCGATGACAGGTGCAGCAACCGCTGCAAGTGCGACCAACACAACCCGAACTTCCCAACCACCATTTGCAATATCAACAATAATCGGATGTGTACCACCGCTAGTGCCAGAGAAAGGGTCTGACTCTGCACTTGCAAAATTCTGGATTGAAAATAAAAGCAACGTGATGAGGATGCCCACGCAAAGGATTGGAAGCATCATTGCGTATCCAACAAATCCCATCGAAAACTCTTTGAGAAAACTGCTTCCTGTATTCCATCCGATGTCGATGCGAATCTGTTTCCATGAAATACCTCGAAATCGAGCCCACAGTAGAACAGCAAGGCTTGAAAAAAACGCACCAATCGTACAAAGCATTGAGATAAAAAGATTATCTTCGTCAATAAGTTCTGCAAGCAACTGAGCCCCACTCATCACAACAACAAACACAATTAGCCAAAGTGCAAATACTTCTGCATACACCCCGTGAGATTCAGCTGTCGCATTCATCGATGAGTGAATCTTTCCTAAACAAGCACGAATAGCACAAAAAATTAAACCCGCAAATCCACAGAGAAAACTGAAAACTACAAACGCAAAAATCGACCCAACAATTAGAATTTTGTTCGCTGCCCGTTGATTCATTTCTTCACGCTCGGCTTGGTTCGCATCTAATAAAGACCCAAACCACCCAAGGGTTTTAGTAAGTGGTTCGTGGTTCTTAGGTAAGACCCCACCACTTGCTAGCACATCTAATTGTTCTTGGGTGTGGCTTTGCTCTAAGGTCAATTCTTGTTTTGAATCAAGCAACTCAGTTTGCATCCTCAACGCAGCTTGTTTTGCTGCTTCGAAGTCCCCCAGCGCAATCATAAACGCCATGTATCGCTGTCTTTGCTCAACGCTTCCGGCATCGAGAATACTTGCTTGAGCCGCTATCTTAAGATCAGCGTCTTGGAGCGAAGCAATTCCAAGCATATATTCTGCTTGAATTTTGGTCATGACATTCCCTGCAGGATCCCCGTTCGGTTCAGTTGATAATTGCTGAGGTAGGGTCTGAACGTACGCTATACCCAATACAAACAGGATAATGAGGACCCACGCAGTCTTTATGAAGGGTTTTATGTGTCCGCTCATCTTTCCATAGTACTTCCAATTGAGTTGACAAAAGTGCCTTTTTTCGATACATTTCCATGTTCGCCCAAAAGTTTTGGGTATTCAAGGAACCAAGTTATGCCACGTCAAACCACATTTGCAAAACAAGGCGAAGTTGAACCACAATGGTATCACGTCGATGCCGAAGGACAAACCCTCGGTCGGATGGCGACTACGATTGCAACGTACCTCATGGGTAAGAACAAACCCCAGTGGACCCCACATGTTCTCACAGGCGATTTTATCGTTGTGACGAACGCTGAAAAGGTCGTTCTTACTGGTAAAAAATTAGAGCAAAAAACACAACTCGTGTATAGCGGTTATCCCGGTGGATTAAAGGCTCATAAATACAGCACAATGATTGAAACACAACCTGAACGAATCGTCGAACAGGCTGTACGCAGAATGTTGCCAAAGACTAAATTAGGACGTGATATGTTTCGTAGACTGAAGGTCTATAGTGGAAGTGCACATCCTCACACAAACCAAAAACCTATGCAGCTAGAATGCTGATTCTCTAAAGTCGAATTACTATTGTTTACAATTCGACAACCACACAGTTCTCAAGAGGGGCTCCAAGAGCTTACGAACAATGACAGAAGAAATAGAAGCAACAACAATCGAAACAGAAGCAACTGAACCAGTTGCCACTGAAACAAAACCAAAAACGGAAGCTAAATCCACACCTGCCGATGGGCACTGGTGGTGGGGAACTGGTCGAAGAAAAGCTGCTGTTGCACGCGTTCGCATTCGACCTGGATCTGGCACGTTTAATGTCAATAAGAAAGCACTAACTGATTATTTTTCTGAACTTCGAGACCACCAAGACATCTTCAAAGTACTAGAGAAGACAAGTACAAAAGGCTCGCTTGATGTGTATGTAAACACAACCGGTGGCGGATACACCGGCCAAGCGGGAGCAATTATCCTTGGTCTAGGTCGAGCATTGGCGAAATTTGATCCATCTCTTGACGGCGTACTTCGAGACAATGGTTACCTTAGCCGTGATCCTCGCCGTGTGGAACGGAAAAAACCTGGACAACCAGGCGCGAGAAAACGCTTCCAATTCTCAAAGCGTTAAGAAGATACATACTAAAAAAGACCCATTGTTATCAATGGGTCTTTTTTTATGCCCATGTCCGTAATGATTTAGAGACGAAGACAATTGACTCTGAGACTTCTTCAGCAATCTCATCAATAGTTCTTGGCCTTCCGAGCCATCCATACCTCAGTGAGACAATTCGTTCTAATGCTGAGGAAGTTTGCCTTGCTCTTTCTGGCAAGTTATCTGTTGGCAATAAATATGCCCAAGGAACAACTTGGTGATAGGGGCATTTAATTGCAATCGATGTGTGTTTTGCTGCTGCTCGATGTGGTTTAGTATTTGTATTCATCAATGGAAGTGTTCGATCTAGCACTGCTGCAGGAGTTTTCAACACTGATTGCCCCGTAGATGGGTCCAGTTTGGCGCAGGTCTCCCCAACAACTCTCACAACAAGGTGGAGCAGCGGTTCCAATCTATTGACAGGAAGTTCATGCAAAGGTCGCCCCACATGCTGGACTGCTACAGCGAGTGCTGAAGGCATCGCCTGAACAATTAACTTTTGTTGTAATAAATAACTCCAACGCAAATCAGTTTCAATACGATCAAGAACTTTTCCTTTTGGTGCATATCCCAGCGTTTTCGTTCGCAATCGAGCTCTATGCTTTAGTAAATGCATTGCTGAAACTAAACCTGTCTCATCTTGATTGGTAATGCTATTTCCATGTTTGAACCCTAAAGAGTCAAGAAACAACACAGGAGAATCAATTTGTTGAGCCGATTGAGCGCCTAATATCACTTCTTGTGCATCTTCTCTTGAAAATACATCAAGTTCAATGTAGTCGATGTTTATCTGCTTTAACCTTGTGGCACGTAATCGAAGTAAAGATTTACGAATTGCTCCCGCACTTATCTGATAACGATTCGTAATTACATCCCAAGACGTTCCACGTTTAAGTTCGCTTTCAATCTCTCTCACATCATTTCTTGATAGCCGACTAGTTCGCTGAAACTTTTGAGCTGTCGAATCTGTTTGCTGTAGTAAAACTCGAATTGTTTCATGCCCTCGGTTGGAATTTTTTGCTAGGGTTGCTGCTACTTCGCTTAGCGTTTTAGTTTTTTCATCGCACTGAAGTGCCAATTGAACTACTTCTTGTTTCTCCTTGGCAGAAAGTCTTGAAAATGCTGAGGCTTGTTGAATTCGCTGCACATTCCTACTTTTGAAATCCATTAACTCCTTTGTTGTACACCCTAACCGCCTTTTGCCATTTAACTCATTGACCCAATGAAACACAAGCCCCTCGTGTCTTAGCCTGCTTAAAGTTCGATTTGATATCTGCAAAAATTCTGCAGCTTCTGATACCTTCAGTGTCGAATTCGCAGGCAGATTCAACGTTCTACTAACTGATGCTACTAGTGCGACTAAATCTCCTAGGAGTGCGCCACCGAGTAATACTTGTTGCTCTGAAGCATCTACTCGGTTTCCTGTAATCCTGAAACGAACATAATCAGAAGGGTACAGTGATTCCTCGTCGATTTCTTTTAGAAGTGCTTCTGCTGATTTCATTTGCTCCAATCTGGTCGTGATTGGTTCTTTTAAAATCTGGCTAGTCAACTCTTCAATACACTCAATATGAAATCGAGATGCAATTGGCATGTCATTATGATTCCATGAGTTGAATAGGATGCACTGTTTGTAATATTCCTACAGACTTCGCGAGCGTATAAAAGAGTTCAAGGGACTCAACATGTACATCTTTAAATCTATATTGCATATGTTGTGTGACATAATCGGTAGCTGTTGAAGAATCCCACCCCCGCTTTGGAGCATGAGAAGAAACAATCTGTTCGATTCTATGTTGGTTAAATGCAAGTTGTCTCTGAAGAACCATTGACAATTTTCGTATCTGAGCAATTGGAAAATCATGTTTACACAGCCAAGTGGCGAATACAAACGGCAATCCCGTTTGCTCTTTCCAAGCATGACCTAAATCTAATGTATGTGCATACTGAGATTCATAACGGCTTGTGATCACTTTGTCTCCAATAAGCAAAACAGTCTCTGGCCAATCTAGATTACACTCGCCCATCTCTCTGAAATTTGTAGGCACAATCTCTGGCGTTGCACCATATAGATTCATTAAAACAATTTGCAGTAGAGCAACTGATGTGTGACTATCAGAATCACAATACACTTTCTTAATATCTTGAATGGGGCAACGGCTACATAATTGCACTGTCATGCTATGACCATCACTACTTAACACTCCAACAGGTAATATTCCTAACTCCACAGAACTTCTTTGGTAATCGATTGATGATGCGAGGGCAACATCGACCTCGCCACGTTCTAGTGCAGCGATTAACTCACTTGGAACTTTTGGAATGAGTTCTATTCCTTCAATGGATGAAATCCCATCAATTAAGGGTGCAGCATTTAAAAAAGGCACTACTCCAATGCGAATTTCAGCAGTTTCTATTGAGGTCATATGCACATCATAGCCCTTTAATGGAGTAATAACGAAGAATTTTGTGTTATCGGTCTTCAAAGATAATTTGTGACTTTCGTGAACTTCACCGATTGAGTAACCGATATACAGGGTGGACAGATGTGTGTTCTCGAGCCCAAGTAACGAGAGATTTACACAAGGGACCGCCTACGGGCCGACCCACTTTGCTCTTGGCGTTTCTTGGGCTCGACGACATCCTCGTCCTAAACTCTCTCTTCTCTCTCCAAAAACGCTCGTTCCTGCCATCGAAAGATGGTGGGACGCGTTTTTATGTGTCTAGTGTCTGACACCAAGTGTCTGACACCTGGTGTCAGACACCAGGCGTTCCTGACCTACAGCATCAGCGTCAATATAAGTTCGGTGCACATTAGGGGAAATCCGACTAATGATTGCGTGGGGGGCTACTCTAGCAGCCTTGGCAATTTCGCTGAGTGTTGCTTTGCTTGATTGGTCTGTCGAGATGAGTTCAATTCCACACCCTACTCCCCTATCAGGAACATCTGTTAAGTCAATCGCAAATTGATCCATACAAACACAACCAATTACAGGCGCGTCACCAAAAGTGGTTTTAAATTGTTCATCGTACACTCGCACAAACGCACCAGAAGAAGATTCATCTTCTCCAACACCGATAGGGTAGCCAGACGCATATCCTACTGGAACGATTCCGATTCTTGAAGGTCGTGTTGCTCTCCATGTTCCAGAGTAACCAACTTGCTCCCCTTCTTGAACATGACGAATATGCGCAAGACGCGTTCTCCAAGTAAGAACAGGAGTCGTGCTTTTTAGTGGGGGTACACCATCGGGGACAGTACCTGTCCATGCCAACCCCACTCGAACCATATTTTGATGAGTCCAATTCCACTGCGCTGTTGCTGCGGTGTTTGCTTCATGCACGAAACATGTACGAGGCAGTGGAACTGAGAGTGATTGGATGACCTTTTTAAATCTATCGTGCTGAAGGCGAGTAAGTTTTTCATCATGGACAGCAGAAGCGAAGTGGGTCATAAGCCCTGTTAAATATAAAGACGGTTGGTGGATGATTGATTCGATCAACGTTTTTGCTTCATTCAAGGCACACCCTCCACGGTGAAGACCAGTATCAATCTTCACTTGTAGATTAATTTCAATCTTATGGTGTTTCGAAAACAAGATGAGAGACCTCAAATGATCCATCCCATGAACAACAAGGTGAACCAACCCTTGTGTTAATCCTCGATATACAGGATGGTGACGATCGACTGTATGGATAGGTGCTAGGATGAGAATGGGTGTTTTTATCCCACCGATTAGAAGTTCTCCTGCTTCTTCGGGGCTATAGACTGCTAGCAAATCTGAGTGTTGTTGCAATTGAGAAGCCACTCTCAATGCCCCAAGACCATAACCGTCGGCTTTCACCACTGCACACAGATGACATCGATTACCGATATGGCTGCGTATTGCTCCGCAGTTTTGATGTATTGCTCCCAAGTCAATATTCATAACGCTGTGTTGTAATGTTCGAAACGTATGCATCCGTGCAATTCTTGACTAAGACCTAATAAACCGATGAACCCCAAAACCAACCGACAACTCTTATAATACAGGTTTATCGTCCAGTACTCGATCTTATCACCAGATCAATTGGAAACTCATGACTACACCTAAAATTGATCTCGAAATTTTCGATACCAAACAATCTTTTTCGGATATCGGGCTAAACGAACATTTGCAGAAGGCAGTCTCAGCCTCTGGATTTGTCCACCCCACAATTATTCAAGCAACACTCATCCCACTTGCTCTTTCTGGAGCTGATATTTTGGGGCAATCTAGAACTGGATCTGGAAAAACCGCAGCGTTTGGATTACCTGTGTTACAACTATTAGATGAAGAAGATGCTTATGGTTCGCTTATTCTTGTTCCAACACGAGAGTTGGCGATTCAGGTTGCGACTGAACTTGATGAGCTTGGGAAGTTCACTCATTTAAAATCTGTACCAATTTATGGTGGTCAGAGCATTAATACTCAAATTAATAAATTAGAAAAACGACCTCAAATCATTGTCGGCACACCGGGCAGGGTGATGGATTTACATCAACGAGGCCATTTGCCGTACAACAAAATTAAAATTGCCATCCTTGACGAAGTCGACAGAATGCTCGATATTGGTTTCCGTGATGATATTCGTAAAATTCTCGGTGGGATGCGACAAAAACATCAAACTATTTTTGTCTCTGCAACAATCTCAGATGAAATCAATCGTCTCGCAAAAAAATATATGCAAGACGCAAAACAATTGGACGTGACTTCATCCTCTGGCAGTTTAACCGTTGCGCAAGTAAGCCAAGAATATTTACCAGTTCAACCATGGGATAAACAGCGACTCTTGTTACACCTTCTTACACATGAAGAAGCTGCGATGACGTTGATTTTTTGTAAGACGAAGGCCACTGTTGATAAATTAACACGATTCCTACACCGTAAAGAAATTGATGTGGCTGCAATTCACGGTGATTTGCAACAGAGCAAACGCAATGCAGTCATGCAAAAATTAAGAGAAGGGAAATTAAGTGTTTTAATTGCCTCTGACTTAGCCTCACGTGGAATTGACGTTGAGAACATTACTCATGTCATCAACTATGACGTTCCTGAAGATCCAGAGATCTACGTTCATCGAATCGGCCGGACTGCACGCGCTGGACGAGGCGGGATTGCGTGGATGTTTGTGACTCCAGAGCAAGGACAACTCCTCACTCAGATAGAAGCACTTACAAATGTAGAAATCCCAATTAAAGAGTATCCAGACTTCAAGCCAGGCCCAGAACCAAAGGTTGTGAAAGAACGTCGAGCTGAAGAGGAAAGACGAATTGAAGACTCTCGCCAAGGAAAAAGTCGAACAAAAGTCGATTTGCCAAGTGAAAAAGAGGGGAAAGATGATGCTAGTTTTCCCGGTGGCATTGTTCCAAAAGGTCTCCCAAGTAAACGAATGGGCGGGAAAGTCCGAACCCGCAAACGGTAATGCTCACCGTTTCAAAACATATACAAGATGCAATTCTAAGTGGACGACCTATTGTTGCTCTTGAAACGGCTGTACTAACTTCTGGATTACCACGTGAACCATGGCAAACATCGTATGGTGATTGTCCAACATGCATTGACCCGACCCTCCCAATAAATCACGCTCTTGCAATTGCTGTCACTACACAAGTCACAGATAATGAAGCAGTCCCAGCATGGATTGGTTTAATTGATGGCGAATTTAAGATAGGACTTTCTGCTGATGAAATTGAAACACTTTGCAGAAATGAATCTGCCAAGAAAGTTTCGCTTGCTACAATCGCTCAGAAAATGGCTGAAGGGGATTCAGCAGGAACAACTGTTGCAACTACTCTTCTTGGTTGCAAACTTGCATCTCCAAAAAAACCGATTCGAGTTTTTGCAACGGGTGGCATTGGCGGATTCCACCAGAACTGGTCGACAAGACTCGATATTTCTGCAGACTTAATGGCACTCGCAACAACCCCTACTTGTGTGGTGGCTAGCGGGGCAAAGTCAATTCTTGATCTTCATGCAACCGTTGAGGCTCTTGAAACAATAGGTGTGCCGACACTTGGAGTTGGGTGCGATACATTCCCTCCATTTATTGAACAGTTATGCGAAGAAGACCCTAAGGTGATTCGCATCGATAGTACAGATGCTCTCGCTGCAATATGCAACAAGCATTGGAATACTCTCGGACTTCACTCTGCTCTTCTTGCAGCTGTTCCTGCTCCAGAGAGTGAGTCGGTGAAGCGTGGATCGCTTGCAGAGGTCCTTCAAAAAGCAGAATCATCATGGCTAGAATCTGACCTTCCTTCAGAAACTCGCACCCCATTTCTCTTAAATGCACTCGCGTCGGTAACTTGTGGCTGCTCCCTAAGAGCAAACCTTGCCTTACTCTGCAAGAACGCTTCAGTTGCGAGCGAAATCGCTGTTGCCATTGCCAATTAATTAACCCGCGGTTAATTAATTGCTTGAAATGCATCAGTTAACCCGCGGTTAATTTATTGTTTATACTACGCATAAGGGGATTAGGGGAAACTGGAATAATATGACAGAGACGAAACAGACTGAAATTGTCACGGGCATCCTTGATTGGGAGACTCCCCATGAGGGGAGGATTCGTCAATGGAACAACGGACCGGTTAGTCAAAAAACTGATCCCTATGTTCCTGCCAAATTCAAAGAAGAATACCCTCTTAGAGATGGACAAATGCTGACCACAACCGTGATTCAGAAGAAGTCAAAAAATAAGAAACCTGGCAAACCTAGAAACGTTCGCCCTGTTGTTTCAGAGATTACTGCAATTGAGGGGATCGAACCAGAACTCTACGCCAAACATACTCCCTTTGAAGAAATGGTCGTTATTGATCCTACTCCAAGAATCACACTCGAACATAAGGGATGCCCCCCCGCTTGTCGACTCATCGACCTCTTCTGCCCAATTGGATATGGAACTCGTGGGCTCATTGTGGCTCCCCCCAAAGCAGGAAAAACTGTACTTCTCCAGAATATTGCACAGGGCATTCACCACAACCACCCAGACATCGAAGTGGTTGCACTACTCATCGATGAACGACCAGAAGAGGTTACCGAATTCAAACGCACTGTTCCAGCTGAAGTGCTTGCGTCTTCGAATGACCAAGATATTGATGAACATATTGAACTTGGCATTATGGCAATCGAACGGGCGAAACGAAAACTTGAGGCAGGAAGAGATGTTGTCGTCCTCCTAGATTCACTCACTCGACTTGGACGAGCGTTCAATAATTCAAAGAAATTTGCAAGTAGTGGGCGGACGATGTCTGGGGGACTAGACGCTAAAGCACTAGAGATACCGAAACAGTTGTTCGGAGCTGCACGCAATGTAGAACAAGAAGGCTCCTTGACGATTATTGCAAGTTGCCTCGTCGATACTGGCTCTCGTGCAGACCAAATTATTTTTGAAGAGTTCAAAGGAACTGGGAATATGGAATTGATTCTAGACCGCTCCATTTCAGAACAACGCCTCTATCCTGCAATTAACTTAGCGGCATCAGGAACTCGAAAAGAAGATTTACTGATGTCGCCGGCAGAATGCAAAACTGTCATCGCTCTTCGCAGAAGGTTGCTCAATATGAAACCTCCTGTTCAAATAAAACAACTCCTCGCAGCCCTCGATCGTTTTGAGACGAACGAACAACTCGTGAGTGGGTGATGGCAAAGGGTCCTGATCCTCGTTTGTCCCAAGCGATGAACGCACTTGCAAAAGGACAAGTGCAATCTGCTGAATCCTTGTGTCGATCAGTGTTAGAAGAAAAAAAACGAGATGATTTAGCAATGGCTGTCCTTGCACAGGTTTGCAACACGACTGGAAAATATGACGAGGGCTTGCTGCTCATCAATAAGGCTATTGCAAAAAATAATAAACGGGCCGATTACCATGGTCTTCTTGCTGACATGTTAACAACTCGCGGAGAGTTTCAAAACGCGTTACAAGCATATGATAGAGCGCTAAAACTCAACCCAAACCACCAAGGGGTTCTTGCTGGCAAGGCAAACACATGGCTCAGGTTGAACGAACCAGAGAAAGCAATAAAGCTACTCACTCCACATCTCCAACATGGGGACGAGGATATCAACATTGCAATTGTGTATGCAAAGGGATTGATTGAAAATGGTTGTTCACATGAAGCTGCGGAATTGCTCTTGAATCACCTTCCTGCAACACGAGAACCCGTAGAAGTCCGGCGAACACTTTATTTTACTCTTGGAAAAGCAATGGAAGTTTCAGGAGAATACAAGAGTGCGTTTGAGGCGTATGAAGAAGGGAATAAATTGTCAGCATCTGAATTTGATTTGGACGCTCTTGTGCGTCGGCATGATGGCATCATTTCATCATATCCAAAGGATTCAATTCAATCGTTACCAAGATCAACACACAACGATGACTCTCGCGTCTTTATTGTTGGAATGCTACGAAGTGGTTCAACACTTACAGAACAAATCATTGATGCTCATCCAAAAGGGACAGGACTTGGAGAACTTGAGGCACTGCCACTCCTTCTGCAAAACACCGATTGTGCTT
Organism: uncultured Isosphaeraceae bacterium; assembly: GCA_964630505.1. Lineage (GTDB taxonomy): Bacteria > Planctomycetota > Phycisphaerae > Phycisphaerales > SM1A02. The sequence goes on along the minus strand of CAZVVI010000006.1, from coordinate 55,368 downwards.
CTTGCGGTGTTGAGCAACTTGATGACTTTGCTTCCAGATACCTCAATGAAACAGCCCAGCATTCCAGCGCTTCTGCAGTCGTTGACAAACAACTTGGCAATTACCAACACGTTGGAGCGATTAAACAACTTTTTCCAAATGCAAAAGTGATTCACTGCACAAGAAATCCACTCTCAATGGGCCTCTCTTGTTTTGCACAAAAACTTCCACCCTTTACAAATCCTTGGGCAAGTTCTCTTCACAGTATTGGGCATTTTTACAATGAATATATGCGCTTGATGGAACATTGGGAATCTCTTTTTGGGGACGACATACTGACAGTACATTACGAAAAACTTGTCTCTAACCAAGAAGAGGCAACGAACACGATTCTCAAGTTTGTTGGGCTTGATTTTGATGAAAAGTGCATGGAGTTTTGGAAGACTGGAAGAACTGTTCTAACCCTTAGCCAAGATCAAGTCCGGAAACCGATGTACGACTCTTCTGTTTCAAGACACGAACGATTTGGTTCATTGCTTGACCCACTTCGAGACGCTTTAGGGTAGGGTCTGGTACACCGCGCATCGTGGCTGTCACCGAAGGTGACTGTCACACTGGTGTTCCAGACCCTAAGACAACACCCCAGTCAAAGACTGGGGTGTTGTACGAGTTTGCTAATTACTTAGCGGAGTTGTCGCAATTACTTGCGTCGCCTGCGTGCAGCCAATCCTGCAATGCCCAAGAGGGCTAAAGCGCCTGGAGCAGGAAGCGTGTCAAAGTTAACACCAGCTGCTGTCCAGTTGGATGCATCTGCATTCTTACCTTGCAAGTTGATTGTGCCAAATACATGGTCTCCATCAGAAACTGAAAATTGACCAATCAAGACACGACCACCAACCTCATAGACTTGCGAATCATCTGGTGTTGCGAACCACGAACCGTTATCGGTTGCAATCGCTCCACCTGCTGCAAATCCACTCCAATCAATGCCAATCTCGAGCATCGCATTGTCAACATCAGTCAATCGACCGATTGTGACAAAACTGTCATACGCAAGACTTGGAAATACAGCAATCAATGCTGGATTGGGAGGGGTGTTTCCACCAAAAGGATTTTGGTAGAACCCACTGTCACTAGCAATCGATAGTGCAATACTATCATCACCATATACAGCATTAAGCTGATCACCAGCTTCAACATCAACATATACTCGATATGTCACACCGACACCAGGTAAACCTGATTCGACTACGTCGAACGAGATTCCTTGGAAATCTGCTGAGGCTGAGCCTGCAAGGATTAGTGAGCCAACTCCGGCTGTTAGGCCTAAAAGTTTTAAGTTGTTCATAAGAACACTTCTCCTTCTTACTCGTTAACCCGTTTCGTACGGGTACAAACGAGAGAACATTTGTTCTCCAATTTCCCATTAACACACAAGTGTGTTAATTGCTTCCGGTAATAGAGTACCACGCATTCCAACACTGGCAAGCCCTACTATTCGGAAAAAACACACTAATTTAACGTGAACCAACGATTTATTGCCTAAATTAACAGGGTAGAGTCTGGTAAACCCCACAAAATGGGGGTGCCCCCAGGGGGCAGGCCCGCC
>CAZVVI010000006.1:0-53770 GCA_964630505.1 uncultured Isosphaeraceae bacterium | reverse complement strand
TCGGGCCCGTTTGGGCGGTGTTCCAGACCCTAAGACAACACCCCAGTCAGGGACTGGGGTGTTGTCGGAATAAAACTAGCGTATACCGATTATTTTCGGCGTCTGCGTGCTGAAATGCCAGCAAGACCCAAAAGTGCTAATGCACCGGGTGCTGGTAGAGTGTCAAAACTGACACCGATCGCATTCCAGTTCGATAGGTCGTCATTCTTACCTTGCAAGTTGATTGTGCCAAATACATGGTCACCAGCTGCAACAGTAAATTGTCCAATCAGGACTCGACCACCCACATCATGGACTTGAGCATCATCTGGTGTTGCGAACCACGAACCGTTGTCGGTTGCAATTGCACCTCCACCTTCAAAGGCAGTCCAATCAATGCCAATCTCGAGCATCGCATTGTCAACATCAGTCAATCGACCGATTGTGACAAAACTGTCATACGCAAGACTTGGAAATACAGCAATCAATGCTGGATTGGGAGGGGTGTTTCCACCAAAAGCATTTTGGTAGAACCCACCGTCGCTATCGATTGTGAGTGCTGCTGAGCTTTCGCCGTACACAGCATTGACTTGGTCACCTGCTTCAACATCGACATAAATTTGATATGTAATACCGATTCCTAAACCAGAATCGACTTCATCAAATGAAATGCCTTGAAAATCAGCAGATGCTGCACCTGCAAGAATGAGTGAACCCACGCCTGCGGTTAGAGTTAATACTTTTGTATTGTTCATTGTCATCACTTTCTTTCTCATAACTAAATTTTTGTAATACAATCTTCGTTTCCACCAACTCAAATGAACACCATCTGAATTGGTTGCTTCCACAAACAATGTACACCACCGTTAGAAATAGGCAAATCGTTGTAACCAAGAGAATACGATTCATTTAACCCTATGGTGCCTACTTTATCTAGGGTGACATTGAGCGGGAGTTAACCCACACTCCTCCGCATATTATGGGGCTCTTCTAGAAATAATTTCATCTCTCTTGTGCAGTAAATCCAATACCACCAGAGGTAGTAATCTCGAACCTGCAAAAGCAGAATCAATGAGGGGGGTCTTCCTGACTTCCATCGTTCCTTCTCCTTTACTCGTGGAACACGCTCATTATTGACTTCCAACACATTGAGGAAGCGCTTTGTACTGACACCAACCTAAGGTCCGGTAATGGTGCTCAATGCGAAAACTAACAGCAACGGATAGAGCCCGTCAAGGACTCCTGCTGTTAAATAATCCTTGGTACCATTGGAATCAGATGTAACTCCCCTATTCCCAACACTTTTACATTACAAAAAAAAAAATTAAAAAAACCGCTCTAGCCAGTGCTAGAGCGGTTTACATAACAATCCTCTCTCTTTACTTTCTACTTACTTTCTACGTCTACGTGCTGCGATTCCTGCAAGACCAAGCAACGCGATTGCTCCTGGAGCTGGAATTGAGTCAAACGTTACACCTCGGTACTGCCAGTTCGATAAATCTGCATTCTTGCCTTGGATGTTAATTACACCAAAAACGTGATCACCAAATTCAACTGTAAATTGACCGATTAATACTCGTCCATCTACTTCAAACACCTGAGCGTCTGATGGGGTTGCAAACCAAGAGCCATTATTAGTTTCAATATTTCCACCATCTGTATGACTACCACTTGCAACATTTCCTTCAAACACCGTCCAATCGACGCCAATATCTAACATCGCATTTCCTGCATCTCTGTCAAGTCCAATTGTGACAAAACTATCGTATGCAAGACTGGGGAAAAATGGAATCAGTGAATCACTAGGTGCTTTATGTGTTCCAAACATGTTTTGATAGAAACCATTGTCTGATCCAATCAGCAAAGTGTCTTCACTATCGCCAAATACTGCGTCTAATTGATCACCCTCTTCGACATCAACATAAACTGAATATGTTGCACCAAACCCAGATAGTGATTCATCAATTGAAATACCTTGAAAATCTGCACTTGCGATGCCAGTTGCGAATAACGAACTGACTGTCGCTGCTGTAATTGTAAACGTTACTTTCTTCATAGTTTTATTCCTCATATCTTCTGTTGTCCTGAAATTGAATTGCAAGTACTTTGGAAATTGATCCCTTTGTGCTTGCTTCTACAATCCAACTATGTACGCAGATTGATCGCATGCAAACACATGACGTTGGTTGTCTTTGATGCAATTCAGGCTGTAGGGGTTGTCCCGATTATCCAGACGGAATGCGATGGAATCCGTGTTATTACAGGACTTTATGTGGTGTCTGATACCAGGTGTCAGGCAACGTAAAAACCGCCGCTACAAAAAGTAGCGGCGGTTTGAAGGTCGAATTCTTGCGATTCGTCCGGTACCAAAAGGCGAACCGTAAAATGTCAATGCAATTTACTTGCGTCGACGTCTGCTTGCGACACCTGCAAGTCCGAGCAGTGCAAGAGCACCTGGTGCTGGAACCATTGAGAAGTCGAAAACTTGATCACGAGCCTGGAAGGTCTCGAAATCGCCTTGTTTACCTTGAAGGTTCAGAATACCACTAACACTGGAATCTAAACCAAACATCGTAAACTGGCCAACCATAACACGGAGGTCTGCACCTGCGAGAACTTGTGGGTCATCTGGGGTTGCGAACCATGAACCGTTATCTGTAGCGATACTTCCACCAGCTTCAAAGCCAGTAAAGTCGATACCGATATTGAGCATTGCGTTACCGGCACTATCTTCAAGACCGATTGTTACCCAACTATCAAGAGCTAAACTCGGGAAAAGTGGGATCAATGCAGGGTTAATATCTGCACTTGTGTTGCCACCAAGAGCGTTTTGGTAAAAACTGCTTGATGTTTCAATGACAAGAGCATTTTGGGCGTCGCCAAATACGGCGTCTAGCTCATCTGATGCAGCACTAAAGTTTGCAAAGATTTGCGCGGTCCAAGTACCATCGCCATTATCCACGCCTACAAAACTGAGGCCTGTGTAATCTGCCATAGCGGATCCCGCAATCAGCGAACTTGCTGCAATTGTGAGCGAAAGCGTTTTATTATTCATTTGCTTTCCTTCCTCTTTTTTCTTTCTTAAAATTCTAGATCTAGTTAAAAACGTACGTTGGTGATTGGTGTCTGATCATTCCAGAGCTGACTTGGGTGACCGTAAAGCCAATCATGTTCCCCAACAGGGTAGATATTCGCAGTTTTGCTTGGTTTGTTCCCACAACCTTACAATGAAATCTCTTCCCCTTGATGGGAGCACCAAAACTCGAGTTTTGAAGCATTTAGAGAATACCTACTGAATAGGCTCAGTCAACATGAAAGTCATAGTTTTTTGCGTCATTACACAAAAAATCACGTAAAATTGCCTATCTTGCCAAAACAGGGCTTTCTAGTGTCCCCTCAAGCAATAGAGGACCAGAACCGGTAATCATCACCCGCACAATGGTTCCAAGCATTTTTTCTGCAATTTCGCCAGAATCCACCTGAAATACACAAATCAAATCACCAGCGGTCCTTCCTGATAGTTGAACAGCGTTCGACTCCCACTTCAATTCCACCCCTACTTGCTTCACCGATTTGGGGCTTATTTTTTCTACGAAAACTTCAACACTCTTGCCTTCATATGCACGATGCACCTCTTCACTTATTGATGTACCGAGTTTGAGCAGACTGTTTAAGCGCCTTTTTTTGACCTCGCGAGGTACATCATCCTCAAATCTGTCAATCGCCACAGTTCCCGGCCTTGGTGAATAATGAAATACAAAGTTATTTTTAAACCTGACTTCTTTTAGAAGTTCCTTAGTGGCTTCAAAATCCTCTTCATTCTCAGAACAGAAACCAACAATAATGTCCCCTGCAATCTCAACATCTGGAATGATGCGCCTTGCCCGTTTAATAAAATCAAGATACTCCTCAACTGTATATCCACGATTCATCTTTTTCAAAATTCTGTTTGAACCTGATTGTGCTGGTACATGTAAGTAATTGCAAATCCTTGGACAATCTCGCATCACCTCTAAAATATCATTCCCAAAATCTATCGGATAACTTGTCACGAATCGAAGCCGTTGCAGTTGTGGAATCTCATCATGAATTCGTTGTAGCAACCGTGCAAAAGTTGTGACTTGCTGTTGTTTGTCAATTGGTTTCTTAAACGCTGTAAGTCCGGGACCTATCTGTGGAACCTCTTGCCCTTCCTTCCCAATCGCAACACCGTGGGTGTATCTGTAATGGTTGACAGTCTGACCAAGCAATGTTATCTCAATTGCACCAGACTCAACGAGGTTCCTACATTCTTGAATAATCGAATCCAAAGGGCGGTGAACTTCGGCTCCTCTTGTATTTGGAACGACACAATACGTACAAAATTTGTTGCAACCTCGAGTAATTCGAACGTATGCGGACTTGCTTTTAGAATCCCGAAAGTCAGGATCAAAAACTCTAGATAAATCCAACAATTCAAGATTATCGTCAGCTGCGGTTAAGGATGCAGACCTTCTAGAACGGTTTCCTTGTAGGTATGCGCGGTCTGCAGAGAATAGTTTTTCACCAGCCATGGCATTGTGTAATAGAGTAGGAAGGCGATCGAGTTCGCTAGGACCACAAATAAAATCTACCTGAGGATATTTGCCCAGAATCCCTTTCCCCTCCCGCTCTGGTAAGCAGCCCAGCATCCCAATAATGACTTCTCGACCCTCTTTCTTTTCAAGTCCTAGTTCCCCAATTCTGCTTAGCACTTTATTCTCTGCTTGTTCACGGACAGAACATGTATTAAACAAAACAACATTTGCAGAACCACGATCATCGCCAAAAGAATACCCTAAAGCAGCAAGTTGACCTTGAACTAATTCGCTATCTAATTCATTCATCTGACATCCAAAGGTCTCAAGATAAATGACATTTTGTTTGCCTTGAGTTAACATTTCCAATCACATAGTATGACGGAAACTCCAACAGATTGTGCGGTTAAATATCTAATACAGTCGATACTGACAAAATATGCGAGCAGGACAAGGCATTATCGTCATTTCGATTACCCTTCTCATGCTTGGCGTGGTCATGGTGAATTCAGCAGGCATGCAGGTTTCTGCTGACCCAATTGCATTCAGCGATTTGTTGCTAGAACGGCCAACCATCTTGGCATTCTTCGCGATTGTTGCGATGTTCGTGGGTAGCCGGTTCCCTTTGAAGTGGCTTCAACGTCAAGTATGTAGCGTCCCACTTGTCGTTTGGCTTTTTCCAATAGCAATATTGCTTTTGTTTGCTGTATACGTTCCCGGCATTGGTCGAGAAGTTAACTTCTCAAATCGATGGGTTGATTTTGGAGGTTTGCAGTTTCAACCCAGTGAAATTGCAAAATGGTCGATGGTTTTCATCGTTGCTTGGTGGGGGTCATCATTCCTTCAACTGAACAATAGTTTTTTGAAAGGGTTTGCGCCAGCAATCATTGCAATTGGCTGTATTGCTGCAATCATAGCCATAGAAGATCTTGGTACTGCAGTTTTGATTTTTTCGGTGGCGTGCTTCGTTCTGTTCGCTGCAGGTGCAAAGGTTCTTCACTTTGCAACACTCATCCCCATAGCACTTGGAGGATTTGCGCTTGCTGTAATTGCAAGCCCTTATCGGATCGCTCGATTACAGGCGTACCTCCATCCATTTGATGATCCTGAAAACACTGGTTACCACATTTTGCAATCCATGTCTGCGATTTCATCAGGCGGTCTCTCTGGTCTTGGGCTTGGGAACGGAATCCATAAATTTGGGTATCTACCAGAAGATACAACTGATTTCATCTACGCTGTCATTTGCGAAGAACTCGGTGTCTTCGGTGCTGGCGCAGTTGCTTTTTTGTACATTGGATTAGTAGTATTGGGTGTTTCTGTTGTTCGAAAAACGAAAGATACGTTCTTACAACTCTTGACCCTTGGAATATTAGTAACGATTGGATTGCAAGCAGGGATGAATATCTTAGTTGTCACAGCTTTAGTTCCTACAAAGGGTATAGCGTTACCGCTGTTAAGTAACGGAGGTACTGGTTGGCTTCTCACAGCATTTTGTATTGGACTCATTGACGCAATTGATCGAAAAAACGATACAGTGATGGAAATGCCATCGCAACAACATCATTTTCAATCAATCTCTCATGGCTAAGATCTTCATCGCTGGAGGAGGGAGTGGTGGTCATGTTGCCCCTGCAATAGCAACAGCAGAAGCATTGCAATTACAAGATTGCACTTCAACCATCGCTCATTCAACCCGAAAAATAGATGAATTGATGATGGATAAAACCCCATTCGATTCCTTGACCTTACCAGCAGTACCACTTTCTGTATCGCCCTTAGGTTTTTTAAAATTTTATAGTGGGTTCAAAAAGGCCGAAAAACAAGTCCAAAAATTCATCGTTGATGAGAACATCGAGTGTGTACTCGCAACAGGTGGTTTCGTTGCTGCGCCTGCATTAAAAGCAGCAAGAAAAGTTGCATGCCCAACAGTGCTGTTGAATATTGACTCCCCTCCCGGAAAAGCAAATCGGCTCGCAGTTCGTTGGGCAGACACTGTGCTCTCTACAGTTGAATCTTCTCTTCAAGGTGCGAAAATCATTCCTCCTCCATTGAGACAGTGCGTTCTTGCCTCCTCTTTTTCAAATGGTGCTCATAAACACTTTGGACTTCATCCAAGACGAATGACCCTTTTAGTAACAGGTGCATCTCAAGGAGCGACAACACTGAACGAATTTATTCCGACACTTGCGATGCAACACCCTTCTCAATTTCATGGTTGGCAAGTTCTTCATCTTGCTGGAACTCAAAATGTAGAAGCAGTAAATGATGCATGGAGCAAAATAGATGTTCCACATCGCGTTGTAGATTTTGAAGATAATATGGGTTTAGCATGGGGCGTTGCTGATCTGGCTGTGACTAGAGGTGGAGCAAACACGATTGCAGAAATTGCGATGAATGCTGTGCCAGCGGTAGTGATGCCGTACCCTTATCATAAGGATCAGCACCAAGAATTGAATGCTCGACCACTTGAAGATATCGGTGGCGTTCGTATTGAAAAGGACTACATTCAATCATCTCAAAATCTTTTACATGCTGGTCGGACAATTCTTGCTCTTCTGAAGAATCATAAAGAGCGATTTGTAATGAAACAAGCATTGATTGAAAATACAGTTGAAAATGGCGCAACTGCTGTAGCACGTGCCTGTATTGCTTCTATTGGGTGTTAACGGCGAGAAATCACTACTTTTTATTGGCGTTTTTAGAGAAACGAGGTATTCTTAAAGACAAGTCTATGAATTCGCAAAACGACAATCTTTCTTCAAGATGTGTTGTGTTGGTGCCGTTAAGTCGCGTCGATGCAGCGCATCATGTCATTAAACAGTTTGATTTAAACGCATTTATTGAACACAACCCTTCGCTCGCAATGGCTGAAATTTGTCTCTTACACCAACAGCGGAAAAGTACCCAACCATGGAATGGTGAAACCCCGATTCAACAACTGGTCCTCATTCACACTGGTGAAATGGAAGAAGTAGAGCAAATGGTTTCCTCAATCAGAAAATATCTTCCTCAGGTGAAGGTGTCTGAATTAAGAAATGGGAGAATAGAAGAGTATGAAAATCAAGCCTCAGTTGTTGATGCGCTAGTTGAACCACCAATTGTTCATTCTGAACCAGTTGATGCCGATGAACTGTCGATGCTTCTGGATAATTCTCCTCAAGAGGTGGACGAATGATGGATCAACGAAACACTCGCAGTTCAATTGTCTTCGCTGGGACATTTAACACCGAACTTGTTTCAAGTGTTGATCAACCGGTTCGTCGAGTTAAAAATATTTTTGACGCTATTGGAGAACTCTCAACAAGTAACGCTTCGGATCTTGTAGATGCAATTGTCATAGATGAACAGTTACTTAACCAAAATACAACAGAACATCTTGATGCTATTCGCCGAGTAGACCCATCAGCTGTTATTGTTGTCGCTGGATCGAATACTCGGTTCACTCAGGCAGATGCAACAATTACTAAGGATACAACCGCATCTAGACTTGCTTCTGCGATAGCAAATGTAAAATCGAGACCAGAACAAGTAACTCCTGAAAATGAAATTGATTTAGATGAAGTACTAGGCATTTCTGATCCTTCTGAGTTCTCAGTTGATCATTCAAATCTTGGAGATGTCGACTTAGTACGATCACTTATGCACGCTCCATCTGATTTCAAAAAAGTGCTGATAGACTTATTACTCCAACAAACTGGTTGGCAATATTGTGAAATTGTTGATGACAAACCATCTGCCAGTGCAACATCTGTTGTGGCACCATTACGGTACGGACACGAAGAGCATGGCTTTCTCGCTGCCACAGGTCCCTCTAATGAAGAATTGACTCGTTGGTCTAGGTGGGTTGCTTGCTGGCTTGATTTAGCAAGAAGGCAAAGAGAGTTAAAATTGCTTGCATACAAAGATGAACTTTCAGGAGCTTGGAACCGCCGTTTTTTGAGGACTTGTTTATCTAGAGAACTGCAAATCGCTCGAGATGCACGACGCCCACTCACGATTATGATTTTTGATATCGATGATTTCAAACATTACAACGATCGATGGGGTCACGATGCTGGAGATGAAATTATTCGTGAAGTTGTAAGACTACTTCGTACTATTATCAGAAAAGGTGATCACGTATGTCGAGTCGGTGGCGATGAATTCGCCGTTTTGTTCTGTGATCCAGAACCGCCCCGAGAGCCAGGTTCGAACCATCCAACAACAATCGAAATCCTTGCAAGGCGGTTTAGGGAACAAGTGGCAAACGCAAGATTTCCAAAACTTGGTGATGAAGCAACAGGTGTTTTGTCGATTTCAGGAGGTCTAGCAACGTATCCTTGGGATGCTACTGATATCGATGCCCTTCTTGAAAAAGCAGATCAGCGATTATTTCAATCTAAACGACATGGAAAAAATTCCATCACTATTGGCAAAAGCGACTAATCCAACTCGAGCACTAAGTAATGAGTAAAACGCTCATTCTTTCTGACATCCATTTCGGAAAACCTAGTTCTAAGGTGGTTTCTGCTTCTCAACTCCAAAACCTATGGCGTGATTGTGATGAGTTACTTCTCAATGGAGATACAACTGAAATCCACTCTTTTGCATATGGCAAGCACGCAGAAGAATACACAGCAGAATTGATTGAACTTGCTAGGAAGGATGGAGTTCGGACAACTCTTCTAGGTGGAAACCATGACCCGGTTTGTAGCGAAACCGATTGGATGTGGTTCTGGGATAAAACTGTTTTTGTATTTCATGGCCACGCTGCGTTTGGTGGTATCGCTCCTTGGAGTTGGAGATCAAAATATATTGAACAACGTCGAAACGACCTATTACAAAAGAGCGGAGATGGGTTTACTGAACAGCTAGAAGCAGTTCGCAGGGCATCACACGATGCAGCCACGGGTGCATTTAGTCAATTCAGACCGTCGACGCCACATATGCTTATGATTGGACTCCCAGCAGCATTTAATGTGTTGTACGGTTGGTGGAAATTTCCTACGAATATAGCCAAATGGGTTGGTGCATATGCGTCTTCAGCAAAATACATCATTACAGGTCATACACACCATGCGGGTATCTGGAAACGTGATGGCAAGGTTATTATCAATACTGGGTGTTTTGGTTTTCCTAGCCACCCAAGAGCAGTCATCATTGATGACAAAAAAATGACAGTGCATAAACTTCGAGTATCAAAAGGCAATTATTCACTAGGTCGAGTTTGTTCCTCTTGGAACGCTCGGTAGGCGGGGCTTAGTCAATCACAATCTAACTCCATCTCGATTGTTCTTGATGCCTGAGCGAGTAACTCAAAATCGATCCCTGTTTCAATTCCGTGTTCCTTGGCAAATGAAACGAGATCTTCTGTTGCGAGGTTCCCTGCCGCACCGGGTGCGTACGGACATCCACCAAGACCACCGCAAGAAGTATCAAATTGAATCACGCCACAATGTATGGCTTCAGTAACACAATCCAAGGCGTGTCCATGTGTGTTATGAAGATGAAGAATTGATTGTTCTGGAGCAAGTACACCATCAAGTGCGTCGTAGAGGCGCCGGATGTCGTGTGGTAATGCTACTCCAATTGTGTCTCCAAGCGAGATAGCAGAAATCCCCATATCCAACATCTGTTCTGCGATTGTACGAACAATATTTAAATCTGTCGGTCCCTCATATGGACAAGCAATCACACAACTAATATATCCTCGAACGTCTACCCCACATGAATTTGCATGCTCTGCAATTGGTCCAATTCGTTGCATGACACTCTGAATTGATGAGTTTGTGTTTTTTTGGCAAAACGTTTCTGTTGCTGCTGCAAGTACAGCAACTTCGTCTACTCCGACAGCAAGGGCTCGCTCCCACCCCCGTTCATTGGGAACAACTGCTGAATATTTCACATTTTCATTTCGTGTAATACCCGCGAAAACCTCATCTGCATCTGAGAGTTGAGGAATCCATTCTGGGTGTACAAATGAAGATACTTCTATTGTTTGCACTCCACAAAGTGAAAGTGCATTGATCAAATCAATTTTCTTTTGAGTTGGAACTATTGTTGGTTGATTTTGCAAACCATCACGCGGACCTACTTCAGTAATTATTATGTTCTCTGGCAAAGGTGTCATGTCGGTTCGTTCGCCGATACTGGGTTTAAATTTTCAGTGATTGCTTGCAGAAGTTCGCTACCTACGTACATAAAGAGGGTTGTATCAGGAACTGAATGTTGTTTGTCAACCATTCCAATAACTGCGGGTATTCCACCTCGAAGTGGACTTATTGCACTCGAAGTCACTACTCCCACAGGGGTTCCATTTGCAGATTCATCATTCCAGAGTTGCGTGCCTGCCATTGGCAATTCATCCGATTTCATCTGCAGTTGCATGATTCGTTTCTTTGGCTGACCGAGTGATTCCATTCTTGCAACGATTTCCTGCCCTAAATAACACCCCTTATCAAATCGGACTCTACTTGTAATCAAACTCGTTTCATGTGGAAGATTATGAGTATCAAAATCAATCATAAAAACTGGTACTCCTTGCTCAACACGAGCCATATTTAACGCATACCAACCGATTGGTCTCGCCCCTTGTGAATTCAGTGATTCCCAACAAGGAACGACTTCATCGATTGAGAGGAGAGTTGTAAATCCCTGAATCCCTAAAAAATCCTTAGGCAAGTTGAATGTTGTGCCAGCGTTCGATTTCAAATTTCCTGAATCTTGACCAAGACTCCATAGCCAATGAGTAGATTGTGTTTTGTTAATCACTTGCACATCTTCCATCACAATGTACGAGTTAATATGATCACATAGTTGTTCTACGACTGTGACATCAACATCAATGATGATTTTGTCTTCAAGAATATGAACAATACAATCAGCAATGATGTGCCCTTTTCTACTCGTTACGAATGCTAAAGCAGATTCACCTACACCGAGATTTAGAAGTTGCTGTGTAGTAAGACGGTTTATACACTCTAGCCTGTCGCCACCTGTTAACTCGATCGTGCCTCGACATGTTGCATCAAAGAGCACACTAGATTTCAATAGAGCAGCGTATTCCAATTCAACAACTCCAGTCGTTGCCAAAACAATACAACCTTGCTCACCCCATGGTAAAAATTCGCTAAGCAGTTGCGTTTTGAATTCACCGATTGCTGCTCCATCACGTTGAACTTCTTCATGTTGGACGTCAATATCGAGCACATAATCTTCAAGCATCTGAAGTAGTGGAGAAGGGAACGTCATTTAAGTGCCACCTGTCCTTCTTTACACTTTTGTACAAGTTGGTTAAATATCTCTTGTCCAAGTTGAACATCATCCGTTCTTTCAGGATGCCATTGCACGCCAATATACCACCTTCGATTTGTGTCTTGAACAGCCTCGATAAGTCCATCGTCTGCAATTGCGATGACTTTCAACGTGCCCGCATCAGTAATCGCTTGGTGATGGTGACTGTGGACAGGACCTTGACCAAACTCACCATTGATTTGGTGAATTGAATCTTTGTGGTTCTTTGCATAATTTGCTTGAAGATCTTGCTCTAGTGCTCCACCAGCAAGTAAACACATCCACTGCATTCCTAGGCAAATCCCTAATACGGGCTTTTCGGAATGGTTTTGTAATTCTCTTAGAAGGGCAAGTTCAAATATTTGACGTTCAACTGAAACAGGCGTTGCGTTCGGATGCGTATGGATTTCCCATTCTTCCATCATTGGATCATCCCCGCCTGTAAAAACAAATCCATCACAAATTGAAACAAAATCGTGGATTAATTCTTCATTTGATGGAAGAATTATTGGTAGACCACCAGCCTCCCTTACAGATTCAGCATACGCCATCGCAAGTTGGTACCGTTTTTCGTTGTGATTCGCTGTTATTCCAATGATTGGCAACATAAAGTGTGCAGGATACATCCACCCTTCTCTGCTTGCCCTATACCCCAAGTTTTTGTACAATTCCCGAGTTCTCGTCGCCCCAGCGGTCTAATCGATGGGGCTACATTTGTACCCATGACGAAAGGTTTCAGCAATGATGAACAATAAAGACTACGGCAGACCCATATCGAAAACGTACCTTAAAACAGACAATCGAGATAGAAAATATGTCGATTACAAGTCTGTGGAAGATTTGCGTAGATTAATGACACCAAACGGAAAGATTTACTCTCGTAAACGGCTTGGTACATCGGCAAAAGAACAACGCATGGTCGCCCAAGCAATCAAGCGTGCACGTTATATGGCACTATTGCCTTTCACTTCTGGCACCCTGTAATTCATAAATTCACCTAGCACTTCGTTGTTAAGAAGATTTTCTCGTGAAAATCTTCCTGAAAAACTGCGCCAGTCCTTCCCAGATGAGTCTGGAGCGAAGGCGTCTTAAATCATTATCAATTGGGTCTATAGATAGCCCACGCCTCACCCAACCCCAAGCCGAACGATATCGTTCATTCTTCATCGCTGCAAGGGCAAGGTTGTGGATTGAAGCGACGCAGTTTGGTTCAAATCTCAACACTTTCCTACTTACTGCAGCGCCTTCATCAACTTTGCCATCTGCAAACAAGGATAACGCAAGTAACTTCAGCCATTGAACTTTCATTGGATCATCATCACAAATGATTGATTGCAAAGGGGCAAGCAGAGTTGTTGCCAACGCAGGTTCGCCAGAAGCAAGTAATAATTCTGAAATCGTAAGTTTCTCTGTTGGTGTTGTCGATTCATCCATGCGATCGACATACTCTTGCAATAGAGGTTTTGCTGATGCGGGTCTGTGCATTGCAATCAAAGACTGCGCAAGGTGTAGGCACGCAGTAGGATGGCTTGGATATAGCCTGCGAACTAGACCCCAAGCGATGAACGCTTCTTCCCACCGCTGCTCCTCTAGAGCAAATGTACCTGCGCGAATGTGTGCTTCAACATTCGCTGGTTCAAGTTCTAAAACTCGATGTAATTTCATAAGCGCTTCGTTTGTACGCCCAGCATCTGCAAGAACGTCTGCATGTAAGAGTAGTGCCTGGACATTGCCAGGATCTTCTCGCAATTCTTGCAAAAGAATATGAGATGCTTGTTGTCCCTGCCCAGAAGAAACAAGTGCACTTGCTAAACGAAGGCGCCCTCCTGCAACATTTGGGTCTAGTTTCAATGCTTCTCTTGCACACCAAATTGCACGGTCAATCAACGACCGTGAATGCAAACTACCACTGATCGCGACAAGAACCGTTGCGCTTGGTTCATCTAGAGCGTCTTGGGCCATATAAAATGAGGTTTCCGCTTCATCATGCAGCCCAAGAGATGCGTTGGCATCGATGAGCATCGCCCACGCAGATTCAACTGATTCATTCAGAGCAATCACTTTTTCGAACCAATGTATTGAGTCTTCATACCGGCTTAATCGTAAACAGGCAGAACCAGCTGCGAGTTTTGGATCGATTGCATCTGAAAGGAGCCTCGCTGCCTGTTCATAACTTGATAATGCCTCACCGTCTCGTCCAATTCTCTCAAGCGTGATTCCGAGATTGAAATGCCAGTCACCTTGGTCTGGATCAATTTCAAGTGCTTTGCGGAGTTCTGTTTCGGCTTCTGCCAAACGTCCCCGCTCATACATTTCGAGTGCTCGATCTGCGTGTTGTTCTGCGTCTTGCCAACTACTCATAAGAGTGAGTATTGTATGTCCGAAACAAAAACTTGTTGCCTGTAAATCTGCTTGATTTAAGAAGAATCGAATACACTGCTCATACCTTCCATGAACGTGAAAATCAGACTCAAAAGACTCGCTTCCTCCACAGTATGCATGGGGATTGTTGTTGCAGGTTGCGAGGCACCTCCTGAAACAAATACAAAGCCGCGATTTACAACGCCAGATTCAACTGTCATTGCTCAGCAAGCAAAGACGATTGATCAATTACGCTCGCGACTGCTTGAGTCATATACGTTGTATTGGCCTTTGATTTCATCTGAATATCAACACGAATTGCTACCTTCTCTTTTGCAAGATCCACTACATGAATTACGAGCATTTGGTGTTGATCGCGTTGCAGTTCTACTAAGAGATGGAGAAGCAACTGAAGAAGAATTACAACTTGTCGTAAATCACCTTAGAGATGCAAATCCTGATGTGAGATATTCTGCTGCGAAGTTGTTACCAGAAATCAATATTTCAGGATTACCCGAGTACGTAGCAAATTCACTTTCTCATGAAACTGATCTTCGGGTCATTGAAGAAGAACTTTCATTTTTTAGAACTCGACCTAATCCGAAGGCAATTGAACCAACAATCTCACTTCTTTCGTTTGCACCAGTTGAAAGTGCTGCTGATACCTTAATTGTTCTTCTTAGTACCAACGATATTTCAGAAGAAACAAAAATAAGAATCGTGAAGATTGTCCAACGAACAAGACGAACGAACAACATTCCAGCATTAATTACTCTAGAAGCAATGCTTGGCACCCAAAACGTAAAAAACAAATTGATTAGACTGCTCAACCATCCTAATGAAGAAACTAGAGTTGCTGTTGCCAAGGGGTTTGCATCCTCAGGATTCGCAGCACCTCTTATCGAAAGAGCAAGCAACCCTGAATTTTACGAATTTGCGCTCATCGCTCTTCAAGAGAGGGCTGGAATCAATTCTTTCATAGAACTCATGGACCTATACCAAGCAGAAAATGAAACATGGCAGAACGCTGCGTTCTCAATTGCAACTTCGTTAGATACAAGTTCACTGCTGCGTGCAGATGATATGCTCAAGAGAATTGAGTTAAATGAACTCCGCTTGATAATCTTAAATTCTGTATGGGAAAATGCAGAAGATAAAAGCCATGCCGCAAAAAAAGCAATCGCAAGAAGAGCTGTCCCATTAATGATGAAATCTGGGGATTGTGTTGGAGCATTGCAAATGTTAGATGTCTTCGGAGAGTCGCTCGTAGATGAAGATTTACTAACCCTCAGATTTGCTGCTGCAATTTGTGCCTCTGCTTGGGATGCCGCCGCTGATGCAAAATCTACTCCTGAACCATGGATTGAGGTTTGGCAATCTACTTTACGTACAGATTCGACCACAGCTGCAGTCATCAAGCAACAAATTACGCTGAGATTTGAAGATCAACTCTCTGTTGAGCAAAGAGAACTTTTAGGAATCGTTCAAGCTGATTCTACTGAGAACATAGAACCTTAATAAACGAGAAATCGAAATGGCAAAGCATTCAAACAAAATCCGAAAAGAACGTGACTCCATGGGTGAAATGGAAGTGCCTGAACATGTTTTGTATGGTGCGAGTACTCAAAGAGCACTATTGAATTTTCCTGTCTCAGGAAGAATGCTTCCTCCCTCTTTGATTTGTGCATATACCCTACTGAAAAGATCTGCGGCTGTAGTCAACAATAAATTAAAACTCCTCGATCAAAAACGCGCCGAGTTAATTGTAGGTGCTTGTGATGACATTCTTGATGTATTTGATGACCCCAAAAGAGCAGACGCGATGATGGACCATTTTCCGCTCGATATTTTCCAGACTGGCTCAGGGACATCGACCAATATGAATCTGAATGAGGTCATCTCAAATATAGCATGTAAGGAAGCTGGAAAACATATTGGGGCGAAGGATCCAATTCATCCAAATGATCATGTCAACATGGGGCAATCGTCAAACGATACATTTCCTACTGCGATGCAAATTGCCGCATGCGTTGAAATTCGCAATGTACTGATTCCTAAATTAAAAACATTACATAAAGGGTTAAAAGCCAAAGCAAAAAAATGGGACAACATTATTACGGTCGGCAGAACCCATCTCATGGATGCAACTCCGATTCGAATGGGACAAATCTTTTCTGGATATGCTGCTTCAATTGAATACGGTATTCGCCGAGCAGAACGTGCAATGATTCGCCTTGCAGAAAATCTACCGATAGGCGGAACTGCTGTTGGAACAGGGATTAACACACATTTAAAATTCGCCTCGATGGTGTGTAAAGAACTTTCAAAATCAACACGTGTAGCTTTTAAAGAATCAGATAACCATTTTGAAGCGCAGGCAACGCGAGATTGTGTCGTTGAAGCACATGGCGAATTGAAGACCATCGCCATTAGCATCTCTAAAATAGCGAACGACATTCGATGGCTTGGTTCTGGACCAAGATGTGGTTTATTTGAACTTTCGCTCCCTGCCGTTCAACCCGGCTCTTCAATCATGCCTGGTAAGGTCAATCCTGTCATTTGTGAATCTGCAATTCAAGTTTTTTGCCAAGTTGTTGGAAATGACACATCAATTACAACCGCAGCGAGTGGTGGCATTGGGTCTCTCCTTGAGCTGAACCTTTGCATGCCTCTGATCGCAGACCGTCTAATAGATTCAATTCTACTTTTGGGCCAAACAGCAGAAATTTTCGACGATAAACTCATTCAAGGGTTAACCGTAAACAAAGATATTGCACAGGGACTCGTCGAAAATAGCCTGATGGTTGGAACGGCTCTCGCCCCAGTTATTGGATATGACAAAGCGGCAAAACTCGCGAAAGACGCATTTGCAAGTGGTGAAACGATTCGAGAATGCGTTTTGAGAGAGAAACTCCTTTCAGAAGAAGAACTCGACACACTTCTAGATTTCCACGCGATGACCGAACCACATACGTAAGGTAAAACGGCATTTTGCAAAATACTTCATAATGGTGATATACCAGCATGGCAATATTCCCTAAAACAAAGAAACACCTCGGAGTATTTGGGGTATTTGCACTCGCAACTGGCGCGACACTCAGCAGTGGTTTTTTCTTATTGCCGAGTTTTGCAACTCAAATGGCTGGTCCAGCAGTGGTGCTTTCCTATTTGATTGCTGGGCTTCTACTCATCCCACCACTGTTAAGCAAAATTGAACTTGCCACAGCAATGCCAAGATCGGGAGGTGAATATTATTTTCTAAGTCGAAGTTTAGGACCAATGGTCGGCACGATTGGTGGTCTTGGAATTTGGCTTGCATTGTTACTGAAGGTCGCTTTTGCACTTGTGGGAATGGGTGCCTATATTCAGTTGTTCCTTCCTGCAGAGACGAGTGATTCTGTTTACAAGTTCATCGCATTAGGGCTAGTGCTGTTTTTTGCCTTGCTTAACATATTAGGTGCAAAAAAAACAACCACATTTCAAATCATATTAGTTTTATCTCTACTATCAATATTGAGTTTCTTCCTTGTTTCAGGCAGTGTTAAAGTTGAACCTTCAAATTTCAAAAACTTTTTTGACAAAGGTACAGAGAACATATTTTCTGCTGCTGGATTAGTGTTTATTAGTTACGTTGGGGTTTCCAAAGTGATCAGTGTTGCAGGTGAGATTAAAAATCCAGAAAGGAACTTGCCTTTAGGGCTCTTCCTTGCGATAGGAACAGCAATCGCTGTGTATATCATTGGTCTCATCGTCATGGTTGGGGTGAGTGGTACAGAAGGACTCTCTCTTGTTGATGGAAAAATAAACTTGACTCCTGTTTCAACTGTTGCTGCTGCAATTACTGGCTCAAGCGTAGGCGCTTATGTCATGGCAATTGCTGCAATTATTGCGTTCCTCTCTGTTGCAAATGCTGGCATACTCAGTGCATCTCGTTACCCACTTGCAATGAGCCGGGACCATTTACTTCCAAAATCTTTAAGGAAAGTTGACGGTAAAGGCACACCGATTATTGGAATAATCATTTCAGCCACTCTTATTGCTTTGTTTCTATTTCTGAATCCATTAAAAATTGCAAAACTCGCAAGCGCTTTCCAACTTTTAATGTTCGCTATGTTATGCATGTCTCTCATTGTGATGCGTGAAACTAAACTCGACTCGTATGATCCAGGTTTTAGATCACCATTCTATCCGTGGCTTCAAATCATCGGTGCTACAGCGTGTATAGCCATTATCATATTGATGGGTTGGTTACCTGTCATTTTCTCTAGTGGAATCGTTGTTGTGGGCATTGCTTGGTACTTTGCATATGCTCGAAAACGGGTGGAGCGCCACGGTGCCATTTACCACATCTTTAAGCAACTTGGAAAGAACAGGTTTGGTGAACTTGATACTGAACTGAGAGGAATATTAAAAGAAAAGGGGCTTAGAGCACACGACCCATTTGATGAGATAGTGACCATGGCAAAAGTGATTGATGCTCCCGATGACACTTCTTTCGACGAAATTGTTTCAGCTGCCTCTAGTGAATTGTCCAATCTTGTTCCAGCGTCATCTTCATCTCTAGCAGAAGGGTTTTTGCACGGAACTCGCGTTGGGGTAACCCCCGTCACAGGTGGAGTAGCACTTCCACATCTCCATCTCAAAAATATTGACACCTCAGTCATGGTGATTGCCAGAAGCAAAAATGGAATTTCGATTGATGTGGGCGACCCCTTTGGTGGTCATCATGAAGAGCAATCAATCCATGCCATTTTCTTTTTAGTTAGCCCTGAAGACGATCCGTCCCAACACTTGAGATTGCTTGCACAGGTTGCAAGCCATGTTGAGAAGGAAGGCTTCATGGAACAATGGCTTGCTTCTGATACCAATCAAGAATTGAAGGAGATTCTTTTACGAGAAGATCGATTCATGTCACTTCGGCTCGAAACTGGATTGACAACCGAGCAATTAATCGATCTCCCAATCTGCCAATTGGGCTTTCCGGAAGACTGTCTCGTCGCACTCATCCACCGAAGAGGGCAAATGGTCATTCCAAGGGGAAGCACCATTCTTGAAGAAGGTGACCAATTGACAATCATTGGCGACAAAGAAGGTATCCAAACGCTGAAAGACCAATTCCAGAACAATTAATTAACCCGCGGTTAATTAATCATGTAAAAAACACTCCCCACGGCAAGCCGTGGGGAGTGTTGCCCCTAAAGTATTCGGGGAGAGAGAGAGGGAGAGAGAGAGTTAGGAGAGTTAGGAGAGGAAAAAAAGAGAAGTTTTCAGTAATACGAGGGTGTGTTTTATTGGTTCATTGTTTTGTTTATTTTTTCTAACTAATACCAACTATCCCCAAAGGACGGTTTTGTGAACCGTATTTCATAAAAGTTTAAAAAACCTGGTTTATTGGCTAAAAACCCCCATTGGCCTCTGAGTTAAATTTACTCTGCCGTTGCGATTTGGCCAATTTCATCGTGCAATTTTTGCAACGTACCGTACATTTCAGTAAGTGCATAATTATCAGGATTTGCCTCTACCACTGGCTGAAGTACGAGTAACACGTTGTAACAAGTCTTCCTTGCCCGTTCATGTACACCAAGTTCTCCACATTTGTAAACATACACGTTGAGGTACTTTGGGGCATCATTTCGAGTTCGATAGTCAGTTGTATCAGCAACACAGCGGTCTTGAATGAGGGTCACGCCTGTTTCAATCAAATTCAGACCCTTATCGTGCTGGCCATCTTCGATATACGCTTCACCAAGAAAATAACTTTGCCATGCAAGATCACGGACAGCTTGTCCATTGGACGGTTGGGCTTTTACGAGTAACTCAAAAATATCGCGAGACGATTCATGTTGTTCAATAGATTGGTCAAACTCTTCTCGATCTGAATATAAGCTTCCAACACGTTGCAAAATGACAGCATAGTCTCTCTTGAAAATTGGATTGTTTGGCGACTCAGTGGTTCGCTTTTTCCGTTTCGCTACATTTTCATCGAGTTCTGCTTTGGCTTCATCATGACGGTCTAATGATTGCAGCACATCAAATTTTGTTAAAAAGATTCTGCTATCCAATCTGTGACCGACACTCTGCTCAGGAAACTCAATCAAGAATAAAGCGATTGAATTTTTTGCAGTATCTAGGAGTGCTAAACTTTCCCCATACTCGTGATTCATCCTCGCAAGGTCCGCCAAATCAGAAAACCCAAGGGCGACATGAAAATGATGTTTCGAAAGCCCCTCGTCAACAAGTTTACTATAGAGCTCTATCGCAGAATGATGCTCTTGGACTGCTTTGTCCATTTCCCCTAAATTCGCACCTCGCAGGCCTGCATAATAATCTCCATATAATGAATGCATTTTTGCTTTTGACGCGCGAATTTTCTGAGTCGAACCGGCAGTCTTCTCTAAATCACTAAGGTGCTCCATTGATGAGTCTAGCACGAGCTTTCGCACATCCATCGCTGCATTCAACTTCACAATTCCAGAATAAAATCCACCAATAACGTCTTTGGAAATTTCTAAGATCGAGTCGTACCGATCTTCTGCAAGATTGCGTTGTGCAATCGCAATTGATTTTTGATGATTCGCTTCAACCATTCCCCACGTTGTGCCAATAATGCCAAGTACGATTGAAACTGCTAACAAAATCACTGCTGCGCAAGTCCGTTTGTATTTTTTCATAAAGAGTCGGGTTTGATACCCAATACTAAGTGGTCTTGCAATAATAGGTTCGTTGTTTAAGAAGTGGTTGATGTCGTTTGCAAGTTCAGCAGCAGATTGGTATCTTCGATCGCAATCTTTCTCCATTGCTTTTAATGCAATTGTGTCAACATCGCCCTTTAAAGAAGTGCTGATCGTCCCCATAGAAGTTGGGCGTTCTTCTTTGATGATTCGAACTGCTTCATGAATCGCTTGGCGACGTAAATCATAAGGAAGTTTTCCTGAAAGTACTTGGAACAAAATCACACCAAGAGCATACACATCACTACGAGTGTCAATCCGATCTGGATCAGCATCGCATTGCTCTGGGCTCATGTATTGCAACGTACCTATGAGCTGCCCCATCGTTGTTTGCATTGTTGTGACAGCAAGATCAGCGTCAGTAGCGCGAGCGACACCAAAGTCAATTATTTTCGCGTCGCCATTAGAATCGACAAGGATATTGTCGGGTTTTAAGTCACGGTGAATGATGCCCTTTTGGTGGGCGTGGTGCACAGCATCACAAATCTTCGCAAATAACTCAAGCCGGTCTTGCAAGGAGAGGTCTTTATTTTCAACATAAGAAACAATGCCTCGAGCGCCTGGTATGTATTCCATTGCAAAGAATGGAACTTCACCGTGTTCACTTTCCCACATTCCTGCTTCATAAATCTGAGCAATATTAGGATGGCTCAATTTAGCAAGTGTTTGTGCTTCAAAATGAAAACGGTGGAGCGCCATCTCGCTCGCGGCTGAAACTTTTATGACTTTAAGTGCAACCCTTCTACGAGGCGCTTCTTGCATCGCTTCGTATACAGCGCCCATGCCACCAGTTCCAATGATGCCCAAAATTCGATACCTACCGATTTCGGTTGGCATCCCCTGCGTTGCAAACTTGCCTGGCTCAGGAACGCTTCCCTTCCCAGAATCGTCGCTTGGAAGACCGATGGTTTCAGCATTCGGATCTGTTGGATAGCCATCATTCGTCATAAAACAATCATCTCACTAGAAGACAGGAGTAATTCCGTACTTCTACAATACCATGAAGGTTCACTTTCGCCCACATAAATGTCATATTTTAATAGCGGTAAGCCCTTTTTTGCGTAGTATCAAGTCCTCGCATTCAACCTCCTCTCCACGTATGATGATGCACCATGAAATCCTCCATTCAAGTTGGTGATACTTCCACGGTTGCTTTTTTGGTAACTTCTGAGATGCAACCTGAATTCCACGGAAAAACGATTCACCCCTGCTGTTCAACATGGGATATGGTTCACCAGTTTGAGATAGCAGCAAGGAAAACACTAGAACCTCATTTGCTTGATGATGAGCAAGGTATTGGTTCATTCATCTCAATAGATCACTGCTCGCCTGCCCCTGTTGGCAAAACAGTTTCTGTCCAAGCCACAATCGCTTCGCTTGATAACTCTTCGGTTATTTGCGAACTCACTGCAACAATTGGTGAGGTTGTTTGTGCAACAGGAAAACAAATCCAACGGGTGCTACCATGTTCAGTGATACACTCTCTTATTGAAAAGGCAACTTTACATTAATAATAAATAAATAGATACAAAATACTCTTATGACAACAGAACAACACTTACTACACGAAGTGGATGACTCCATAGCGATTATCAGAATCAATCGCCCGAAAGTCCTAAACGCTTTGAATCTTGAGCTGATGGAAGATCTTGCCACTCTCCTTGAGCAGTTCGATGCTGATGACAACATACATGTCATCCTTCTTGCTGGAAATGAACGAGCTTGGGCAGCTGGTGCAGATATCGGTGATATGGCAACGGCAACCTCCAATGAAATGAAAGAACGTAATCAATTCGCAACTTGGGAGAGAATTAAAGCAATACAAAAACCAATCATCGCCGCAGTGAGTGGATTTGCACTTGGTGGTGGGTGCGAACTAATGATGCACTGTGACATCATTATCGCTTCAGAAACAGCACGGCTTGGACAACCAGAAATCAATATTGGCGTAATGCCCGGAGCTGGGGGAACTCAACGACTGACTCATGCAATTGGGAAAGCTCTCGCTATGGATGTTGTTTTAAGCGGACGATTTCTTACAGCACACGAAGCACTAGAACATGGTTTAATCAGCAGAGTTGTTCCAAAAGAGCATTGGTTTGAGGCGGCTCTTCTTGTTGCAAAACAAGTAGCAACAAAAGGACCTATCGCTCTTAGAGCTGCAAAAGCATCAGTACTAAATGCAAACGAATCCTCTCTTTCAAATGGGTTAGTTGAAGAGAGAGCCCTCTTCTATTCACTTTTTGATACAAACGATCAATCCGAGGGGATGACTGCGTTCATCGAAAAACGCAAACCAAATTTCTCTGGAACATAACAATGACTACTGCAACCACATTTGAAACAATCGAAGTTACTCAAGACGAAGGAATCTGTACAATTTCCTTGCAAAGAAGCGACGTCCTAAACGCTTTTAACAACGTACTCACTGATGAACTTTTAATTGCACTAAAAGATGCCTCAAAAAATAAAGCAGTTCGAGTCGTCGTTCTTACTGGAAGTGGTCGTGCGTTTAGTTCTGGACAAGACCTCGCTGATTTAAAGGAAAAATACGTTCCTGGCTACGAACCTCATCTAGGTGACGATCTGAAGAAACGGTACGACCCCATTGTCAAAACGATTCACACAATGGAAAAACCTGTAATCGCATCTGTAAATGGAGTGGCCGCAGGGGCTGGGTGTTCACTTGCCCTTGCTTGTGACATGAGGATTGCAAGTGAACATGCTTCCTTTATTGAAGTGTTTGTAAATGTTGGATTGATTCCAGACTCGGGCAGCACATGGACGCTACCAAGACTTGTTGGTTTTGGGCGTGCAATGGAACTTTGTTGTTCGGGACGACCTGTCAAAGCAGAAGAAGCACTCGCAATCGGTCTAGTCAACCAAGTCGTTAAGCATGACGATTTAGATGAGGCAACTTTAAAATTAGCAAAAAAACTGGCGAGTCTACCTGCCAAATCAATTTCTCTAACAAAGCGGTTGCTAAATCAGTCTTTTGAAAATAACTTTCAAGAACAACTAGTGCAAGAAGCATTTGCTCAGGAAACGGCTGGCCGCTCGCATGACCATTTTGAGGGAGTTGTTGCGTTTATAGAAAAGAGAAAGCCTAACTTTACACATGAATGAGCCTAGATGCTGATTCTTTACGTATGATGTTGTATTCATGACCTCTAAAGCAACCAAACCTGTTGGAATAATTGGCGCAGGAACAATGGGCGCCGGAATTGCACAAGCTGCAGCAACTGCTGGCTGGCAAGTTCGATTGTTTGATGTTGAGCAATCTCTAGTTGATCAAGCGATGAAGAATATTGGAAACCGCTTTACACGATTAGTTGAGAAAGGGAGAATTACTAGCCAAGAAGCAGAAGAGAATCAGAAGCAAATCGTAACGACAACTTCTCTTGAAGATCTTGCTGATTGTGATCTTATCATAGAGGCAATAGTTGAAGATTTTGACATTAAATCGAAGGTATTACGTACAGCAGCTGAGTTATCTGCTGATTCTGTCATCGCAACAAATACCTCTTCGCTATCTGTTACTGATCTTGGTGAATCCTGTGGGTACCCAAATCGGATCGTTGGGATGCATTTTTTTAACCCTGCACCGATTATGCCTCTCGTAGAAATAATTAAGACAAACAATTCTGACATCAGCGCAGTCGAACGAGCAACTCTCATTGCTGAAGCTTGGGGAAAAACTGTTGTTCAAGCAGCAGACACTCCTGGATTTATCGTCAACCGAGTTGCGCGTCCGTATTATCTTGAATCATGGAGAATTGTCGAAGACAATATCGCAACGGTTGACACAATCGACGAAACATTACAGTCTCTTGGTGAATTTCGAATGGGACCATTCATGTTGACCGATCTCATAGGTCAAGATATCAATGTTGCTACCACCCAAAGCGTATGGAATCGGCTTGGACAACCGAGCCGACTTGCTCCAAGTGCAAAACAAGAATCACTTGTTGAAAAAGGACACTTCGGTCGAAAATCAGGGTGTGGGGCATATGCACATGATGATAAGAACAATGTTACCCCTGCAATTCTGATTGAAACTCAAGACCTTGAAGTCCCACAACGACTTGAAGAAGCAATCAATGACTTTTGCTTAGAGGCGACTTGTATTTCTGGCTCTCTACTTGAAAAGTACATCTTTTCAAGAGTCCTAGCAGGCATCATGAATGAAGCCATGTGGGCAGTCACTGATGGTGTTGCAAGTGCGAAGGACATAGATATTGCGATGACACTTGGCACGAATTATCCTATAGGTCCACTAGAGTGGGTTGAAAAAGTTGGGATAGATAAAGTGCAAAACCTACTTGCAGCATTAAATGAGACTGTGGCTGATAATCGATTTGCTTCCCCCCCATTCGGCACGGTTTCTGCAAGTTAATCCCCAGTACAATAGAGATTATGAAAAGAAAAGTAGCTATTGTGTCCGCACTGCGAACGCCAATTGGAAGATATGGTGGAGCGTTAAGTTCTATTAGACCAGATGATCTTGCTGCAATTGTCATCAAGGAAGCAGTTGCAAAATCTGGTATAGATCCCTCAATCATAGATGATGTGTACCTTGGGGCTGCTAATCAAGCAGGTGAAGACAACCGTAATGTTGCAAGAATGGCTGCCCTTCTTGCTGGGCTCCCAGAAACTGTGCCCGGCTCAACTGTCAACAGGCTATGTGCCTCTGGATTAGAGGCCATCAATGTTGCTGCAAGAATGATTGAAGGCAATTGTGGTGATGTCATGGTCGCAGGCGGTGTAGAGTCAATGAGCCGAGCACCATTCGTGATGCCAAAAGGCTACTGGGCATTTGATCGCAGGTGCGAGATATATGACACAACGATTGGATGGCGGTTCACGAACCCAAAACTTTCAGAGATGTATTACCCATTCAGCATGGGCGAAACTGCTGAGAATGTTGCAAAACAGTGGTCTATTTCTCGGGAGGAACAGGATGCCTTCGCATGGAACAGCCAACAGAAATGGAAAGTTGCGAACGACCAAGGAAAGTGGAGCGATGAAATTGTCCCCGTTTCTGTTACTCAGAAAAAAGGCGATCCAATTGTCGTTGATACAGATGAACACCCACGCCCAGAAGTCAGTCTTGAAAAATTAAGCACATTACGTCCAGCATTTTCAAAGGAAGAAAATGCAACTGTCACCCCTGGAAATAGTAGTGGAGTAAATGACGGAGCTGCAGCGATGGTGCTCGTAGAAGAATCCTTAGCAAGATCTCTAGGTTTAGAAATTTTAGGTTTTGTAGGACCAAGTGCATCAAGTGGAGTTAATCCTGCCATTATGGGAACGGGTCCTATTCAAGCAACAAAAAAACTTTTAGAACGGTCTGGGTTAAACATTGATGACATTGATTTGTTTGAACTGAATGAAGCCTTCGCTGCACAATCTATCGCGTGTATCAAAGAACTCGGCTTAGACGACAAATTCGTGAATGTAAATGGCGGTGCGATCGCAATGGGACACCCTCTTGGGTGTAGCGGAGCACGCCTTGCAGTCACGTTAATCCACGAATTAAATAGGGGAAAAAATAATGTTTTAGAGGACGGGAAGTTACTGCGAGGAGTTGTTACACTTTGCGTTGGGGTTGGTCAAGGATTAGCTACCCTTTTTGAAGGAGAAGTGAAGTGAGTGCAAGTGCAAACGTAGAAGTAAACATTAAAGATTGCAAAGAATCTGACCCAAAAAAACTTAAAGCATTTGAAGCACACGTTGCTGCAGGTGGACTTGTTGAACCAAACGATTGGATGCCCGATGCATATCGAGCGCTGATGTTGAGAATGGCTGAACACCATGCAAACAGTGAAATTGTTGGCGCACTTCCTGAAGGTGAGTGGATTACAAAAGCACCTAGTCTGCTTCGGAAACTTGCTCTAACAGCCAAAGTTCAAGACGAAGTAGGACATGGTCAAATGTTGTATGAAGTCGCTCAAGATTTAGGAAAATCTCGAAATGCGATGCTTCGAGATTTAATTACAGGCGTCACTAAATATCACAACTGTTTTAATTACCCTTGTCCAACATGGGCGGATGTTTGCATGATTGCTTGGCTGATTGATGGTGCAGCAATTTTAAACCAAGGTACGCTTGCCCACGGCTCATTTGGTCCGTATGTTCGAACGATGAGACGCATCAATATGGAAGAAGCGTTCCACTTCAAACATGGTGAAGACATGGTGCTTACTCTCATGAGCGGTACAGAAGACCAAAAGAAAATGGCACAAGAAGCGTTTGATCGCTGGTGGGGACCAGCACTTGCGTTCTTTGGACCAAATGATCCTCCAGATGTGATGGAGCGACCAGCAATGAAGTGGAGAATGAAAACCGCAACAAATGATGAGTTAAGACAACGGTATGTCAATCGATTTGCTCCTGCAGCAATGGCAACTGGGCTTGTCATCAATGTATGCGAGAAAGATGAAAAAGGACTCGTCACATCAGCAACTCCAGATCCACTTCTCAAACTCAACGAAGAAACTGGCAATTGGGGTTTCACTCAGCCCGATTGGGATGAGTTCTTCCGAGTTATCCGTGGGAACGGTCCTTGCAACAAGGAAAGAATGGCTCTTCGCAGGTTTTCCTATGAGCAAGGTGAGTGGGTCCGCAGGGCAATTCTAGGTGAAGCCGAACCCTGCAATATGAATTGAGGCAAAAAATGTTATCTGAAGCAAGAACTAATGTCCCTGACGTCACTGGCGAGTTACATTCAACTGAGGTTGACAATTTTCCTATTTGGGAAGTCTTCACTCAAAAAAAGGATGGAGACATTCATCTACATGCAGGCTCATTAAGTGCGCCAGATGCATCCTTTGCTCAACATTTCGCTCGAGAACACTACGGTCAAGATCAAGAGTGCGTCAATATGTGGGTCGGATTACGCAACACATTCCTATCAGAAGATGGTGGAAACGAAACTTACGAATTGTTTGTCCAGTGGGCCGCGGGTGACCGCCATGAACATGTAGGTGAGGTTGAAGCGTGTAATGGTGCTGAGGCTAGAGAAAAGTGTAGAGAGATGTTTGTTTGTGACAAGCCATACTACACAATCTGGACAGTTCCAAATTCAGAACTTACCAAAATTGACAGTAGCACAGACATGATTTGGAGGGAAACTACAGATCAAGGCTATCGACTTCCACGTGGATATAGTCGGGTAGTCCGTCAAAAATGGGATGAGCTTCGAGCCAAGCAAGCAGTTGACACATATCAGGAAGAAGATTTGAAGGAAACTTTCTAACATGAATGAATTACCAAATGAACTTCAAACACCGATGGTGAACGTGCTCCTTTGCGTAGCTGATGATAAATTGTTTCTTGGTCACCGAAATAGTGATTGGACTGGAATTGCTCCTATTCTAGAAGCAGACATTGCGTTTTCTTCACTTGCTCAAGACGATATCGCACATGCAGGTGCTTTCTATGATCTCATCAGTTCTATCACAGGACAAAATCCAGATCAAATCGCTTTCGCTCGCAGCTCGAACGAATATCTTTGTGCAGACATCGTTACGAAAAGTGACGAATTTGATTGGGCGAATGCAATTGCTCGGCAGTTTTACTGCAACGTGTACGATTTTATTCGGTTCCAACGACTCAGCAAATCATCATGGACACCGCTTGCTGACTTGTCAAAACGCCTTTGTGCTGAACAAGCAGTCCACGTTGACCATGTCTCTTCCTGGATTGACCATCTAGGCAATGGCTCTGAAGAGTCAAATGTAAAAATGCAAACAGCGCTTGATGAATATGCACCATACGCAGCAAAAATGTTTGAAGCGCCAGAGGGTATTGAAATGTTAATCGAGGGCGATGTTCTTCCCGATGAAGGTTGCTTCTATACCTCATGGAAGGAACAGGTCGACCAAATTTCTGGACCTGCAAACCTTCAGGTTACTGTTGATTACAACCCAACAACAGGTGCACGACATGGCCAACATGACGACGACTTTGCGCGGTCATTAACCGAACTGCAAGAAGTATTCAATTCTGATCCACTTGCTGCATGGTAAATAGTGCCGACATCTATTCCGTTCTCGAAACGATTCCAGATCCTGAAATGCCTATCAGTATTACAGATCTTGGTCTGATCGAGGATGTCTCTATAGAAAGTACACATGTCCTCATCAAACTATTGCCTACGTTTATTGGTTGCTTTGCGTTACCGGTGATTGCTCAAGAAATTAAGGATAAAGTTGGCGAACTCAGTGGCATCGAATCTGTAACCGTGGAGTTAGTCAATTCCCCCCCATGGAGTGTTGACCGTATTACGGATGCTGGACGTGATTCACTTGCTGAGCATGGCATATCCGTTCCAGAAAATGGTTCTATCTGTTGCGGTGGACATGAGCAAGAACAAGTTGAGTTACGCACTTCAGCAATTGAATGCCCGTGGTGTCAATCCACAGAAACGAAGCTCACAAGCCCTTTTGGACCGACTCGGTGTAAATCAATACACTTCTGCAATGCTTGTAGACAGCCATTTGAGAGAATGAAGAAGGTTTAAACGACTCCCTCTGCTATGATATGGAGTCTGTTATGGCGACCGAAAACCAAGACACTACAAAGGCAACTTCTTCAGAAGAAGTTGTGCCCCCTCAGACCCCCTCAGCGATGCATACTGGACCAATCGATTTAGGACATATCGAGGTATTACAGATTCTCAATGAGCATGGAGAGGTGGATGGTGGGCTAGACCCACAAATCCCTGATGATTCACTTTTAGAAATCTACCGTGCCATGGTGCTTGCTCGTGTATTCGATGAGCGTATGTTGATTATGCAGCGGCAAGGACAAATGGGTACGTTCGCTCCAAATATTGGGCAAGAGGCGTGCATCATCGGTCAAGTCGTGCCACTCACTGAACATGATTGGTTTGCTCCATCGTATCGATCCTTCGGTGCTCAGTTAATGCGGGGATGGTCAATGGAGCGATTAATGCGGTTGTGGGCTGGTTTCCATGACGGATTCCCGCCACCAGAAGACGTGAATGACCTCCCCTTTTCCATTGTTATTGGGTCACATGTATTACCCGCTGTTGGTATTGCCATGGGAATGAGATATAAACAAAGAAATGAATGTGTTGTCGTCAACTTTGGAGACGGAGCAAGTTCACAAGGCGCGGTCAGTGAAGCGTTAAACTTTGCCGCAGTATACGAAGCGCCTGTAGTATTTGTTTGCGAGAATAATGGCTGGGCAATTTCAACTCCCATTCAAAAACAAACTACCAATGATGTACTCGCAACTAGAGGAACCTCTTACGGTATTCCAAGTATAAGGGTAGACGGCAACGACATCCTTGCAATGATTTGTGCAACACAAGAAGCAGCCAACCGCGCAAGGAATGGTGACGGTCCTACATTCATCGAAGCAGTAACATACAGAATGAGTTTACACACAACTGCAGACGATCCAACAGTCTACCGAGATGAAAAAGAAGTAGAGCCGTGGCACTCAAGATGTCCAATTGCTCGCTTTGAAACGTATTTAAAAAACAAAGGGCTTCTTACAAACGATGCTATTCAAAAAATACTAGAGTCCTGTGAGGAAGAAGTTATCAAAGCAAGGGATGCATTTTATGAAATGCCTCCAGCTAACCCTAGCGAAATTTTCGATCATCTATATGAATCTATTCCAGAAGAATTAATCGATCAACGAACTGAGTACTTACGTAGACTTCGCCAAAAAGGGGAGGATTCATGAGTAAACTCACAATGATTGAAGCCATCAACCGTGCTATGGATGAAGAAATGGCACGGGATGAAAATGTCTGTCTACTGGGTGAAGATATAGGAATTAATGGCGGTGTATTCAGAGCAACAAAGGATTTACAGCAGAAACATGGGGAAGATAGAGTGAAGGACACCCCGCTTGCTGAGTGTGGAATTGTTGGCGCAGCGGTTGGTATGGCGATTTATGGTGTAAGACCAGTTGTTGAAATTCAATTTTCTGGATTCACAATGCAAGCGTTTGACCAAATTGAACAGAACATGGCTCGTATCAGGAACCGGACTCGTGGAAAATACACCGTCCCAATGGTTTTAAGAACCCCTTACGGTGGAGGCATTCGTGCAGTTGAACACCACAGCGAATCAAGAGAAGCGTATTGGGCACACACACCCGGATTAAAAGTCGTCATTCCGTCAGGTCCTCGAAACGCGCGTGCTTTGCTCGCTTCGTCAATACGTGAAGACGACCCAATCGTATTTTACGAACCTAAAGCTGTGTACAGAGCATTTCGGGAGGAAGTCCCTGAAGAACCTGAACTCATGGAAATCGGGAAAGCAGAAATCGTGCGAGAGGGTACAGACCTCACCCTCATCTCATACGGAGCCATGATGAGACCTTGCAAAGAGGCTGTGGAAAACCTCGCAGAGGATGAGAACATCAATGTAGAACTCATTGATTTACTCACAATATCACCCATGGATACAAACACTCTTGCAAAGAGTGTACAGAAAACTGGTCGATGCATCATTGTTCATGAAGGTCAGCGAACGTGCGGCGTGGCAGCAGAAATTATTGCACGGTTGAATGAATCTGCGTTTGAGTACTTAGAGGCGCCAATCAAACGAATCACTGGTTTTGACATTCCATTTCCATATTTTCAAGTTGAAGAGCATTTCCTTCCCCAGTGCGAAGAAATTGTTCTCGCTGTAAAAGAAACACTCAATTGGTAACCATGGATTTTAAACTTCCAGATTTAGGCGAAGGTGTTCATGAGGGACAAGTGCTTGCTGTACATGTCAAAGTTGGTCAAACCATTACCGAAGATGAGTTACTACTTGAGGTTGAAACCGATAAATCTGCAGTTGAAATCCCTTCCCCCTGCACTGGTATTGTTGAAACTATTCATGTTGACGAAAAACAACTCGTACATGTTGGAGATGTCATGGTGACATTCAATACAGATGCAACGGTAAAGCCAGTTCCAATGATCGAACCTGCTCCTCAATCAAAATCCTCAGTTCGATCATCACCTTCTGTGCGGAAGTTCGCTCGTACTTTGGGAGTCGATTTGTCCACTATTACTGGCACTGGTCCTCGAGGGAGAATCACTCGTCAAGACGTAGAACTTGCGAATAGTTCTACTGTTGAGCCTATTGTCCAATCATCCACAATTACAACGACCCCTTCAACCCCACCACCGTCAATTGCTCTGGAAACAGAAATAGAAGGTGTTGAAGAACAAACTGAGTTTGGAATTGTAATTCGCCAACCGATGTCCCAAGCAAGGAAATCTATTTCAAAAGCAATGTCCCATGCATGGGAAACAATCCCCCATGTGACTGATTGCAACGATGCTGACATCACAGATATTGATCAACTCCGTAAAAATTTCAAAGACCCTGACCAACCTCATTTAAAACTCACATTACTTCCATTTGTTTTAAAAGCGATTTGCCGATCTCTTCGTAAGTATCCAATCCTAAATGCTGCGATTTGTGAGGAAAGTGGCGATGTTTTGTTCAGGCAATTTGTAAATATTGGCATTGGCGTAGATACAGAGCGTGGGCTCATCGCACCTGTCATTCGTGATATTGACAATTTGAGTATTGGCGAAATCACAACTCACCTAGAGCAAATTACCGCAAACGCACGAAGCGCAAGTTTCACACTTGCAGACACCAAGGGCGCAACGTATACCGTTTCAAATGCTGGTGCAGTTGGCAGAACACGGTACTCAACCCCTATCATCCAAAAAGGTACTGTTGCGTGTCTTGCTGTTGGACGGGCTCAGTTAATGCCGTGGGTCATTGAAGGCACGGTTGTTCCTCGGCTTATTTTGCCATTAAGCCACTCGATTGACCATCGCTTAGTTGATGGTGGCAGAGAAATTCCGTTTATCGAACACCTTATTCACGATCTTGAACACCCAATGCGGTTTGCGGTATAACAGCGTATGGTCGTCGGTCAGTTCAGCCAAGATGTGGATATTCTCGTCATCGGAGGAGGTCCTGCTGGATATACAGCAGCGTTCCGTGCTGCCGAACTTGACAAAACAGTCGCGATTGTTGATCCAAATGAATCATTGGGCGGAGAATGTTTACACCATGCATGCATTCCGTCGAAATCTTCAGTGCTCGGTGTTGACGGTGCTTCTGCAGTAACATCGCTCAGCAATTCACTTGAACAACGATGCAAGGCACTTGGCATCGA
Organism: uncultured Isosphaeraceae bacterium; assembly: GCA_964630505.1. GTDB lineage: Bacteria > Planctomycetota > Phycisphaerae > Phycisphaerales > SM1A02. Next base: position 20,691 of record CAZVVI010000006.1, on the reverse strand, counting down.
ACGATTGCATGGTCTTGCACATTTTGAAAACAAAAAAACCGCGCAAATCACTGGAGAAATCGTTTCAGTTGTAAAGTTTCGCAAAGCAATTATCGCAACTGGAACTCATACTCGTATCAACCGCGATTACCCTGATGCTATTCAGGTAGAAGAAGTCTACGAACATAAATTTGAGGGCAAAAACATACTAGTCATTGGTGGCACCCCAAGCGCAGTTGAATCAGCGACGTTTTTACAAAAGAACAATACTGTTTCGATTTGGGCTGATGGTGATATTCTTCCAACGTTTTCACCAGAACTTGTGAAACTCGTCAAACGTGGATTAACACTCTGCAATGCACAACCACAAGCAAACGACTTTGATTTTGTTGTGCTCGCTGGGCACCGATTACCTGCAACGGAAAAGTTACACCTTGAACACGCAGAAGTCGAAGTCGATCATGGCTTCATTACAACTGACGATTGTTGCGCAACTTCTAATCCTAAAATCTTCGCAGTCGGAGAATGTGCGGGATGCAACCACAGCGCAGCTGTTGCGATTGCACAGGGGCGAATTGCTGGCGAATCTGCTTGTGGCCTTGATGCACATTTTGATTCTCAGTTCATTCCTCAGGTCGCTTGGTCTTCACCAGAAATTGCGCAAGTTGGAACATTCGATGATGAAACTGTTTCTCTTCGTTGGGGAAACAGTGGTCTTGCTATAGCGCTGGGGCAATCAAACGGCATGACCATGCTTGGATATGAAAAAGAGTCTCAAGCGATTACGGGCATTGGAATCGTTGGCGCTGGTGCGACTGAAATGATTGCAGAAGGCGTGCTCGCACTTGAAATGGGTGCGACCCTGTACGACCTTGCAACAGCGATTCATCCTCATCCAACAAGAAGTGAACTTCTTGCAGATTGTGCTCGGCTTGCACTTTCAAACGAATAATTACGTTTTGTATTTTGCCTTATGGTCGGTCGTTGGTACACGATTGCGATCTGGTTCTATTTCAGTAAGTGGCTCGCACTCGTGCCCAGTTGCAGCATGTCTAGCAGCAAGATGTTGGTAAATACGAGTCCCCTCGCCCTTCCATTCTATTTCCTGCTCACTGAGATCTTTCATCACTTTCGCTGGGCACCCTGCAACAAGAACGTTTGGTGGAACTTCTGTACCAGCTTTGACAAAAGCCATTGCAGCAACAAAGCTATTCTCGCCAATGACCGCACCGTCCATCACAACTGCGTTCATCCCAACCATTGCGTTCTTTTTAATAGTACAACCATGTAACACCGCCCCGTGACCAATGTGACCGTCTTCTTCAACAATTGTGTCATCGCCAGGAAAACTATGCACAACACAAGTATCTTGCAAGTTGCTCCCAGCTTTCATAATGAGTCTGCCAATATCTCCTCGTAATACAGCGCAGGGTCCTACCAAACAGTTCGGACCGATGATCACATCGCCAATCAACACTGCAGTTGGATGCACAAATGCTGTTGGGTCGACAACTGGCTTTATCCCTTCGTATTCGTAACAAGGCATAGTTACGCCTCTACCTTTTGTGGCTCTGGAACGAACGTTCGACACTGCACAACATTAAATCGTCCAGTCACAAATGCTAAATCTGCGAGTGTTGCGTTGCCTGATGGGTTTGCACCGCTGACATGAAAATCACTGAACGCTGCAGATTGATTGACCCAAATGCTTCCGAGTAAATTGCAAGAGACCGGCACACCTGCCTGTGTCATCGCGTCCATAGTTTGTTCAAGGACATCATCGCTTGTTGAATAGACACCGCAACTAATTGCACCATGTTCACGTGCGATCAGTGAAGCAAGTTCGATAGATTGTGAAGTAGAATCTGTAGCAATGATGTACACAATGGGTCCAAACATTTCTTGTGAGAATGTCTCTTTGTCGCTCGCATCGAGCTGAATAATCTTCACAGAACGAGTCCGCGCATCGGCAAACATCGCATGTTCAATCGGTACACCCTCACGAAGCACAGTTCCGTTTGAAGAGTCGACTCTGTCTGCTGTTGTTTCATTTTGGATTGCACCAAGTACTTCGTTTGCACGACCTTGATCGCTCAACATCCAATCAACACCCTTTACGATTGCACCTGCGACTTCATCAAATGACAGATGTCCTTCAGCGGTGTCGATGCCATCGCGAGGAATAAATATATTTTGAGGGGTTGTGCACATTTGGCCTGAATACAAACACAAACTAAACGCTAAGTTCCCTGAAACTGGTTTCATCGACGCAACGCTATCAATAATCATACTATTGACGCCTGCTTTTTCGGTGTAGACGACTGCGTTTCCTGCATTTGCTTCGACCCAATCTCCAAACGAAGAACCGCCTGTGTAATCAATGATGTTCACTGCGTCGCTCTCTACAAGTTTCGTAGTTACTGGTTCATCTGCTGTGTCAGCAACTAGCGTGACGATATCGGCACTGAACCCTTGTTCAGTCAATACCTCTTGGCAAATTTGTACCGAGATAGCAAGCGGTAAAATAGCACCTGGATGTGGCTTTACGATAACTGCGTTACCCGTAACGAGACTTGCAAATAACCCAGGATATGTATTCCAAGTTGGGAACGTAGAGCAACCTATCACAAGCCCGATTCCACGAGGAATAATTTTATATTCTTTCTGCAAGGTGACAATCTCATCACGTCCAACTTGTTTTTTCCAGGTTGTTTCAGTTGGACAATCTTTCATTGCTTTGTAGGCATATGCAATTGCTTCAAGACCGCGGTCTTGTGCGTGTGGTCCACCAGCTTGAAATGCCATCATGAATCCTTGACCAGTGGTGTGCATTACTGCAAATGCCATCTCAAAGCTTCTTTTATTTAAGCGCTGAAGAATTTCAAGCGCTATGCCAACTCGCGTTTCCACCGTTGCATTCCGCCACTGCGGACACGCTTCCTCCATAGCAGAAATGAGATTCTCGACATTTGCCTTCGGATATTGAGTTCCAAGCACTATGCCATAGGGTGAAACTTCATTTCCAACAGTGCACTCTGTTGCGCTTTGTGCGAGTGGGAAGGCGTTCTCTTTATAACTTTCAAATGCTGCTTGGCCATCTGCTTTTGCAGTTTCGCCATATATTTTCCCACTTGGAACTTCGTGATATGCAGAAAAATAGCCCCTCGTTTCGATGGCCTGCATCGCTTCTTCCAGAAGTTTTGAATGATTTTGAAACAATTCGTCTGACATAAGAACTCCAATTAAATCCCTCATCTACATCGTAAAATAGCATTGTATCAGGTTGGATATTCCTAATTGTGCTGAACTCACTACAATGAAGGTGGAAAGAAGTCAACGAACAAATAATTGAGAATTGCTGTGTCAGAGCATCCAACAAAACCTGATTCCATCATGCTTCACCAAATCCATGGTAAGCAGTTGCCTGTTATTGAAGTAGAAACTGGCGTCGAGTGCATTTTAGGTAGAAGCCCTGAATGCACACACCAGTTAGCAAATCGGTATGTTTCTCGACAACATGCAAAAGTACATCATTCGAATGGCCGTTGGTCATTGCACGATCTCAAGAGCCGAAGCGGGACGTATCTTAATACGATTCGAATGGAGTCTGGAGAAGACGTACAACTTCAAGCAGATGATTTAATCCAAATTGGTCCATGGAAATTTCTCATACGCCTCGGTGGACAAATTGAAGAACTTGACCAAGCGATGGTGATTGAAATTGACAAAGCCCCTCTTCAAAAAGAAGGTGATGAAGTACCAACTTTAGTAAGAACAGTGAATGGTCGGTACGAAACAAATATGGATTTACTCTTGCAGTTGAAATCGGATGAAACTGTCAATAGAGAAATGGGATGGGGAATATTTGTCGATCGTTATGGTCCTATTATTTGTGGGTTTGCCCGCAACGCTGGACTTCCAAGCGGAGAAGCTGATGACATCATGCAAACCGTCCTCTTTAACTTTTTCAAAGTTGCTGATCAGTTTGAATATGATCCTAGCAAAGGTCGTTTCCGAGGGTACCTCAAACGAATTACATTGAATGCCATTCGCCAACGATACCGAAAAAAGCAAGAGGGAAATCTTGACACACATGGAATGAATGTTGCTGAGGACCCTCGTGATGATCTCGAAGCGGTGTTTGATCGTGAGTGGGCAGAACACTTACTTTCAGAGGCTATGACAGAAGCGCGACCAAAGTTCGAACCAAAAACTTGGGAAGCCTTTGAACTTTACGGCCGCCGAGGAATGAGTGCAGAGCGTGCGGGTGAACGATTAGGGATGACTCCAGAAGCGGTTCGACACGCAAAAAGTCGTGTAATGCGAGCCGTTCGCGAAATCGTCATTCGACTCCGTGAAGAAGAACTGTAATTTTAGTGACTGTCACTAGAATCAAAAAGCAACAGGATTCTTTCGTGACTGGCACACAAAAGCGAAAGCGGAGTGACAGTCACCTTCGGTGACAGCCACCGCGCAAAGTGCCTGTCACTAGAATCAAAAAGCAACAGGATTCTTTCGTGACTGGCACACCCGCAACAAACAGTTACAATCCAACGTTTGGCGCTCGTAGCTCAGTTGGATAGAGCATCGCTTTCCTAAAGCGGAGGTCGCAGGTTCGAATCCTGCCGGGCGCGTTATGGAGTTGACAACATTAATGACCGTTGCCGTTGGTGGTGGAATCGGCGCACTTCTTCGGTACTTCGTAGCGAATGCAGGACAAACTCTGAGAATCTCTGAATTCCCTTTAGGAACACTCATTGTCAATATCGTTGGATGTGCGTTGATTGGACTCATCACGGCTCTGCTTATAGGTCCTCTGATGCAACATCGAGAATTCCTCCGCCTTTTCCTCATCGTAGGAATCCTAGGGGGCTTTACAACGTTCTCGACTTTTGCTTTGGACACATTTGAACTTTTAGAGGATGGGAGGGTTCAACAAGCTATTCTGTATGTCTTGTTAAGCAACGTTTTAGGGATTTTTGTCGCATGGGGGTTCTACAAAGTAGGAACAAACATTTTCCAATCAACAACACCTGCCTAGCACTGCGCGTTATCCTCATAGGTTCATAGAAGAGGAGCCCATGACATGATTACACTCACAGTTTGTTTAACTGCTTTATTTATTTATCAGCCCTTAGATGAATCTGCAACGCGATGGAGTACACCAACCCAACTCACAAACCAAATTGAAAAACTGGATAAATCTAGTGAATTGATTTCAGTTTCAACTCTAGGTTTTTCAACAGAAGGACTTCCAATCCAGTGTATACAGGTTGCTCGAAATGGAGACACTCCAATTGATGAACGATCAGCAATTCTTCTCGTCGCAGGAATAGATGGAACACATGTTCTTGGAAGTGAGGTGGCAATTGATGTTGCAGAAAGTTTGATTGCAAGAGAATCAACGGAAACAGAACAGTTACTTGAAACGCATAAGATCTATATCATTCCACAGGTTAATCCTGATGTTGCTCATCACTATTTCAGCGAAGTGAAGGAAGAACGATTTAAAAATAGAAAACCAGTCGACGATGATCATGATGGTTTCATTGATGAGGATGGTGGTGATGATCTAAATGGGGATGGCTATATCACCATAATGCGAGTACCTGATCTCGAAAAAGCAACACATCTCATCAACCCAGATGAACCACGGCTTCACATTAAACCCGATGCTTTAAAAGGACAATCTGCTTCATTCGTGTTGTTTACTGAGGGAATCGATGATGACAACGATGGGAAGTACAACGAAGATGGGACTGGAGGCGTAGATCTCAACAAAAATTTCATGCATGGATATCAAATTCATAGCGACGGGGCAGGACCGTGGCAACTTTCTGAACAAGAATCAAGGATCCTTGCTGATTTCGTTCTTCAGCATCAAGAAATTGCAGCAATCGTAGTCTATGGACGACATGACACCCTCACTTCACCCCTTTCAGAAAGTGGCAAGGACCCAGCAGGTGCGCCCAAGAAATTAGATGCAGGCGATGTTGAACTCTACAAACAGGTCAGCAAGCAATTTAACGACATTGTTGGATTGAAAAACACAACACAACAAAACTGGGACGGAAGTTTTGTTGCGTGGTCGTATGCACAGTACGGAGTACCTGCTTTCTCAACTCCATTATGGTCTAGACCTGACCCTGCTCAACAAAAAGACGAAACGAACTCCGAGAACGAACAACTCGATTCAAGGACTGAAACTCCTCGTCAGCCCGAGGCACGTGGGCGAGGTGGCTTTGACAGAGAGGCAATGCGAGCAGAATTTGATGCAGATGGAGATGGCGAACTCAATGAGGATGAAAGAAGTGCACTCCGAGAACATATGCGTGAGCAATTCGGTCGTCCTAGCGGAGGACCTCGCGGAGGTGGTGGTGGCAAACCACCATCAGGACCTCCTCAAGGTGGTTCATCTACTGTAAGCGATGGGCTTACACCTTCTGGAATTGGCGACATCTCTCAAGAAACTTTGGATGAACTTTTACAAGCTGCTGAGGCAGCAGGATTCCCTGTCACAGAAGAGATGATGGCAGAAATTACACCAGAACAAATTGAACAATATGCGAAGATGTCTGGCATCCAAATCCGCCGAGTTAAAAAATCGACAGGTGGAAAAGATAACTCGTCTAATGAAACTGCTTGGTTGACCTACAACGATGAGATTAGAAATGGTGAGGGATTTGTTGAATGGCAGCCGTTTGATCATCCTCAACTTGGAATGGTAGAAATCGGTGGTTGGGTTCCCTACTTCAAAACCATCCCACCGATTGAAGTCGTTGACGAGATTACGAATACACAGACAGACTTTTTACTTCATCTCGCAAGCAAGTTGCCAGATGTTCAACTAGAAACACCTATCATCAAGAAACTTGGAACAAATCACTGGGAAGTTAAAATTGCAGTCCGTAATGATGGCTGGTTTCCAAGTGGCACTGCAATTGCAAAACGGAACAAGAGAGCAAGGCCATACATTGTTCGAATTGATGTCCCCAATGAATCAATACTCTCTGGCAGGAAAGTCAACCGCATCTGGTCACTAGATGGTGGAGGAACAAGGCAATGGTTCACTTGGATTATTCAGGGTCAACCAAACGAGATATTAAATATCTCTCTGTTCAGCGAAAAATTCGGTAATGAATCTATCTCATTAACCCTTCAAAACACAGATGGAGGTGGAGCATGAACTCTTTTCTTATAAAAACAATACTTCTGTTTATCACATCAACGGCTACTTTTGCACAAGCACCTTATCCTTCCAAAGTCGATTTGCGGTTTGACCATTGGTATGATTACAAAGAGTTAACAGTTGCGTTACACGACCTTGTTGCGGCGTATCCAAATCTGTTGACAATAGAATCAATCGGCAAAAGCGTTGGCGGTCGTGAGTTATGGCTCGTAACATTAAACAATCCAGAGACTGGTAGTGATCGTCAGAAGACAGCTATGTTTATTGATGGCAATATTCATGGCAACGAAATTCAGGCTGCAGAGACTGTTCTCTATTCCATTTGGTATTTATGTAAAAGTTATGGAGAGATTGAGCGAATCACAGAATTGATTGATGAGCGCTCCTTTTACTTTCTCCCGATGGAAAATCCTGATGGTCGCGAGGTTTGGTTTCATGAACCTGCAACTCCCCATTTTCTTCGTGGAGGTATTCGACCTGTGGACAACGATCACGACGGTGAACTCGACGAAGATGGCCCAGACGATTTAGATGGAGATGGGCACATCACTTCCATGTGGATTCAGGACAAGCTCGGTCGATATGAGATTGATGAGAATGACCCCCGCTTCTTTACACGAGTTGCTGAAAATGACCCTCCAGGTGGCTGGTCAAGACTTGGTGAGGAAGGAATCGACAACGATGACGATGGTCGGATCAATGAAGATGGTATTGGTGGGTATGACCCAAATAGAAATTGGCCTGCTGACTGGCAACCCGAGTGGATTCAATATGGAGCAACTGATTACCCATTCAGTTTGCCTGAAACTAGAGCAATTGGCGAGTTCCTTTTAGATCATCCGAACGTTGCAGCAGCACAAAGTTATCACAATGCTGGTGGAATGATTCTTCAAGGACCTAGCGCTTCATATATGAACTATCCAAGAGCAGATTCCAATGTACACACTGAAATTGCAAATAAGGGAAGTGAAATGTTGCCATTTTATGATCCCATGATTGCATACAAAGACTTGTATACGGTTCACGGAGGCGAAGATGGTTTTACCTATGAAAGTTTAGGGATTGTGAGTTTTACAAATGAATTGTGGACTGACAAGAGAATGTATGCAAATGGAGATAACCCCTCAAGTGAGCAGCGAACTCAATTCCGTGATCTTTTACAGTTTGAAGATGTCTTTGTTCCGTATCATGAGGTTGAACATCCAACGTATGGAACCGTGCTCGTTGGTGGCACAACAAAGTATTCAAGCAGAGTCACACCCCCGTGGATGCTTGAAGAAGGCTGCCATAGAAATTTTGCGTTCACAATGTTCCACGCTGATGAGATGCCACTACTCAAGTGGGGAGCACTCGATGTTCAAAAAATTGGGAACCAAGTTTGGAAAGTCACCGTTGAAGTCGCAAATGACAAGATAATTCCAAGCCGAACCGCAATGGCTGCCAAACACCACATCGGTTCGCCTGACATCCTGACTTGCACAACAACACCTGCAAATAATGTTGCTGCTTCTGGAACTGTTCGTTCTATTCTGCCTACAACAAAACTCTCTGTTGTCGACTCCACGCAACCAGAACGACTCATCGTGAACAAGGGCATTGCAAGCAAGGGTAGCACCCTCTTTCAATTCATCATTGATGGATATGGAGAAGTTGAGTTTGACTACGTTGCAGAGAAGGGTGGAAGATTGAGTAGAAAAGTTCAACTCAAAGAACAATTCGAGCCAAAGCCGATTGAACACAAGAGATCAATACCGAGCCCACCGGCATCATGAAATCATGAGCGATAAGATGCAACTAAATATCCGACTGTACCCTTGGTACGTTGGATTTTTTCATGCATATTTTTGGCTGCCAGTTTACTTCCTCTTCTTTAATAGCAAACTCGATTTATCCGATGTGCTTTTTTTAGAGTCAATATATTTTTCAAGTGTTGTTATCCTTGAAGTTCCTTCTGGTTGGTTCAGTGATACTTTTGGTAGGAAGAAAACGCTTGTAACCGCGAGCGTGCTTTTATGTGTTGCATACGTACTGTTTATCTTTGCTGATTCATTTGAATCCTTTACACTAGCCCAAATTTTGCTTGCAGGTGGAATTGCATTCAACAGCGGAACTGACACCAGTTTCTTACTTGAAACCACACAGACACTCAACCAAGAAGAAACCTACCCTTCACTTGAAGCAAAAGCAACAAAATTTAATTTCCTAGGCACTGCTTTTGCTGGCGTGCTTGGGGGGCTTGCTGCCATTCCAGATTATCGAGGCGCGTACATTCTCTCGTTCGGTGGAGCAATAGTGTTACTTTTGATTACTTTAAATTTCAAAGAACCGAACCAAATAAAAGAAGAACGAACGAATTTTTTTCTGCAAATTATGTCGTGCTTTAAATTGTTAAAAAACATCCCCTTGCTTTGGCTTTCTTTCTTTGCTGTCTTCATGATTGTCATCAACCATATTCCGTATGAGTTTTACCAACCGTATGTAGAAGAACTTGCCAAGAAATACGATGTATTGAAATCAACTCCATTCCTTACGAGTGTTCACTTAACGCTAACAATGCTTATCGCAGCATGGGTTGCTTCATGTTCAATAAAAATACGGGATAGAATTGGCACCGGGGTCACACTTCTTTCAGCAGCGGGGTTACAAGTTGCAATGATGGCTGTAATGCATTTTTTCGTCAACGTACCCGCAGCTATTGCTACACTTCTTCGCAGTTGCCCAAGAGCACTTATGACTGCTCCACTGAATGCTGCTGTTGCACCAATCGTTCCTTCATCAAAAAGAGCGACATTCCTTTCGCTTCAGAGTTTGTTTGGCCGTTTAGGATTTTCTATCACACTTGCTACATTTGGAGCACTTGCAGGTGGAGAAGAATGGAGTTCGATTTCGAAAATGCTTGGTTGGGGTATGTGGGGTGGGCTAGTTACATTAGTGATTTTAGCATTGACGTCTAGAGTGATTAAACGCTAAAGGTAGATGTGACTTGCACGAAAGAATCCCCTCGCTTTTTGATTCTAGTGACAGACGCTATCCGATTTTGACTTCGATGAAACAGTGAGCTTTGTTTTCTTAGGTTTTGGTGTACCACCACAACATGAGTTCTTCTTAAACATTGAGATAAAAGGTCGAATGAGAATAAAGACTGCCATCAATGCTACGCACGTCACTAACCAAAATTGCCAATTTCCGAGATCCATTATTGCATCGCCAATGTTACAAATGTAAATGTAAGCCATGCAGCAACCCAAGCAAGTACTGTCATATACCCCAATTGCAAAAATGCCCAGTTCCAAGACCCCGTTTCACGTCTTGTGACTACGATCGTTGGCAAACACTGCATCGCAAGGACGAAGAAGACCAACAAACTCGCGGAGGTTGGCAAATTAAACACCCTCTGCCCATTGTCTCGTTTCGCTCGAACTATTTTTTCTAAGACGCCTTCGTTCTCAACATCCTCATCCCCGGCAGTCAAAACCGCAAGAGTTGACACGAACACTTCCCTCGCTGCAAAACTTGTCAATACACCAACCGTTAACTTCCAATCATAACCAAGTGGCTCAAAAATAGGTTGCACGAATTTACCAATTCTTCCAGCAAAACTCTCTGAAAGTTGCGTGGTATATTCTATTGAGTTTGCTTCGTACAGTAATCGTTCTGCCTCAAGAGTATCCGATTCCGCAACAACCCTCAATTGCTCTCTCAAACTCTGAACATTCTCTGATGTTGTTGCTTTTGGATATGCTGAGAGCCACCACAACACGACAACAATCGCAAGGATGACTGTACCTGCATTTTTTAAGAACACCCAAGCGCGATCAATTGTAGTCAGAACGGCTGTACGAATTGATGGCATCTTGTATGTTGGTAACTCCAACATCATTGGCCTAGATACGCCCGGAATTACCGTACGTCTTACCAAAAGTGCTGTAAATAATGCTGCAAGAGCACCAAGAACATAACATCCGAAAAATGCAAGGCCCGCAAAAAAGGGACTATCCACGAACAACACTCCTACTAGAAGAACATATACCGGAAGACGTGCAGAGCAACTAAAGAATGGAGCCACCAATATCGTTGCTATTCGATCTCTTCGATCTGGCACAATTCTTGCAGCCATAATTGCAGGGATAGCACAAGCGTGTGCAGATAGAAATGGGACGAATGATTGTCCGGGCAAACCGAACTTTCGAAGAAGTCTGTCCATCACAAACGCTGCTCTTGCGAGGTACCCAGTATCTTCAAGCAGACTAATTAAGAAAAAGAGCAAGCAAATTTGTGGCAGGAATACAACTGTTCCAGCAATACCCGCAATCACACCATCAACAACCATATCATGAACATCGCCTTCTGGAAGTAACCCACCCACTACAGTTCCTACTTGTCCGAAAACAACGTCGACCATGTCCATCGGAAACGCAGCAAGTGTAAAGATTGCCCAAAATAATCCAGCCATAACACATGCAAAAGTAATCAAACCAAGAATCGGATGCGTAAATGCTCGATCAAGCCTATCTGTAAATGTACCTGTAGCAAGTGTTCCACCGACGCTTGATGAGATAATTTCATTTGCCCAAGAATTGACTGCTAGTACATCTTCTACCTTGGGCAATTCAACTTTTTTCATCTCAATTGAATTCAGTGCTGCATGCAAATCAGAGATACCAACTCCGGTCCGTGGATGAACCGCAACAACTTGGCAACCAAGTTGTTGCCCAAATTTTTCTACGTCAATTGTTAACCCAGATTTCTGTGCAATGTCTACCATTGTCATTGCAATCACACATGGAATCCCATGATGTAAAACCTCATTCACGATTGTTAGGTTTCTTCGTAAGTTCGTTGAATCTATCACAACTAAAACAGCGTCTGGTAATTCACAATCAACCCCATCAAGTGCACGTTTACATACTTGGGATAAATTGTCACTTGCGTATAGCGTGTATTGCCCAGGCAAATCTGTAAATTGTCTTTTAACTGAGCCAGATGTGCTTGTCCCGATTCTCGCTTCTACTGTACTCCCTGGAAAATTTGAGGTCGCACTTCGAAGCCCACACAATCTGTTGAATAACGTTGTTTTCCCAACGTTCGGATTACCCAGAAGCAATACTGAACACGGTGATTCAGATTGCGAATTTGAATTCTGCATACTTTTTATGCTTCGTGACAAACACCACAGCGTCGAACCATAATTTTGTTGGTGATCTCTCTGGATAATCCAAGGCGGGTCGCCTCTACTTGCACAATGCAGGGTTGACCTTGTTGGCACAAGTGAAATGATGCATCATCATGCAATCCCATCGCAGACAACGCTTGGCGTTCTTCAAAATCTAATTCTGTTAGGTGGATTACACCCTTCTCTCGCTCACTGAGTTCAGAGAGCGGGACGCATTCTTGTTCAATTGTTGGTTGAGTTAACGTTGCCATTGGGCAAATTTCTTTCGTTAATGAGACTCGGTCTCAACTGAATGATGAAGAATACACCAGCATAATCAACTTGACAACCCAATAGTGGAGTCTTTTATCGTTTTTTCTGACTCTGGTTTTTTGGGATAAAAACTAGGTTATGAATGAGATATCGTGCACTTCGCCAGTTGAAACAAAGGCCAGTTTGGTGGTTACATTCTGAACTGGTATTCCAAGCAACCGAGCAGCAGCTATTTTGTATGAAGCGAGTTGTGGAGCGTAGTGGCGTATTTTTTCATCGAGTTCTTCCTCTTCGAGAGAGTCTGTCTTCCAATCAATGATTTCAGCGGAAACTACTTCACCTTCCTCTGATCTTTGAACCACCAACCTGTCAACTGTTCCACGAATATCAGTTGCTTCTTCTAGGGTTACTGTGGCGAGTTTGGCACCTTTTTCAACTCGAACTGCAAAATCTTGTTCACGGTACACCGATGTGTTCTTGTTTGGTTGTTTCAACACTTCTTGGAATTGATTTGATTCTAAAGCCTTCAAGAATTGTATTGCCGCTTGGTGCAATTGCTCTTCCCCTAATCGTTCTGCTTCTTCTGGCAATGCTGTAGCGATAAGTTCTTCTTCAGACGGTATGCTTTTGAACCACTCAATGTCTTCAAACCACTTATGGACAAGTGTTCCCCAATCGAATGCCGTATTCGTTCCTCCTTTAAATCGTTCACCAATGTTGACCTTACCACCACCCTCTAAACTTGATGGTGAGGTTGTTGCAAATATTTTCTGCGATTTGGATTGGACCAATGAAATTTGTATCTCTTCACTAGCACCGACTGCATCCTCTTCTTGAATGTGTTCAAGGCAATCCTTCTCATTCAACTCAGATTCCCAAACGATTTTGTTTGGTTCTAGATGTTCACCCAAGTCAAAAGTTTGGCGCAGAAAACGATCAACCACTTTGCTAGTAGGTGGGCTATAGCTTTTAGCACTTACATTCTTTGGTCGTGGTGGGATGACAAGGTGTAGTTCGTGTTTTGCCCGCGTCATTGCAACATAGAGCAGTGACAACGCCTCCTGCACTTGCTTCGATTTTTCTTGTTTCCACATTGATTCTTGGTTATCAATAATTGAATTGAATTTTTCGTGTTCACGAACTGATACAGCCGTCGGCGTTTCGCATGGTTTTTTATCCGTCAATAATTCTGGCGAAGTCCATAACGGTTCATGCAAATCACAAACAACCACTGCATCAAAACCAAGCCCTTTCGCATTGTGCACAGTCATCACTTGTACAAGCGAATTCGCTGGGTCATAGACGTGTTTCTTTTTTACATAGGAAACAAAATCGGATATCCTTGGGAAAGTTGTTGTATTGCTTGTTGTTGCGAGTTCTACTAATTGCCACAGCCTGTTTGCATCACGGTTTGTCGCACCTGCAAACAGTGGCTTTGCCAAGCCCGAAACCACTTTACCTAACCCCTTTGAAGCGATATCTCTTCTCAAATCGGCGCTTACTTGTTCAGCATCTTTCCTGTTACTCGTTGGTTCTAATCCAAGTTGTTCACCAAGTGGGGAAGTAGACACATGGAACAGTGCAATTGTATTACCAGGATGATCAGCAAGCAGTAAAGCTGAGAGCACCACAGTAACTAGAGGTGAGTCTGTGAGTGGATTGCCCCTATGCTCAGTAGCAAAAATAGGTTTCTCCTTGTGCGAACGTAATGCGTGCACAATCTTTTGTATCTGTTGTTTCGTATTCTTGCGTACAAGGATACCGACGGTTGCATTTTTATTTTTTGAATGAATATCGCGAACAATGTTTGCAACTGAATCAACCATGCACTCCAGGCTTGGATTGTGTGGTTTACTCGCCTGGGGGTCTAAACCTGTTGTATGGATAACTGCGCGACCGGGTTTGCGACTGTCTGCAGATACATGTTGCTCAAAACTCTCAAGCCATTGATTCACTCCATCTTCTGAATGCTCTTGCAATAACGGTGCAAAGTTTGCTTTCCCAAAAACTCTATTCACGGCATCAAGTACCGCTGGAGCACACCTGTAACTTGTCGGTAGTTTCGTTATTTTTACCTCTACATCTTTTGCTAGACCCCTTAAAAGCTCAGGTTCTCCCCCACGAAATCCATAAAGACTCTGCTTCGGATCACCTACAACAAAGAGCGAGCGTTCGTTTTGGGATGATTTAATCTCACAGATAAGGGGTTTAAGAAGTTTAAATTGAGGTAAAGAGGTATCTTGAAACTCATCAATGAGAAGATGATCTATCTGAGAATCAATGCGAAATGCAAGTTCTTTTGATTCCTGCAAGACGCATGACTCCCCTAAGTAATGTGTAACATCATCAAAGGAATACACACCTTCTTCATGCTTAACCGACGACCATGCCCCATTGAAAAGAGTTAACAGCGCCACATATCCAATATTTTTATCAAGCAACAAATTCACGACCTTTGCACTTGCGTGTTCAAACAGTGGCATATAGTGATCGATGACTTCCTGTGGTAACTGTTTTCTACTAAATGTAAGGGTTCCATCTAGAATTGCCTTTGGTGGACCTTTCTCTAAAAAATCTTTCCAGTGCCTATCGCGAACTCGTTTTACAGATGCTTTATATGCTTTACCGTAATCTTCAGATAACTCAGCGAGTTTTTCTAATGTAGAAATTTCCTTATCAAGTTCGATTGAAGATAACTCGTTAAGTTTTTTGCCCTGCAACCAAGCATCCACTCCTGTTTGTCGCATAAGACCATAAGAACTTTTACAAATCTTTTTCAGGTTCGTTGCAATAGGTACCGCGAATGATCCCTTAGCCATAGTTAGAATTTTTGAAACTTCTTCAGCGTTGTCCTTAGTCAACATTTTTGCAACAGCAAGAGCGTACATTCGCTCTTCGTTCGTATCATCAAGAATGGACCATTCTGAAGGAAAACCAACATCCTCACCAAAAAGTTTTGCTATTTTTATAAAGAAACTGTCAATAGTTCCTATCTCTAAAACATGAATGTTCTTTGTTACATTCTTTAACAGGTCAATACATTTATCCCCAGAGTTTTCTAGCTCTGGAATATGCTCAAACAATTGCTTCCTTGCTCGCTCATCTGCTACCGCATTAGCTACTGTAGCAATGACTCTATCCCTAATCTCCCCTGCTGCTTTCACTGTGAATGTAGTTGCAAGAATAGAACGAGGATCTGCGCCTTTGACTAGAAGTTGTAAATAACGGTGAGCTAGTTTAAACGTTTTGCCTGCACCTGCTAACGCTTCAATAATTTCTATACGTTGAAACTCGCTCATTCATCATCCCCATCAGTAACAATACCGCTATCTTGGCAAATCCAAGATAAGTCCTCTGTAAATGGCGGTGGAATTGGCGCTGGCTCATCGTTATATTCACCTGCTTGAACGGCATTGATAATTTCCCACATACGATTATCCGCGCACTCCAATTCTTCTTTTTCCCAATCTGGAAAATCGAACTTTACTGATTCTGCTTTACTTCCTATCAGCACATATCCTGTTTCTAACTTATCGAAATCGTAACCAATTGCATTTGCTAGGTGCCTATATATTGGAAGTTGTAAATCAATCCATTCATCTTTTGTGCCATGCGCTTTTTTTGCACAAACTGAACCAGTCTTGTAATCTAAAATTCGAACTCTTCCATCACTATGTTTGTCAATGCGATCAATAGTTCCAACTACAACAAAAGATTCGCCGTTTTCTTGAGTTTCCCATTCAACTTTTCGTTCAGTTTCAACAATACTCCAACCAGCTCTCGCTTGTTGGGCTTGTTCTCTTGCAAACAAGCGCAACCTTTGCTTTGCTATTTCGCCCTGAACTTGAATAGTGCCAAAAGTTATACTTCCGAACGTATTTTGAATAGTAGTATCAACTGATTGGACGAGGAATTCCTCAATCTCAGCTGAATCTTTTGAATCCCGAATCGATTCGTCTTCACCGAGCATTTGCAACGCACTGTGCACTAACGTTCCAAAGAGGGCATAATCAAGTTCTAGTAGATTGTCTTCAGATTCATCTAGCCATAATGCTCTACGCAACCAAAACCTATAGGAACAAGCAATGTAATTTTTAAATGACGTTACAGACATTCTCTTAATAGGTTCTGTTTTTACTACGTCAATGCTTGGAATTTGTAGTGCAGGAATCGTGGATGAAGTCTTAGCTTCTGTAAACGAAGGAGGTATACAAGGCGCTTCATTTGCCAACTCTGTCATGAGTTTTTGTGCACGCAGAACTAACTCTTCGTCGCTTTCGCAGTGGAACAATAAGGGATGTGGTGCCAATGATTCTCCATCACTTGAAGTTCGAGCAACAATCCAACGTATATCACCACTCGATGCTCGCTCATTCTGCATAGCAATCACAGCATGGATGTCCCTTGCAATTTGTTTTTCTATGGTGTTTAAGCCCAGTTCTGTCCGCAACTGCCCCGGTATCGCAGAATGTCCAACTGATGAACTGCTCACCAGGTTAGCATTCAAGCCAAGAACATACATACATGGCGAATCGTCAAGCATTGCCTCAAGCCAGCCTACTATTTCTACAGCATTCTCATTGGGGTACTCAGGTATTGAAGTTTCAGAAGCATCTGAGATGAGCAATTCCACAACTTGTTGAGGAGAAAGATACGATAAAGATTGCTTGAACTCATCTGGCAACGCAAGTACTTCATCTAATGATGAAAAGAGCAATGTTAACACCCGTAGACGTGGGCTCTGGCGGTCTAACTCATCGTCCTTAAACAAAGAAAGAATAAAAGATCGAACGAGTTCGACAGAACCACTTACATCGCTCGTGTCTGAAAGTAATGGCTCTATCCATGGAAATACTTTGCTATGTAACGAAATCACAGGTTTCACTTTTATGTACTTTGAAACTTCTGTAGGTACGTACCAATTCTTACTGATAAAAGAAGGCATGTGATTTTTGTAAAAAGCATCAAGGTGGTGAATTTCATCTGATGTTATGGATAAAGTTGACGAAACAATCGGATTCCGCACAAGTTCAGCATACGAAGCGAAGGATTTGGTTTGCAGAAACTTGTGAAGAATGGCTAACAATCCCAACTCGGGTGTTTCAAGCATTGAATGTCCACCCGCGTACCTCGTTGGCACGGAGTGTCCTTCTATATGCAATCGGATACTGTCAATTGCATCTTGATTCGTAACTGCAATCGTAACCTCATCACTTGAATACTCGGTTTGTTTGGATAGCTGCTGTAAAAATAGCTGTGCTTGATGCGCTGGTGA
Source organism: uncultured Isosphaeraceae bacterium (assembly GCA_964630505.1). Lineage (GTDB taxonomy): Bacteria > Planctomycetota > Phycisphaerae > Phycisphaerales > SM1A02. Next base: position 2,823 of record CAZVVI010000006.1, on the reverse strand, counting down.
TCCTGCAACAGATATTGTTTGCTCTTTGATAGGTACAATTTTTTGGTTCCATTGTTCAGGAACGACTCTTCCAAATGAATCAAAGTGTGCTTCCAACGATTCTGGAGCACGAATAACACTTGTTACAGTTGTCCCCTTATTCGATAATGATTGAATTGCACTGCTCACTGCAGTATTCATATCATTCAAGTTAAGAAGAATGATGTTTGAAATTTCTTTGCTCGATTGCAACACTTCGCACCAAGCATCTTCTGTAAAACAAAACCCTGCTAGTTGTAATAGCTCTCGTGTTTTACAGCGCACAATGTGTACTGCTTCAAATTTAGCGTACGCAGCTGAAGACAAAAGCATGCGAGACGCGTCTGGCCAAGTAGAAGGATCCGTATGATGCCCACCAGATTCTATTTCACGAGCAATCGTATTCACGTCTTGTGCTATCGAAATCCATGAAGAATAATCACTCCTTGATTGTTGGACTCTATGCACAAGCGGTCGAATTGATTCTTCAGGTAACTCACGAAGCGCTTGCGTTGTTGCAAGCTTTAAGACTTGCGAGTTTGCTAAACGAAGTGCACCTTCGTACAACAAATGTAAAAGAGATGAAGGGGTAACAATTTGAGGCATATCAATTGCCCTGTTGTCTTCACTTGCACGTTCTAAGAGAATTGATTGCAACCTTCTAGCAACTTCTGAACTTGAAACAACCACTATTGTTCCCGCAACACTACCAAGTTCACGCTGTAAACAGTTCTCTTGCAACCACTTGCCAGAGGCTGGAAGGAATGGGGTATCCCACCCCAGAAAGTGTCGTTGAATCCCTGTCATGAGGTGTGAACAATACCACATCACTTCTCATTTCTCTGACTACACAGTGTCACCTAGATAGGTTGAAATATGGGAAATGTTCCACGAATTCAGGACAAGATGTGGTGTTCCAACAGGTTACGAACCTATGGTGAACTACCGATAAAAACCTCAAAAAAAATACCGTACGCAACGGTTTGGCAGTACTGGAGTTGTGAATCTGGGTAAAGAAAAGTGGAATATTTGTACCCAAAAGTGACCAAATTACTGTGGAACTGCCGATAACCTAACAGGCGAAGTGGTGGAACGTCCTCGAGTAACCAACGCCCGAAAGGGTGCTCGTTGCGTTCCTTCTCTTCTCTTCTCTTCCATCACCCTTGGATCTTAGGATTCAAGGGTGATTTTTTCTGTGAGACAACCTTGCTGTGGGGACATGCATACAAATATATCGCAAAGCGATATTTTCAATGCGTGTCCCCTTTGCGAACTGGGTCTGACCCTCAACTGTTGAGTGGATCGTCTTTCGTCTAATTGTTCTCTGTTGAGTGTAACAACGTTCTTTCTTACCAAGGGGTCTGACCCTAATCAGGTGTGACAGTCACGTCTGTGTCACCACAAAAAGGTTGTTTAATACAGTTCAATCGTTCGGTTTGCTATAGATTCAACTTCAGTTACATCATGCGTAACTAAAAGTGTCGTCACGCAAACTGATTGAATACGCCCACGCATTGTTTCACGAAGTTCTTCATTCAGCGAAACAAACGGTTCATCTAGTAGCAAGACCTTTGGCTTAGTCACTAACGCCCTACCAAATGCAATGCGTCTGCGTTCTCCCCCACTACATGTAGAAACCTTTTGTTTCGCAATCGAAGAAAGACCTAGTTGCTGAATCATAGGTGTTATGTCTGGTTTTTTTTGTCCTCTGGCACGCAACGGAAACGCAATATTTTGTTCAACTGAAAGATGTTCATACAAGGGTTGGTCCTGCATCATGATGCCAATACCTCGCTCATTCGGCTTCTTTGATGTGACATCAATATTATTCACATAAACCTTCCCAGATGATGGTGTAAGCAATCCTGCAATGCAATGTAGAAGTGTTGACTTCCCTTGTCCAGAAGGTCCAGAAAGCAAAACAATTTCCTCTGGTTCTATGGCTAGGGTAACATTCGATAGGATTGGTTTATCCTTAGAATATCCAAATGAGAGTTTTGACACTGCAAGGGGCATACGAGTAGCATACACGCATGCTAATCACAACAATCGTTCTCGCTCTCACGACACCAGCACCGACAGCGAATGCTGAGGTACCACACGGCACGCTAGCATTCAGTATTGTTGATAGCGAAGGGAATGCAATACCAGCTCGTCTTTCGTTCTTTGATGCGGATGACAACAGAAATGATTTGTTTCCCAACCCAGATGCTGACCCAAAGAAATTAGCCGTTCGAGACCACGCTGTGTATACACTCGATGGGGAAGGTTCAATTACAGTGCCAGTTGGTTCTTGGGACATCATGGCTTCACATGGCATCGAATGGTCAATTGAAGAAACTCACATCGAAGTTGAAGAAGGTGGCTCGTATTCGTGGGACGCTGAGCTTACGCATGAAATAGATACCACAGGTTGGATTAGTGGTGATTTTCATTTGCATACGTTGACACATTCTGGTCATGGTGATTCGAACATGAATGAACGCATCATTTCTATTGTCGGCGAAGGTGTTGAGTTCGCAGTCGCAACGGACCACAACCACAATACGGATTACCAGCCAATTATTGACAGCGTGGGTGCAAATGAGCATGTCACCGCAGTCGTAGGTAATGAAGTTTCTTGCCCTTATGGTCACCTGAACGCGTTTCCGTTTGATGCAAGCGCCAAAGTGGTTAATCAAAAGCTCGAAGCGACTGAATTATTCCCAATTATTCGTAAAGAGCAAAATCCATTTGACGTCGTTCCTATCATTCAAATCAATCATCCGCGCTGGGGAAACATCGATTATTTTGGCACGCGCGGGC
>CAZVVI010000005.1:49823-80451 GCA_964630505.1 uncultured Isosphaeraceae bacterium | reverse complement strand
TGCTGTTGTTCTTGGTCTTGATTTTCTTCAGACTGCTCGCCATTTTGCTGTTGTTGCTGTTCTTCTTGTTCTTGTTGCTCATCAGCAGATTCATCTTGTTGCTCTTGCTGATCGTTTTGTTGCTGTTGTTGCTGTTGCTGTTCTTCCATCTGCTGTTGCATCTGGTTTAGTTGTTGTAGCATTTTCCAAGCAAGTTCGCCATTTGCTCTTGCATCCATGTCGGTTGGATCAGAACTGATAGAAGTGCGGTAATTTTGTAATACTTCTTCGATTTGAGACTTTGCATCTTCAATCGCGATAAGATCTTCATCGCTTGGCGCTTGAGTGCCTTTGCCTTCAAGTGAGTGAATTGTTTGCTGATAAATTGCGTTCCCCAAGTTAAATGCGCTGTACGTTTTCAAGGTTGGGTCTTCGGTTGTCTCCATCGCATTATCAAAACCAACCCGTGCCTCTTCATACTCACCGAGGTTGTAATACGCTACACCTCGGTCGTACATTGCTTCAGATGATGGATGACTTGCAGTGCGGACATATTCATCAAGAATCGTCGCAGCTTCTTGCCAGTTGTCATCTGCAATCGATGATTGAGCAGATTCAAGCAAAGCATTGGGGTTTGCAAAAACAAATACAGTTGATAAGAGTAATGATGACACCATCATGAGACCACCTCATACGCACGTCTAGACGATTGGTTCTTGATTCTCAAACGTAACCATGATTCGCCTAATAATAGTAAAAGTGCAGGAATTGCGAACCATTGGAATCTAGGAATAAATTGTTCTAGTTTCACACTATCAAAACTTTTTCCAGCATCTGAGGCAATCCGTTGAGCGTAAATTGAGCCAAGGTCTAGATTCGCAGTGCCAGCAGGAACAAAAGCGCCACCGCCAGCGTTGGCTACGTTCGTTAATTCTTCTGGATTCATCACGGACCAAACTTCTTTGCCTTCATGCACGATGTAAGAGGGTTGTCCATAGATCGTTGTTGGAATGCGTGCGCCATTGATAGGATCACCAAAGCCAACGGTATACACATTGATTCCAGCAGCGGCAGCATTCGCTGCAGCTTCTGCAGGGAAACTACCCATATCTTCACCATCCGTGAGCACAATAATCGTTTTATGATCTTGAACATCATCTGTAAAACTATCCTGCGCGAGTCGGATGCCATCGCCAATCATTGTGCCACCTCTTTTGACTTCCCTTGGTGAAACATCTTCAAGAGAAAGTCGCAAGGAGCCATAGTCAAGTGTGAGCGGAACATTGACAGTTGCGTCTCCTGCAACGGTAATTAAGCCAGCTCGATCGCTACCCATCACATCAAGGACATCAGCAATCGCAGTAGTTGCTCTATTCAATCGATTAGGTCGTGCGTCTTCTGCCAACATTGAACGTGAAACATCAAGAACAAAAAAAGTATCGATTCCTTTCTGTTCCACTTCTCTGTAACGAGTGCCCCATCTTGGATCTAACAAACTGATACATAAAAAGAAAGCGGCAGCAATAAGAAGTCCAATCCGGAACTTCCTGCGGCTATCTGAACTGTTGGCGGTAAGTCTTTTTACTAATCTTGCAGTTGCAATTCGTTGAAGCAATTTGCTTCTTCGCACATACCCCATCACGAGAATAATGCATAAGACAACAACAGCCCAAAAATAAAGTGTATTGTTTGGATTGTTAAATTGCATATCCATTAATCTAGAATCCTGTAATACGTAGAGCGAAGAACGATGTCCGCGAATAAGAAGGTAAACGCGACGAGAAGAAGTGGTGGAAGAGTAAAGCCAGCTAAACTGACACTTTCTACAGCCATATCCACATGATTCACATACGTACGTTGGGTGATTTCTGTGCGTTCCATTTCATCAATTGCGGCATAGATTTCTTGTAAAGACGCGGTGTCAGTCGCTCTGAAATATTTGCCACCTGTTGTATTTGCAATCATTTCGAGTGTTTCTTCGTCAATTTGCACTTGTTGCTGACGCATCACGGTTCGGCCGAAGATATCGGTTGTTGGAAATGGAGCATATCCATTTGTCCCAGCACCGATGGTATAGACCGTGATGTCCATCGCTGCAGCAATATCAGCGGCGGTTTGTGGATCAAGATCACCTTGATTATTTTCGCCATCTGTGAGTAGAATAATCACCTTGCTTTGAATGGAATTCCCTGAGTCTTCCTTCACACGATCCTCAAGTGAAGATAGTCGTTCTACCGCAAGCGCTATTGCATCACCTATTGCAGTGCCATCTTCTGATCGTTCATTCACAATTTGGACGTTATCAAGAACATCTGAAACGAGATATTCATGATCGAACGTCATAGGGCAGTTACTATCTGCATATCCAGCGAAGGTGACAAGTCCAATAAGATCGCCACTTCGACCATTGAGTTCACCCATGCCTTGAATGAACTCACCAGCAACTCTTCTCACTGCAGTAAGTCTGTCGACGGCTTGGCTATCAATTGTAAAGTCATGTGCATTCATGCTAGAAGAGCGATCAATCACAAGTTCAATTGCAACACCATCAGCACTTTGCTGAGTTCGTTCAAAGCGTTTCTGGGGTCTAGCAACACAAATAATGAGTAGTGCGATTGCTAATAGTCGTACGCAAGCAGGGACCCAAGTGGTTTGGCTTCTAAAAGTTGATGGAAGCAACGAGATATCTACATGACTCGTGTACGTTACGCCAGTTTTATAAGACCTACGTGTCCATCGCCACCAAAGAAATGGAAGCAATAGCAAAAGAAACAATAACCAGACAGATGGGGAATGGAAAATCATGCTGCCACCTCCACTTTGGTTGGAGTTTCTACAGGTACAGTCTTTGAAACAAATTCTGTTGCTCTTTGGATGGCTTCGTCCCAGATCGATTCGTTTGGTTCAAATTTTGCGAACTTAACGAGATCTGCTGCAACTAGAAAATCTGCAAGTGCCTGTCGGTCTTGATGTTCAAACCGAGGATTTTCTTTTTCTGCAATTAAGAATTCACGAGTTGTTTGTCCAGTTGCAGCAATCTTAAATTGTTCTTCTATATATGTTCTCACGATATTGCTAAGTGTTGTGTAAAAAGTTACCACATCAGCATTTGAATCTTGCAGCGATTGAATTGCTTGGATGGCTTTAAGATGTGGAGGCAAAATGGTAGTTCTTTTCTTTTTCTTAAGAAAGAAGAGTACTGCTCCAATTGCACAAAAGAAAATCAATGCGATCATTGCAAGAGGCCACCAATTTCTTGAAAATAGTGGGACGCTTGTTTTGATATCTCGCAATTCCATATCTTGTAATGCTGCTCCAGCAACAGATTCAACTTGAACTGGAATTGGTTCTACCTCGATGACTCCAATTGTGCCATTGGCATCACTCCATTGGATTGATATTCCCGAAAGAGAGTCTGTGTTGGCATCAAAAGTGTCGAGTTTCATTGACCATGTCCATTCTCGATGATTCCCGTTTGGAATGTCCAGAAGATTCGATTCATCTGTGACAACGAAAGAACCAAAAGAATCGTGGTTTACAAGTTCAAGTTGTTTATCGTCTTGTGTAGCGGCAACAATCTGAAGTGATACAGAATCGCCTACAGTGATTGTTGTAGGCTCAAGAGTCACATCAACAGTAATGCCATCCTGCACAGATTGTGTGTGTTCGCTGAATGCAGCCGATGCAAGAAGAAATATGAACATGGTGACAATAGATTTCATGCGGTTCGTTTCGCCTCTCGTCGTCTGAAAAATTGTCTGAGTGCATTTGTGAATGGCTCACCAGTAAGTACATGTATCTGATCGACATTGCAACGACGTAATGTCTGTTCAACGGCGATCGTTCGCTCCTTTGAGAGTTGTGCCCATGCTTTACGAACTCGTTTGCTTGAGGTGTCGATGACACGTAAGCGATTTGATTCTGGTTCTTCGATTTGCATTAATCCAACATTTGGCAGTTCATGTTCAGCAATATCGTCAGTTCGTACAGCGACGACATCATGTCTTCGGTTTGCAATTTGAAGCGGTTTCTGCCAGCCTCGGTCTTGCATGTCTGAAACGAGGAATACGATCGAACGTTTTTTCTGTACTTTATTGAGAAATTCAAGCGCTCCGCCGATATCTGTGCCACTTCCTTCTGGTTCAAGCGCAAGCAATTCTCTGATTACTCGAAGGACATGTTTTGTTCCTTTTCTAGGAGGGATGTACGCTTCGATTCGGTCTGAAAAACAGATGAGTCCTACCTTGTCGTTATTTCTGATTGCAGAAATGGAAAGCGTCGCACAGATTTCAGCAACGAGCTCATCTTTGAACTGCTTTTGAGTTCCAAAGTGCTGCGACCCACTAACATCGACGACAAGCATGACTGTGAGTTCTCGCTCTTCACGGAATAGTTTTACGAATGGTTCTCCGAATCTTGCAGAGACATTCCAGTCAATTGTGCGAACATCGTCACCGATTTGATATTGGCGAACTTCTTCAAATTCCATGCCTCGTCCCTTGAAAGCAGAGTGGTATCCGCCAGCAAGCACATCATCAACAAGGCGAGAGGTTCGAAGTTCGATTCGCCGTACCTTTTTAAGAAGATCTTGGGGAATCATAGGTTGAACTCCTTATGGCACTGGAACAAACTTCAAGATGGCTGCAATCACATCATCTGAAGTTTTACCTTCGGCTTCAGCTTCGTACGTTGTTGCAACACGGTGACGGAGGACATCGTGTGCAAGATCTTTCACATCTTGAGGGGTGACATACCCGCGTCCATCTAAGAAGGCGTTCGCTTTGGCGCAAAGTGTGAGTGCTAGAGTTGCACGAGGAGATGCACCGTTTTCGACAAACTCAGCGAGTTCTTCTGAAACAACTTCCGGAGTTCGAGTGGTTTGTACGATGTTGACAATGTAGTCAGCAATTTGAGGATCGATGTAAATTTGATCAACGAGTGATCTTGCTGTCGCAATAAAATCAGGTTGCATAACACATTCAACATGATTTGTTTGTGTTGTTTTTGCCATGCGATTCAAAATTTCTAGTTCTTCATCACGACTTGGATAATCAACAACGACTTTAAGCATAAAGCGATCGACTTGTGCTTCAGGTAGAGGGTACGTTCCCTCTTGTTCAATTGGATTTTGTGTTGCAAGAACGAGGAACGGGTCAGGTAATGGGAACGTTTCAGTTCCAATTGTGACTTGTCGTTCTTGCATTGCTTCAAGTAATGCAGACTGAACTTTTGCAGGAGCACGGTTAATCTCATCAGCAAGAATAATGCTGGAAAAGATTGGTCCTTTATTCACTACAAATTTCCCTGTGTCTTGACGGTACATCAACGTACCAGTCAAGTCAGCAGGGAGGAGGTCTGGTGTAAATTGCAACCTTTGGAATGAAGTATCAATGCCTTTGGCTAAACTTGAGACTGCAAGAGTTTTTGCAAGACCAGGAACACCTTCAATAAGGAGGTGTCCGTTTGCAAGCAAGCCAATAAACATTCGGTGGAGCAATTTGTCTTGCCCAACGATGACAGCATGCATCGATTCTTGTAATCGATTGAACGGCTCAGATGCTGTCTGTACTTCTTCGCCAAGTTGCTTTATATCAGTGTGTGATGGGTTATTCATGGTTTTAAAAGTGGTCATAGGACTGTGATACGCGACTATTTTACGGTGGTTCATCGCTCAGTGGAGATTTTAAGGAGAAAGCCCTACAATGTGTGCTATGAGCGAATCAACACAAGTTCAAGGTCGCCTCGTCTCGCTTAATTGGCCTAAAACGACGTCTGATGCAACACTTTCGTTCGACACATCACAACGTCAGCTCGCCAAAGCAGAGATTGAAGATGCTTCAGGTGTGACACACCACGTTGAAGTTCTTGTCAACTGGGATTCAGATTATCTTGTAGGCAAGGAAGTTTCTGCCAAAACGACAGACGAAGGAACGACACTAGCCGAAGTGTGACGGGCGCGACGTGACTGTCACACAGAGCGAGTCTGCGAGCGACAGTGACAGTCACACCTGCCACAGTCACCTTTTCTTTGACAGCCAATGCGCAAAGTGCCTGTCACTAGCTCAAGCAAGCGAAAGTAACAGTCACGTAGACCGTTCGACTAGTCGGTCGATGAGGAAACTTGATTGCTCGAGTGCTTGCTCTGAGAATACGCCGAAATGTTCATGCACTTCTTCGAATAATGCTCTGAACTTTTCTCTGTCTTTAGCCAACACGATGCTTCGAAGTTCTTCTCCAGCGTTTTGGAGCGCATTGAACACAGTTTCGGTTTCTGGATTGTTCATCTGGATTGAAGCATAGAGGTCAGCAGATTGAGCAAAGTGTCTTGCTGCCATGAGTAATTCCATGAGGTAGATCGGTGATGTAAAATCTAGAGTTCTGTGAACATCTATGCCGAGTTTTTGAATTGTTCTGCCGAGTACCTCAGTTGTTTGATGTGTTAAGACTTGGACAATTCCCATTGCCTGATCATGTTCCTTGGCAGTCGTATCCAGAACAGATAACCCTCTGGCTGTGAATAGTTTGCAAAGCCATTCGTGCCAGTTGTGTGTGTCCCGCCCGCATACTACTGCAATTTTTTGACCTTGCAAGGAATGAACGCTTGGTCCAAACAAGGGGTGGGTGCCAATCACACTTCCTTCAAAACAATTGAGCATTGTTTGAATTGGTAAAGATTTTGTTGATGTGACATCAAAGAGTAATGCGCTCGATTTGCAATGAGGACCAACTTCTTGGATGACTGCAACTGTATCTTCAATAGGAACAGCAATGGCAATGACATCCGCTTGTGTTGCCGCTTCGATATTGGAGATGGAGGTTGTCAAATCAGCGAGAACGACGGTATGCCCAAACTCGTTGAATACATCGTGAAGCAATTGACCCATCCCACCATGTCCGCCGATGATTGCAATAGTTTTTGGTTCCATTTCGATTGGCACTTCAGCACCAAGAGCTGCCTGCCGGTCTCGGCTTGCCCATAAAATAACTCGAAATAGACTCTCGATGACCTCGCTACGAAGCCCAATTTGTGACCCTCGTTGCCCTCGATCGGTGAGCAAATTTGCTTCTCTTTTAAAATCCCGAATGCCGAAACCAGTTCTTTTTTTCACTTCTGCAACTTTTTCAACCACTTTGTTCCTTTCTGAGAGAAGGTCAAGGATTTGGTGGTCAATCACATCTATCTCATCGCGTAAAGGGATGAGGGCATCTGGGACTGAAATTGATTCGTTTTGTTGTTCCATTTCAATTGTGGACAGGGTACCATCTTAACTTAATCTTTATACATGGAAGCCAATATGACTACAACAACATGTTATCTCGCAACTGAATCTGATAGCCAATTCGTCCAAGATGTGATGGGGCAAGTTTCAGCTAGAAACCCGTATGAGCCAGAGTTCTTGCAGGCAGTTCATGAAGTGGTTTCTTCCCTTGAAGTTGTTTTTGATCGGCATCATCGATACGCAAGAGAAAATATACTCGGTCGAATTGTTGAGCCCGAACGCACGTTGCAGTTTCGAGTTCCTTGGGTCAATGATGCTGATGAAGTCCAAGTGAATAGGGGGTATCGTGTTGCTTTTAACAGTGCAATTGGTCCTTATAAAGGTGGACTTCGATTTCACCCTACAGTGAATCTGAGCATCTTAAAATTTTTGGGGTTCGAGCAAATATTTAAAAATAGTTTGACGACGTTACCTATGGGTGGTGGCAAGGGTGGAGCAGATTTTGATCCAAAAGGGAAAAGCGACGGAGAAGTCATGCGGTTCTGTCAATCTTTTATGTCGGAGTTGTTCCGACATATTGGGCACAACACTGATGTTCCTGCAGGTGATATTGGAGTCGGTGGTCGTGAGATTGGGTATTTGTTTGGGGAGTACAAAAAACTGACGAATAGTTTTGTCGGAGTTTTGACAGGTCGTGGTTTGGAGTGGGGTGGAAGTTTGATTCGACCTGAAGCAACTGGATACGGTGCTGTGTATTTTGCATCTGAAATGTATGCAACTCAAGGGAACACAATTGAAGGCAAAACTTGTTTAGTCTCTGGTTCTGGGAATGTAGCTCAGTACGCAACTGAAAAGATTCATGAACTTGGCGGCAAAGTTGTCACACTCTCTGATAGTTGTGGTTGGATTTTTGATGGTGACGGTCTTGATGAAGAGAAGTTACGTTGGGTGATGGATCTGAAAAATATTCGACGAGGTCGAATTGCAGAATATGTCGAACAGTTTCCAGATGCAGAGTACCACGAAAATGAAGATGCAGTTGATTATCATCCAATGTGGACTGTGCCTGCAGATTGTGCGTTTCCATCAGCAACTCAAAATGAGATAAATGGTGTTGATGCTTCTAATATGATCAAAAATGGAGTGAGTTTAATTAGTGAAGGCGCAAATATGCCTAGCACTCCTGAGGCACAAAATTTGTTTGTAGAAGCAGGAATTTTATATGGTCCAGCCAAAGCGGCAAACGCTGGTGGTGTTGCAGTTTCTGGTTTAGAGATGGCACAGAGTAGTCAACGGTTATCTTGGACCAGAGAAGAAGTAGACGCAAAGTTGCGGTACATCATGTCTCGTATTCACGCGAAATGTGTTGAGGCTTCTGAAGAGTACAACTGTGTTGGTAATTATATTGACGGAGCAAATATTGCTGGATTTGCGAAAGTTGCAGAAGCGATGATGGCTCAAGGCGTTGTTTGATTCAATTGTTTTAGCAATTTTTATTTGATTTTAGTGGATATGTGGTATACTTAACGTAGGTGGGAAAGTTGCATGCACAAAGGAGTGATGCAACACCAGACATTACTAATTTGGTATGGCGAAACATCGCTATGTTATTACTCATTTTTTCTTATTCGCTTTTGTGCAGTTATGCGGGAATTTCATCCTGCTTGAGGAGCTTGGAAACTTTTGAAAACTCAGACAATTGAATTTGGTGATCGTGTTCGGCATCCAAAATTCCCTGAATGGGGAAGTGGTGCTGTGATTAAGGTCGAACAAACTCCAATAAACGGAGAGCCAACAACTAGGGTGACTGTCCGCTTCTCAAGTGCTGGTTTAAAATCTTTTGTGGGTAATCAACTCCCATTAGAATTACTGTCAACTGATCATGAAATGCCCGGCGACAAAATCGGAACTCGCCCTGCAATCTCTGACGTGGAAGACCTAGAACGTTCTGGTCTTACACAAGCGGTTGAGCAAAAACTCCTTGAAATCATGCATGCGATTCCGATGGCGTGCCGAGATCCATTCAATACTGCAGAGCATCGGCTTCGAAGAACCTTTGAACTGTTTAAGTATGACATGAGTGGCCGTGGGTTGATGGAGTGGGCAATGGCTCAAACTGGAATGGATGATCCATTGACACGTTTTAGTAGAACGGAACTAGAAGAGTTCTTTAAAGAGTATTCTCACGAATTGAATCGGCACCTTGCAAAACTTCTCTCAGAAATGCATGAAGAAAAAGCAACGGTTGACAGACTCCTTTCAGAAGCGCCCATGCGTGCCAAACGTGCAGTACAACGAATCAGCTAGTTTTTAATCTGACTCACTTCCACCGAAAAAGTGGTTGTCATTTCCTTCATCGCGTCGAGTACTATCTCTTCGAATTTGTTCGACTAGTTTCCGAAGATATACATTTTCTCGCCGTGTAGCTTCAAGATCGAACACCATGTACTTGACGCTTAACCGAAGATAATCAAGTGAATCTTGGAGTTTGGAAACGGTTTCTTCAATGAGAGATCGTTGTTCCGAATCCTTGCTACAAAGTGATTCAAGTTTCTCTCGATACTCTGTTGGAAGGGATTGGAGTTGTTCAATTAATCTGCTCAATCTCTCTTCAATATTTCGCTCGTTCATCAATCTTCTCTCTCTGTTTTTTTCAACTCTTGAATTGTGAAGTGGAATCGTTTGAAACCACACTTTCAGGATGCACTTACTTTGGCATTAGTCCAGTGATTGTGTTGAAATTGCGTTGAAATTGCTAAAAACAGCGATGCTCTCGGACGTTCTATTCAGTTTATGAGGGTTAGTAGCTTTTAGAGAGGGAGGCAACCTAGAAGTAGGTCATCACACCCCAAAAGAAAGCAATCAGAACAAGCAGGATGACTAGGATTGTGAATTTCTTCTTGAACTGCATGATGGTTGGGTTCTCATGGACAGTTCCAGATTCAAGCCAAGAGTCGCAAGCATGACATTGCGATGCGTCATCCCAAATTTCCTCACCGCAATGAGGGCAATATCCTCGCTCGTCAGAGAAACGGTCGAGGTCGGCTTGGCTTGGATGTTCATCGACCGGCACGCTATTGAGATTCCTGTGTGCTGCTTAACAGTGTCATTTGAATATTCTGAGTCGATCGGTCAGCGTCATACGTATTAAAGTTATATGAAATTGGGATCCTTCTGTTCAGCCAAGGAAGTGTACCTAGTCCTTGCCATGCTTCTTCTAGGGAGAGTCCTTCTACCGTTCCTCGCATTCGTTCTGGAACAAAGGGTACCCATCCTGCATCGGGTAGGGCGTATTCACCCCAGACCATATATTGAGGTTCTATTTGAAGATTCCCAATTGTATTTGCATTCGTAATTCCCAAAACGGGTCTTGCTGGGATGCCCGCAGCACGCAACGTGGCAACACAAACGCAAACTAAATCTACAGCCGAACCCTTGCCAGTCTTTACAGCGTTTCTCGCTCCCTTAACATCAATACCGGTTGTAATTCCTTTTGCAGTTTGTGAATATTTTCCATTGCTTTCTATATGAAGTAAACAATAGCGGATGAGTACTTTGGCTGCGATGTGTATTGGTACTGAATGTGGTTGACCGTTTTGTTCTACCGCATGAGTGAATACGGGGTCGTTTGATTCGATAAACTTCGAAGGATTTTTGTAATACTCATTGGCAGGGCTCCACGTTTCTGGCCATGGAATTTTTGAAGCTTTTTGGTTATCAAGAATGCTTGAGTACGCCTTCGGGGAAAATCGAAAGGAGTAATCGAGTTCTGGAAATTGAAATCGCCACTGCCTTGAATCACTTTTATTTTCATCAACAATGAATTCAAGGAACTGGCTTCTCGTATTTACCGCTGAGATCGTGTTTAAACGCACCTCACACCAGTTTGTTTCTGGCAAAAGTGGCCATCCGGTTGTGCGTTTCTTGTTGTGGACATTCACTGTAACTGAGTACAGCCGACCACTGCCACGAGTTAGTGGGGCGTGTGGAAGTTCTCGCTTCAAAGATTCTGGGAACCTTGGAGCAACCATGCCAAGTAGAAGAATGATGCAAAGGCAAAAGATAAACCGACCCCTAGTAAGGGATCGGCTTATCGCCATTTGTGTTTTTTTCGAATACATCATTCGACGATTGAAAATTACTTCATGGGTTCTTCCATAGGATCAATGGTAACTGTCTCTGTTGTGGAGGTTACAGATGCAGTACTCCAATCCATGGAATCGGCAGTTGGCCGAAGATAGATTTCGACCCTTCGGTTTTCTTTTGTTCCATCCATTCGATTTGCAACAATTGGACGATACTCGCCGTAGCCAGCGATTTCAAATCTTGCTGGATCAACTCCGTTGCTTGAGAGTGTTTTGGCAACGCTCACTGCACGGGCTGTGGAAAGTTCCCAGTTTGTTGGGTATCGTTGTGCTGAAGAACTTGGCTGAATGTCGTCTGTATGTCCCATGACAACGATTTCAAAGTTTGCTGCTTCTGATGAATTCAAAATCGTAGCAACGCGACTGATGACATCAGTTGCACCCTTTCTCATCGTTGCACTTCCACTGGAGAACGTGAAATCACTTCCGAATCGAATCATGCCAGTTTCAGCATTAAACCACATGTCATCAGGGTACGTCGCTGCAAGTGCAGCAAGTCGCCGTTGAGTTGCGATTGGGAGTGGACCAAACTTGATATCAGTAACTGTTGTGAGAAGATTGTTGTTCTCTGCATCAATCGCATCAAGTTCGCCAGAAAGTAAATCATATTGGCTTTGAAGGGCAGTGAAATTCGCCTCTGCTTGAGCGAGTTGTCGGTCTCTTGCTGCAAGTGCATTTGTTGCAGTTTCGCAATCTGTTTGCGATGCAACCAATTGTTCTTGAAGGGAATGTGTAGTTGTTCGAGCTGTGTCGTAACGATCGTGGCGAACACAACCAGTTGCCGAAATGCCGATGAGCGTGACGATGCCCGAAGTGTAAAGTAATGATTTGCGCATAGTAGGATCCTCCTCAGTTGGCGCGTCATGTCGGGATCCGTCCCGACTTCCGGTTACAGTGTACCAATCCTTGCGAGGAGAAAAAGGAATTTGAGCCACAGAATGCCTAGAAATCTTATCCATTCGAACGCCCTAGTCGATTACAGAGGGGTAATTGCTTCTCCTGGAGCAATTCTAAGAGAAGGGAATCGGATTATCGCTGTGGGGTCACCTCAAGAAGTTGGTGGGAATGACGAGTGTTCTCTTACCCAAGTTAACGGGGTGGTCACTCCAAGTTTTGTGAATGCACATGCTCATCTTGATCTCAGTGGAGTAGGAACTGTCTCTGCAAAGGAATCATTTGTGCAATGGGTTGAGGACGTTGTCTTGCCTATTCGACGTGAACCAGAAGCCATTGACCAACATGTACGTGCTGGAATAGAGTTAGTCATTGCAGGGGGGTCACAGATTGTTGGGGATATTGCTGGTTCGTTACGAGCCGCTGAACTAACTGCAGAATTATTGTTGTACCCGAGGTCTTACGTTGAACTATTAGGGCTCGGTCAACGCCAGCAACTTGCAGTTGAACAACTTCAGGCGGTCCCTCTTCAATTTGGTTTATCACCACATGCGCCGTATTCTTGCGGGAGGGATGTATACGCTGCTTGTTTTGAAAGTGGGAGACCGGTTTCGACGCATCTTGCAGAATCACTTGAGGAAATTGATAGCGTTCAACATTGCAAGGGAGCACTTGTGAACCATGCAAAAAACGTTGGTTCATGGGATGACTCAGTTGAAGCATGGAACGAACATCCCATTGATGCAGTTTTAGATGTTGCGGGTTGCCAACCATTCGTTGCTGCACATCTCAATTATGTTGAGAATCATCATATGGACAAACTCTCAACATCTAATATTACAGTTGCGTATTGCCCAAGAGCGAGCCAATATTTCGGACATTCCAACCATCGTTGGCAAGAGATGATTGAAAGGGGTATCAATGTGGCATTAGGGACAGATTCATTGCTCTGCCTTGATACTCCTGATCGAATTAGTGTGATTGATGAAATGCGATTGTTGCACGCACGTGATCAAGCAGATCCAGAATTGCTTCTCAAGATAGGAACAGTAAACGGTGCTATAGGATTAGGCTTTGACCCCAACCTCGTCACGTTAACCGTAGGTGAGACTGCTGGATTACTTGCGTTTGACACTGCTGGAAACGATCCTCTCAATGAAATCTTCAACTCTTCTTCAATGCCAACCTGGCTCTGAGCCACTGTTGCCCTTATTTCTGTTGACTGAGAAAAGTCTTCAAGGACTTATTCATACAAATGGATTTTATGACCTTTTACATAGGCATTTGTTCATACCTATTTTTGATTTGGCTCAGAGCCACATACAATTCTGGATTGGCTCTGAGCTTAAGAGCGCGGTTTCTATTGCGGTGGAGGGAAGGCGGCGGTCTCATACCGAAAAATTGGATGTTGATGAAATAAATGCCGATTTTTTGCATCAAAAAAGGCAGGTCTATGGCACTAGAATCAAATTCGCCGATATGATTGCGTCTTCTATGAGCGAACTTGCACTCTCCATTCCATTAGATTGGGCGACAATCGCTAGGACCACGCCCTACGCACCTGCTGCTTTTGCATTCGTGCAAGATGGTCTTGGATATACGTCTGAGCTATTCCAAAACAGAGAATTTGATTCTCATGGTTTTGACGAGTTCGACCTGCATGTCAGCGGTCAACAACTTTGTATGGGATTGCGAGATTTCGCAATTCAACAGTATGGTTTACTTGCACCAGTTGTACTGAAACAGTGGGGAGTGAAACGGACTGAGGACTTTGGAGCAATTGTATTTCGAATGGTTGAACTTGAACTTCTTCGGACAAGCCCGCAAGACTCGGAAGATGATTTCAGGGCAATTTACCAATTCGACGAAGTGTTCCATGCGAGTGAGTTAAGCGATTGCATTGGCTCAAATCGGTAGAGACCTTCGTTGATGACTGGCGATTCTCAGCAACCATCCCAACCCGACATCACAAAACTACACTTATGGCAAATCCAATGGGTTCGCGATTTAATTTTGATTCTAGTTGTCATCTGTGGAGTTTGGCTTGGGTATGCAATGAGGAATATTACAATCCCATTGCTTGTTGCCCTCTTGCTTGCATATTTGTTCGAGCCATTAATCTCATATCTTGCAGATAATCCAAAGTTTCCGTTGGGAAGAATTCCTGTCATTGCAGGGATCTTGACGTTGCTTACAACAGGAATCCTCCTCGTTATTGTCATTACAACCCCTTTGGTTATTTCTCAAACAACATCTTTGGTCAATGATGTTCAAGATGGTCAACTTCGCACAAAGTTGGAGCAACTTACACAAGAGTACGTGCCTGAAAATGTTCGAACAGAAGTGTTAGAAACGCTTTCATACTTGCCCGATACTGAGAGTGATCCAAAAACGGAATCTACTGAAACAGCTGAATCAACAGCACAAGAAACTCAAGCAAAAAATGCACAACTTGTGAGTCTTGCAAGAACGACGGGAGATATCGCACTCGTTGTACTTGGAAAGATTGTTGGATTCGCAATCCTTGCAGTTCTGATTCCTTTTTACTTTTTCTTCTTTAGCCTCTGGTTCCCGAAAGTAAAAGAGTTTGCTGAAGGATTAATCCCAGATGGAGGGAAAAGTAAAACAGTTTCGTTGCTCCAAAAAATGGATGCAGCTGTTGCTGGCTTTGTTCGCGGTCGAATTGTCATCGCCTTCATCATGGGCACGATCTTGGCAATTGGCTGGATGATCGTTGGCGTGCCGTATGCAATATTGCTGGGCATTGGAGTCGGCATCCTTTGTGCTGTGCCGTTCTTAGGTCTGATCGGTATTCCACTTTCAATTGGTCTTCTGTTCTTAAATCAAGTAGGATTGGCGGAATCAGAACGGATGGCTTGGTGGGGGATTTTACTGTGGCCATCCCTCGTCTTCGCCATTGTGCAAGCGCTCGATGGTTGGATCCTCACTCCTCTGATTGCAGGAAAGGCGACTAATCTAGATCCAGTCACAATCTTTGTTGCGGTTCTCGCTGGTGGAAGCGTGCTTGGGGCGTACGGAATGTTGCTCGCAATTCCAGTCGCGGCTTGTATTAAAATTTTAATTCAAGAAGTATTACTGCCCAAAATTCACGCTTGGACTCGAGGGGAAGCGGACGATCCGCTTCCTTTCGATGACTAATCACCGTTTTTTACGGTTTTTAGCGACGTTTACCGTTTTTACCGACGTTTACGTTGTTTGAATCTCTTTTTGTGACTTTGGGTTTTTGTAGATCCTCGACCACCCATTCCAGCCAAATCACCCATCGCTGATGGGTCCATGCCACCATCAGCATTTTGCAAAGCAGCCATCTTGGAAGCCAGGCCACCACCGGCCATCTGTTTTGACATTTTTTTCATCATTTGAAATTGTTTAACGAATCGATTGACGTCCGTTGGATTTGTTCCTGATCCACTTGCAATTCGTTTGATGCGGCTTTTGCCAAGCAAAGTAATATCTGCTCGTTCTTTTTTTGTCATTGAACTTGCGATTGCTTCAATGCGATCAAATTGGTTATCGTCGACTTGAATATTTTTCAGAGCAGAACCAACGCCTGGAATGAGCCCAAGGATTTGTTTCATTGGTCCCATCCTGCGAATAGACTTTAATTGTTTGATGAAGTCATTCACCGTCATTTTTCCGCTTGCCATTTTTTCAGCAAGTTTCATCGCGTCGTCTTCAGAGAACTCTTCTTGGGCTTTCTCTACAAGCGAAACTACATCCCCCATTCCTAGAATTCGACTAGCAATCCTGTCTGGATGGAACTCTTCGAAAGCGTCAAATTTTTCACCAGTGCCAATAAACTTGATTGGGATTCCTGTAACACGCTTCACAGAAAGGGCTGCACCACCGCGGGTGTCAGAATCAAATTTTGCAAGAATAGCCCCGTCAACTGCAAGTTGTTCGTGGAATGTGCCTGCGGCGTTGACCGCATCCTGCCCAATCATTGCATCAACAACAAGGTAGACTTGATGAGGTTGCGTTGCATGTTGCACGCCCCGCAATTCCTTCATTAACTCATCATCAATATGCAATCGACCTGCAGTATCGAGAATGACTACATCGGCTTTCTCTTTCCGAGCATGTTTTACACCACGCTTGCATACTCCAACAGCAACACCGGTTGCTGTGCCATATTCGCCACATTTATCTGGCTCGCTGTAACAAGAAACGTGCCCAACACCTTTGCCATGTTGTTCAACATCTTCAGCAACAACTTCAAGTTGCTCAACAGCAGCAGGTCGTTGAAGGTCGGCAGCAACGAGGCATACACTTTTTCCACGGCTCTTTAAATATGCTGCTAACTTTCCGCATGTTGTAGTCTTACCAGAACCCTGTAAACCACACATCATGATGATTGTTGGTCCGGGATCTACAAGCATGATGTGGCTGTCCACAGGACCCATCACATCGATGAGTCGTTGGTTCACAATGCCAATCATTTCTTCACTTGGTTTCAGGGAAGAAGTTACTTTTGCACCAAGGGCATCTTCTACAACGGAATCACAGAAATCTGCAACGACATCAACGTGAACGTCTGCCTCAAGTAGCGCACGGCGAACGTCTTCCATCGCCTCTTTGACATTGGATTCGCTTATTTTTCCTCTTCCTGAGAGGTTTCGAATCGTTGTCGTGAGTTTGCTTGATAGGGTTTCAAACATAGTGGTTGTGTATTCTACCAGTTGCGTTGCAACCAAGTTTGTAATTCATCGTGACCTAAACAATTAATACAATTCTGAGGCGAAGCCCATCCTCTGCGTGCTGTGAGAATGCCATACTGAAGTTGATTGAAATCTTCAGGACGATGCGAATCTGTATTGATTGAAATTTGAGCCCGTGCATCAACTGCAGCGCGTATATGTGTGTCACGTAAATCTAGGCGGTAACTATTTGCGTTGAGTTCAAGTGCAGTGTGATGTTCAACTGCAGCCGCAACCAGCGAGGGAATGTCAGGTTCTAATCCCTTTCGCTTGTTAATAATTCTGCCAGTTGGGTGACCGATGATGTGAACGAGTGGATGCTCAATCGCTGCTAAGAGACGTTTTGTTGCAACTTCAGGGGCTTGTTGAAGGGCTGCATGAGGAGATGCAACAACAATGTCTAGGAGTTCAAGAAGTTCATCGTCGTAATCGAGTGTTCCGTCTGGAAGAATATCAACTTCACTTCCAGCAAGAATTGTGATATTTTCCATCTTCTGATTGACTTCTTTTATCTGCTGGATATGAGCATAAAGCCGGTCTGGCTTGAGCCCGTTCGCCTGTGCTTGAGATTGACTATGGTCTGTGACTGCGATCGTGTGGTACCCACGAGTAATTGCGATACTTGCAAGTTCTTCGATTGTCATGTGACCATCACTTGCATGCGTATGGCAATGGAGATCGCAAAGAATGTCATCTTCAACAATGAGAGTTGGAGTTTCAGTGCATGCAAACTCACCGCGGTCTTCACGTATTTCTGGTGGAAGCCACGGAAGCCCGAGATTCTCATAGATTTCTTCCTCTGTTTTGCTTATGTCTGGAGGAGTGAGTGAATATTCATTTAGCTTCTTCTCTTGTTTAATTGCTCGCTCACGAAGAACGATGTTATGTTCTTTACTCCCAGTAAAATAAAGTAGGGCAGCGCCAAATGCTCCATCCTCGACAATTCGTAAATCAACTTGCAAGCCAGTTTGAAGACGAACTGCGCATTTGGTCTCGCCTTGTGCGAGGATTTTTTCAACTGCATCCATTTGGCAAAACGTGTCTGTGAGAAGTTCTGTATTCGTCGTCGATGCAAGGATGTCAATGTCACCAATCGTTTCCTTCCCTCTTCGCAGCGAACCTGCATATCCAATTCTTTGTACGCCGCTGCAAGTTTGTAACAAAGTCATTAGTTCCATGGCGATTGGCATCGCTACGCCAAGACGAGTCCGATTTG
Organism: uncultured Isosphaeraceae bacterium; assembly: GCA_964630505.1. Classification (GTDB taxonomy): domain Bacteria; phylum Planctomycetota; class Phycisphaerae; order Phycisphaerales; family SM1A02. The sequence goes on along the minus strand of CAZVVI010000005.1, from coordinate 62,279 downwards.
CGTTCAAGGATAAAAAATCCAGAGACTCTGTCATGTTCTGAATCGTTTTTTTGCCCATTCGATCCATCGACTCCAACTTGCCTTTAGAAATGGCTTCTTTAAGTGATGGGATATCAGTGACACCAATTTCTTGCCAAAGCCGACGAACAGTTTTAGCACCAATTCCTTGGACCTCCATGAGGTCTAAGAGGCCAGGCGGTAGTGTGTTGACCAATTTGTCATAGTCATCCATGGTGCCTGTGCTGATGTACTGCTCAATTTTTTGAGCACTGCTTTTTCCTACTCCAGAAATCTTGGTAATGTCATCAATCGTTGCAACATCTTCCACTAAATCTTCTAGCACACGAGCGACTTTCGTATTTGCATTTACTTTGAAAGCGTTCTCTCCATTGATTTCTAATATTGTCGCCATGGTGTAAAACATTTTGGCGAGTTCGGTGTTGGTTGACATTATCCGACATCTCCTAAACCCAGTGCGTCTCCATGTGCTTTGAGAAGGCGAGCTTTTAGAAGGGGAGATTCTGAAATCGTTGGGTCACGTTGAATCCATTCGCTTGCAGTTGTTCTTGCAAGCCGAAGCAAATCAAAATCTCTTGGTAACCGTGCAACGCTGAACGGTGCAATTCCACTTTGTTTTGAACCGAACAATTCGCCGGGACCTCGAATCTCAAGGTCTCGTTCTGCAATCAAAAAGCCATCGGTCGTTTCGACAATCGCATTCAGTCTTTGAGTGGCATCTTCAGTCACAGGACTCGCAATGAGAGCACACACTCCTGCAAGAGAACCACGTCCCACACGTCCTCTAAGTTGATGGAGTTGGGCAAGGCCGAAACGATCTGCATGTTCAATGACAATCATCGTTGCATTTGAAACGTCGACCCCGACTTCGATGACTGTAGTTGCGACAAGAACATCGATCGCTCCATCTCTAAATTGTTGCATTGTCTTCTCACGTTCTTCTGATTTCATCCTTCCATGCACAACCTGAATTGAACATCCCTGTAAATGTGAGTTTCGCAGAGTTTCCGCATGAGCACTCGCTGATTTAAGGCCTGAATCTGTATCTTCAACGAGAGGAACGACAACATACCCTTGTTGACCTTGATCGACGAGAGATTTTAAGTACGTATATACCTTGACGGCATCATCAGGTTGCACGAGTTTTGTCGTGATTGGCATTCTTCCGGGAGGCATCGCATTGATGGTTGAAACATCAAGGTCACCGAAAATAGTGAGCGATAAGGTGCGGGGAATTGGTGTTGCAGTCATGACAAGGGTGTGTGGGATTGCGCATTCATCGCCAGATTTGTTTCGCAATAGGGCACGTTGCTGCACACCAAATCGATGTTGTTCATCAGTGATTGCAACTGCGATGTTTGAAAAGACGACGTCTTCTGTGAGCAGAGCATGTGTTCCAACAACGATATCTATTTCACCATTGCCTATCGATTCAATAATTGCCTTCCGATCTTTGGAAGAGAGTGAACTTGTTAACAGAGCATGGTTCACTTTTGAATTGTGAAGCAGTTTTGAAATTGTGCCGTAATGTTGTTCAGCAAGAAGTTCAGTAGGAGCCATCATGGCTGCTTGACAGTTTGAAGTTACTGCCATCAACATTGCATGAAGTGCGACTGCTGTTTTTCCTGAACCAACATCACCCTGAAGCAAACGATTCATCGGGGTTGTTGATGTCATGTCCTGTGCGATTTCTTCGACAACTCTATCTTGAGCTTCTGTGAGAGTAAACGGAATTCTTGAAGCAATTCGCTCTTTGATTCCTGAATCCCATCGCAATTGGGGTGCGTACATTGAGTCTCGCCGATGATGGCGTTTCACCATGACGCCAAGTTGAAGAAGGAATAACTCATCGAACGCAATTCGCCTTTTGCCTTCAATTGCTTCATCTTCATTCGATGGTTGGTGTGCAAAAGAATATGCTGCTGAAAGTGTTGGCATTGAGAGTTCTTGAAGTAAGTGTTTAGGAAGATGTTCCTCTATTTCGATGAGCGCGTGTTCAAGAACGCTTTGTACGAGTTGCGCGATGACGCTCGATGAGATTCGGTCATTTGCAGGATACACAGGGCGAAGATCGCCTTTAACCATTTCAACGGCATCCCCATCGACAATTTCTTCCCACCGAGGGTTGTTCATTTGTAGAGTCTTTTCATGTCTAGAGGGTGATCCATAGCACCGGATTCGCATATCTGGATGTAAAGACTTCGCAACCCAAGATTGGTTGAACCAGTTCAATTGAATGATTCCAGTTTCGTCATCTGCGGTTGCTTGCACTCTACTTCGTTTACCTCTTCGCCAACTCGGTTGTACAGATGCGATTGTGACTTCAATCGTGACAAGTTCATTGATGCGGTCACGCTCACCGAGTAACGCATCAAGTGCTTGAATTGTCATTGAACCGTGGTGAGTCTCGTATCTCAGCGGCAGGTGCTTGATTAAATCCGCAACAGTCTGGATACCGAGGGCGTGCAGTGCCTCTGCCCGTTCAAATGTGACGGTCGGGAGGTCAGTGATCAGGGTCCGAAGCATGTTTTTTTTACGAATATTTGGCATAGCCCCAATGGACAGGATACCATCCTCTGCGTGAGTGATTTGTTTGCAAGCATAGAAAAGCCTGCCCAAGCCCCTGTACCAATCTCTGTCTCAGAGGTGAGCAAGAAGATACATCAGGCTCTTGAGGGAAGGATAGGGAGAATCGATGTCATAGGGCAGTTAAATAGCCCTAGTTTTAATAACCATTGGTATTTTGCTTTAACGGATGGAGAATCAAAAATCGACTGCGTGATGTGGGCATCCCGCGTGACTTCAAATAATAGTGGAGAGTTACAACAGTGGAAACCTAAACAGGGCGACCAAGTCATTATTCGTGGCACAGTTGGTCACTATGCAAAGAGTGGACGAACACAGATCTACGTTGAACGAATGAAACCCGTTGGAGAAGAAAAAGGCAAACTCCAACTTGAATATGAAGCGTTGTTGAAAGAGTTTCGGGATGCAGGTTGGTTTGAACAACAGCATAAAAAACAATTGCCTCAATATCCCAAGCGAATTGCTGTCATCACAAGCAGTACTTCTGCAGCAGTACAAGATGTCATTGAAACCTCAAGACAACGCATGCCATCGGTTGAGTTGTTGATTATTCATGTTCCAGTGCAAGGGGACGCATCTGCTTTTGCAATCAAAGAAGCCCTTCAGAGGGTTGATGATGTCGCAGAATCAATGGGCATAGATGCAATCATCGTGACAAGAGGTGGAGGTTCTCTTGAAGATTTGTGGTCATTCAATGACCGTGGAGTTGTAGAAGCGGCGTTCCATTGTCAAACTCCAATTGTTGCGGCAATCGGTCATGAATCGGACACATCTATCATCGAACTTGTCGCAGATCTTCGTGCGTCAACCCCAACCCAAGCAGCGATGGTGTTGGTTCCAGACCAAGATGAACTCCTGCAAATGATTACACATGCATCAGACCGTCTTTCAACTTTATTCTCACGTGCTGTTGAACGCTGGATGTCAGATATTCAACAACGACAACAAAAACTTCAAGTAGCAATACGAGCTCATCTTCAATCACTCGCACTTGAAATTGCAGGAACTTCTGAGTATTTAGCATCCAGGCGTCCCCATACGCTCGTGCAAGAAAGGCAGAGCCGCCTTCTGACGTTGAAAGCATCAATGTCGCGTGCAATCCACAACGCTCTGGCATCCTTGAAGCAAGAAGCGATGTCATTAGAAACCCGTCTTAACTCGATTGGACCATTAGAAGTTCTAAGAAGAGGATTCACTTTAACACAGGATACGTCTGGAAATGTTGTCCGTTCAAGTAAAGAAGTGAAGGAAGGTGACAAAATTATTACAGTTCTTTCAGACGGAACAATTGAGTCCACGGTAGAGTGCACATCATGAGTGAAGACAAGTTGCCAAAACCAGAGAAAATGACCTTCGAGCAAGCAGCAGAAGAACTTGATGAAATTGTCAAGAGAATCGATGAAGGAGAAGGTGATCTTGAAACGATGATGAAAGAACATAAGCGAGGACAACTACTCGTGGCAAGATGTAAACAACTTTTAGAAACAGCAGAGCAACAAATTAAGACCATGGAAGCCGAAGACCTTCCTTAACTCTTGACATACACTTTAGGGAAAGGAATCCCGTCCTTTGCTACTCTCAACTCAGCCCACAATCGAACAACTCATGTTCCAAGCCTCGATGCTTGAACATTTGCCTTCTGCAATTTTTGTATTCATCCTAGGTGCTTGTGTCGGGAGTTTTTTGAACGTCGTCATTTATCGATTGCCCCGAAATATGCGGTTGCTTGTGCCACCAAGTAGTTGCCCATCATGTCAGCACCGCCTTCGTTTTTTCAGAGAAAACATTCCAGTTGTTGGTTGGTTTGCAGTGAGGGGGAAATGTAGATATTGCAAAGCCCGAGTTTCATTTGAATATCCGTTCATCGAGTTATTGACGGCTGTTTTATTTTTACTCTGTTACGTGTTGTGTTACTGGGTTCCAATGTCTACACCATTCCTAGGAGAAATTTTCGGCCAGTGGTGGCATGTCAATGGAATCGTTCATTCACTTCCCATGTTTATTGCGTTACTTACATTGGTTGCTTCTTTGCTTGCAATGACATTGATTGATGCTCGTACATTTACGATTCCAATTCAAATACCTGTATTCATGACGGTCGTTGCATTTCTCGCAGCAGTTATTCAATCTTGGATGACGGTTCGACATACACCTGAACAAACTTGGCCATACCCACTGATCGATTGGACATGGTCATCTGTTGCATTCGGCGGGATGATAGGAGTGATTCTTTCTACGGCTTTATTGAAGTGTGGCGTGTTTCCATACAGTTTCGCAGATTACGAGGAGTATATTGAGGGGGATGATGCACTTGCAATCTATCCTCACGCCCGCCGTGAAGTGATGAAAGAAATGATTGTCCTTGTTCCCATTGTCTTAGGGTGCATCATCGGGTGGTTCGTTGGGTATGAAAAAGGGGTTCCACCACTTGCAGTGCAAGGGATTGCTGGAAGTGTCTTGGGGTATCTTTTGGGTGGTGGATTGGTTTGGTTCATTCGAATCCTAGGCACGCTTTGCTTCGGTAGGGAGGCAATGGGGCTTGGAGATGTTCATCTATTAGCAGGAATCGGAGCAGTCATCGGGTGGTGGGATCCAATCCTTATTTTCTTTATTGCGCCCTTTAGTGGGCTTCTCTTTGCAGCAGTTGCAGCATTACTTGAGAAGATAGGTAAGCGTTACAAGGAAATTCCGTATGGACCCCACCTTGCTGTTGCAACATTAATCGTCGTATTTTGCCGCCCAGCTGTTGATTGGGTGTGGTCGGTTGCAATGCCGGGGGTTCACCAGCCGACCACAGAAAAATTACAGCCAAAAAGTGCAGGGGTCGATTTGACGAATGAAGAAAAAGCGGTTTCAATACACATAACACCACTACCCGTTGGAAACGGAGCAGTGAAACAGGATGTTTCTCTAGTACTTGGTGAAGTCCTCTGAAATGGAGAAAGGACACGCATGATGCGACAAACAAAAATGGTAATGACAATAATTACGGGTGTAGCAGTTGGTTTTTCAATGATTGGTTGCAACAACAATCTACAAACAGAAAACGATTTGCTCAAGAAAGAAAACGAAGAACTTCGTGCCCAGTACAAAGAGGCAACGTCAGCTTTGCAATCGGCAGATGACGATTTGCAACGGACTCAGGGTGACTTGAGAAGTGAGAAAGAGCTCAGCCAAGAACTTCAGTTAGCACTTGATACACGACCTGAGACGATTAGCATCTTCGAAAATATTGGTGGTGTTGATGTTTCACTTCGTGACAAAGACTTAGCACTTACAGTTGCAAGTGATTTATTGTTTAATTCAGGAAGCGCTTCCTTAAAGAAGAATGCAAAATCAACGCTCACACAAGTCGCGAATGCATTGACAGGTACATATCCAAATCAATCAATCGTGATCATGGGATATACAGATACAGATCAAATTAAAAAGAGCAACTTCAAAAGCAACTGGCATCTTGCATTTGACCGTGCGTGGTCAGTTCGAGATTATTTAGTTTCCAAAGGTGTGAACAAAGATCGGATTTCAATCGAAAGTTGGGGACCGACCAAACCATTGGCAACAAAAGCAGCAAGTCGCCGAGTAGACATTGTTGTCGTAGATGAATAGTAAAGGTGGTTTTGTTTAGTCGCACGGTAAGCAGAACAACTCTGCTTGCCGTGTTTTTTATTGAATGACCTATGGTAAGATACGTTCCTCATGGGAATCTATGATCGCGACTATGCCAGACCAACTCGGGGTGGGGGGTACCAACCGAATCTTCAAGAGCGCAAGCGGTTATCTGTAACCACATGGCTCATTATTGTCTGTGTAATGGTTTACATGCTTGACCCATTTATCAATGGATTCTTTAGAGAGTGGCTTCATATGTCCACTGAGCATGTGATTTGGAATCTTCAATATTGGAGATTTATTGGGTTTCAATTCCTACATGCTGATTTGCAACATTTGATCTTTAATATGATTGGGTTGTATTTCTTTGGACCTCTAGTCGAGCAATATCTTGGGGGAAAACGGTTTTTGGCGTTTTATCTCCTTTGTGGCATTTTTGGTGCTGTTTTGTACCTTGTTTTAAATCTCGGAGGATACATCGTTGGTCGAGAGATTCCATTTTTACTTGTCAATGATCCAGCCTCACAACTCATTGGGGCTTCAGCGGGTGTGTTTGGCATTCTGATTGCTGGTGCGTTCTTAGCCCCAAAGGCAACGGTTCTGGTCTTTTTCATTCTCCCTATGAAACTTGCGACAATGGCATACTTACTCGTTGCGTATTCCGTCATCACGATGTTCATTCATGGCAGTAATGCAGGTGGAGAAACCGCTCACTTGGGCGGTGCACTTGCAGGATGGTATTTCATTAGAAACCCTCACCATCTCAATGGCTTTTTTGATTTTCTTGGAAAAGCGGATCCGACATCAAAGCACTTTGCTCTTAGAGATAAAGGAGCGTCTCAAAAAGATGTTGATCGAATTCTCGACAAAATTCACAAAAAGGGATTGCAAAGTTTAACTTCTAAAGAAAAGAAAATACTCCATAAAGCTTCAAGAAAAGGTCGCGAGGATTCCTAATTGCCTCTGAAGTTTGACATTCAACATCGCAGTCAAGAACATTCTGGACGTACAGGTGTTGTCACTACGCCTCATGGTTCGTTTCAAACGCCAGCATTTATGCCAGTGGGAACACGTGGGAGTGTGAAAGGGTTAACCCCAAATCAAGTTCGAAGCACTGGCTCAGAGATTATTCTGAATAATGCCTACCATCTCATGCTACGTCCAAGCGATACTCAAATCGCTGAACTCGGTGGTGTACACACATTCATGCAATGGAATGGACCAGTGCTCACAGACAGTGGTGGGTATCAAGCATGGTCAATGGCAGATATCAATTCTATTGATGAGGATGGTGTGACGTTTAAATCGATTGTTGATGGTTCGAAAATTCGAATGACACCCGAGCGCTCAATTGAAATACAAAATAATTTAGGTGCAGACATCATTATGGCGTTTGATGATTGTCCATCTAGTGTTGAACCTCAAACTCAAAATCTATCAAGGCGACGACATGCGTTGACAAAACGTGACGGGGTATTGACAGAAACTGAACACGAAAGCCGACTGTTGCAATCGTTAGATCGGACTGCTCGATGGCTTGAAAGATGTAAAAAATCTCATCAGCGACCAGATGACCAAGCACTTTTTGGAATCGTTCAAGGGGGGACAAATCATGAATTACGGGCGAAGAGTGCTGAGCAAATTTGTTCAATCGATTTGCCCGGATATGCGATTGGCGGTGTCGCAGTGGGAGAATCTTCGGAAAAAATTGAAGAAATTGTTCATTTCACAGCAAAATTATTGCCCTCTGAGAAACCTCGATATCTTATGGGCGTTGGATATGAGCGAGATTTAGTCGCAGCAGTTGCTTCAGGAATGGATATGTTTGACTGTGTCCTTCCTACTCGAAATGGCCGAAATGGGCATGCATTCACTCGAACTGGCCAGTTACACCTCAGAAATGCCTGTTTTAAGGGAGATATGGGTGTTCTCGATGAAAAGTGTACATGTTCCACATGCACCCAAGGCTTTAGCAGGGCGTACCTAAGGCACTTGTATATGTCTAAGGAGATGCTTGGAGGGATTTTGGTAAGTCTCCATAACATTCACCACTTCCAGTCCCTGATGATAGACATACGCCACTCTATCGAAGATAATTCTTGGTCTGCGCTACCTCGCAGGTGGCCTGTACTTCACACGACGTAATCTCCCTTTGTAGGAACTCTTTAGTTATGTTTTTAATACCGTCTTCGGACATCATCATCAGTACAACTCTCGCTCAATTTCCAGATGAGCAAACTTCTAGTTCAACAGCAACGCAAGGGGTTGATGGATCTCCAATTTCAGAAACAGAAGTCGTTGAATCGCCATTTGGAGGCGGTAACTTTTTCACTTTCCTTATGCTTTTGCTTGTCGGCATGATTGTCTTTAGCATGTTCAGTGGCAGAAAGCAAAAGAAGCGGAGAGCTGCAATGCTAGATACGTTACAAAAACGAGACACTGTACTTACTCGTGGTGGAGTTTTCGGAACGATAGTCGAGATAAAACCAGACCGTGTGATTCTGAAAGTTGATGAGTCATCAAATACAAGAATTACTGTACTTCGAGATAGCATCGAACAAGTCACAAGTGAGACAACTGCAGAGTAACTGACTTCACCTCTTACGTTTAGAATTATTATTTTAAGTATTTTTAGTAAAACTATTTTGGATTAACACAATATGCAGAATCTTATCTGGAAAATCATCCTGATTATTGCTCTTCTCGTTGGTTGCGTGTTCGCAATCACGCCTCCAGAGAAAAAGATACGTCTTGGGCGCGATCTTAGTGGTGGAGTAAGTTTGATTTACTCAGTACGAATGGACGAAGGCGTTGACAGGCAAGCAGTTCTCTCTCAAACAATTGAAGTTCTTAAAGAACGAGTCAATCCAGAAGGTGTGTTTGACATTCAAATGACTCCACTTGGCACTGACCGTATCGAAGTAGTCATGCCACTTCCAAGCCCAGAGGTCAAAGAACTTGCTTCAGTTTATAAAGGGCATTTAGAGCAATTGCTTGTAGCTGCTCAAATTAAGGCGAGTGAACTTGACCAGTCACTTGCTGACGGGAATGCTGTTGAATCTTTTGGTGGTGAAGGACCTAGGGGAACAATAGTTTCAAAATTGCAACAACTCTACGATACCCTTCAAGAAGTTACAGGTGAACTTGATGCGGATCCTACAAACGGAGCCCTAGAGCAAAAAGTTGCTGATATCGAAATTGATTTTGAAGATACTCGGGAACGAGTTCTTGAAATGAGCATCGACCGCAATGAAATCTCGAGGGTCTTGCAACTTTCACCACTTGGTGACCCTCTTCGAGATGAAAATGGTCGCGTTATCCGAGATCAAAAAACAGATGAGGTATTAAGAGATGTCGCACCGCGTGATGTTGCATTTGCTGAACTTGAATCGTCATACCCTCACCTCTCTACACAACTCAATACCTTAATCGATTCTTTTGAAGAATATCAACAAAAACGCACTGGATTTGATGATCCTGAAGATCTCATCAGGATGTTACGAGGCGCAGGTGTCCTTGATTTCAGAATTGCTGTCCAAGTCGGGAAACAAGAAGGGGTTGATGTACAAGACATGCGTACTCAGCTCGCAGATGTTGGTCCAGATAACACCGATTCACCGATTACAAAATGGTTCCCCATCAATAATCTAAAGCAATGGGCTGAAACACCATCTCAACTTGCAGCGTTACTGTCTGACCCCCAAACGTATTTAGCAGCGCAAAAACTTGAAGGCGCACAATATGATGGCGATATCTATGTATTGTTATATACAGATGATGCTAGAAGCATGACACACTCAAGGGGGAATAAGTGGTCAGTGACCAGCGCATACCAATCAGCAGATCAATTTGGACGACCTGCAGTTGCATTTCGGTTAGATGGTGCGGGGGCAAGTTTGATGGGCCGATTAACAGGTGGGCATGTAAACGAACCGATGGCAATTGTTCTCGATGGTCAGGTCTATACAGCACCAAATCTAAACTCGCAAATCAATAATCAAGGGCAAATTACTGGAAGTTTTTCAGCAAGTGAGATTCAATACTTACTACAAGTCCTTGCCGCGGGTTCATTAGAAGCAAGGTTAAGTCACGACCCGATTGCAGTCAACATCATCGGGCCAACTATTGGTGTAGACAACTTGAGCCGTGGCTTGTCTGGACTTGGCTGGTCAGTCATTGCAGTGATTGGATTCATGCTGATTTACTACATGGCTGCAGGTCTTATTGCAGATTTTGCTTTGCTTGCTAATGGCATTTTGATTTTTGGAATTATGGCACTCATCGACGGCACATTTACGTTGCCGGGTTTAGCAGGGGTCGTCTTAACGATGGGGATGGCAGTTGATGCAAACGTTCTGATTTATGAAAGAATTCGAGAAGAACTTGCAGCAGGTGCTCGCGATTTACGTGAAGCGATTCGTGAGGGGTACAGCAAAGTGTATTCGACAATTATCGATGCAAACCTGACAAACCTCATCGTCTGTTTTGTGTTGTACCGCACAGCAACGACGGAAGTAAAAGGGTTCGCTGTCACACTTTCTATCGGTATCATTGCAACGTTGTTTACTTCTCTGTTTGTAACTAGAGTTATTTTCGAACTCTACACAAATGTTTTTGGCGCTCGAAAACTTCCAATGCTCCCAACGGTCGTCCCTGCAATAGGTCGATTCTTGCATCCAAACATCAATTGGGTCAGCCTCCGGAAGGTGTTCTGGGTACTGAGCATCATCGTGTGTGGTTTTTCAGTCTGGCTCTTGATGGGTAGAGGCGTGGCCATGCTCGATACGGAATTCCGAGGTGGGGTTTCCATGACGATGCGAACAATTCAGCAAGAAGATGGAACTCGAGTACTTCTTGCACATACTGGTGAAAACTCAGTGGAATCCAAAGTCCATGCCATTGGAGAAGCAGCGACAGGTGATTCTCAAGAGAGCCGCATTTTAGCTGAACTCTCTGGTGCTACAGTACTTACAATCGGTGAAAGCCAAGTTGATGATCTTGGACAAGTAGTTTCTGATGGTTTCCAAATCAAAGTTGCGAACCCTCCAGGAATCGAAGATGACGCAGTGGTCACTGCAACTGTCGTTGAAGCAATTACAGATGCCTTTGGCGATGATTTAGATGTGCCACCATCACTTGTGTTTACAGGGCTAGGCTCGACAGCGTTTGAAAAGTACACTCACAAGATTAAAAAGACTACCTCAACTGTCGGGGAGGTTCTCTCTACAAACGCACGTGGCGATCTTTCTGATTACCGCGGTGGTGTGCTTGTTGTCGTGCAAGATTTACAACCCTCCGTGTCACTTGAAGATGTCCAAAAAAGAATTGATCGAATGCGACAACAGCCCGAATATGCTCGAGAGGCAGGGGGTCGTGATGTCGCAGCGTTTGGGCTAAAACGTGGCGATGCTGGTGGGTATTCAAGTATTGCAATTGCCGTGTATGACCCAGACATGAATTACTTAAAACACAATCCAGAACTTGTTGATGAACGAGTTGCTTCAAATGAATGGGAACTTATCTCAACTGCTCTATCCCAACCGCAAAGTCTTGAGCAAGTGAGTAGTTTTTCATCTCAAATTGCAGAAACAATGAAGGCAAACGCAATCGTAGCAGTTGTCATATCCTTGCTTGGTATTCTGGCGTATATTTGGTTTAGATTCGGTTCTCTTAGATATTCACTTGCTGCGATTGTTGCACTTCTACATGATGTCCTCGTGACGCTTGGAGCACTTGCACTCGCTGGCTACGTTGCGCATATCTCATTCTTCAGTCAAACGCTTAGAGTTGAAGCATTTCAAATTGATCTTGGCGTAATTGCTGCGTTGCTGACCGTCATTGGGTATTCGTTGAACGATACGATTGTCATTCTTGACCGTATTCGTGAGAACCGTGGAAAGCGGCCACTGCCTACTCTTGAAATAGTGAACAACTCCATCAATCAAACAGTAAGTCGAACTGTGTTAACATCAGTGACGACGTTGATTGCTGTTGTCATCATCTACCTTGCAGGAGGCGGTGGTATCCGTCCATTTGCATTCGCATTACTCATCGGCATTCTTGTTGGTACGTATAGTTCAGTTGCAATTGCAGCACCACTTGTATTTAAAGGCCATTCAAAGCCATCACGCTCGTGACTGGCACACAAAAGCGAAAGCGGAGTGACAGTCACCTTCGGTGACAGTCACCCTAGCAACGTGCCTGTCACTAGAATCAAAAGCGATTCGACGTGACTGGCAC
>CAZVVI010000005.1:33658-49723 GCA_964630505.1 uncultured Isosphaeraceae bacterium | reverse complement strand
CGACGTGACTGGCACACAAAAGCGAAGGCGGAGTGACAGTCACCTTCGGTGACAGCCACCCTAGCAACGTGCCTGTCACTAGAATCAAAAGCGATTCGACGTGACTGGCACACAAAAGCGAAGGCGGAGTGACAGTCACCTTCGGTGACAGGAACCCTAGCAACGTGCCAGTCACGAAAGAATCAATTTCAAGATATTGATGTCCTTGAACCGATTTATATAGAGTAGCCAAGGAGGGCTTCTATATGTCCGGAACTAGTAAAACTGTCGTTTCAATGTGCGTACTTCTTCTTGCAGCACTTGTTGTGTATTACGGGATGACCCCGCCCGAAGAAGTACAAGGGAACCTCGCTGATATCCCAAAGCAGCGACCTTCTTTGTTTGGTGGAGACCCCGAGGATAAACTCGTGAAGATGGGAATTCCACCAGTAGCGACCAAGTTGACCCAGGAAACACTTACTGAGATTGATTCTCAGCCCGTCATCACTGAAGAACCAGTGGTTGAGCAGAGACCAGAACGAGTCGTGATTGAAACCGAGCCAGAGGTCGTCGAACAAGTCGTCGTTGTAGAGAAGCAATACAGAATTTACACCGTGCGAGAAGGCGAAACCCTTGGCGAGATTGCGTCTCGTGAACTTGGTAGTTATCGAATGTGGAGAGAAATCGCTGCACTGAACAACATTGCAGATCCAAGCAGGGTGATGCCGGGGCGAGTGTTACGCATGCCTACACCAAAGGCACCATCTGCAACCACAACAGTGACACCAGAGATTCAAACTCCTACTAATTCCAAAATACATATTGTTGAGGAAGGGGATACTTTGAGTTCTATTGCTGGGATGTATTACGATGATGTGAATAAGTATGGGGTCATCCAAACAGCAAACCCTACGATTAATCCCGATCGGTTAAAAATTGGTCAGAAGATTATCATTCCTGGCGACTAAACGAATCTATATTTTCTTCCATTCTTCCTAAACTTGTAGATCCAATCACCGTGCAGTTAAACTTACAGCAAACCGGTGATTTTTTTGTCAGAAAATCGATTGCTTCTTCGCTTCGAAGATGACCACTATTCATTGCTTTCTTAATAAGCACAAGTGAGTTATTCTCGTACGATTTATTGATAATCGTTTCATTTGAAGTATTCACAGCACTGTACTCAATCATGAGGACATCAGACCAATCAAGAGACTCTTCTTGTGCTTGCAGAGTTTTTCCGCTAAACCCAATCGACTTGGTTTTACCCTCTTGTTTGAACGCTTGCATCATTTCAACTGCATCAGTCTCATGCAAGACAGAAAGATCATCTGGGGGTGCGTGAATGAGCAAAATATCAACACAATCAGTTCGCAATGTTTTCAGACTATGCTCCACTGACTGACGCATGCCTTCTTTTGAAAAGTCAAAAGTGGACTTTCCATTGATGGTGAGTTCGCCAACCTTGGTACACAGGTTGTATTCTTCACGTCTGTGTTGTAGGAAGGTGCCTATTCTCTCTTCGCTACATCCATACGCTGGCGCTGTATCGATGAGGGTTATGCCAAGATCGAGTACGCCTTGAAGAATTGAATCAGCTTCTTGATCATTTGGCATTGGTTTTCCAAAGGATGCATACTTTTTCGCAGCAACTCTGCCAATTTGATATGCACCAAACCCAACTTGGCTCACAGGAACATGAAGGAATGGAAACTCTTTTATTTGCATGCGATTTCTATTGAAGTCCAAGGTTGATCAGTTTCCCAAGGTGGTAATGCGACTGTAGGGCTAGGCCAACTTGCAAAGGGAGATGAATCGGCAGTATCAGTTTGTGCTGGTAAACCAATTCGGTGAACAATTTCATCTGCGAGTCTTGGTGCTAGTACTAATTTTGTCGGCCAGCATGTAAGCACATCTTCCTCCTCTACTATTGTGACATCTGCAGGACGATTTCCCTGAGTATTGCTTTCTGCTCGAGTTGTTTTATACGTCTTCCATTCGGTGTCGTCAAAATCGACGTTTGGTAACACTAATTTGAGTTCGTCTGCTCCTTGGCGAATGAGTTCCTCAGAAGATAATTTCACGCCTTCTTCTGCGAGTTGCCCACCAACTTGCCATACTGATCGTCCAGCGTAATCTTGAGTCGAAGTAATTGTCACTCTTGTTTTTGATCCATCGATGCAGTGCCCATTGATTAGTGGCAACGATCCACGAGCCATCAACATGTGCAGTGGACGCTCTTGTGTTTTGTTTGCTTGAAGTCCAAAGGAATCTCTAAGATCTCGGTTTCCTCTACCTGCAGTCAGAATGATTTTTTTTGCAAAAATATCCAGTGGTTCTCCGCTTTCTGGGTTGAGTAATCGCACCAGCCAGCCATCATCGAGACGAGAGACTTCAACACCTCCTTCTACGGTCTGTAGAAGATGTCTATCGAGATCATGGCTCAATACTTCAAGTAAACTCCTAGGTTCAATGACCTGTTCATCAATTCGAGCAATTGGTCCCTCTATACCCTGAAGATAGGGGGGTAGTTGATCCTGATCTATAGGTTGGAGTTTTGTCTTAAGTGCAAATTTCGCTGCAATCCATCCCAGTTTTGATTTCATTGAATCCGTCCGCCAAACATGGCAAAAGTCAGACCTCATCACGACATTTGTCAGATCCGGTGTCATTTCACCAGCAAGCAGTCTCCTCCAAATGAGAGGCATTTCCTTGATTGAATGCGCAGAGTGTGCACCGGATGTTCCTATTGCATATTTTAATCCGCCATGAAGGATGCCTTGAGAGTCAATTGTTTGTCCTGTTCCCAACGCTTTTGATTCTAAAAGAACACAACGAAGACCATGAGACAAACAATTGTCTAGAGTGAACAATCCAGCAACACCTCCTCCAAAGAGGATGCAATCCATCGGGATGACTGCTTTCGCCATACGAGTATCTTATATCGATATGGTCTTGAATATCTTGATGTAGGATAAGCACATGTCAACGAGTGATTGGTCAATAGAAGGCAGTAGGGGCGAGACTATTTATGGAACGACGCATCAACACTCTGCAGAACGCAAAGGGGTTGTGCTCGTTGCGCACGGATTTAAAGGTTATAAGGACTATGGCATGTTTCCGTGGCTCTCAACACAATTTTCTAGTGAAGGATTTGAAGTGCATCGCTTTAACTTTGCTCATTCTGGTATGGGAGCACTAGATGGTCCATTTGAGCGAGAGGATTTGTTTGAGCAATCGACTTGGAATAGGCAGGTTGAAGATTTGCAAATTCTTGTAGATACTTTTTCAATCCCAGATTGCCCGTTATTCATTGTTGGGCACTCAAGAGGAGGCGTCTGTGCATTGCTGTCAGTTGGCAGAGGGGCTGTCAAGGCGACTGGCGTGATGACTCTTGCATCGCCAAGTTCGTGTCTCTCATTGCCAGACCAAATGCAACAGACCTTGTTGCAAGATGGTCGAATAGAATCACCCTCAGGAAGAACGGGTCAAATGCTCTACGTGGGAAAGGCATTTCTCGAGGAACAACTTGATGACCCAGAGCAACATGATCTTCTTCAACTTGTCACACAAATCGATTGTCCGTGCCTTTTGATTCACGGCAGAGACGATTCGACTGTTCCTGTGAATGCCGCGATGGAGTTGGATGAGGCAATCTCCGATTCAACACTGGCAGTTATTGAGGGTGGAGATCATGTGTTCAATACACCGAATCCTTTCCCAGTTAACGGTACCCCTTCACCACAACTTGGTGCAGTTTGGTCTTCGATGCAATCGTGGCTGGTGTGACTGTCACCACACAAACAGAGTGACAGTCACCTTCGGTGACAGCCACCGCGCAAAGTGCCTGTCACCGAAGGTGACTGGGGCAGGTGTGACTGTCACTGTCGCTCGCGGACTCGCTCTGTGTGACAGTCACTATGGTCGTTTCGACGATAGGCAAAGCTGCGTCTTCACTTGAAGAAGTGGCTGTTGTCGCAATCTCGCCATTTTTACCTACTTCGTCAACTGCCACAGCGACGTGTTTGGATACGCCTCGTTCTTGCATCGTGACGCCATAAAGTTTATCGCAACCAACCATCGTTCGTTTATGGTGAGTAATCACGATAAAGTGACTCTTTTCTAGGAAGTGAGTGAGTGAACTAATAAATCGGTGGGTATTTGATTCATCAAGTGCAGCATCAACTTCGTCTAAGACGCAGAAAGGAGACGGCTTAGCTTTGAAAATACTTAAGAGCAGGGCGACTGCTGTCATTGCTTGTTCGCCACCGCTCAATTGAGAAATGACTCGGGGTTGTTTGCCCGGTGGCTTGGCTTTGATTTCAATTCCAGCCTCAAGCAAATCAATATTGCCTTCTTCATCTGGGAGAAGAAGAATATCAGCACTGCCACCACCAAATAGTTTTCTAAACATCCCCTGCGGGCCAGCAAAGTGTTCTCGGATTGCATTGAATGTTTCTTCAAAGCGAGATTTACTTAGCATTTCAAGTTCTTCAATAAGAGATGTGAGTGATTCTACAGAGGCATCAATATCTACAACTTGTTGTGAAAGATCGACATTCCGTTCTTCAAGATTCTTCTCTTCTTCAATCGCATCAAGGTTCACATTACCAAGACCCTTGATCTCTTCACGTAATTGCTCTGCTTCTATTTCGATAGAGTCGCGATCTGTGGCAGGACGGTCACCATCTTGAGCATTTTTATTCCAGTGTTTGTATTCATGACAGACGTCAAGTTCCAACTCATCAAGCGTCCGCTCTTCAAGGTTCTCACGTTTGATCTCTGCTTCTCGCCGGCTAAGTTCAAGCGCATGAAAGTCACGCTCTAGCCGTTGCCCTTTATCCCGAGCTGCTTGTAGGATGTTTGCTGTATGTTCTACTGCTTCATCAGCTGCGGATACTTTGTCGTGATATGCATCAAGTTCTTCTTTACATTGAGCACTAGATACCTTGCAGCGTTCAATTTCTTCTTCACTCTCTTGTCTTGACGCTTCAAATTGCTCAAGTTGACCGAGCCGTCTAGCGATTTGGTCTTGCAACAAAGATCGCTGTCGTCCTTGTTCTTCTAATGCAGCGTCGATGTGTCGAAGTTCTCGGCGATCAGCTTCGTGTTTCTCTCCAACTTGCCCTAAATCAACTCTTGTTGCTGTCAGTCGTTCTGCAGTCGAAGAGGACAATGCTTGTGTTTCCTGTAGCCGATCTCGAAGATTCGCTCTCGTTGTGGTCAACTTTTCTATGTTTGATGAAATTTCATTCGATTCAAGTTCAGCGCGATTGAATTCAGTTTCGCTCTGTAAGATGAATTGTGAAAGTTCTTCAGTTTCTTCTTGTAAGACATGAGATTGAGTAACACAACGATTGATATCGTCATCAAATCTCTGAAGTTGGTATTCATACTCCACAACTGAATTCCTTGCACTTCGCACACGTTGGGCTGAATTCCGTTGCTGTTGTTTGGCTTGTTCATTTTCGTGCAACAGTTCACTTAGTTGACTTTGTCGCTGATCAATTTGCTGATCAATTGCTGAAACTTCAACAGTTAGCGCACTAATTTCAATTCTTCGTGTGAGCCATCCTTCTTGGTTTCCAGAAGTTGTTTTGCCAACGTAAATACGACCGTCAGTTTCTAGGAGGTCGCCATTCATTGTGACAAATCGCCAGTTTGGCATTGAGCGTTGCATTTCAATTGCAGTGGAAAGGTTGCTCACCACCGCGGTCTTGCCTAACAATTTATGGGCAGCAGCAGTAGCGAATTCTTTTACTTTAATTAGACTGAGCAGTGGAGTGACTTGCTGATGGTCGTGAGTTGGCTCTTCTACATGAACATCAAGAGGCAATAGCCCAACTCTGCCTGCAACAGTTTCTAGGTTGTGTTGAATTCCTTCAACATGTTGGCTTGAATCAACGAGAAGCAATTGGATATTTTGTCCAAGTGCAACTTCAACTAGATGTGCATCTGAGTGGTTTGCATCTATTGCATCACCAAGCATGCATGTGATGTGAGGAAACTGTTGTTGATTGTCAAGAACATGCTTCACTGCATCTGTTAGACCATCACGGGCATCTTGCATTTCTTCAAGCAAGTGCAAACGCGAACCTGAAGAGGCACGTTGATGACGCATCGTTTCCAATTCGCTTGCAAGTTGCTCTGCTTGTTCGCCTAGTGCGTGAGATGCTGAATCATGAGTCTTTAACACTTTTTCGTGTTCAGAGACTGTTTCCTTCGCCTCGTTCATATGTTTCGCAGTCTCGTCACGGGTCATTCTCAATGTTTCTAACTCAGTCTTGACTTGAGTGCTACTTTTTTGTGTGCGGATGTATTGTTCTCGTTGGCTATTGAGACGTTCCTTCGCAGTTTGAGCGACTGCTTGAATTTGAGCTTGAGTTGACCCCTTCTCTTCGAGTTCATCTTGAACATCTGCAAGTTGATCTTGAATTGAAATGACTCTCTGGCCAATGGAAGCGTGTTCGCTTGAAACTGCATCAACTTTTCGATCAATTTCAGCGAGTCGTTCAGCAGAAGCGGCGATTTGCTCTGCAGCACCCTCGCGTTCCCCAGCGAGTGCGACCTCTTTAGCTTTGAGTTCAGCTAATCGTGTTCTCTCGTCACTTACTTGTTGCTTCGATTCTTGAATTGATCTGTCCATCATTTCGCAGCGTTGCGTTGCATGACGAATAGTTGATTCATGTTCAGTTGATTTCTGAAGCAGTGTTTGATGGCTGGTTTGTAGTTGGTGTCGATCAATTTCTGATTGTTGTTTTGCGTCTTCTAACTCAAGCAACTCTTTTGCGACGGCTTGACGTTCATCTTCGAGCATCGTGAGCCGGTTTGTAAGCCCTAGAAGTTGGGTGTGTAGTTCATGGAATTGATCAAGTACTACATGTGTGCGAATTTCCTTGAGCCGAATATCAAGTTTGTTAAATTTTCTAGCTTTTTCAGCTTGGCTACGAACAATTCGGAGTCGTCGCTCTGTACTTGCGAGTTGTTCCCGAACTCGAACGAGGTTTACTTCAGTTCGTTCTAGTTTGCGTTCTGCTTCTTTTCGCCGTGTTTTGAACCGAGCAACACCTGCTGCTTCTTCTAAAATTGCACGACGTTCAGTTGGATTTGCATTGAGCATCGCAGCAACTCGACCTTGCTCGATGATGGAGTAAGCATTTGTGCCGATTCCAGTGTCAAGAAACAATTCTCTAATATCCTTAAGGCGGACTTTATTGCCATTGATGAGGTAATCGCTTCGACCATCACGAAAGAGTCGTCTCGTAACACCGACCTCATCTGTATTAACGGATAGAAAGCGACGATTTGTAGGATCACTCTCGTTTGGAGAAGTTATTGGATTTTCAAACGTTAATGTGACTGAAGCGGCACCAAGAGGTTTGCGTACGGCGGAACCGGCAAAGATGACATCAAGCATTGCTTCACCTCGAAGCATTTTGGCGGATCGCTCTCCTAGAACCCACTTTATTGCATCTACAACATTTGATTTGCCGCAGCCGTTGGGACCAACGATTCCAATGATTGGGGCGTCAAAGATAAACTCCGTCGTATCGGCGAATGATTTAAAGCCTGCAATGGTGATTTTAGATAGCCGCATGAAAAGAAAGACCTCCTGTCTTATTGTTCAGCTTCATCCTGAAGCCGTTTTTTGTCCCTAAAAAGGGGTACAGGGAGTACCCCATACTAGCGAAATTGGCTAAGAAGCCAAGTAAATTATCGGGGTTATTGCCCTCAGATGACCAGAAAAGCTGATTATGGGGTTGAATTTTGTTCCTCGGCAATCGCAGGGGGCTGGGGAATTATGAATCGAGACTCTTCTAATGGTGAAATTCCATCACCATAGTCAGGTCTTGGTGTGTACGTTGTTTCAGAAGCAAGCCGTTGTATTTTAGAGAGAAGGCGATCTTGCTCTACTTTGAAATCCGCATTGAGATACTGTTCTCTCCAAAGGGAATGTAAAGCCCCAATTGTGCGGCTATATGACAGATTAAGCCCAGCAGCGGGGGATTCAGGAGTTGTTTGATGGGCGAGGAACATGGTGAATCGAGGCAAATCTGGTGAGACCTGCTCCTTCACGGTTTTTTGCTTTTCGTTATCTCGAAAACGAACTTCAAGCATTTTCTCATCTTCAGGGTCTTCCTTGACGAGCAAGGTATTGCTCCAAGTTGATAATGTGAGCGGTCGTTGAATTTCAATTTTCCCAGTTAAAAATATTTTTGGCCAGCCAGTTTGCGTCACGTAGACCATGTTGTGCTCTGAAGGAACAAGGAGCAAGTCAAACTTTTTGCTGATGGCAAATTTCTTGATAATTGGATCATCCCGTTTCGCAAGCGCTTCGGTTGCCCTTAGTCTAACTTCCAAATCGTCAGAATTGAGTAGGGGTCGAAGTCCTGTTTCGATTCGTAAATCAGGTGGCATCTGTTCTAACAATTCAATCGCGTCGAGTCTGCTTCCGAGCCCGATGTTGGATGTTGCCATCTCGACTAAAAACGGAATACTGATAGGATCGCCAAGCCCTCCACCTGCTCTGAGTACGGCAATTCTAGGAAGTTCGTCTGGGTGGTCATACAGTTCTCTAATCAGGGGCAGTGAACGGTCACCGATGGCTCGCCAACGCCATGTTGCAGCATCAGCATTTTTAGGACTAGGGTCATCAAGGAGTAGCCGTTTTACAGAAATAGCAACTGCTTCAGGATTTTGGAGTCTCATCGTGATGTGCGTCATGAGATTCATAAATGTTGGCACGTCATCTTTCCACGACGGCGGAACGCGTATTTCAATTTGCTCATCGTTAATGCCATGAGCTGTTGGACCATCTTGCCCGAATTCCTCAGGAAATACTCTGTTAATTGCAGTTTGAATCATTGTTGCGCGTGCATGGCTAGGTTCGATTAGAATCAGCCGCATGGGCATGTTGTGCAGGACTTCTCCGCCTTCAAGTACACGTCCTGCAGTTCGGCGTATATAGTCTTGTCCGATTGCATTTGAATCTGAAAACGGGTTGATGAATACATCCCCACTCGCAGTTGCAACTTCTCTTGCTTGGCTTTTTCCAGTAGTCAACTGGCCGAGTCGCAGAAAAGTTGGAAGCAGATAGCCACCCTCTAGACTTATTGTTCCGCTGCTTGGTTCAGCAAACACGTGTATGTCAAATTCTGTGCCGCGGAGGGATGGGTGGTCTTTATCTAAATTCCCTCTAGCAGGTTTCCGCCCAGTTGCTGCTTGAGGGATAATCGCCTCGACGATGACAACTGCTGTATTTTTAGAATCTAAGAGTTGTGAAGGCGTTAAATTGCCCCATCCTCTTGTCGATTCGCCCATACCTCGAAGGGCCAAGTCAGCCATCATATGTGCCCGAACTTGAGGAGGCATCTCATTAGAACCTGTCCCCTGTAAGCCAACGACCAATCCATATCCTGATGCAACTTGAGGTTCATACGTATCGTTGTAGACTTGGTCATACCCCATCATCGCAACATGTTGCTTGATGGTTCCTCTGAGCATATTTGGAACTTCTCCTGGGTATGCACCGGTTGCTCGAACAGGCCGAGCATTTTCGTTCGCACGCTCAATCGTTTTACACGAAGCAAGCGTAGCAATGACAAGAAGATAGGGTACGAAACGCATTTGTGTATTGTACTCTTGAATGAGTGATTGCTCAGAAATTGGGTTTGCTTCTTATATGGGTCACCGCAAGCCCATCTCCAATTGGGATAAGGGAGTAGTCGACGCGTTGGTCTTGTTGAAGGAAAGCGGCAAGTTCCCTTGTTGCAACAGTATTTTCATCCTGAAAAGAGGCATCAGAAACTTGACCACCGTAAAACATATTATCAATCGTAATGATGCCGCCTTTTCTTAGAAGTTCTAGCCCAAACTCGTAATATGCTTGACTATTCGTTTTGTCCGCATCAATGTACATAAAGTCAAACGAGTTTGCGTGACCATCTTGAAGTAATGACTGAAGGGTTTGGGTTGCAGGAGCAATGTGAGGTTTAATTTTGTGTGTAACTCCACCAGCCTCCCATGCTGGTTGGGCGTATTGCAAAAATTCGTCTGTGATATCACATGCAATGAGCGTTCCATCTTCAGGAAGAACTTCTGCAATCGCTAGCGCACTTGCACCTGTGTACACCCCAATTTCAATCGCATGCGTTGCTTGAATTGTTGAAGCAAGGAATGAAAGGAATTGGAGTTGCTCAGGAGATGTAAGCATTTCTGCGTCTTGGAGAGTTAATGTGACATCGCAGAGTTTTTGCAACGCAGGTGAAGGACGGCATGCGTGTTGCGAAAGCCAATGCTGCATGTCGCCTTCAAGTTGCACAGTATGATTTGCCATGATGGGATTGTAGAAGAAGTTGACTTACGTGCAAGGACCCCAGTTTCCAACAATCTCAAGTAGGTCAACAACATCAACTATGCCATCGCCATTGATGTCTGCGTTGCCACCAGTTGAACCCCATTCATCAATCACGAGCAAGAGGTCTATGACATCTATGACGGCATCATCGTTGAGATCAGCAGGGCAATTCGACTCAACGATTATCGAGCCATCAATCATGCAAACATCGTCAGCCCATAATGAACCCGTAGAAAATGCTGGGACTAATCCGAAGTTGTAGCCTGCAAAGCCCACCCACGCTTCAGTTTCACTTGACAATCCAGCCAGAGAAACGCCTGCATCGAATGGCACGTACAACGCATCGTTGTAATAGATTCGTTGCGTAGAAGCGTCGTACCAAATGTATGTGGTATTTGTTGTGTAGTATCGGTCATATTCTGTTTGAATCACCCTCACCCCGTCGTACCAAAGGTTGGTTGTTTCGTAATGGTCGACAAAACCAAAGTTAGGGTCGTATGCAACACCGCCACCCAATGTGTAGCCCCTTTCGATATAAAAATTATCCATATCGCCTTCAAGTGCGAGTACGAACGCAATGCCAACATCCCCATAATCAGGTGTTGGGGGAGAAATCTTCCAGTTGGCGCTAAATGCCCAATCTTGGGTCATATCAACTTTCCAGCCATCTGACATTGCAACAGCCATTGCGTCGAGGAAGCCAGTGTTTTCTGAAGGTGCCCAGAAGTCTAACTGATTGTTTGAGTCAGAAACTGCCATGATCTCAGGGCGATTTGTATCTAGTGCCCAAAGACCTGTGTTAGTTCCAAAATCATCAGATACAACACAATCTCCACATACCTCATTTGCACATGAGGAATCATCACCAAAGTATGTTCCATTTGCTGATTCGCAATCTGATTGAGAAACTACTGAACAATTAGTATCGATACAACATGCGCCTGTTGCAGTGCATGGATCATCCTCACACGTCGTATCGTCACCTAGGTACGTTCCTCCAGAAGTTTTACAGTCTGTTTGAGTAATTACAGAACAATCGAGACCTACGCAGCACGCTCCAGTTGGATCTGGCATCACACATTCAACTGTTCTTGAAACAATTTGGACACCATCGAAATGCCAACCGCGATAGTCATTGTTTTGACCATCAACAGAATCGAATCGCCATTCAATTTGAATGGTGTCACTGTCAATGTCCGTGAGATCATATTCAAGAATTTCCCAGTATGATGAGTCCTCTACCCGTTCAACTAACGAACCGTTGATATATAACTCTGCAAGATCGTAATCGCCGCCATCAATATACTCTGTTTGCAACGCATTACAGAACGAGAACAAGATAGTTCCTTCGTACCCAGCGATTGATATCTCAGGTGTGATGACACTGCCTGAGACAGGATCGTTATTCACATTGTAATTGCAGTTCGCTGCGTTTCCAAAATATGCAAATGGTGGCCCATCACATTCGTTTGATGGAGCACAGAAGTAGGTCATCGTCCAAATTCCAGAGGTAGACCAATCACTTGGATAGCCAGTCGTAAAACTTTCGGTAAAGATTACTTCGTCATTCACAATTCCAATGATTAGTGAGTGTTGTTCTATGCCCGGATCTTCAGGGTCAAGGACTACTGTGCCACCGTCACACTGCACTTCAAAGTAATAATTCACAACATCGTCGCAACTAAATCCTGGAAGTGTGACTTCATATTCCTCGCTACCCAAGAAAGTCGTATCAAGAATCTCTTCAGTGCCATTCACATTCAAAACGACCTTAACGGAACCTGTAATAGGCGCTTCATTTCCCTCTTCAACTGAAAATTGAATTGTAGTTGGCTCTGTTGGTAATGCGGAAAGTGGCAATCCATCTGGAAAATCAAATTGCGCAGCTGTACATAAGCCATGTACGTTTGCACGCTCTACTTCAGCAATGGAAAGAAACAACGACAATTGATCCTCGCAGAAATAATCCATGCATGTTTGAGACCCGTATGACATCAAGTTCTCCCCATCTGGGTTGTATGGATCCCCGTTGCAGCCATCAACTCCACCGCCAATGTAATTGCAACTCCCATCATATTGACTTCCGCCATAATCAGCCGGAGTGCAGCACATGAAATCCCCAGCAGTTGCACAATTGCTTCCATCAACACATTCATCTCCGCCTTGAAAAGTGTGGACTAGGCCGAAGAAATGACCTAGTTCATGCCCAAACACTTCGTGACCAGGAAACATGTAGTCGTCGTCAATGACCATATCGAGACGGTCTGGCGGAAAAACTGCAAATGCGCCTGCGCCCATAAGTGTTGGGACGCAATACACGTTCAAAGAATCTGAAACAAAACCCATGGATGGAGTTGTTGAAGAATCACCAGCAACTACTGTGGTGTAATCAGAATCTGGATGGTACAAAATGTCTTCTATGCAAAACTCGATACCAATGTCAAAAACATTTTCATTCATTTGATCAATTTGCACCTGACAAAAATCAGCTGTTAGTGTGTTCCCAGAACCATCGTCTTCTTGGACGATGTGAAATATAACTTTAATTGTAATGTTCCCTCTGATTCCAGAAAGATCTCTGGAGCTATATCTCTCCCAAGTTCCATCCGATAGCCACCGCTCTATTTGTTCATTGTATTCTGGAGTTACTACTGTTCCGCAAGCCCACGGTGGTGCCGAGTTCGACTGCTCCTTTGAAAGAGTTGACTCGACATAGTCGTTCGTAATTGTTTGAGCAGAAACGCTCATTGAAAGCAGATATGTGCATAAAGCACATATTGACGTCGATAGGAGAGAGAGTTTGGTATTCATGCCTACAAGAATAGGCCATTATTTAGCGAAAAGCCAAGAAAATAAAGCGTTTTATGGGCAAATTTTAACTGCAGGGTCCCCAGCTGCCTACTATTTCAAGCAAATCACCAACATCGACGATTCCATCACCGTTGATGTCAGCAACTCCACCAGCGGTACCCCATGCCTTGATGACTGTAAGTAGATCATTCACATTAACAACAGTATCATCATTGAGATCTGCAGGACATGAACAATGTCCATCATCGCACGTTGTTTCATCTCCCTGATATATCCCTGTCAATGCATCGCAATCTGCTTCTGTTAATGCAGAGCAACTGATGCCTTGGCAGCATGCACCAATTGGATCACATAGGGTGTCAGTGCAAGGAGAATTGTCACCCAGATAAGTTCCACCAAGAGCATCGCAATCTGCAAGCGTGAGTAGTGAACAACTTGTATCTAAACAACACGCTCCAGTGAATGCACAAGGTTCGTCATCGCATGAAGAATCATTCCCTAGGTAGGCTCCATTAGTTCCACTGCACTCTGCTTGTGTGAGGATTGAGCATACATCTTCAACACAGCATGCTCCAGTTGGATCTGGCATTACGCATTCAACTGTTCTAGCGATAATGTTAATCCCATCGATATGCCAACCCCTAAAGTCATTGTTTTGTCCATCAACAGAATCGAATCGCCATTCCACTTGAATGGTGTCATCTACGATATCCGTGAGATCGTACTCAAGCACTTCCCAAGTTAATGAATCTTCTACCTGTTCAACAAAGGTACCATTGACATAGAGTTCGGCAAGATCAAAACCGCCACCATCGACAAATTCCGTTTGCAAGGCATTGCAGAAAGACAAAAGAATAGTGCCCTCAACCCCAGCGATTGATATCTCAGGTGTGATGACACTGCCTGAAACCGGATCGTTATTCTCATTGTAATTGCAGTTTGCTGCATTTCCAAAGTATGCGTAGGGAGGTCCATCACATTCATTTGCTGGAGCACAGAAGAAGGTCATCGTCCAAATCCCAGAAGTTGACCAGTCACTTGGATAGCCAGTCGTAAAGCTTTCAGAAAGGATTATTTCATCATTCACAGTGCCGATAATCAGAGCATGTTGATCTGTGGGTGCGTCTTCTGGATTATGAAGAATTGTTCCACCATCTCCTCGAGCTTCGAAGTAGTAACTTACCTCGTCGCCACAATCAAATCCAGGCAAAGTGACTTCATATTGTTCATCACCGAGAAAAATGGCATTTACTATTTCTTCTGTTCCATTTACATTTAAGATGACCTTTACAGAATTTGAGATGGGTGTCTCGCCACCCGCAGTAACTGAAAAGGAGATGGTTGTTGGAATTGTTGGATCAGCATCAAGTGGCAATCCATCAGCGAAATTATAAAACATGATATTTGGGATACAAACACCTAGTGGATTCGCAAGTGCAACTTGCAATCCAGAATTATTTATAGCGCAACCATGATTTGCACCAGAACCATTATCCCCACAGCCAGCGTTTGTATGAATCCCGATAGCTTCACTAGTGTCAAGGTTTAGTACAGCAGAGCCACTATTGCCCCCAGAGGTGTCAACTCGGTACCTGATAACAGTACCCTCAACACCAGCATACGGACCAGAGTGAATTTTCTGTGCAAGATTCAATTGATTTGGGACTGTTCCATCTGTCGAGCCATACCCCGTAATTGAAATTACCTGCCCACTACCACTAGGGGCCTGATTTGAAAGAACATAAAAATCATTCTGAGCTTCGAAAGGTGTAAGCCCAGTTTCTGAGTTTGGGAAACAACCGAAGTATGCCCAGTCATTTCCAAGACCAGTCAAATCTCCTTGTAATGATTCTGGATCAGAAGAGTATTGATCAGACGGGGCAGGGTGTTGAGGGTTGCCTGAACTATCGCTCTGTGGAACATTGAACTGAATTGTTGCGATTCCATCAATCGAATCACCACCATCACAACAGTGTCCTGCGGTGAGCAAGGTGTGGTTTGGATCATCAATTATCCATGCCGAACAAAACACAGGAATTGCCCTGCCATCTCGAAGTTCATTGCTTGGTTCTCGATCATCAATTCCATCACAAATGGATCGGTCATCACCAAAAAATCGCAGCAAAGTTGCGCCTTCTATGGTGACTTCTGCAGCGTTTGTATTTGGCTCTGCGATGAGTTCGACAAGAACAGAAGAGCCATTAAACCATGCACTTTTCCTTCGCCATTGCTCAAAAGTCGAGGCATTGAGGTGTTGAGTCGAGCCATCTTTGATGGAAGTCATACGCAACAGTGTGCCTTGAGGTAATGCAGTTCGGCCAAAATCGATTTGTAGAGATGGAGCATGTTTCACATGTACAAGGTGCGAGTAAAGAGTCGTTGTGCTCCTAGAAGTGTTTAACAGAGAGCCACTCGCAGCATGATATGGGACAAAATATTCTTCATAGTTTGCACTTTGGGCAGAAGCAGCGCCATATAAAAGCAACGTAGTTAGCACGCTGACCAATGGTCTAAGGAGATATGAAGGGTTTTTCACATCGGAAGTGTAGGGCGTAAATAGGCCAAAACCAGTTAAAAGGCCTTTTTGTAAGGAAAAATGCCTCCGAAGCCGTTTTGCTTTATTTCAAACCCTATTTTACAGGTCGTTGGCGACACAATTTGTTCTTGGACACTATTTTTGTTTGAAACTACAGATGAACAAAAAGACAAAAAGATGTGATTTCTCAACCTGTTGATGTAATGAAATATGGTGTTATGATTTGCGTTCAGTTGGAATTGAATCAATTAATCCCCTAAACACAAAGAGAACACAAAGAGAACAACACATGTCATTCAAATTCGCTACCTTTTTTTCAGCAGTTATTTTTGGTTCAACATGTTTCTTGAATGCTCAGGGAATTCGACCAGATGCAACCATG
>CAZVVI010000005.1:5755-33558 GCA_964630505.1 uncultured Isosphaeraceae bacterium | reverse complement strand
TTTGACGTGAAGTTCGCCGCTATGGGTCCGGGTCCCTATGGTGGCGGTGAAATTGTTTTTCAGCATGGGCCCGATTTATTGTTGTTTGATCTTGTCACTAAACAATCGAATGTTGTGGATGTTGTCATTCCTACAGACAGACCAACACTACGACCAAAGACGATTGACTATTCAGATTACATTTCTGATGGCAGTATTTCATCAACAGGAAAACAAGCAGTCCTTGAAGCAAGAGGTGATATTTGGACGTTGCCTGCTGATGAGGATACAGGCATCACCAGAAATCTTACGAGAACTTCGGGTATCGCTGAACGCGACCCAATCTGGTCTCCCGATGGTCGATGGATTGCATATCTATCTGATGAAGATGGTGAGTACGAAATTTACCTGCAACAATCAGATGGGAAGGGTGAGCGAAGGCAACTCACAGACAACAGTGAGGGTTGGAGGTATCTTCGGACATTCACCCCAGACTCTTCACACATTATTTATTCTGACAAAGCAGGTGCAGCATTTTTACTGAACGTTGAGAGTGGGGAAGTGAATCACATCTTTACGGATCCATGGGCACAAACACCTTCAATTTCAGTTTCTCATGACAGTGCTTGGATTGCGACTGCGCTGATGCTTGATTCGGGGACACGTGCGATCTTTTTATATGACATTGAAAATGAACAACTGCATCAAGTGACGGAGGGATTCTTCAACGCAAAGAGTCCTGCGTTTGATAGAGAAGGGAACTATTTGTACTACGCATCAGGAATAAATTTCTCTCCAGAGTATTCAACGATTGACACCTCTTTTATCTATACAGATAGTGACAGCATTCTTGCAGTGCCTTTGAACGGGGATGTCGAAAACCCCACACTCATTGAACTCGATGAAGAAACGTGGGAAGAGGAAGAAGAGAAGGGTGAAGAAGAAGGTGAGAACGAGGCAGAAGAAGGCGAGACTGCTGAAGTAGAAGAGGGTGAGGCGGAATCTGAAACATCTGATGAAGCAAGTGATGAGGATGAAGGTGAAGAAGAGGGTGATGAAGATGGTGAAGAATCGAAATGGGATACTGAGCATCCACTTTATGGACAATGGAGTGGAACAATAAATGGTTTCTCAGCACTTGGACTTCCAGAAGATGAGATTTCAATTGAGTTGACGTTTTACGTCGACAAAGAAGGCGTCATTACAGGCAGTGCAGAAGTGATGGGTGAAAGCGATGATTTTGATGGAGAAATTACGTTTGATTTGGACACAAACACTCTGTACTCCAAGTCAACTGAAGAAGGAATCACTTCAATTTTTGAAGGCACTGTTGACGGTGATTCAATGAAAGGAACATGGAACATGGTTGAGTTGGGTGTTTCAGGCACGTGGGAAGTGACACGGACAACACGTGAGTTATCTTCGGACGATGCGCCTGATGGCGATACTGAGGATGAGGAGCCAATTGTCATTGACCTTGAAGGGTTCCAAAATCGAGCAATTTTACTTCCGATTAGTAACGGAACATACGGCGAACTTTCAGTCAATCACAAAAACCAATTGTTGTACATGTCAATGGGTGGAGGCATGCCTTCAATAAAACTCTACGACATCGCTGAATTTGATGACGACCCTAAGAATGTTATCTCTGGTGTCGGTGGGTATGCAATGTCGGGTGATGGGAAGAAATTATTAGTGCAAAGTAGAGGTGGAGGTGCAATTGTAAGCGCATCTTCTGGTCAATCACTTTCAAATTCACTTGACACAAGTTCAATGAATGCAAAAGTTCATCCGCAGAAAGAGTGGGCTCAAATCTTGCGAGACGCGTGGCGAATCCAACGAGACTTTTTCTATGACCCGAACATGCATGGTGTTGATTGGGAAGTTGTGCATGAACGGTACGCATCAATGATTCCAGATTGCACAACAAGAGAGGACGTCAGTTTCTTAATTGGTGAAATGATTGGTGAACTAAATGCAGGACATGCATATTACTTCGGAGGTGATGTCGAGCGTCAACCAAATGTATCTGTTGGCATGCTCGGTGCTGACTATGATCTTGTAGAGGATGAAGAAGGTAGCGTTGCGTACCAAGTTACAAAAATTTATGAGGGTGCAAGTTGGGATGCAGATGCACGCGGGCCATTGAGCATGCAAGGAGTTGACGTTGAAGTTGGCGATTATATTCTTGCTGTCAATGGATTGGAGATTGATGTAAATCAAGATATTTACGCTTCATTCATCGATACACAAGGGAAGATAACAGTGTTGACAGTAAGTGATCAGCCATCTTGGGGTAGTGAGAATGAACGAGAAGTCGTGGTGAAACCGATGTACTCAGAGAGTTCACTTCGTTACCGAGATTGGATTGAAACCAACCGGCGATATGTCGAAGAAATGACTGATGGACGCGTTGGTTACATTTACGTCCCTGATACAGGTGTGAATGGCCAAAACGATTTGTTTAGGCAGTTTTATGGACAGATTGGTAAAGAGGGGATTATTATTGATGAACGATGGAATGGTGGTGGGCAGATTCCGAACCGCTTTATTGAACTGTTAAATAGACCACGCACGAATTATTGGGCACGAAGAGATGGTCATGATTGGCCTTGGCCTCACGACTCTCACCAAGGTGCAAAAGTCATGCTCATTAATGGTGCTGCCGGTTCTGGTGGAGACATGTTCCCTTGGCTGTTTAGAAAAGCAGCACTTGGGAAAATTATTGGCACGAGAACGTGGGGCGGGTTGATTGGTATATCCGGCAACCCTGCGTTGATTGACGGAGGGTATACCTCAGTGCCAACCTTCGGATTTTATGAAACAGATGGAACGTGGGGCATCGAAGGTCACGGAGTTGAGCCAGATATTGAAGTAATTGCGCATCCATCATTGATGGTAGAGGATGGAGATCCATTTACCCCAGATGATCCTCAACTTGATGTTGCCATTCAAACGATCCAAGAAGAGATTGAACTTCATCCATACATCAAACCACCAAGGCCGATGTACCCCGATCGAAGTGGTATGGGAATTACCGAAGAAGACAAGTAGATTGATTTTGATAGGACGAACCGAAATTGGCTAACGTTTACGTCTACATAGCAGACCAATATCTAAGAATTCGCAAAGGGGACACGCATTGAAAATATCGCTTTGCGATATTTTTGTATGCATGTCCCCACAGCAAGGATGTCTCGTGCCTGTCACTAGAATCATCTCAGCCGCTTTACGGGCAAGCGCCCCAATAATCAAGTAACCAGAGTAAGTCTGTAATATCAATCGCGCCATCATGGTTGATGTCACCCACGCCACCAATGCCGCCCCAAGTTGCAATGATGATGGCAAGGTCATCTGCATCAATGTCATGATCAAAATCTGCATCACCGCTGCAAGCTTCACCATCAATTTCAATGAGTGCTGCTGCAAAACGGTATTGTTCTTTCCAATCGGACCACCCTAGATATTTCCCACTAAACAACCAGTTCATGACAACAACATCTTCAGTGCCACCATTTTTGTTTGGTTCATTGTTTCCCCAATCCGTCCAACTCAGTTGTTCGCCGCTATCCCATTCAAAAATGCTTTCCGTAGCAAGATCGCTTAGTCCAATCCAATACAATTCAAGGCTGACAGATTGCACGAAGTCGCTTTCCTCTTGGCTATTGATTGTTGCAAGCGCAGCAGGACGATCAAGAAGCATGCCAATCACGTTCGCCATTTCATGCGCGTCGTAGTATTCCATGACTTCAGTGGTCACAAAATAATCATGACCATTGAAATTGCCAAAGTAATCAAAATTAACCCCACTTCGAACGGTGCCGGTTCTTTTTTTGCCTAACGAATTTCCAACACCAGCCGGATGTCGGTTTGTGTTTTTACTAGCATTTCGAGGTGGTTCTGTTCCAAGGTCAAACACGTAAGCACTCCCTTGTTCGTCTGTCCAGTAGGGTGCGCCGACGGCAACAAAGTTTGCCCCGAGAGCAACATCATTACCGAAGCGGTCATTTGCAGTGCCATCTGAAGCAAGGAGTTGTGATGTTTGAGTGAAGGAGCCATCTTTACTTCGTTCAAATAGGTACGCAGCGCCTGTGGAGGTTGGATGTCCATACGCTCCGATGGCAATTTGCTCATTTTGAATTTCGAGTGAACCACCGAAGTGCGCCCATGCCCAATTGTCGTTCGGGGTTAATATTTGAGTTTGGGTCCAAACCGCTCCAACTGATTCAAACACAAAGACTGCACCCGTGTTTGTGCCAACTACATTGGAGTACTCAGCACCAACAAGAATTGTGTTGCCTTCTATCGAAACACTATTGCCAAAATAACTGTAAGGCTCTGGAGTATCTGGTGTCAGACGTGTGATATAAGTCCAGTCGTTGCCAATGCGTTCGTAAATGAATACGCTTCCAGCGCTGACGCCATCTCCGTTGTCTCTTGGCGCACCGATAACCGCGATCTCTCCATCGATCCCAACTGAAGCACCAACAAAGTTCACATCAAGATTGCCTGGTGTAAGCCGTGCTTCTTGAGTCCAATCTCCATCATCATTGAAGATGTACACAACGCCTTGTGCGTTTACGGCTTCATCTATGTAAGGGGCACCAACAATCAACCGTGTGCCATCAAGGTCAACACTATGACCAAAGTTCGCTTCTTCGGGCAAATCACTTGGAACAATGAGTGCTTCTTCCACCCATGTTTTACCGTGGCGGTAGATATACACGCCACCACTTTTTACGTACGTTTCGTTTGCCCAACTTGCACCTGCTGCAATTACATCTGCTTCAATATCAACTGCCCAGCCAAGGTAATCGAAACCTGCTCCATCTGAAGCAGCAAGATAGTCAGATTGAACCCAACCCGTTCCATCACGATCAAATACATACAGAGCACCAGAATCTGGTCCGTTGCCTGGATAATTTTTTTTGTACGCCCCAAGGACAATTGTTTCATTGTCAGCTGCGAGTGAGAACGCAACTGTATCTCCTGGAATAGAAGGTGTGGAAACTAACTGTGCATTTTCAGCCTGCACATCACCTTTAACAGTCGACCAAGTAGACAATGGAATTATAAGTAAACAAAGTACGATTTTTTGCATTTTTAGATCCTTCTTAAGTACCGCTCCATACCCATGCGTCATTCTTTCATAGGCGAAAGGAAATAGCAACGAAAAAGAAGTGAAATCACTTCAAGAAGATGAATTGGCACGCTAAAAGCCGTGATTATAATTATGTAATGTGAATGTGAATCGCACTAAATCCTCAATTTGAGGTGGAACAGGGCGATTCCAACGGTTCACATTGTGTTCCCTTATTCGGCAAAGTGCTTGGTGTAAGGGGCATGAATCGCGCTTGGAAGAAACGCAACCGCTCTGGCTCGTGGACCATTTCTAGCCCAGTGATGTGATGCCTATTTTCCCAGACTGATTGGATTGATTCAGCAACAACATCCATGTGTGATTGGGTATAGACCCGCCTTGGAATCGTGAGGCGAACAAGTTCCAATTCTGGATAGATATTTTGTCCATCAGCATCTCGACCCGCAGAAACTGAACCTCGTTCCATTGCGCGTACTCCTGAGTCAAGGTAAATTGCAGCAGCCAACGCTTGTGCAGGAAATGCTTCTTTAGGAAGATGGTTCAAAAATGATTTTGCGTCTATGAATACGCCGTGAGAACCAATCGGGTTTACGATGGGAATCCCAGCATCAAGTAATTTGTTTCCTAAATAGAATACTTGGCCTATTCTTGATTCGATGTGATCTTCCTGAACAGATTCAGCAATCCCAATGGACATTGCTTCCATATCTCTTCCAGCCATTCCGCCGTAGGTATGCAGTCCTTCATAGACAACAAGCATGTTTCTCGCTTCTTCTGCAAGTCGTTCATCATTGAGTGCAAGAAACCCGCCGATATTGACAAGCGAATCCTTTTTTCCTGACATCGTGCAGCCATCAACTTGTGAACAAATGTATCTCAGTATTTCTTTGACTGACCAGTCTGAAAATCCTTCTTCTCTCTGTTTGATGAACCATGCATTTTCAACAGCGCGAGTTGCATCTAGAAAGACTGGGATGTCATACGAATGGCACAACGCACTTGTTTCGATGATGTTTTGCATGCTACAGGGTTGCCCGCCAGCCATATTGACATTCGTTTCAAGGGAGAGGTAGGGGATGTGTTCTTTCCCAACCTCTTGAATAAGTGCTTGAAGTTTTGAAAGATCGACGTTTCCCTTAAATTGAAATTCGCTTGAAGGGTCGTACGCTTCATCAATGATGACGTCAACGAATGTTCCGCCTGCATGTTCTTGATGAAATTTAGTCGTCGTGAAGTACATATTCCCCGGAACGAAATCACCATCCTTGATGAATAGTTGCGAAAGAATGTGTTCTGCTCCGCGGCCTTGATGAGTTGGAATGAGATGTTTGAATCCGTAATGCTCACGTACTGCTCGCTCCAAGTTGTAATAATTTCGTGAACCTGCGTACGCTTCATCTCCCAACATAATGCCAGCCCATTGGCGATCACTCATTGCAGACGTTCCAGAATCAGTCAGTAAATCTATGTACACATCTTCAGCTTCAAGCAAAAAGGTGTTATGCCCAGCCTTATCAAGTGCTTTTTGCCTTTTATTTTTAGTTGGGATATTGATTGGTTCAACCATTTTAATCCGCCATGGTTCAGCCCACGTTTGCTTTTTCATCAAGGATTCCTCTTAAAAATGTTGTTTTTGGTGGTCAATTTTGCCGAATCATACTAAAAAGATACATATATCCTATTATATGATACAACAACACGTAAGGCAATGATTTCTTGCGGGCTCGTCCATAACTTATGCATGTAGTAAAAACAGATAAATTGGAACAAATTCAACGAAGGCAAAAGCGGATGAACACGAAAAGAGCGTGGGTGTTGTCTCTTGTGTATGTTCTATTCCTCCTTCATCTCCTTCATTGGAAAATATATGGAGAAACACTCTCTCCATTTGAACTCAACGAAGCGATGTTTACGATTGAGCAAGGGATCATCACTGTGGGAACAATCCTTCTTGGCATTCTCCTGTTGAGTGTTTTATTGTTCGGGAGGTTCTTCTGCTCATGGGCTTGCCATATTCTCGCGTTACAAGATTTATCAACTTGGCTTCTGAAGAAGGCGCATATCAAGCCCAAGTCAATTCGTTCTAGGATTCTACCGCTCGTGGCGGTAGGAGCGCTCCTTTATATGTTTGTCTGGCCAACGATTCTCAGAATGTATGAGGGCAGTAATTGGGCAGGGTTTAGGGTATTGACTGACAGGCAAGGATTCGGGTCGCTAACAACATCAGATTTTACGCGCAATCTTCCCGGGACATTCATGACGACTCTAACGTTTATTACAGTCGGATTATTGGCGGTATTGTTTTTAGGGTCACGAGGCTTTTGTAGATTTGTTTGTCCCTATGGCGCATTGTTTGCATTACTTGATCGATTCTCTCCTGCAGGGATACAACTGAAAGGTCAATGCGATGGATGTGGGTATTGCACCGCAGCATGCACTTCAAATATTCAAGTTCATCATGAAATTCAAGTCCACGGACGTGTTGTTTCACCGACGTGCATGAAAGATCTTGATTGTGTGATGTCATGCCCGAAAGATGCCATTTCCTTCGGATATGGAAAAGTTCCACTAACTCATTCCTTTGATAATTTTGTAAAGCCTAATAGAAGGTGGCCGTGGACGTGGTGGCAAGAAATCGTGGCGGGAATTGTTTGCATTGTCGTCATGCTCATCACTCGCACTCTCTATGGAGAAGTGCCTTTTCTACTCGCGCTAACGCTTGGCGTAATCTATGCATGGGCAACCGTGAAAACCATTCAATTGGTGACAAAACCGAACGTTCGTGTGTTCAAGGCTCAATTACGTCTTCAACGTAAGCTCAAAACGGCTTCTTTGTACTGGATAGTAGGGTTCGGGTTGGTCACTACTTTCTTTGCACATTCTGGTTGGATTCGATGGCACGAATACCATGGGCAAACCGCGTGGCGTCATGTTGCCAAAGGGGAGTTTCAGTACTCAGGTGATGCAATTCATCATTTAAACATCGTGATTGATGACGGGATTTGGAGACCACCGTATACCGACAGAATGCTTGCAGATGTGTATATGAAAACAGGAGAGTTTCAGAGTGCAATTCCGCACCTTGAGATTCTTCTTCAGCACTGGCCAAGCAATCAAGAATTACAACAAGCAGTTCTCTTTGCACAGTTGCAGGTACAAGGAAGAGGGCGAAATTGAAACAAAGGGAATTACACAGATGCTTTCATTAACAGCAGAATATGCACTTCGGATTATGATTTTTTTGACTGAACGCAAAGGCGGATTTGCAACGAGCGAACAAATTGCTTATGGAACCAGCGTGCCAGCAGGGTACACCATTAAAGTGTTGCAACAACTTGCAAAAGCAGGGTACGTTTCAGGTCAGAGGGGAAGGACAGGTGGTTTTTATATCTCTTGCACTCCAACTGAAGTCAATCTTCTTCAAATTGTGGATGTCATAGACCCTCTGAAACGGATTACGGATTGCCCACTTGGGAGGTCAGATCACACAAGTTCGCTTTGTCCTTTGCATACTCAATTAGACAAAGCGATTGCAGTCCTCCAAAAAAATCTGAGGAGTATGACTTTGCAGGATGTTGTGGATAACGCTGACGGGAAAACTCTCTGCCAAGATGCCCTTTAAACAGGATTAAAGGCAGTTTTGTCCGAGTTAGAAAAAAAATCATAAATATACAATATAAAAGGATACACATGTCCGAATAAAGAGTATACTCCGAAAAGAATCTCAATCAGTGAGCAACATTTAAGAGGAATCGCTCAATGTCTTGTACAGAAAAAGCAGTAAGAACTGCACTACAAACGCTCAACGACCCGCGGGTCGATGAGCATTTACTTTCGTCTGGAATAGTTGAAGGCATCAGCATCGAAGATGGAAACGTCGCAATTACCCTGCAAAATCCAGAGTTTGAGGACTTTGAACATCAAGCACTCGCAGGTGCAATCAAGCGTGAACTCAGTACTCTTGAGGGTGTTCAGTCCATTTCTGTCTTCTGGGAACAGCCTTCAAGGGTGGATACAGATGTCATTCACCACGGACGTGATGGGATTTCACTCAATGTGTTATCTGAAACGGATACTTGTATAGGAACTGGAGTCGCCAAAGATATTGGATACTCTGAATTTGGTCCTGATCAAATCTTATCTCCAGAAATGGAAATTCCGAATGAAGCATGGGAGGGGTACCCTCCAGTATTGCAGTGGGATATCGACCCTACAAATACAGAATTTGAATCGGGTGAAGCCACAATTTCGTTACTTGATTGGCAATTTGAAATTTGGTGGCAAACACATCCTTCTGAATTGATGTACGTCGCAATTCAAGCAATGCATGAGGACGAGATTGATCAAGAAAGTGAACGCAAGCACCCCATCGGCAGGAATGTCGTCGTCAACCTTGTGTATGACCAGAATCGACAAGGCATCATTGCTGTGTATGGAACAGCACGTGATTTCCGTCCATTTATAGAAGCATTTCAAATTGCTTGCGAAATTCCTATCCCAGAAGGATGTAGTCAAGTCACGACGACTCGACCAATAAACGAGGAGAAATCAAACTCATGATTGAACACAATACAAATGGTGCAGCATCTAGATGGTTTCGAATTGCGGATGAACCCCGCGATTGGGAAGATTTTTACCGAGAACGCTGGTCATACGATCGAAGTGTTCGGACAAGCCATAGTGTGAACTGTTCGGGCTCTTGTTCATGGGAAGTCTTCGTGAAGAATGGTTTAATTTGCTGGGAACTCCAGAAAACTGACTGGCCACAAATTAATTCAGAAACACCAAGTTATGAACCAAGAGGGTGCCAGAGGGGAATTTCTGCTTCTTGGTATCCATATAGCCCAGTTCGACCGAAGTATCCATATATACGTGGTGTTCTTCTTGATATGTACGAAGAAGAGCGAGCGAAGGGCAAAGATCCAGTAGAAGCATGGGCAGCGATAGAAGCGGACCCTGAACGAAAGAAAGAATATCGAAATGCCCGCGGTAAAGCGGGTTGGAAGAGGGGAAGCTGGGATGTGGCAACTGATATATGGGCGGCATCCATCATTCATACTACGAAGAAGTATGGAGCCGACCACATTGCCTCATTTTCTCCTATCCCAGCGATGAGCATGGTGAGTTTTATCTCAGGCCATCGGTTAAGTAATTTGCTTGGTGGCACCATGCTTTCATTTTATGAGTGGTACCACGATCTGCCGCACATCATGCCATGGATTTGGGGCGACCAAACTGATGTTGCCGAAGCTGCAGACTGGTATCAGTCAACATATTGGATGGTGATTGGTTCGAACTTGCCAATGACGAGAACGCCAGATGCTCACTTTGCATCAGAACACAAATATAACGGCGGAAAAATTGTCAATATCGCGCCAAATTATTCTGATGTGACAAAATTTGCTGACCTGTGGGTGCCCGCAAGGCCGGGAACAGACGCTGCGTATTTACTTTCATGTATTCACGTCATTCTTCAAGAGTATCACGTCAATCGTAGAAGCGAATATTTTTACGATTATGTCAAACAATTTACTAATTTGCCATTTGTTGTCCAACTTGATGAACAAGAAGATGGGACATATCTATCAGGTAGATTTATGCGTGCTTCAGATTTTTCGCAGTACAAAGATGAGGAAAATGCTGATTGGAAATTGATCCAACTTGAACAGGGAACCGACAACGTACGTCTTCCAATTGGAACGCTTGGATATAGATGGGAAGAAGAAAACACAGGTCGATGGAATCTACAAGAAAAAGATTATCAAGGCGATGACTTTGACCCAATGCTTTCATGCATGAGTGATGACGGGGAGTTTGAAGAAGTCCAAGTGAACTTCGCAGACTTTACAGATACCTTCGATACCAATCTTGGTCAAACTGAAGGCAAGGGAAAAGCTGCGGAAACAGTTCTTCGAGGTGTTCCAGTGAAACGAGTGACGAATGCAGAAGGAAAAGAAGTTCTCGTGACGACTGCTTTTGATGCACTACTTGCTCAACTTGGTGTCAACCGTGGTTTAAGCGGTGACTATCCGAAAGACTATGACGATGCAAGTCAAGCGTACACACCAGCATGGCAAGAACAAGAAACTGGTGTTGATCGCGAACTTGTGACAAGAGTTGCAAGAGAGTGGGCTGACAATGCTGAAAAAACCCATGGCAAAAGCATCTTCATTACTGGTTCAGGAACTTTGCACTGGTATCACGGAGGACCTTTGATTCACCGAGCGATGGCGGTCATGGGTATTTTGACCGGTTGTATGGGAAGAAATGGTGGGGGCTTCCATTCGTATGTGGGAACAGAAAAAATTAGACCCTACGCTGCAATCGGAAACCTTGGTGGTGCTGCAGATTGGACAGGTCCACCTCGCCATATGAACAGCACGTCTTATTTCTACTTCCATACAGATCAGTGGCGGTATGACGGCATGGTGTTAGATCCGATTTGGGCACCTTGGGCAGAAAAATTTCCTGAAAAGGGTGGTAATCATGCAGCTGACCAAGATTTAATGGCAGTTCGAAACGGCTGGTTGCCTTTCTATCCACAAGTGGATAAGAAAAATCCAATTGAGTACCTAAAAGAAGCTCGCACTGCAGGTGCAGAATCAGAAGAAGAAGTTGGCGCTTGGGTTGCGAAACAATTTTCAGAGCGAAACGACAAGTTTGCATTAGAAGACGTTGACGCAGAAGAAAATCACCCAAAAGTGTTATGGATTTGGAGAGGTAATCTAATTGGTACAAGCATGCGGGGGCATGAGTATGGCTTAAAGCACTTACTCGGTACGCATAACAACGTGATGGGGGAGGATCGTTCTGAAGGTCTTGTTGATGGAATCAATTGGCACAAAGATGCTCCAATTGGAAAACTCGATTTAATAGTTAATGTGAATCTTCGTATGGATTCTTCAGCGAACTACGCTGACATTGTATTACCAGCAGCGCACTGGTATGAAAAGTATGACTTGACGTGCTCTGATTTACACTCATTTTTCCATCCATTTACACCTGCCCATGATCCACCATGGGAAGCAAAACATGACTGGGAAGCCTTTAAAGAATGCGCGAAGAAGGTCAGTGAACTCGCCAAGAAACATTTGCCTGATGAGTTTGAAGATCTCGTCATGACACCGCTCATCACAGATTCAAAAGACGAGATGGCCCAACCTATGGGAGAAATTCATGACTGGTACAACGGTGAAGTTGAAGCGGTTGCTGGTAAAACATTCCCAAAAGTCAAAATTGTAAAACGTGATTACACGAAAATTTACGACAAGTATGTCACGTTCGGTCCAAATGTTCGCAAACCAAACGGGTATGGGTGCAAAGGAATCCTTTGTGATTTAACTGAAGAGCAAGACAAACTCAAATCTAGTTATCTTGTAGGCGAAAAAGATGGCATGCCATCACTTGAATTTGCTGAACAAGTTTGTGAGACAATTTTACGAATCTCACCAGAATCTGATGGTGAATTGTCGCACAAGATTTTTGAAGATTTAGAAAAGCGGGTCGGTGTGCCACTCGCAGATTTAGTCGAAGGTGATAAAGAAATTCATCACCATTACCCTGAATTACAATCGCAACCAAGAAGGAGTTTAACTTCGCCGCATTGGTCTGCAATTGAATGTCCCGGAAGAACGTACTCGCCTTGGTCAATGAATGTTGAACGTTTGAAACCATGGCATACGTTGACAGGACGTCAAGAAATTTACTTTGATCATCGAGGGTTCAGAGAACTTGGAGAAGCATTGCCAACATACAAGCCGCCAGTTGACATGGTTAAGATCGGTGACTGTAATCCAGAAGATGACAATGGCTTAACGAAAGTATTTCGCTTCTTGACTCCCCACGGTAAGTGGTCAATACACTCAATGTTTTGGGATACGTGGCAGATGTTGAACTTATTTAGAGGGGGTCAAGTTGTATGGATCAATGATCAAGATGCAACTGAAATTGATGTGAAAGATAACGATTGGGTAGAGGTCTACAATGAGAATGGGATTTGTAATGTACGAGCAGTGTTGAGCGGAACGATTCCTCGAGATTCGGTAATTATGTACCACTCCTCTGAGCGACACGTTGCGGTCCCATTCTCGCCTCTAGCCCGAAAACACGGCAAGAGCGATTTACGTGGTGGCAATAACAATGCGCCTACGAGGGTGATGATGAATCCATCATGCATGATCGGCGGGTATGCCAACTGGACTTACTTCTTGAATTACATGGGGCCAAGTCCATCCGAACGCGATTGTGCAGTGCTTATTCGAAAAATGCCACTTGCTTCTGGTGCTAAGAAAGTGATTTATCAAGACAAAGACATCAATCTTCTTCCAAGTGTTTAGGAGTTAGAAATGGAATTCATCATGCGTAGAAAAGTTCAGTTAATAAGGAGTATGACCTAATGCAAGTCAAGATACAAATGGGAATGGTGTTTAACCTTGACAAATGTTTAGGCTGTAATACTTGCACAGTTGCATGTAAAAACATTTGGACGAACCGTGAGGGGGCGGAGTACATGTTCTGGAACAATGTTGAAACCAAGCCGGGAATTGGTTTTCCAAAACAATGGGAAAACCAAGAGAAGTACAAAGGTGGTTGGAAGCAAACAAACAAGTCAACGCCTCAATTGAGAATTGGTTCTCGATTCTGGACGATGATGAACTTGTTCTACAACCCAGTGATGCCACAAATGGAGGAGTATTACGGGCAAGGACCAGTGACGTACACATACGAGGATTTACATTCAACTAAACCAACTAAATATTCTCAACCTGTTGCAAGACCAAAGTCAATGATTACAGGAAAAGAAGATATAGATATCAATTACGCTGTGAACTGGGAAGATAACGGCGCAGGTGCAACTGTTGATGGCACTGGGGCAATGGATATGAACTTTGGGGACATGTCAGAGGCAGAACGA
This sequence comes from uncultured Isosphaeraceae bacterium, assembly GCA_964630505.1. Taxonomy (GTDB): domain Bacteria; phylum Planctomycetota; class Phycisphaerae; order Phycisphaerales; family SM1A02. Next base: position 19,564 of record CAZVVI010000005.1, on the reverse strand, counting down.
GATGCATTGTTGAAATTCCAAGATTCATTCATGATGTACTTGCCCAGAATTTGCAATCATTGTATGAATCCATGTTGTGTTGCAGCATGCCCAAGTGGTGCTGGGTATAAACGAGAGGAAGATGGCGTTGTACTCATCGATCAAAACAGATGTAGAGCATGGCGATATTGTGTTTCTTCTTGTCCGTATAAAAAACCATATTACAACTGGAAAACTGGCAAGATGGAAAAATGCATTTTGTGTTATCCTCGGCTTGAAGCGGGTCAGCCGCCTGCGTGCTTCCATAGTTGTCCGGGACGAATTCGATATATAGGTCCATTGCTTTACGACATCGATCGAGTCGCTGAAATTGCGAACGTGCCAGAGCATGAACTCGTTGAATCTCAACGGGATTTAATCTTAGACCCGTTTGACCCCGAGGTCATTGAAGCTGCGAAGCGATCAGGAATCAGTGATTCATGGCTACAAGCATGCCAGAAATCACCAATATATAAAATGGTCGTTGACTGGGAAATTGCTCTGCCTCTTCACCCAGAGTTTAGAACATTGCCAGCACTCTTCTATATTCCACCAGAATCACCTGTGAAGACAAAATCGGATGGCTCTGAAACATTGTCGATGGTAGGCGGGAAAACAGTCTTGCCTGATTTAAGCGAATTCAGATTGCCTATCAAATTTCTCTCATCGCTATTCTCTGCAGGCGACCCAAAGCCAGTAGAAACTGCATTATTAAGACAGTTAGCTGTTCGAGGATACAGACGAAGCGTAAGAGTTGAAGGCACACCAGACATTGAAGTATTGCGAGCGGTTGGTTTAACAGAACAAGACGCAATTCATATGCATCGGCTGTTAGCACTTGCACATTATCACGAGCGATTTGTCGTTCCAACAACTAGACGAGAACGAACTGACAATGCTCCGTTCATCGAACGTGGCTACGCTGGCTTTAGCGAAATGACTCCAGCAAATCTACCTCAACGTAGCGTCGAATTCCATGGCAATCGTGAAGAGGTTGGGAGTTAACAAATGGAGAAACAAGCAATCGCAGCAGGGTACAGGTTGCTCGCAGAACTCTTTGTTAATCCAACTCAAAGAATTCAAAGTGATGTTACCTTTTGGTTCAAGAAGGTTCAACTAGAACTTCCTGAAGTTGCAGAAATTGTAGATCGTTTCTTAACGCTAGATTCGTCTAGCGATAGTCATGAATACGTCTCAACGTTAGAGCTTTCTCCACCCTGTCCTTTGTATTTAGGCACGCATCTCTTTGAAGAGCCCTCAACTTGCAGCGGAATAAGCACATCTCCAAGAAACGCTTACATGTTAGAACTCGGTGGGGTGTATGAACATTTTGGCTTTGATTTGGGTTCTATTGAATTGCCAGATTTTTTACCTGTCATGCTTGACTTTGCTGCATTGAGTATTGAGAACGAAGATATCGACACAATCGGATTGCGTAGACGGTTTTTAGAAAAATATCTCCGCTTAGGAATCCGCCCGTTGTCGAGCCGGCTTGAGAAATTCGAGAGTGACTATCGGATTCTTATGAACGCAATAGAAATTCTTGTGAACCTTGATCTTCAACGTACTGAAGATCAACCAATGTGGGAACCGCCAGATGAACCGAAGGGCCAAGTTCCACTTCCCGTTCTTTCAAATTACACCGTTGATGATGTCATTAAGAAATGTTGTGAGGTAGAGTCATGAAAGTAAAGAAATCTGAATCCATTATTTTATTCGTCTCTTTGTTCGTTGCGACTGTCTTTATCTGGTTTGTCTCACGAAACTTAGCGGGGAATCTTTCTCACCATGTTGTAGAAGCTACAGGTGTGACATTCGTTGAGCAAGCATTGCCTCCAGCTCCAAATTTTGCAGTAGCGGGTGAATTGGGTGGCATCGCAACAACGTTGCCAGATTCTGCTGTCCTCAGTAGCACATCATTACTTTTGTCCCAAGTTGATTGGCACCGCGTGAACTCTCTTCCTTCAGAATCAACTTCGACACTCAATACATTTTTATGGGGCGTCTATCCGTACCTTTGCATTTTGTTGTTTTTCCTCGTGCCCATTATTAGAATGGCAACTCGCCCGTACTCATGGAGTACAAGAGCAAGCGGTTTATTTGGAAGACAACTTTTAGGGTTTGCCTCAACGTTATTCCACTGGGGATTAGTACTTTTGTTAGTTGGCCATGTTGCTGGACTCGTTGGAGGAGTCATGGGCTCTGCCAGTTCAATTGAGTTTTTCTTTTGGAGTGGGTTGATCGGTGGGCTATTCGTACTAGTTGGCTCATTTGTTGCCCTTGTAAGGCGAATCCGTTCGCCTGAAGTTAGGGCAATGAGTAGACCAGAAGATTACATTGTTCAGTGTTTCTTAATCGCGATTGTTGCTATTGCTTTGTATCAAGTGCTCAATCATCGGATTTTTGGAGTTGCATACACAGCCTCATCGTGGACTGCAAGTTTATGGACGTTCTCGCCACAGCCAGAGTTGATGGCTTCAGCGAGTTTTCTCACGAAACTCCACATTTTCTTGGCACTTTTATTCTTCGCATATTTTCCATTTACAAAACTCGTTCACTTCTGGACATTCCCTGTGAACTATTTTGTTCGAGTTCCACAATCAATGCGTACGCAAAAGTATCGTTTCCAACGCAAATGGGAATTGGCATTGCGTAGCGATAAATCATGGCTGACGTACGGTCTATTCATTGTTGCTGCTGGATTTTTTATCACGGGTTCCTTATTGGGTTCTCCAAATCGTACAGACACAAATGGGATTCCTTCACAAATTGAAACAACGGAGGGAACTTTGCTCGCGGGTTATCCTTTGTACATTAGCCAATGCGCAAGATGCCACGGAGTTGATGGATTCGGAGATGGTCCGGGCATGGATTCGTCAACGTTTGCAGCGTTACCGAGAAGTTTTGTTCACACTAAAGAACATCAAGGTGCGACATACCATTTCGTTTCAACAGATAACGGTATAGCGTCTGATGACGATTTGTATCGCTCAATTACAGAAGGGCTAGATGATTCGGGTATGCCCGCATTTCCAGATTTAACTTCTGCACAAGTGATTTCTCTCGTTGACGTACTGAATGCCTTTAGAGCTAAGGGGCCTGGGGCAGGAAATCCAATTGTTGTGCCAGAACAGCCACCCTTTACTCAGCAAAACATTGCAAGAGGAAAACAGTTATACGTTACGAATTGTGTTTCATGTCATGGCGACGATGGAAGTGGTGGAACTCAAGAAATATATAGTTGGCGCGAACTTCAACCAGAATTGCCACAACAGTTGTTTGCTGCAGATCTCTCAAGTGGCGATGTAAAACTTGGCAGGAGTGCAGAAGATATTTATACCCGTATTACATGCGGTGTTCCAGGTGGGTATGGCGGAGCAAAATTAATGATGTCATTTGAAACGATGCCAGTTGATGACCGCTGGGCAATTGTGCAGTACGTCATGGAAGAAATTTTACCTGCAGAGAAGTAACGGTCCACCTCTAGCAAAGAAGGAGATTCATCATGGATATTCAAAACAAAGCAACAAGCATCAATCTCTTTTCTTTGAAAACACCGCAAATGCGTGCGTTCCACATGTCGTGGTTCGCATTCTTCCTTTGCTTCTTTGCGTGGTTTGGGATTGCGCCACTGATGGCAGTTGTTCGGGAAGAACTAGACCTTACAAAATCACAAATAGGAAACACAATCATTGCATCAGTTGCAATCACGATTGTTGCAAGGTTGTTTATTGGTTGGCTTTGTGATCGAATTGGACCTCGACTAACGTACACATGGCTCCTTCTCATTGGCTCTATTCCAGTAATGTTAATTGGACTTTCGCATTCCTACATGTCCTTCATGCTCTTTCGATTAGGAATCGGAGTCATCGGGGCTTCATTCGTCATCACGCAGTACCACACGTCAGTGATGTTTGCACCTAATGTTGTCGGAACGGCAAATGCAACATCAGCAGGTTGGGGTAATCTTGGTGGTGGTGTGACACAAATTGTGATGCCATTAATTTTTGCACTCTTTGTTGGTGCAGAGTTTTCGGATGCAATTAGTTGGCGTCTTGCGATGGTCGTTGCAGGTGCAGTCTGTTTCCTCACAGGCATTGCATACTTCTTTTTCACAACTGATTTTCCTAATGGAAATATGAAAGAACTACGGGCAAAAGGCGAATACGATCCACCAGAAAAAACAAAAGGGACATTTTGGCTTGCCGCGAAAGATTTCAGGGTGTGGTTACTCTTCTTAATATACGCTGCTTGTTTCGGGATCGAACTCACGATCAACAACATCGCTGCAATCTACTACATGGATGAGTTTGGGTTAGGAATTAAGACTGCTGGTCTAGTTGCAGGATTGTTTGGTTTGATGAACATTTTTGCAAGAACAACGGGCGGCTTTATTAGTGATAGATTTGTAAAAAAAGGCGGGTTAAGAGGAAGAGTGAAATGGTTGTTCATTGCACTCTTGATTGAAGGAGTCGCATTAATTTTCTTCTCACAAGCAACTGCATTGGCACTCGCAATTCCTCTGATGATAATCTTTAGTTTGTTCGTGCAGATGTCAGAAGGTGCAACGTATTCAGTTGTTCCATTTATAAACAAGAAGGCACTTGGATCAGTTGCGGGCATCGTTGGGGCAGGTGGAAATGCGGGCGCTGTTGCTGCTGGGTTCCTTGTTCGTGCAGAGGGTGTCTCATACCAGCAAGCTTTACTCTACCTCGGATTTATGGTGTGCGCAATTTCATTCGTTGCAATTGCAATACGATTTAGAACTGAACAAGAGAGTGATGCAAAAGAAAAATTAGACGCAGCGCTTGTTGCAAGATCTAAAGAATACGTCAGTAAGCGTCCAATTTATGAATGGGTCCCTGGAATGCGAAGGGTGTTACCAATGGATTTACTACGTATTTACTTGGGTATAGCACTTATCGTGAAGGGGGTGTACTTCATTATGAACATGGCTGACTTAGAGGCGACGTTGGGGGCAACGCTTGGAGAAAGCCAAGAGTTAATCGCGTGGTCAGTCGTCTTTGCGCATGTCGTTGGGGGGTCTGCACTACTTATTGGAATTGCTACTCGAGCCGCAGCTACTGTGAATGCGATTATTCTTACTGGTGCAACAGTGCTGACGTTGACTGGTGGATGGGAAAGTAGTTTCCTTGCAAATGTAGATTTCCAACTCTCAGCACTCGTCTTGTTCACATTACTCCTCTTCATTTGGAGAGGTTCTGGCCCACTCTCCATCGATTTCTTCTTAAGAAATGGCGGTGGTGTCGATCCAAAATCATTTACAAAAGGGAAAGGTGTTCAATATGCCAACGCTTAAGACATGGGAACCAGAGGACAAACAATTTTGGGAGAGTGACGGCTCTAAAGTTGCGAGTCGAAACTTATGGGTTTCAATTCCAAACTTGCTTCTTGGATTCTCAGTTTGGATTTATTGGGGAATGGTCGCCAAGTACATTCAAAAAATTCACTTCGCATCAGAAAATGGCGAGTTGTTTAACTTTACGTTTATGAATGGTGGAGAACACTATGACAATCTTGGATACCGAGCACTTCTCTTTACACTTCCAGCGGTTGCTGGATTAGCAGGCGCAACCCTTCGAATTCCAAACTCATTTATGATTGCAATTTGTGGTGGTCGCAATGTGAAGTTTATGACTACTCTCTTGTTAATGCTTCCCGCGCTTGGTGCTGGGATTGCATTGCAGGATCACACGACTCCCTTTTATATCTTTATTCTTCTCGCAGCACTTTCAGGTGTAGGTGGCGGAGCGTTTTCTTCCTCGATGTCAAACATCAGCTTTTTTTATCCAAAAAGAATGCAAGGTTTAGCGCTAGGATTGAACGCTGGAATTGGAAATCTTGGCGTGAGTGTAATGCAATTCCTCATTCCATTTGTCATTACCTTCCCTCTCTTTGGTTCATTAAGTGGAAGCGGATATCCAGTAGGTACTGCCGCGGATGCACCAACGATGTATATCGCAAATGCGGGGCTTGTGTGGGTTCCAATTCTTGCGTTTTTCTGCATTTTGGCATTTCTTATGATGCATAACATGCCGTTTCACAAATGCGGAGCGACTCCGATTGCAGTTGCAAAATATTTATGGCTCACAATCCTTGGTTACTTTGGTGCCGCAGTTGGTATTTATCTGCTGATTATTCCATGGGGTGGGTTCCCTGTTCTCATCAAAACGTTTTTAGTTGTGGTTGTTGCTGTTGTGTTGACTCTGCTTGCAATGCGATTGTTAACACCTAAAGAAACGAAAGAAAATTTGAAGGGGCAGTTCTCCATTTTCAAAGAGAAGCACAACTGGGTTATGACGTATCTCTATGTAATGACCTTCGGTTCCTTTATTGGGTATGCAAACGCATTCCCAAAATTGATTGATGATGTGTTTGGAGTAATTGCTGTTGGGGAACATGCTGGAGATTCAACAGGTTTATCTTCATCAGGATTTATCTGGATAGGTGCAGGGGTCGGTGCATTAATTCGCCCACTTGGGGGCTGGCTTTCAGATAAGGTTGGCGGAGCACGAGTCACACACTGGGACACAATTATTATGATTGGTGCGACGATTGGTGCTGGATATTTTGTTGCACTTGCGATGGAATCCGAAAATCCAAAGCAATATTTTATTCCGTTCTTACTGCTCTTCATCTTACTCTTTGCAACAACTGGAATTGGGAATGGCTCGACGTTTAGAATGATTGGGGTCATTTTCGATCGAGATATGCGAGGTCCAGTCCTTGGTTGGACTGCTGCGATTGCAGCGTACGGAGCATTTCTTATTCCAAAAATATTTGCTACTCAAATTAAAGCAGGGACGCCACAGTATGCCTTGTATGGATTTGCTGGGTACTACTTAACGTGCCTAATTGTGAACTGGTGGTTCTATGCTCGGAAGAACGCAGAAATCAGTTGTTAAACCGAATGTTTCAAAATGTAACGAAATCTAAATCGAGGAATCGTACAAATGCCACACACTAAAGAAGAATATGTCCAGCACCATTTCAAAGACATGCCTCAGCAGCATGATGCTGCAAAACTAGGAATTTGGTTATTCCTCGCAACCGAAGTCCTTATTTTTGGTGGACTTTTTGCAGGTTATGCAGTCTTCCGCGCGAATCATCCTGCTCTATTCGCTTGGGGAGAGCAGTTTTTAGATGAACGGCTCGGAGCCGCAAACACCGCGGTGCTGCTGATAAGCAGTTTGAGTATGGCGATGGCGATTACGTATGTCCAGCGAGAACGGATTCGTGCTGCGACTGTTTGTCTTGGAATAACGTTCGTCTGCGCGACTATTTTTATGGCAATCAAATCTGTTGAGTATGAACATAAGTTTCATGACCATCTAGTCGGTGGAATGGCATTCTACGAAACGAATCACGAAGGCACAATGGAGCCCTCAGCAAACGTTGTTGCGATGGTAGGCGATGCGACTAAAGGCAGGGGGTACTGGGATGCAACTTGCCGATCTTGTCATGGTGTTTCTGGAGAAGGTGTCGAAGGTCAAGGGCTTGCGCTAAACGCAAGTTCATTTGTTCAAGACAACACAAACGAATTTCTTGTCGACTTTGTGAAAGTCGGTCGCACAGCAAATGATCCCGCGAGTACAACTCAACTTCAAATGCCTCCAAAAGGTGGGAACCCAATGCTCAAGGATCCCGCCCTGTATGACATTGTTGCATACGTACGTACACTTCAAATTGTAGATAGAAATGTCAGTACAGAAGATTCAATTGACTCAACCGAAATTGTACAAGAATCACAAGTAGAATCAGTGGTTGTTGTTCAGCTAGAAGAGCAAAAACCATTCATTGAAGATTTGCCAAGGTCTTCCATGCCTCATGCAATGCAAGCGCCTCGCGGACTTGCACCTGAGAATGCTTCAGAAGCGCAACGTATGGCAGTCTATGAGCGACCTGCGAACCCACAACTAGATGAACATCGCCCTGCGAATGCACATCTTTTCTTTGGTTTGTATTTTTTGATGACTGGCTTGCACGGAATCCACGTTGTCATTGGAATGGTCATCATGCTCTGGTTAATGTACCGATTACAAAGAGGTGACTTCACTGCTCGTCACTACACAGCAGTTGAGTGTAGCGGACTTTACTGGCACATCGTTGATGTGATTTGGATATTCTTGTTTCCCCTTTGGTATCTTATTGCTTGAGTCGTTAGCCCGAAAATTTTTTTAACTTGAACTTGCACCCTCGATAGCCATCTGCTACCGAGGGTGGTTTATGAATAGAGAGATTTAGAACATCAGTTGCAACTGTGTACGGACAAGCGCTTGTCCATCTTGGTTTGCGCCATCTGTTTGCCAGTTGGTAAAAGCAGATTGGTCTGTCCACACAGCATTTAAATTATTAAAGGAGTACCCAAAATCGGTTGACCATCGAACATTTTGTCCGTGATAATATTTGTTGAAACCAACAGTTAGGATTTCTAAGTCAGCTACACCTGTTGTGTCAGCATCTGCGGTTTCATACCGAGCAAAGAGTTCAGTGTCCTCGTTGATGAAATAGCCACCTTGGACAACAATTGCTGATTGACCAACATCATTGGCAGGTGCATCGTTGTCATTAAATGAGCGATGGACATAGTATGCAAAGAGTGAGGCGCCATCCCACTGGAAGTTCAAATCGACAGTCCACCTTGTATCAGTATCATTTCGAGTTGGTGCGGTTTCATCATCTTCGTATGCGAATGCAAAACCAAGTAGAACGCCATTTTCAGTCTCTGGAAATGCAGTTAAGTTTCCAAACTGTTTCCAGCCTCCTTCAAGTAGAAACTCTGCCCTAGCGGCAACGGCAAGATTACTATCGAGCGTTGTTGCTGGAGTTGTATTGCCACCGATGCCAGCAAAATCATCAAAGACTGCCGTATTGAAACGAAAATCTTCGTCTTTGTAACCAAGTTGGAACCCTTGTGACCGACCAATACCAAATGGCCCACTTACGATTGATCGTTCGACAGTCAGTTGATTCGTGTAATTCACTTGCTCTTCACGCAAAAAAGGTGTTCGGAATTTACCAAATCGCATCGACCATCCGTCGCCTAAGCCATGGTCAATGAATGCATCAAGAAGGGCGGCGTTGCCATTAGGTGCCCAAATCTGCTGGATAAAATATTTCCAAGATGGGCTAAAAATTTGACCACCAAATTTAAGTGCAGTACGCCTGTTTTCAAAACCCCAGACATTTTCGTGTAATCCACCACCCGGATTATCTCGTTTGTCATACGCTGCTCGAACTTGTAACACTGCATGCAAGTTGAGCGTAAAGTTTCCATCAGCAGATCTGATAAAGAAACCATTGTTCCATCCAGAAGTCGCATTTGTGCCTTGTAAACTTGACCTTGCATCTGCGTCGGCAAGAACATCGTCAACAAGATCGCGAATTTCATCACAACGTGCTTCGGTGAGCCAGTTGGAATTGTTTCGCGCTCGTTCTTGATCAAGTTCTAAACGCAGTTGTTCAACAACAGCATTTGTATTGCTATTTGCTTGCTCAAGTTCGGCAATTCGGCCTTCAAGATTTGGGGTTGTGGTGACCCCAATTAGGGTCATCGTGAGTAAGGGGGAGAGTAACATGATAAGTCTCCTTTTGTGAGAGTTCTTTGTTGGGGAGCTACAGCGCTGACCAACCATGAAGTGCAAAAAAGTAAGTTTTTAGGTGTAAGAAAGCCATAGTGTATAAACAGATATAAATATCCTATTATACAACTCTAGCAATCAAATTGCAGTTATTTAGTCTTGTTTTATAGCTGTATTATTGGCAAGGACCCCAACTGCCGATGACTTCGAGCAAGTCCACGACGTCGACAGTTCCGCTGCCATCAATGTCTTCATCACAGCCACTACATGGTCCCCAAACACCAATGAGTGCAAGGACATCGCTGACATTGACAAATCCATCACCAGTCACATCAGAGTCACAAGTTGCAGTATCGCAAATACCGCCACTCAGTGACATACCATCAATGCCTGCTTCAACGACAGAGCCGCCATCTAAATCGCTTACGGTGAAGCGTAGACGGAATTGGTTAGTTGGAATGAAGCCGTTGATCGTTGTGAGTTCAAATTCTTTCGTAAACCAGCCGCCGCTAACTTCTGAGCCACTTGGTCCAACAATTTCTAGCGTCATCCATGTTTGGCCATCATCTACTGAGAAATCAATTTCCATGATATCTGCTTGTGAATTTGCACCGCTGCAATCAGCGCCGTTGCTATACCATCGCATGTAACTCAGCGTCGAGGCAGTGGTCGTATCCATTGCAGGGGAAGTAAGAATTGTTGAACCCCCATCGACGTCACTATTGTCATCTGTGTTGTCAGTGAGGTAGCAAGAGCCAGACCCATCGCCATCTGTTGCAGGATCACAACGGTCGCCACCACCAACTGGTTCGCCGCGGTCCCATTGACCATCATCAGCATCTCCACTTACTGACCAGCCATAATCATTTTCAAAGTTGTCTTCATAGCTCACTTCGTATCCCGAAAGAGCAATTCCTGACCATGTTGAATCTGGGGCGCCTGCAGGACTGTTCATTGTATTTCCATCTGCACTGTCAACCGAAACGTACCAATTCACAATCGCTCCACATTCAAAAGCTGGGAAGACTGCTTGGTAAATATCATTACCAAGTTCAACAAGCGCATCATCTCCACTTGCGCCACCAGCCGACCAGTGCAGCATTGCAGAACCAGAGATTGGATCTGATGCAGCTGATGCAATTGAAATGTCCACAGTTGTGCCACCAGTTGGATCGAACAACTCTGGTTGACCATTAGGGTACCCAATAATTAGACTTGGAGGTGTTCCAGTTGGACCAACTGCCATCACTGTCATTTCAGACGGTGAACCAGCTCTAAAAAGTCCAAGGTCAATGTCGGTCGTATCGGGAGCGACATCAGCAGTAAATCTAAAGTTATACACACTTCCCCAGCGAATCGCGTTTGCCCACTGATTTGTGTGGTAATCATCGGTATTCCACATCAACATGTTCCCATTGTGAGACCAGTCCCAGTCGGTGCTGTCAATAATCTCGCCACTGTGGTAGTCCGCATCATGGAATCCAACGTTTGTGACTGTTGCAGAACCAACGTTGATAGAAAATGAGCCGACACTTCGATGGCTATTCATATTGTGTACGGCATATTCATAATCCCAAGTACCATCACCATTGTCATACGCCCTAGCAGCAACATGAAGTTGACCATCATCTGGAACTTGAACCATCTGTAAATCAACTTCATCGTCATGCGCTTTCCACGCAAAAAGAGCCGGCTCTGCAACTTGCGTTTGATTCAATGCAGTTGGATTTGTCATGCTACTAAAGTCAACTTGTCTCCAAGAGCAATTGTTAAATTGGTTGTCGAAAGGGGCTTCATCTGTTGCAACGTATTGACCTTCAATGAAGTACATGGCGTTTGGATTACTTGCGGATGAAATGTCATCTTCAGCAAGGAGTAATCTGCCTCTGCTCCAACTATCTCCAGTTGGAGAAATATTAAATGGGTAACTGTACTGACCAGTGAATGCATTGATTGCAGATCTTGGTGCCGTAGCGTCAGCGTTTAGACCTGCCCAGTATGTATCAGCACAACCAATTCCAAGTGTTGAGCATGGTGTTGATTGACAATCTCCGCAACCAGGTTCACTGACTGCACAAAAAGAATGCTTGAGCCATGCGGTTCCAATTTGTTCAAATCGACCATCTGCAAGTCGGTAACAGTTTTGTGCAATCACAGGGTAAGAAGTATTTCCATTTAATCCCCAATCTGCTTCCTCATCACCCCAGTTACATGATGTAGTTCCAAATGCGTATGAAAGGACGCCACCGCCACTTCCATAATTATCCATATCTAAACCGCTACTGCCACCTGTATACCAACAGACGACATCGGGTCCAACAATCCCACGTGTTTGATTCGACTTTTTATGACTGTCTTTGCCGTCGGCAAAGCCTGAAAAAGGAAATAGAGCAACGGTTGTTGTTGCAATTACAGCAGTGGTGAGTAGTAATGTGGCTTTTTGCATTGGGTTCTCTCTCCTGAGATTTGTTTGCGATAGTCCTCTATGGTGTCATATACGCGAAAAAATGCAAGTGAGATTCTCGTAAAGGGCAATTTAATCGTGTTAATCAGGATTCTATAGGGGCGGGTTCACTGTTATAGTGGATTCTATCGTCCACCAGAGCCACTTCCTCTTCCACCGCCACGACCGCCTTGAGGTCTGTTTTTCCGACTTTCGACCATTTTGTTGAACTCCTCAGCATCAATTTTCCCATCGTTATTTGAATCCATCCGGTCAAACATTCTTGACATCCGTTCAGGCACTTCATCAGGCGTAAGCACACCATCTTTGTTTGAGTCGAATCGGTCCAGAGTTGGAGATTGTCCGCCTCTTGAACCACTAGATCCCTCACCACCCTGGCGTCCTCTTGAACGAGGAGATCTCGTCATGGCGCTTCCACCTTGCCTATTCGCTTCCAGTGTAATTTCATATTCTTGTTGAACTGGTTTACACCATCCTTCACTGTCACTACATGCATAATACTTTACAGCACACGTTATCGAATCACCCTTTGACCAATTCTCAACGTCAAGCAAAAATTCACGTGGGTCAACATCAGTTGCTTGTGATACGGTTGGTCCTTTTCCAGTTTGAGGAGTGATTGTGCAATCTTCAGGGAGTGTGAATTCGTATTCAATTGGAGTGACAAGATTGTTCCAGTGTACGTCGTGAATCGGATCTAGATGAAAACCAATGTACAATTTTCCTTTGCCTGAAGATAGAAGGTCTTGAGATGCCTCGGTTCGTAATTTTACGTAATATGGTTCGGTTGACTCGCTTGGCTCAGTTGAAATATTCATCATTCGCTCGTTGACAGTAACACGTGGAACTACCCCACTTGCAGGTGACGATATTGCTTCAAACTCTGGCAGTTGTAAACTTTCTATTGTTGTACGTTCTGTTGGTGGCGTATGCCTTCCTTCAAGAGTTGTTCGCATGGCTTCAGGATCAAACCATCCTTGTGCTATGACAAGATTGCCTTTGTTATCAAACAAATAGCCACTGTTTGGCGCATTTCCTAACGTTGTTTTGGCTTCGTTCTCAATGTTGTCGCAGTACCAAGTGACAGAAGTGCCGAGCATGTCTTTTGCTTCTTGAACGTGCATCAATCGTTCTTCAATTGTAAATGGCTGGATGAATCCATTATTTTCTGGGTGCGCTAATGAACCATACAAATAATAGAATGAAACATTCGGAAAGTCCTTTGCCATTGTTTCAACTTCAGGGTAGACGCGAAGAAACACAGGGCAAGTTAAACATCCACGCACAATCACTGTATCTTTTTCAGAAGCAAGAATATCAAGAAGGGGAATCGTGTTTCCGTCTTCATCAAAAATCTCAATCCCAGTAGCATTGGCAAGTGGTTTTCCAACTTCAAGGTTAGAGCGATCTAGATGGTCTGGTCGATCACTTGGCGAAACATTTCGACCTGAAGATTTTCCAGTTTGTTCACCCGAAGGGGGGGGGTGGAGTTGTTTCACCGCCCTCAGGAGAATCGGCGAAACTACTTATATTTGCCTGCAATGCAATAACGAGTGGTAGCGAAATTGAAAGTAAATTGTACATGGGGCTCCCTTTTTCTTGATTGTTGTCCCCACTAACGCCTGTTGTGTCGTCTTTATTGCGAGGGTCATGTCGAGGGTCATGTCGGGGGTCATGTCGGGGGCCGCGCCCGCGCCCAGGCCCCGCCCCCCACGAGCCGGCCCC
>CAZVVI010000005.1:0-5745 GCA_964630505.1 uncultured Isosphaeraceae bacterium | reverse complement strand
GGGGGGGGCCCCCCCCGCACCATGACCCTCGAAACTGCAAGCGTACGAAAACGAGGGCCGATTACAGTTTCTGAAATCCAATTTGTATAGATTGGACGAGTGCATCAATTTCACTGTCGCCCATGGGTGTTGAGAGCGCGCCCGAACATGTATTAATCATGATAAAACCAGCGTCAAATAAATGGTCGAGCATTTGCTTTGTTCGCTCGTTTTCTTGCGGCGTTGTGAATGCTTCTCTAAAGTTTAATGGTGATGCTTCTTTGAAGTGAATACGAAACATTGATCCGCCGCCTGTGACACATGCGGCTGCGCCAGTTTCTTCAATGGCTTGTTCGATGCCTTCTACTGCCCTTGTTGTAAGTGCATTCAAGCGAGCAATGGTTGGCTTGTCGAATTTTTCCATAGCAACGAGCCCCGCAGTAAGCGTGATTGGATTCGCGGAAAAAGTGCCAGAGTGCGGGAAGAGCAGAGGCGAGTTTTTCGGATTCATTACATCCATCACTTCTTTGCGACCTGTAAGTGCGCCAACCGGAAATCCGCCACCGATTGCTTTGCCTAAGGCAGTCAGATCCGGCGTGATGTCATATCGTTCTTGCAATCCGCCATACTCACTTCGAAAGGTAATCACTTCGTCAAGCACAAGAAGTGCATTGTGTTTTATTGTCCACCCCCGAATGGCTTCAACAAAATCTTGGTCGGCAGGGCGAAGACCAACTCGGTGTGGCATCAAGTCAAGTAACACACACGCAATCTCGTCTTTATGTTCGTGAAGAATTGCAAGCGCCCGTTCAACATCGTTGAATGGAATGACAACAACATCATTGAGCGCAGATTCGGGTGTGCCATGCGCAACCGGCACGCTGTTTGGTTCGTCAATGCTCCCCCAATTTTCAGGGGTTGGTGTTTGGCTGACTTCGGCATAATCGTATTGCCCGTGGTACGCACCTTCAACCTTTGCAATTTTGGGTTTCCCTGTAAACGCTCTGGATGCTTTTAAACATGCCATGATTGCTTCTGTGCCAGAATTTACAAAACGGCATTGTTCAAAGGAAACATTGCGACTACATAAGTGTTCGGCGTACTCCACTTCAATTTCAGTCGCCATTGTGAACGCACTACCACGCTTGAGTTGCGAGGTAACGGCTTCTACGATGTCTGGGTCAGCGTGCCCGTGCAAGAGCGACGCCATATTATTTGAAAAATCGATTCGTGAAACACCGTCAATGTCTACAAGGCGGCACCCTTTGCCGTAATCGGCATAGGGTTGAGGTGTTCGCAGCACAGTGTTACGGCTGACTCCGCCAGGAAGCACTTCAAGTGCGCGTTTGTAAAGTTCTTCGCTTCGTGTCATGATTTGTTACTCTGCATTGGAAGCAGGGGAGCACCAGTTCGTTCTTGTACAAAATCAAAACTGATTTCGGGCGAGAGTCCAACAAGTTGAAAACCATCAGCAGTCACATCAATCACAGCAAGATCCGTGTAAATGCGATTGACAACACCAACACCTGTTAGTGGATACGTGCACGATTCAACAAGTTTTGGGTCGCCGTTTTTGGTGCAGTGTTGCGTAATGACAAATACATTCTTTACACCCGCAACTAAATCCATCGCGCCGCCTACTGCTGGGATAGCATCTGGCGCTCCTGTGGACCAATTGGCAAGATCGCCACCACTGGAAACTTGCAACGCGCCA
Organism: uncultured Isosphaeraceae bacterium; assembly: GCA_964630505.1. Classification (GTDB taxonomy): domain Bacteria; phylum Planctomycetota; class Phycisphaerae; order Phycisphaerales; family SM1A02. The sequence continues at coordinate 4,052 of CAZVVI010000005.1, read as the reverse complement.
AGGACGCTCAAATCAAGATGTCCACCGCGAATCATTGAAAAACTATCAGCGTGATGAAAATATGCTGCCCCCGGAAGCGCAGTGACTTGTCGCTTGCCTGCGTTGATCAATTCGGGGTCACCTTCGCCTTCGTCTGGAGATGGTCCCATGCCAAGTAAGCCATTTTCAGTGTGGTAAATAAACTCTCGGTCCTTTGGAACATACTTCGTAATCAGTTCAGGAATACCAATGCCAAGATTGACATACGCGCCGTCTGGAATGTCACACGCAAGCCGTTTTGCCATTTCATCGCGAGTTAAGCCGCTCATGGGTAGGTTGCTCCCTCTGCAACAAGTGCAGATTCAAGAAGAGGCGAATCAACTTCAATGACTTTTTGGACAAATATTCCGGGGGTGATGATTGTCTCAGGGTCGAGTTCACCAGCTTCTGCGACTTCTTGCGCTTGAGCGATAGTGATGTTGCCAGCCATTGCCATCAGCGGGCTGAAGTTTCGTGCAGTTTTGTTATAGAGAAGGTTTCCGTGCTTGTCTGCTGTTTTAGCTTTAATGAGCGAGAAGTCAGCAGTGAGTCCATATTCAAGAACATACGCTCTGCCATTTATCTCTCGAACCTCTTTGCCTTCGCCAAGTGGTGTACCAACAGAAGTGGGGGTGTAAAACGCAGGAATGCCTGAACCGCCTGCGCGAATGCGTTCAGCGAGCGTGCCTTGCGGGACCAGTTCAAGTTCAATGTCACCATCATGGTACAACTTTGGAAACACAGTCGAGTTCGCAGTTCGTGGGTAGGAACAAATCATTTTGGCAACGCGGTGTTCCTTGATAAGTGCAGCGAGCCCAACTTCACCACTTCCCGTATTGTTGTTAACAACAGTTAGGTTTGATGCCCCTTGGTCAATGAGCGCGTGTATAAGTTCGATAGGACTGCCCGCTTCGCCAAAGCCGCCAATCATGACGGTGTCACCATCGCGAATGTCTGCGACGGCTTCTACAGCATTTGCAATTTGTTTATTCATTGGTTGCGATTTCTCGAACGCGTGAGTAATCAAACAGACCTGCTTCATCGAAGAGCACTCGATCTTCGTAATCATCAAACCAAATTGCATCGGGGTTTCTGCCAACAATGCAAACTTTGCCACGCAAAGGTGCATCTGCAGCATTGCGTAGTAGTTTAAAAATGACGACTCCATTCTCGCTACCAGCGAGACCAGGAATCGGTTCATTCGTGACTGCGGCGACTTCAGTTTTACCTAAGTAATGAGTAATTGATAAACGTGCATGTGCTTCGACTCCAGAAAGACCCTTTTGTGAGTTGTTCAGTGTTTGCCATGCAGTTTCTATAGGCACATTAAAGTAGCGATGGGCAATAATGTCGCGACCACAGAAGAAGTAATGGTTTTCAGCGCCAACTCGCTTGAGTGCTCGTTGCATAATGCGAAGTGCATCTGAATCATCATTGACTCCTTTTATGATTGGCGATTGGTTTTCAACACTAATCCAGCCCCTCGAAACAAGACCTTTCATCGCTTTGTCAGTTGCGGGAATCCATTTATAAATGCCAGATTCGTCAGGGATGTAACTGCCGTTTTCATCTTTCGCAAGAAACTCATCGGGATGGTTAAAGTGAATAAGCACACGCAACCCAACTTCTGGATATGTTTCATGAAAGTTGTCGAGCATGGTTAGGAACGCATCATCAAAACGCTCAGGGTAAAACGCCATTTCCTTCGTGCCGATTCGAATTGCTTCGATTCCACTTTCTGCAAGTGCTGAGAGCCAGGCGGCGATTTTTGAATTTGCAAGGACCATTGGATCGCCACCTGAAAGTAAAATTTCACGCAATTTTTCACGACCAGTTTCTGGGTGTCTTCCGCCATTTGCTTCAACAGCAGCGTTATGTTCTTTGATGTACGCAACAATTTCTGGTATTTGGGCAAGTTTCTTTTTCGCAACTGTGCCATCGTGCCGTTCAACTTCTTTGCGTGCAATCAATTCTTCTCGGTAACAAAACCTGCAGTGGGATGAACATGTTGAGATGACATACATCAAGCCCATTTCATATTTATGCAGGAGACCAGGAACAGGGGAGTAGTCCATTTGATAGCCCGGGTCTTCAGAACCACAGAGGTCTTCGGTTTCTTCTGGAGAGGCTTTGACAATCTTTTGCACTGCTTTGCTGTTCTTTGCGATATTGAAATAATGGTTCGTCATCTTGACTGGCATTCGGTGTTCAACATCGCGATCAGTATCTTTCAAAACGCGGAGCGCATCTATTTCGCTTGTCGTGTAAAAACCCTGCATTTCTTCTGGTGCTTTGTCTGAGAAGAAGGGGTTTAAGCCATTGGCGATTTCTCGTTGGTATTTTGGGCTTTCGACAGTGTCGAGAAACTTCTGTTCGCGTTCGGTTGGCGTGTAGGTTTGTTTTTCAGTCATTGTGTACTCTCTGAAGGGTTTTATCGGTCATTGCTTCTGATGTAACAAGATGTACAATATAGTACGTATAATGTAACAAATTGTGCAACGGAGTTCTAGATTTGAGCCTAAAAAACCACATTGCAACCTTAAATGAGCGTTTGACACCTACAGAGCGTCGGATAGCTGAAGCGGTGCTTGAAGACGAGTCCCTTTTGACGTTCGGAAACGTCTCGACCCTTGCCCAGCGGGTTGGAACAAGTCGGGCATCTATTGTCCGATTTGCAACAAAGTTAGGGTATGAGGGTTTTACTGAATTGCAACAGAGTGTTCGTGCTGAAGTATCAGATAAACGAACTCGCCCAAGCCAACGGGTGCGTAGCGATGAGCATCTCGAGCCAATTCAATCGAAGATAGAGAGTGCTGTCCATTCAGTGTTTGAAGTGCTAACGCACAGGCGACTTGTTGCGATGGCTTCACCTCTGGTCACTGCGAACAATGTTTGGGTTCTTACTGGGGAAACATCAAGGAGTGGTGCAATTGCACTGACAAGTGGTCTTTCAATGATTCGACCAAATGTGATGCTTGTCGATGAACACTCGACTGGTCGTGATTTGTGTGGTGCACAAAAGGGTGACGCCTTAGTTGTGTTTGATTTTTCAAGGTACCGACGCCATTCTGTAGACACAGCAAGAATGCTTGCTGAACTTGGAGTCACGATTGTTGCGATTACCGATAGCCCATTGTCGCCACTTTCATCATTGACAGAAAACAGATGCGAACTGGGCATCCCAGCGGTAGGCCCGTTTGATAGTTCAGTTCCTGCGGTGATTGCTGCGGAGTTACTTGTGTCTAAAGTCGTTCAAATGCTCGGCAGTCGGGCAACAGCCCGAATTGATACGCTTGAAACCTTTTGGCAATCGACAGACACCTTTTTGTAGGGTCATGTCGAGGGTCATGTCGAGGGTCAGACCCCAGGCATGACCCTATTCACTTTGTCCGCCGAGCCCTTTCACAATCACATCTACTAATTGTTCTTCTCGATCGCCAGTGATTTCCCAGAACATAACACCACCCAGAGCGTTGTCTTGGACAAATTGTGTTTTTATAGCAATCGAGATTGAGTCATCGAAGGAAATAAAGTGACCATCGTGTTCAGATGGACTATACAGCCACGGAACTTTCGAATAAGCATCTCTATACATCGTATATTGCCCAGTTTTGAGAAACGAAACGATTTCAGTGAAATCGTTTACACCTGTAGGTCCACTTGACCAATCATCCCAAGTTCCAGGAGGAACACCTGTGGAAGGTTGAAACAATCCGTTGTTTGTATCAGGAACACCTTTCCACGCTCTGCCGTAGAACGGCACGCCAACAACGAGTTGTTCAGGTGCAACACCCGCATCGAGAAACTGTTGTACTGCAGAATCGACATTGTAATATTGTGCAATCTCTGGTTCACTTGGGTCTTGTGGGTTTGGATAGAGTGCTGATTGGTGGTACGTCGCAGATAGATCCCACGCGCCATGAAAATCATACGTCATGATGTTGATCCAGTCGCAATCAAAGAACTCTTAGATAGACTGTATGGCAAACCTAAAGTCGCTGTAGAGATGAAGCAGGAGCTTCAAAGTACAGGTG
>CAZVVI010000004.1:0-81154 GCA_964630505.1 uncultured Isosphaeraceae bacterium | reverse complement strand
CGTCTTCCCCCCAGTGCTTGTAAACAACCCCCCACCATAAATCTGATTCACCACTTCGATTGCTTTTTCTTTTGCCTCTTCGAGTCTAGTTTTTCCATCTTCTCCAATGGCTTCCATTGACCCCGAGCGATCAATTAAGAGAACGTGCGTCCCTTCTTTTGAAGAGCCCCCTTCAATTTGCGGCTGCATCATCGCAAGAATGACAAGAACGAGTGCGAGCAACTGTAACAAAAGAAGTGTGCTTGGTCGCAGCCTTTGGAATGGGGAATTCGCATGCAAATCTTCGACAGCACGCTCCCACAACATCGTTGAAGAAACTCGAAGTGGTTGCCTTCGCAAGCGAAGAAAATAGAGAAGGAGTAATAATGGTATGACGATGACACCAAGAAGTAATCCTGCATATGGTGTTACCCATGTCATCGTAATAAGCCTCGTCCTCGTAAATATTCTACAAGTAATAATTCCATATCAATATCTGTAGATACTCGGATAGAACCTGCACCCATGCGAGTGCATTGCTCCTTAATATTTTCACAATATAACTCTAAGCGTTCTTTGTATTTCGCGATGAGAGGAGCAGTCGCAGTCACTTCACACTCCATACCTGTTTCGCAATCTTCCAATCGAACATCGCCCTTTAGTCCTGCTTTTAGTGGAGACAATTCTTCAGGAGCGAGCGTCTGAATAACAAATACATCCCATCCACCTCCAATCAGAAATGAAAGCCCTTTTTTGATTCCATCTTCTTCAAGCAAGTCACTGAGTACAACTAAAACTCCTCTTCCTTGCCTTGAAGTTGAAATCACTTTGCATGCATCAACAAAAGAAGTACCGCTTTCTGGTTGAAGATCTAAAAGCCATTGCCCCATATCCCTAGTTCTTCGTTTGCCTCTGAGTGCTGTTAGCCGTTGCACTCCTTCATCGTTAAAACCGAACAAGGACACTTTGTTATGGCTACTTAAGGCAACATATCCCAAAGACATTGCAAGCCTTCGTACGAAATCAAATTTGTTTGGATTTCCGTATTCCATCGAAGCACTTGCGTCGATAGCGATTCCAAGTGTCAGTTCTTCTTCTTCTAAGAAGATTTTCATAAACAACCGATCTAGCCGAGCATACACGTTCCAGTCAATGAACCGAATATCGTCACCTGCTGTGTATTGCCTATAGTCAGCAAACTCTACACTTGACCCTCTTCGTCGACTTTTTCGCTCACCTTGAATTTTGCCTGAGAATATTTTTCTTGCAACGACGTCGAGCTTATCGAGTGACGCCATTAAATGTGATCCAAGGAGCTCATCTACCTTTGTTGGTCGGTCGTGTGTTGTGTCACCAAAACTAGGCATCGGTTTCGCCCTTCAAAAACACAGGAATTTCTTGAAGAAGTCGTTCGATGATAGAAGAAGCGCTTCGACCATCAGTTTCTGCTTCAAATGTTCGCACAATTCGATGTTGTAGTGCTGGAATCGCAATTGCAAGAATATCTCTGTGTGATACAGCAAACCTGCCATCAATAATGGCTGCTACTTTTGCACAAGAAACAACCGCTTGAGCGGCTCGCGGACTTGCACCTACAATTATTTCATCTGCTATCCAGCGTGGAGCAAATTCCGAACTTGAATGCGTCGCCAACACAAGTCTCGATACGTAGTCTTGAATGTGTGGTGCAATCACAACATTCCGAGCAAATTGTTGCACGCCTAATATAAAATCACTCTCGACAACGATTTTGGGCTGGGAGATTGTAGAACTTGTCGTGCGATCTACAATTTCATTTAAATCTGATCTTGATGAATACCCAACGTCGAGTTTCAGTAGAAACCTATCAAGTTGTGCTTCTGGAAGTGGGTACGTTCCTTCTTGCTCAATTGGATTTTGAGTCGCAAGGACAAAAAAGGGTGTAGGTAACTGCCGTGTAACGCCGTCAATTGAGACTGAACGTTCTTGCATAGATTCAAGCAATGCCGACTGGCATTTAGGAGTCGCACGATTAATTTCATCTGCAAGGAGCAGATTATGAAACACAGGTCCCTCACGAAATGTGAACTCGCGAGTATTCGTACCATCACTTTGTTCCACAATCGTTGTGCCAACGATATCAGCAGGCATTAAATCTGCCGTACATTGGATTCTGCCAGTGCTCAAATTTAAAACATCACCTAGGGTACGAACAAGCAATGTTTTACCTAAACCGGGAGGTCCTTCAAGTAACACGTGTCCGTTTGCAAAAATTGAAACAAGCACAACATCAACAATTCGTTTCTGTCCGACAATAACTTTCCCAATTTCTTCCCGCATGCTTGCAAAACTATCTCTGATGACTTCACATCCTGCGCGTACATCGCCCGAAGATATTATTTGAGTTGGCAAGTTCGATGCAGAAAAAATCATTGTTTGTCCTTTGGATTCTCTCTTTCTCGTTTTTTCTTTAGCAACTGACCTAGATTGTCTTCTCGATTTTCAACTTTGTTTTCTTCTTCTTCTGCAGAAGAATGAGTTGATGCTGGTTTTGCAATTGGAGTTGTTTCACCCTGTGATTCTTTGTGTTCTTTGTTTGCTACTTGTTGTTGATGTACTTTTCGAAGAGCGTCAACTGAACTCGATGAAACACTGCCCACCGGAGTGAGCATTGATTGAATACTCCTCTTGTCAATCCATAATCGACGAATTGCAACATCAATAACAAGGATACTCGCCGCGAGAATTGCAAGTAAATCCCACATTGATTGTGGACTTACAGGCTGCTCTAAGGATGCGTCATCAAACAAATCAACCGTCTCCAAATCATCGATGGATAGAATTCGCCCATCTGTTTGCGTTGCGAGTTGATGGAGAAGTGCGGCATTGTGCGTTGTTGTTGCGTACTCCTTTGGATAGGGAACCGTCACGGCAGTTGGAATTCTTCCTGTCATATTTCCTTCACGATCTTGGAACGCGATATTTACAAGCCATGCCCCAGTTTCTTGAGCATCGAACTCTGCGTGATACCGACCTGGACCTGTTTGTTGTAGTGAAATAGGAATTGATTCACCTTGTGGGCTAATGACAACCACTTTGGACTGCATAAAATTCATCAAATAGTTATCAACATCAACAGCCTCTAGATCTACGATTCCTCGATCACCCACGACTTTGGAAGTCACAGTCATGTTTGGTGGTGATGAGCCCCTCATTGACCATCGAACACATGCCTCCCAGAATTCTGGGAACTCTGACCAACTTGGCCATTGTGTTGCCCACCGATTACCTAAATCTGTAGTGAGTGCAATCGATTTTCCAAGTCCATAATGCCACCATGCAAACAAAGGATCTTCACCATCGCTTACAGGAACGACCCAAGGAGTTTGTGCAAATCCCCCCTTCGTGCCTGTAACAACATATCCTTCAACGGGAGGCACACCCTTAATTCTTGGGATAGGACCTGTAATACTTGTTCGTGTCACTACCGGCCATGTACCCCCTTCTTGAATGAGTGACCGTGAATTCAACTGGGCTTCTTTGATAAAGATGCTCGGTAATTTATTTGGATCATTCACCATATAAAACCGACCACCAGTGACTGTTGCAATCCCTTGCATTTTTTGCCTGTCTCTAGGTGAACCGTGACCTCCTACCATCACCGTTGAAACAGTCACGTTTGCTTCTGAATACTCTGTTAGTAATTCTTGAGAAGGTCCTATCGGATCTCCGTCACTAATAATAATGACGTGTCTTTGTGCTGCATCAACTTCAACAAGACCATTTAGTGCAACTTTCATCGGCGAACCGAAGTCTTGCATATCTCCATAAACCAAACTATTTATTGCGTCGAGTGCAACAACTTTGTCACCTGCGAGTTGCATTGGCAATGTCCAACCCGCATTGTTGTATGTTCCAATCCCTCCATCCCAATCGTATTCAATAATGCCTACATAATCGAGTTCACTAAGTGATTCAACAGCGGCCTGAGCCATTCGTTTTCCCCAATAATTTCCCTCTGGCATTTCACATGAATGCATAATCAGCGCAAGTGCTCCTCTGGGAAGTTGTCTTGATTGAGGAGGTTCACAATTCAATGGCATTGCTTGCTCTAGTTGCGAACCAATCCACCCACCAGCACCGAAAGCATCTGGACCTCCTGTACAAATGAGCCCTCCTCCTACATCATGGACGAACGAGTACAAATGTTTCTCTTGCAAGTCATCCAACATCCACCGTGGAATGTCCGCGAGAATTACCGCATCAAACTCTGAGAATCCAATACTGTCACGTGGGATATCTTGGGGAGAGCGAACTTCGACAACAAGCCCTGCAGAAGTAAGAATGTCAGATAAGTGTTGTGATGTCGTTTCGTTTTGCGTTACTAACAACACTATCCCTCCTTGCGATACAAACGAAACTGCAATTCCAGTGTTATTCGTTGAAACAGTATCGCTGCCCGCATCTGCTACCCACATGGCTTCAAACTTCTGAGGTCCTCCTGACTGAATTGGGATATCGTAAATGACTGCGTTGACCCCAGCGTTCAACTGTAAAGGAGCACCTTTGCCATCTACTTCTGGCGAGATATCTAGTTCGATTCCGTTTTGAAGAAGATGCAAAACACCACTTGATTCTTCGACACTGCGGATGATGATTCGAACAGGAATTGACTGACCGCTTCTTGCTTGTGAGGGTGCCACAATCTTTTCAATCATGACCTCTTGCAGATGATCGTAGGTTAGCGGAAGAACGTCGATTGGAATCCCACTTGCTTTTGCTTGATTTGCAACAGACAAGACGTGCCCGTCAGTTTCATTCCCATCAGAAACGACCAAAATTCTGGAAGCTGTATCTCTTGGAAGTAGTGCCATTGCCATTTGAACACCATCTGCAATATTCGTGGCCGTAATATCTGGATCATTCGCAGCAGGACTAAAAATTGTGAGTTCATCTGGCATAGAAGCAATTGCTGGTTCTCTTCCAATACTAATGACCGCAAGTCGATTGTCACTTCCCCTGCGATCTGGTGCTGTCCATTGTTCTAACGTGAGAACTACTTGTTTTTGAATTTGTTTTGGGATTGACTGGCTACGATCTAGAACTGTAATGAGTGTTACACCTTTTCCAGTTTGTTCCCACACGGGACGTGCAATCGCAATGCCAAGCAAAACGATGATGACACACCTTGTGATTGTCGATGCAATGGCACGTCCTCTAGTTGCTCTTCCTGTAATTCCCCGCCAAGACAGCATGACAACAGGAACAACAAGAATCAACAGGAGAAGCCAGCCAGGTCGATCAAACTGGATTGGAAGCATCATTGTTTGGTCATCATATCGGGCAATAGTTGAAGGCGGTTATTTCCTGTATCAGCAACGACAATTCCATTCGGGGTTTTCGCAATACCCCATGGAGTTCGGAAATAACCGATTTCACTGCCAGCACTCCCCCAGAGTTGAACAGACTCCCCATCCATCGAAAATCGGTGTAGGCGATTCGTTCCAAATTCACAGACGAGAATTGAGTTTGGGGAATCTATCAATATCCCATAGGGGTATAACATTTGTGCATTCTCACGACCCATCTCAGAAATGAGTCTGATCACTTCACCTTTCGGCGATAGTACAACGATTCGATGGTTTCCCGAATCTGTGACGAACAGATGACCCGTGATTGGGTCCACGGCAATTGACTGTGGACGTCTAAACCCGTTGCGATCTACTCCATGATGTCCAATTGAATAAACAAATGTACCGTCCGTTTTAAACACACTGATGCGATCATTTCCACCATACTCTGTCACATAGACAAGGTTCTCAGCACTAAAGGCAATGTCTGTTGGGTACAAAAACTGTCCATCTTCCGTTCCATATTCGCCAAACGATAACAATTCTGTGCCATCGGGTTGAAGAACTAGGATTCTGTGTTGATGTGTATCTGCAATCCAGATGTTGCCCTTTTCGTCAATTGAAACTCCCGTTGGGAATCCCGTTCCTGACAAGCTTAATTCCCATGATGAAAGAAAAGTCCCGTCGAGAGAAAATCGTTGTAACCGTCCAGATTTATCAATGACAACTATGCAACTCTCATCAGAGTCTATCGCTCTTGGTGTCATAAAGTGTCCATCCGAGTGCCCAGCACTACCTATCACAGTAGTGACTGGGGGTTTCACTTCTTCGTATTGAGTACATGAAACCAATGCGCACATAAGAATTGTTGTAACTACTAACTTCTTATTTATGAATATGAGCATTACGCCACTTATTGCAACGAAGGCAACAAGCACAAATAGCATCGACGTCACGATTTGGGGTCGTTGATAATGCATTGCATTCAGTAGTGCAATCGAAATGGGGTGACTCGATGTTGGTGGCGCTAATTCACTAGTCAATGCAGTTTCACCTATTGACATTGCAAATGAAATCGCAAGTGTGGCGCATATTGCTTGTAACAATCTCGGATTCGCTGCCCGTATAAATGTTGAAATTGTTTTAGGGGCATCCAAACGAAAGAGCGTCTGTAATTTTTGGTTACTCGCTGCCCAACGACCTGCAAGTGAACCTATAAATCCAATCTTTGCGACTTGAGCAAGAATCAGGACAACAGGAGTTCGATCAACGACTTCTAGTTGCACAAGGTGCCACGCGTCTCCAATGATTGATGCAAGCATACTCGCAGGTAAACATGCAAGAAGAATCCAGAAAAAATCAAAACAATTGGCGAGGTAGTTAAAGCAAGCTGATGACGACAGATGCATCGACATCGAAGTAAGAACAAGCAAACTTGTCAATAAAGCAACGACTATTCCAATAGATCCGCTCAACGTAAGATCATTACTATATTGTGACCAGAGTTGTAATCCATCTCCTCCAAGAGATAAAATTGCACTTAGGAAGAGTGGCCCACCTGTCAATAAAATCCACACGATGACTACTGGCAGAATAGATTGTTTGTGTTTAAAGATCTCCGATTGGTGTTGAGAAACTGCAGTACATCGTAGAAATATGAATGATGCGATGATGGCAACAAGCACACTAAAAAAGCTCAACCATGGTGCACTGGAATAAGAGCCTCCAGAAGCGACGACTGCACGTAACTCATTTCCAACAGTTGATATTTGAGCAAGGTCAAAACAAGTTGTATTTGAAGCTGTAATTGCACCCACGATGATGACTGAAGCAAACAATAATTTTTTTTCTGCTCGTACTCTTGTACAGAACCCCTGATACAAAGATGAACCATCTAGATTTTTTAACAGTGCGAGCCCATTATCTCTTCGATTAGAAAGTGCTGCGATACATGCTGGAATAGGCCACGCCCAACCGACAAATGCAAGAAAGGCACAAACTTTCATAGCAAACAGTAACAACCTATTTTGAACAATAAAGTGATGTAGCCACGACCCAGTTGGCCATGCTTGCCACCAAGCGTAGTACACCGCATAACTTGGTATCGCGAGCGTCATGAACAAGATTACGATGATGATTGCAAAAGTTGATTTTCTAAGAAGTGCTATCTTAAGTCCAACAGCCCAACCAATGAGTGTTGAGCACAAACCAACTCCAAGTGACCAAAGGAGCGTTCTAAGAATGACCACTCCGTTTTCATGTGGGACATACTGATGCTGAATATCAGATTCTGAATAGAACAACATCATTGTAATTGGGAAAACAAATACAACAACTGCAATAAGAATTCCAATCATTAGAAGAAATATGGCACTGAATTTCACTGTGTCAATGCGTCCATGACAATCGTTAACTGTTTGTTGTATTCACTCTGGGCATCATAAAAATCGACGTGTAAGGGATCTTCAATAACAAGCTCAGGGAACTGGCTTGCTACTTCTGGTTGTAAGGGCGTGTTGTGTGACGGAGACAGCGCAAGAATTTTTGCGACTTCTTCACTCAACATGTAATCGATGAATTTTTCTCCTAGGGTTGGGTGCTGGCACTCATGGACCATTCCTATGGTGTTTGGAATTAGTAACGTCCCACCACCCTCTTCATCGTGGTGCCTTGGCATAAACATCGCAATCGATTCTCCACGTTCAATTGCCGCATAAACATCGTCAGAATCAGTCATGGCATACAGAGCCACTCCATCAATCACAGCTTGAACTGTTGCAGCATTTCCACCGAGCATCGGAGGCTTCTTCATTGAACCAAACAAAGCAGCAGATTGTTCTGGGAATTGAGACATAACCGCCACATGAGTACTCGTGGTTCCGAACCGTGGATCAGCAATCACTGCATCACTGTACTCCCACCATGTTTGTGGCAGGTCTTCCTCCAAAATGACCTGTGGATCATACGCAATCACTCTAGCCCTAGGAGAAAATCCAAACCATCTAAGATCCTTATCGCAATAGTCAGTTGGCCAACGATTAGTCGTATCCGTTGAGCATTGAGTTAATACCCCTTCATTGGCAAGGCGAATCGTGCCAAGAATCTCCGAAGACCAAAATACATCCGCGATTGGTCGATTTTGTTCGCGGAGCAATCGGTGCACAAGCCCAGTGTTTTTTGATAATTCCGAATCACCTACCCAAGCGACTTCTATTCCGGTTTTTTCTGTAAAACTTAAAAAAATTTCTCTTGCAATATGTTCGTCTGCAGACACATATACCGTCAAGACGGAGGCCTCTTCATCATTTGCAGAGCAACTGCAAATACAACCTATGAAGAGAACCGTAACATATTTAATCAGCACTTTCGGTGTCATCTTCATTCGATGGCTCCGTAAGTTCTTCTAGTTGACCAAAATAGTACCTCAACAATTCGTGGTATCTTCTTGGAACTTCTTCATCGACAATTGCTTGTTCTGCATCCCTTTGTTGGGTCAAGACTGTTTCTCGAACCTCTGCATTTGAATCTCCAGAAGTCAACAATCCACCTTCAAACAACTGCTTTGCGATGATTGTCCCATCAAGGGTCTGGACGGGTGAACGTTCTGAAATAGTGGTTGTCTCAGTTTCCTTAAGAGGGTTGCTCCCACCGCTCCCCATTCCCTGCCCTGAGGTTCCCGGCTTAGGTGAATTGCTAGAACTATTGCACATCCCCTGCGCTGCATTCTGACAAGTACGTTTTGCCATTTCCGCTTGTTTTTTGAACATTTGCATCGCAGCAAGTCTGCCCATCTCGCTTCCCATGCCTTCGCCTGCTTTACCGCTTGCACATTGTTTGCAGCCCTTGCTCATGTTCTTACACATTTTCGCTGCCTGTTGTTGTGCCTTAAGGAGTTCAAGTAACTTTTTCTTTTGCTCTTCAGTTAAATCTTTTGCGTTCTGAATTGCTTTCATCGCTGCGTCAGGGTTATTGGCAAAATTTCCATTCAGACCAGCTGCTGATAAGGCTGAAGCGAACTCTTCATTTGATTTTGACAGTTGTTCTAATTGTTTTGCTAGATTCTCAAATGCTTTGGCGAGTTCTTTCCGTTCTTCTTCCGACAATTCTGAAGATTCCATTTCTTCCCCGAGTCGTTCAAATTCTTTTTTCGCTTTGTCAAAATTGGCGTTCTTAAGATCCGCGACCATCGGCTGGACAGATGTTTGCTGTGGCATTTTTAGTGATTGCATGCGGCGACGCATTTCTTCATACGCAAAAGCGTTTTCATCTTGAAGTAGCTCTTCTAGACCTTTTTGAACATCTGTTATTTTTCGCAATGCCTCTCGTCTTAGTGTTTCTGTATCTAGAGTAGTATTGTTCGCTTGAGTTGATGCTAATTCTGACAGTTCCTCATTGAGAGATTCACTAAGCAACTCATCGTTTTCAAGTTGTTCAAGAACAGCTTCTATTGATGATTCTATGTTTTCGTTTGATGTGATTAATCCATCTGGAGATTGTTGATTGTTTTGACTCCATAAACCCCATTGTCCTGTCCACAACATTGCCGCAGCAATCAATCCAACTATTGCAATCACACTGTATTCTTTTGGTATTGAGAGTGGAAAATACGTAGAGATGTTTGATTGGACATCGTTTTCTTGTGTGGTTTCTATTGCATCTTCTATCACCGCATAACTGAAAGGAGTTGCTGAGTCTTCACATGAAATTGCAGAAGAAATACGGTCTTGAAGATGCAATCGATGATCAATCTCCGCAGCTGCTTCGATTGTAGAGACAGGAGAAGAAAACCAAAGTGAAATTCCAGTGAGTGCAATATAAAATCCAGAAACAATCCACACAATGTTCCAAGGTACAAATCGCTCGGAGCCAATGCGATCAACAACGGTCATTAACAATAAGAAACATACGAGTGAAAACAGAAACTTCACGCTCTTCTTGAGAACTCTATTGAATTGCATTCTCAATCTAGCATTGCTGATGATTTGATGTATTTGATGTAACTGTTCCATGTACTCTTTGTATCACCTTTTTGTACCCGTTAACAACAATCGAATTGTACGCGAGCATCTCTGACTTGCTTGCATTTACGGCTTAACTAAATCAATAAGCCGTGTTTTCACCTCTTCTAATGAGGAAAAAACTCTCGCACCAGCAGCGTGTACATGACCCCCACCATCAAAATGACCAGCAAGTACATTGACATCAATCAAGGAGGTTGGGTCATCTGGCATACTTGGCTTTGAACGAAAACTCATTTTTGTAACACTTGGATCACTATCTGTTAACAACACTGCTGCTTGAATGTGTTCAAGAACCAATGGGGTGTTTACTAACCCAACAATATCTGTACTTGAACCATTTGTTTCGTGAAAATCTGCACTACGCAGTGTCATTATTGCAACTGCACCTACATATTCAATACTTAAGAGCATACGTTGCAATAACTCTATTCTTGCTGGTCTCGCAGTTTCTTCAAGAACTCTATAGAGTTGGTACCTATCGATACCATGTTCAAGCAACAAAGAGGCGTCAGCAAAACACCGTGCATCAGCATTCGAAAATCTAAACCAACCAGTGTCGGTTCCAAGACCTATAAACAATGCTTCAGCGATTGAACCTCGGCCCCTTCCCAAATCGATGTTCATCTCTTCAAACAGCGCCATGACCACTTGTGTACATGCTGCTGCTGATACATCGACAATCCGATCTGGAGCAACTTCGTCTCCATTGGCATGGTGATCAAGCCCGACAACAATCTCTTTCCGTTCGCGTATCCAAGATGCAAGTGCTTCAAGTTGAGCCCACGCTCCCGTATCTGCAACAATAATTAAATCTGGTTCTTCTGTAGGCAAACCAACTTCGTCGAGCAAGCGGAGTTCAATTTCACCAGCAGCAAGTTTTAAACCGTGCTCGATAGGACCAATAAAAATATTCTCGACTTCTTTTCCAATACTTTGCAACCCTCTGCAAAGACCCACAACTGAACCGAGCGCATCACCATCTGGCTTACGGTGTGTTGTCACCACAATTCGATTCGCTTTATGAATTCGTTCTGCGATTGCGGCATAACTTGTCGTCGATTCATAGACATCTGTGTTTGGAGTCATATCGTAAAAGTCTTTCTATCTCTTGAAATGTTTCTTCGATTGTTCAATATCTTGTTGAATTGCAATTGTAAGTGCTTCGATGGTATCAAACTTCGTTTGCTCTCGTATCCAGTGAGAAAAAGAAACAGTCAATGACCAATCATACTCACCTATTTCACCATTAAATCCAACAAGGTGGACTTCGCATACCCTTTCATGCGTTCCGAAAGTAGGTTTTGTTCCGACGCTGATTGCAGCAGCGAATGGGATTCCATCAACAATTGAAGTACCTGCGTAAATTCCATCTGCTGGAAGCATCGTTTGCACGTTGCCAAGATTTGCTGTTGGTATACCGAGTTCTCTTCCTTTACAATCGCCTTTAACCACGGTTCCAGTGAGTTCATATTGTCGACCAAGCATTAAAGACGCATCTGCAACTCTACCTTCTAGTAATAATTGACGGATGAATGAACTGCTTGCTTTTGTAACCGTTGAATCTTGAAGAACAACTTCTACACTCTGAACCTCTATACATTCAAATTGATGTTTTAGACCCAAAGACTTCAATAAGTTAAGATCACCTTTACGCTCTCTACCAAATCGAAATCCGACACCCTCAACAAAATAGTTAGGTGACACATCAAGCATCACGTTCTCAATGTATTTCTGAGGTTCAAGTCCAAGCAATTCTTCAGATGGTGTAATTTTGATGACATCATCAGCACCCGCATTGATTAACAACGCTTTTCGTTGTAAAAACGTCGTGATATGGTTGATTTGAATTGTCGGGTCTAAGATTGATACCGGTGGGGGATCAAAACTCCACATTTCGACCCGACCACTCTCTCCAACTGCTTTTCTGGCATGTTCGACCAATGCGAGATGCCCAAGGTGGACTGCGTCAAAATTGCCTATTGATATTGCGATATTCACAGTAATCTCATTCCTTTGGAAAGAGTGCACGATATTCGGAAATCGAAATCAATGTGTATTGAATAGATGACTCCAAACGGTTCTAATACGCAAATGGCAACCCAATCAAAGCAACCTATCGGTAGTAAGCCTGAAAACCCAGCAGGGATCATCGAAAAAGTAACCAATAGTCTTCGATTAACTGCAGAAGAAACTGTTCCTTGGTTCCTTGAACAAATGCCTTTGATGTATTTTCAAGATACAGATGAAGAAACTCAACTTGCCCACCTGCGAGCAATCATTGCAGAAAAAGCATCGGGAAGACCAATCGAACTAACATTGAGGGCTGATGATGCTTCTGAATGGACATTCATGCGACCTCACGACTATCCGGGAGTTCTCGCTGAATTGATGGAAGAATTACCGTGGGACCAAACTTTACGTGCTGCAAAAATTCATACTGCAGGCGATGGAAACTTGGTTCTCGACACCTTCGAATTTGGTATTCCTGAACCATTCTCCACAGAACACCCAGAATACGCAACAAGAGTTGAACAGACTCTTGATTACGCAAGAGAACATGTTCCTCAATGGACTGAAGAACAAATCCGAGAATACTATGCATCTTGCTCAGAAGATTATGCACTTACAATTACTCCACTTCGAATCGCTAAACATTGGCAACTCTTTCAGCGATTAACAGGCACTGATGGAACCACCGTTGCCCTTGAACGAGAGAGTGATCCGACACTAAGTCGTATCATTGTCGCAGTCAGCAATTCCACAAGACGATCAATGTTACAACGACTTGCAACAAGACTCAGTAAATCAGATATTAACATCCATCGAGCATACCTTGATAGTGTTGAAGATGGTGCCAATGGTTGGATTACACTCGTTGGTTGCGTTGTGCAAGGTCCCGACGGTGGTCCGATTGATGAAGAGAGCACGCTTTGGAAAGAAACCCGTGCAGATTTACTCCGGCTGAAGTGGCTTGACCCTAGAACAGTCGAACTTGGATATGACATTCCAGAACTCACACTAACAAGTGCCGAAATCGTCACAGCTCTTCTCGATTTAATCTACCAATCACTTGTGAAGAAAAACCCATACGCATTCAACCCAACTCGGCTCAACACACTTGCACGTGAAAATATTTTGATGACTGTCTCTATCGCTCAACTTTTTAGCGATCGCTTCAACCCAGAAAAACCATTGTCAGATTCACAATATGAATCGCAACGCGATGCCATTTTGGAACGAATCGAAAATACAGTTGATCTTGAAGATGCTCGAACGATGTTTCGAAAGATGGTCGATGCAGTTGATGCTGTAAAACGAACGAACTTGTTTATTGAAGACCGGTACGCGTTGTCTATGAGAATTGACCCTGATTTGCTCACGACAACAGAACGATCTACATGTCCTTTTGGAGTTTTCTTCGTACATGGACGAGACTTCAATGGCTTCCACGTACGGTTCCGTGACATTGCACGCGGTGGTGTTCGGGCAATACACCCCAAAGGAGTTGAACAGTTTGCCCGTGAGCAAGAGCGCTTGTACGACGAGGGGTACAATTTGGCTTTCGCACAACAATTGAAGAACAAGGATATTCCTGAAGGTGGCTCAAAGGCTGCAATTCTCGTCCATCCAAACGGGAGAGTAAGCAGAAGTGTCAAAGCGTTTGTCAATTCAATACTTGACTTGATTACTCCTGATGAAAAAACGCGGGCTCAGATTGTTGATCATCTACACCATCAAGAATTAATTTATCTTGGTCCTGATGAAAATATAACTCCAAAATTGATTGATTGGGTGGTCGATAGAGCTCGACGGCGAGGATACCCCATGCCTTCGGCGCTGATGAGTTCAAAACCGGGCGCTGGAATTAACCATAAAGATTACGGTGTTACAAGCGAAGGCGTTGTTGTATTCCTTGACACTGCCCTTCGGTCAATCGGTATCAATCCAGATGAAGATGAGTTCACAATCAAAATTACAGGTGGACCAGATGGAGATGTAGCAGGGAATGGCATTCGCATTTTAGAACGCGAGTATGGCGATCATGCAAAGATCGTTGGAATAGCAGATGGTTCCGGCTGTGGCGAAGACCCAGATGGACTTGATCACGAAGAATTGTTACGGTTGTTTATCAACGGTCTTCCGATCGCAGATTTTGACAAATCGAAACTTAGTACCCACGGAAGCGTCACCTCAATTGAGGACCCAGAGGGTGTCCATCTTCGCAACACGCTCCATGACCGAATCGAATGCGACGCATTTATCCCTTGTGGGGGTAGACCTGCAACAATTCATGGGGGAAATTGGAAAAAATTCCTCAAAGAAGACGGCACTCCAAGTTCAAAACTGATTGTTGAAGGAGCGAACCTCTTTCTCACCCCAGATGCGCGCAGAGAATTGTCTCATGCTGGAGTACTCATTTTGAAAGACTCTTCTGCAAACAAATGCGGTGTTATTTGTTCTAGTTTTGAAATCGGCGCTTGCATGCTACTTAGTGAAGATGAGTTCATGGAAATCAAAGAAGAATTCGTGGACCAAGTCCTTGTTCGGTTGCGTGGACTTGCTCGCTGCGAAGCTGAACTCTTAGCACGATTACACCAACATCACCCACATGCTCCGTTGCCTGAGATGAGTATTCAAATTAGTAAAATCATGACAAGAGTTTCGGATTCACTCATTTCTCATTGGGATTCCCTATCAGAAGAACAAGAACAAGAACTTCGCAGGCTCGTACTAGAACATCTTCCAAAAGTGCTTGTAGATCGAGTTGGAGATGCACTCTGGTCTAAAATGCCTGAAACATATTTACAATGGATGATGGCAAAATCACTCGCTGCTCGAATTGTCTACCGCGAAGGCTTTGAATACCTTGAAACAATGGAAAATGCAGATTTAGCGGGTCTCGCTCTGCGTTATCTCGATCTTGAAGAAGAAAGAGAAACGCTTACAGATGAGATTCTGAAATCTGATTTGCAATATAAAGAGAGGGTGGCAGCGTTGTTACATGATGCTGGTATTTTCTCAACGATGGGTCGGCGACACAAGAAGTAATCTAGCTCTACAAACCAGGAGGTTCAGATGAGAACATCAATTCAATCTTTTACATTTACTTTTTCATGTACATTTCTATCCACTGTTTTGTTTCTATCACCGATTTCCCTTGGACAGTCCACGATTGAGATGGAACCAATAGATGCAAACGGAACAATTTCAAGTGTGACGTTGTATAGAAACAGAGCAGCTATTACGAGGACTGCAAATCTGAACCTTAGTAGTGGTGGTTACGCCGTGTACTTCCGTGATTTACCATCTTCAGTGTATATCGATTCAGTTCAAGCGAGCGTTGGTGAGGGCGTAGTACTGCTCGGTGTAGACTCATCGAGTATGCCAGTTGCAAAAAACACGAGCGAACTTCTGAAAGCGATCATTGCAGAGATTGAGGCAGTCGAAGCAAAACTCAACACCGCAAATGCTCATGAAGAAGCACTTGAAATGCAGGTTTCCATGTTAAACACGCTCATCACTCAATCCAATGAACACGAAGGGGCAGTCGACTTAGAATCATTAGAACAACAACTTCAATTCATTGGTCATAAGATGACTACGCTAAGTGAGAGACAAGCAAACATCAAGTTGGAACAATCAAGATTACAAGAGGAACTAAGAACACTTCGCAACCGTAAACTAAACCTCGGATCAGACCGACGAACCCAACTAAATGCAGTCGTTGATATTGGCGTTGAGAAAGCGGGAAATGTTCAAGTGCAACTGACATATCTTGTTCAAAATGCATCTTGGCAACCGAAATATTCAATCCGAGCAAACAACGCAGGAGAGGGGATTACTGTTGAATATGACGCAGAACTGTGGCAACGAACAGGAGAGAACTGGAATGAAGTTTCTATGGTTCTCTCCACTGCACAACCTCAACAATCGACGACTCCCCCGATGCCTTCTCCTTGGTTCGTTGATGTCTATGTGCCTCAGCCAGAAAGTAAAGTAGCAGCTGCTTATCCTAGTGCTGCACCAAGCATGAGACTTGGTCTAGAGTCCCGAAGAGCAGGTGTTGCAGGAATTGACTTAGACGTATCTGAAGATAATTCCGTTTCGTACGCTTGGGCAACTGGTGCTACTGTGAACAACGATGGACCTGCAGTGAGTTTTTCCATACCGCGCACAATTACCGTTCCATCGAACGCAGAAGATAAGCAAACAACCTCCCTTGGAGCGTTTGAAACGACTGCGAACTTGTTTCGAATCGCAGTACCAATGCTGACAGACAAAACATTTATACGAAGCAAGGTGACGAACACAAGTGATTTCATTTTGCTTCCCGGAAAAGCATCTATTTTTCATGGCAGTGACTATGTAGGTAAAACCTCTCTACCCACGATTGCTCCAAATGAAACGTTTCCGCTTGATCTAGGGATTGATCCAGCCGTGACTGCAACTCGAATATTGTTAGAAAAAGAAACCACATCAACAGGATTGTTTGCAAGTGGAAAACAAACTGTATACGACTTTCAAATATCGATCTCAAATGGTCATGACGAAGCAATTGAAATCCAAGTTTGGGATCGATATCCAGTTTCACGAAACGAAGAAATTGAGGTCCTTCTTCAAAATATGAATACACCCCTTTCAAGCGATCCCTTGTACGTGAGTACCGAAAAACCCCTTGGTCTCCTAAGATGGGATCTCAATATTCCCGCAAACATGACTGGAGATCAAAGTTACGTATTTGATTGGCAAGTCGAGATTGCTCGAGGTAAAGATATCGAAATGACCCCCCTTCCTGAATAATTCTTCCCTTCGATAATTTTTACTTGAATTGGGTATATAATGCTTCATGTTGTCATTCTGACAACTCTATTTCTAGTTCTTAGTAATGGAATACCCACGTTTATGGCTCAAATAACGAAATTTATTCGCTTTACGCACATCTCGTATGTTCTGATTGTCCTACTTGCATTTTGTACAGTTGCTTGCCAAGAATCTTCGAACAATGAGAACTCTGTTCAACGATCTCTCGATATGTTGCTCTTTGATTTACAGGCAGCAACGAGTGGGAGCAATATTGAAGGGCTTGAATCTGTCATTGCCTCAGCCAATCGAATTAAACCAGTCTCACAATCTCAAACCCAAAGTAAAAATTTACTTTTATCTACTGCAAATGAAAAACTTGCCCAACTTACTTTTCAAACATTGTTAGCAGAATCAACTGCGATGTCATCAGTCTTTCAATTAGCAGAAAACCAAGCACTTCAAGTCTCGCTGCTTCGGAAAACTGCAGATTCAATTTCACCACTCGCAGGGCAAGAGACCGCAGAAAGAATCCAAGAAATTCGATCTAGCCAAGACCCAAAGTTAGACTACTTTAACTCTCAACTTCAAGAAGCCAACTCCAATCTTACTCAACAAGATTCTCAGAGTTCAGCTTCGAGAGATGAAGCTGAGCATCTTCTCATGGAGGCTGACCAATTACTCATCGAAGCAGAAGAGAAGGGAATTGTGGACGGACATGCAGCGTATAAATCTGGTGCTCGTTCACTGCGTAAATCCCAACAAGTAAATCTAAATGCTGCAAAAATCGAACTTCAAACACAAATGCAGACAAAACCTATGTTGAACGATGCCAGAGCTGAACTTGAAGCAATCGCATCTATCTTAAATGGAATGCAACATACCGAAACTCTTTTACAACACCTTCTTGATAAAACCAATCAGAGCGCTACTGATTTCAGAGAACTCGCTGATGAGATTGATGCTCAAACTGCATCGACGATGAATGAAGCAATCGCAGTAGGGAATACCATTGCTACTCAATGGGACGGACTTTCGACTCTTGTTCAAAATGCAATGAAAGGTACAGGTCGAGCAAGAGGTGCTTCGAGGGAGGCCCAGCAAACTGCAAGTATTTGGAAATTAGACTTGGAATGGACTCTTGGTCAAGTTGAAGAAGCAAAAAGAAACTTCTTATTGGAAGAAGCGCGAGCCCTCAATGCACTCATTGAACATGGCATTGTCACAACAGCAAGCAAATGGCAAGAACTTTCAAGTTCAGTTAGTTCAGAAGTCGAACAAGCAACAATCAGTGCAATTTCTGCTTACGAAAATGCAAAACAACTCGCAAGTTCTGCGGGTTCTGCAGGTGAAACATTTATTCTTCAACTCGATACCCGCATTGCAATTCTACAAGGAGAAGAAGTTCCTCTGCCGGTTGCAATCGAGAATAACATTAACACAATCAACCCTGCTACTCCAACGAGCGGTTTTGCATCACCTCAGGCATTAATCACCGCTTTCAATAGTGCAACTGATATTGCTTCTTTTGATGGCACGAAGCCCGTTGAAAATCTCAACTTGTTTTATCACGCAGAAGATCCAGAATCCAAACAAGTCGTCTCGTTTCTAAATAATGTCATCCAAGCAACTAGAAATATTTTGATTGCTATTCATAACAAAATGGGTCCAGAAGCCGTTGCTCAATTCATGGCATCTGGTCCAACAGCAGGTTCAGTACCTGTCATGACGATTGACCCAACATCAATTGTAACTGTAGGAGATGATAACGCTACAGCACGTGAGGTTTCAGGTAAGCAAGTCAAACTTCGCTTAACCCCACAAGGTTGGAAAATAATCCTGTCCAGTAAAGACGACCCAGAAGCAGTCATGGCTATTTCGATGATGACAGAAATGATGACCCCACTCATCGGCGTCATGAATACAGTCACTCAACAAATTAATGACGGTCAAATTACTTCTGTTGATCAAATTAATGCTGCGATGATGTCCGCAATGGAAAACATGAATCCATTTTAAGAGCCAGGGGAGTTTACATGGTTTCCAATACAGCAATTGCTGTATTTCTCACCATCTCATCTTCATCCTTGGCTGCAATTGTCTTCAGTACATTTACCATTTCGATGTTCTGCTCACTTTGCATCAGATTGCCAGCAACAATCACAGCATTTCTCCGCATCATTCCCAATTTTGCTCGCGTCATCGATGACCCCCGAAAGGTGTTTCGTCGTGCTTCCTCTCCCCACTGTAGAACTTCTAGTACGTTCAACGAAGAAAGCGATGGCGAATATGCTTCCTGTATTGATTGCTCTGCCCCTTTCTCATTGGGTTGGTTATGTGGGCACACTTCTTGGCATATATCGCATCCAAACATCCATTCGCCAATTCCAGAAAAAAACTCTGAGTCAATTTCGGTGCGATGCTCGATCGTGAGGTAGCTCACGCATTTCCTTGCATCGACACTCCATGGAGTGATTGCATCAGTCGGACATGCGTCGATACATCTTGTGCAGGTTGCGCAAGGATCTTGTTCTGCCCGTTCAGTAGGTGTTAACTTCGCTGTAGTTACAATCACACCAAGAAGTAACCAACTTCCAATTCCTTGCTCGATTAAAAGTGTATGTTTTCCAATCGAACCTAATCCAGCAGATGAAGCAAACTCTCGCTCAAGTACCGGTGCAGTGTCGACACAAGCACGAAAAGACTCATTCGGAGCAATCTCTTTGAATTTGTCGCAAACTTCATGCAGTCTTCCTTTCATTACTTTGTGATAATCCTTCCCACGTGCATACCGAGCAATTCGCCCTTCACCATGTTTTAATGGCGCTTCTTCAAGAATGCTGTAACGATCAGCAACACAAATGACAGAATTCGCTCCTTCCAACAATTGCTTTGGGTTTTTACGTACACTCACATTTCGGTTCATCCAATCCATCTCCCCCTGCTTGCCTTCTTTTAACCATGAATCTAATTCATCGTTGAAACGTGTTTGTCTTGCACCCGTAATGCCAACAAGAGCAAAGTCTTGGGAAAGGCAACATTCAATAACGACATTTGAGTCGAAGGTCTTCATGAGTTCTCTGAAAAATCAGGTGGTGAAGCATGAATCACTGTGAGTTTGGCATACTCAAGAACAAGGTGCTTTACACCCCCAGCAAACTTGATTGTCACTGTTGAACCTCGTGGCCGACGGATGATTCTTTGTACAGTGCCTGTACCAAACCGTTTATGCCGAACAGTTGAACCAACGGTCACTTCAGGGTTTTCGGGATTCGAGTCTGGAGGTATTTCTGGTAAACCCCATGGGTCAGGAATACACTCAGGTTCACTTGTCTTTCCAGTCATTTCTCGAATGAATCTGCTAGCGATTGTTCTTCTTCCTATGCCTCGTTGGGTTCTTCGCCTAGCAGTACAGAGCATGACATGTTTCCGTGCACGTGTAATGCCTACGTAACAAAGGCGACGTTCTTCTTCCAATTGAGCGCTATCGCTCATCGCACGTTCGTGTGGAAGGAGCCCTTCTTCTAATCCAGCAATCGCGATAAAATCAAATTCCAATCCCTTCGAAGCATGCAGTGTCATCAAGGTCACAGCGCCATTCTCAGGATCGACGGCATCAGCGTCACTGACTAATGCAACATTTTCCAGAAATGCAAACAAAATATACAAAGGAGAGCAAACTTTGTCGTCATCCTGCTGCGATTCGAACCGGGCTTCAAACTCTGCTGCAGCAGAAACGAGTTCCTCAAGGTTTTGAAGTCGGTCGAGATCTTCCTCATTATTCATTTTTGAGTACAACTCTTCAAGACCTGATTCTCGAATGACTCTCTCTACAAGATCAGCTAGTGAACTCGCAGCCGTCAGGCTATCTTCAGATTGAGAATCTAGATGCCACTGCTGAAATGTTTCAGAAAATTTATGCATCGCTTTCACACTTCGCAATGTAAACCCTTGGTCTTTTGACACAATTGATGTTGTATCAAGCATGGACATACCTTTTGAGTAAGCAATTTGTTGGAGCAAAGAGATTGAGGTACTCCCGATGCCTCTTGTTGGGGTATTAATGACACGCGCAAATGCAACGTCATCTCTTGGGTTTACTAATAAACGTAAGTATGAAATTGCTTGTTTAATCTCTTTCCGTTCGTAAAACGCTGTCCCTCTTGCAACAACATATGGTATTCCCTCTTTGCGAAATGCATCTTCAAGCACTCGGCTTAAAGCATTTACTCTGTACAAGACTGCCATTTCCTTTAACAGCACACCCTGCTCTTTTAATCGCAGAACTTCTTGCACAATAGAGTTAGCTTCTTCATGCTCCCCTACTGAAGTGATGAAAGTTGGTGCGTGGCCATCTTCTAGTTCTGTGTAGAGTTTTTTATCTTTTCGTTGAACGTTATGCTGAATTAGATTTGCAGCGATGTTTACTATTTGCCCTGTACTTCTGAAATTTCTGCCTAAAGGAATCACAGTCCCTTCACCGTAATGCTCTTCAAAATCGAGGATGTTGGAGATGTCTGCCCCACGCCAAGCATAAATAGATTGGTCAGGATCTCCTACGACACATATGTTTCTATGATTCGCTGCGATTTTGTTTGCGATCACAAATTGCGTGTGGTTTGTATCTTGATATTCATCAATCATAACGTACTGATATCGATCTTCTAGTTGTTGTCGGACTTCGTCGTCTGATTCGAGTAATCTCGCTGTATGAAACAACAAATCGTCAAAATCAACCGCGTCATTCCCACGCAAGATGTCATCGTATGCTCTATACATTTTTGCAATCGACTTTGAATAAAAATCAAACGCTTCGTTCTCAAACGTATCAACATCAATCAATTTATTCTTTGCCGTACTAATTGCCGCAAGCACCGATGCAGGACGCCAATTTGAATTACTCATCTGACACGCTTTAATTGCTTCTTTTACTGCACTCCTCTGGTCTGCGGTGTCATAGATTGTAAAGGTGTTTGTGCCAATTATTCTGTCACCCCAATCACGAAGTATTCGGGCTCCAAATGCATGAAACGTTGAAACGGTTAATCCTCTCGCTTCCAACGAATGTTGCACAAGAAGATCGTGAACACGGTTTCGCATTTCCTGCGCTGCCTTATTCGTAAACGTCAACGCTAAAATTTGCCATGGAGGAATCCCTTGTTTGATTAAGGTTGCAATTCGTCTCGTGACAACAGTCGTTTTACCAGAGCCTGGTCCTGCAAGGACCAGAAGTGGGCCGCTTGAATGTGCCACTGCCCGTTGTTGAGATTCTGTCAATTCTGTAGTTTTGGCATCCATGCTCGTCATCGTTGCAGTGTAATGCCATCATCGCAATCTTCGACTAAGAACCCCATTTATTCGTCAAAAAGAGACGCCAGAAGGACTTGAATGGATGACCTGACAACATATCCACAGACAGTGTGCTGTTTTTGCTTTTGTAAGTACCGATATTAAAAGGGTTTAGGACTAATTAAAAAGAGACACAAGATTTTGTGGTCTAGGGAGTTGCAGACGCAAGATGTAGTAGTACGATAAGCAGTTGTGGAAGGTACCCCAGAAAGAATGCTGAGACGGTTACAAAAGCCGAAAAACACGGGAAAAACCACGCTTGGAGTCGTTTTTTACAGGAAAAACGAGTGTTTTAGTGATGTAGCGATGTATGGGTAAAGAGGTGAGCAGATGACAGTCCTTTGTGACAGACAAATAGAAAATTTAATTTCGATTGAACCATTTCAACAAAATAAACAACGATCCGGAACGGTTTCTTATGGTGTATCAAGTTATGGGTATGACGTACGAGTAGGTACGAAATTTAAAATTTTTACAAACGCAACGAGTGGCGGACTTGCAGTCATCGACCCAAAGAAATTTACAGACGACTTATTTGTAAGTGTTGACACAGACTCAACAGGTCTTGACCACATCATTATTCCACCGAACAGTTTTGTTCTTTGCGAAACTGTTGAAGTATTTGAAATTCCACGTGACGTCCTTGCGATTTGTGTGGGAAAAAGCACGTACGCTCGTTGTGGGTTGATTGTAAATGTCACCCCACTCGAACCCCAGTGGCGCGGAAAAATCACACTTGAAATTAGTAACACCACACCGCTGCCAGCAAAAATTTACTCCAACGAAGGCATCGCTCAACTGATTTTTCTTCAGGCTTCTGAAGTTTGCGATGTTAGTTACGCGGACAAAAACGGCAAATACCAAGACCAAGATGGTCTTACTCTTCCAATGGTTGACACATAACAACTCAATTACATAGAGGCAAAGCAAAAGAATCTCAAAGAAACGATAGATAGAACGCTTAAAAGCAAAGAGCAGCAAGGAACGGTAAAGAACAACAAATGAAAATTACAAGAAGATTTACGACAACAGGCGAGAACGTATGGGACTCAGTTGAATGGACAACACGCTCCACGAAAATAACAAATGCAGACGGTTCTGTTGTTTTTGAAATGACAAACACAGAAATTCCTGCACAATGGAGCCAACTCGCTTCTGACATCATGGCAAGTAAATACTTCCGTAAAGCAGGTGTTCCACAATTCGGTGATGGCGGAACTCCAGAAGTCGACAACGATGGCAATCCAGTGACTGGTCCAGAACAATCAGCAAAACAAGTTATTCATCGTCTTGTTGGCTGCTGGCGTAGTTGGGGGGAATCACATGGCTACTTCGATTCAGATGAAGATGCTGAAGCGTTTTACGATGAACTCTGTTGGATGATGTTGCATCAGGTCAGCGCACCCAACAGCCCCCAATGGTTTAACACCGGCTTAAATTGGGCGTATGGAATTTCAGGTCCAGCACAAGGGCACTACATTGCCAATCCTGAAAGTGGAACCGTTACGCTTGCAGATGATGCGTACACCCACCCTCAACCCCACGCTTGCTTCATTCAATCGGTGAATGACGACCTTGTCAACGAAGGCGGCATCATGGATTTGTGGACACGTGAAGCACGTCTCTTTAAGTATGGTTCTGGAACTGGATCTAACTTTTCAACTCTTAGGGGAAGTGACGAACCATTATCTGGTGGTGGAAAATCAAGTGGGTTAATGAGTTTCTTGAAAATTGGGGATCGCGCAGCAGGTGCAATCAAATCTGGTGGAACAACGCGCCGTGCAGCGAAGATGGTTTGCCTTGATGTTGACCACCCAGACATTGAAGAATTTGTGAGTTGGAAAGTCAGAGAAGAACTCAAAGTCGCCGCACTTGTAGAAGGGATGAAGCACCTCTCCCCAGAACAACAAAAACAGGCAGAAGATTTAGGCTTAACCTTAGATTACGATTTCAACGGCGAAGCGTACCAGACAGTCGCAGGTCAAAATTCCAATAACTCTGTGCGACTCTCTCATGAATTTTTTGAAGCTGTGGACCGTGAAGAAGACTGGAATCTTATTCAACGTACGACAGGTGATGTCGCAAAATCTGTTCCGGCACGAGATTTATGGGGAAAAATTTGTGACGCTGCTTGGCACTGTGCCGACCCTGGCGTTCAATTCGATACATCAATCAACGACTGGCACACTTGCCCAAAGAGTGGTCGTATTAACGCATCAAATCCATGTAGCGAATACATGTTCCTTGATGACACGGCGTGTAATCTTGCCTCACTCAACTTATTAAAGTTCTATGACAGCAACACTAGGATGTTCGATGTCGATTCATTTGAACACGCGGTTCGCCTTTGGACAATTGTTCTTGAAATATCTGTCCTTATGGCAGCATTCCCTTCAGAAGAAATTGCTAAACAAAGTTGGCGTTACCGAACACTGGGGCTCGGATTCGCAAATCTTGGAGCATTGCTGATGCAAGCAGGCATACCATACGATAGCGAAGCAGGTCGAGCCGTCTGTGGCGCGATTACAGCCACGCTCACTGGTCGCTCGTATGCTGTCAGTGCTGAAATGGCAGGCGAACTTGGTCCGTTCGATGGTTTTGCTGAAAACTCCGAAGACATGTTGCGTGTCATCCGTAACCACCGAAATGCAGCTCAAGGGAAGACTCGTGACTCCGGCGAGTATGAAAAACTCCGCGTCCCACCTGTGCCAATCAATCACTCGCTCTTCTTAGACGACACCATCAATATCACGAACGCTGGTGATCTACTTGGTCGAGCAGTTCAAGCATGGGACGAAGCACTCGACCTTGGTGGAAGGCATGGGTTTAGAAATGCTCAAGTCACCGTCATTGCCCCAACTGGCACGATTGGTCTATTGATGGACTGTGACACAACTGGTGTAGAACCAGATTTTGCACTCACAAAATTTAAGAAGCTCGCAGGCGGTGGGTATTTTAAAATTGCGAACCAATCCTTAAAGCCAGCGTTAGTTGCGCTTGGGTACAGCAAGCGAAAAGTCAAGAAAATCATGCAGTACGTCATGGGTACGATGACACTTGAAACCCCTATGCCTAAATCAGTCACCGACGACGGAGAAGAATTATCATTTCGTGAGTTCCTTTCTAATCATGGTTACACGGATGATGATTTAGAATCACTTGAAGATTCACTTCCAACAGTGTTCGAGTTGTCTTTTGCCTTCGCTTCTTGGACGATGCCAGAACACATTCTTGAATCGTTTGATTTAACCCGCGAGCAGGCAACTTCTGATCCATCATTTAACGGATTGAAACTTCTTGGTCTAAACGCTGATGAACGAACTGAAATCAGCAGAAGAATTTGCGGTACAGGCACAGTAGAAGGTGCTCCAAACCTTCAGGAAGAGCATCTTGCTGTGTTTGATTGTGCGAATCGGTGTGGTGACACTGGGGTTCGGTATATCGCTCCTGATGGGCACATCAGGATGATGGCTGCATCACAACCATTTATTACTGGCGCAATCTCTAAAACAATCAACTTGCCACATGAAGCGACGACTGAAGACATTGCTAAATCGTATTGGTTAAGTTGGGAACTTGGCCTAAAGGCGAACGCGCTGTATAGAGATGGCTGCAAGTTAAGCCAACCACTGAACGCGAAAAGTGATCTTACTCTCGATGATGAAGAGGACAGCATTGAAATTGTTGCTGCCCAAGAAGAAATCGCAACCGAAGTCATTGCTGCTGCTGACATGGCAGCAACCGACCAACCTCAAGTCATTGAGCGGATTGTCGAGAAAATCATCGAAAGACCGATGCGGAAACGTTTGCCAGATACAAGACGAAGTATCACGCACCACTTCAACGTCGCGGGCCACGAAGGATATTTAACTGTTGGGATGTATGACTCTGGAGGACCGGGCGAACTCTTCATCACGATGTCTAAGGAAGGATCTACGATTGGCGGGCTGATGGATAGTCTAGGCACCGCAATCAGTGTTGCGCTCCAATACGGTGTGCCGGTTGAGAGTTTGGTCAGTAAGTTCGCGTATCAACGCTTCGAACCGCAAGGCATCACAACAAACCGCGATATACCTTTTGCAAAAAGCCTAGTGGATTACATTTTCCAATGGATGGGAATGCAATTCATCGAAGGATATCGAGAAGCAAATCTGCCAAAAAGAGGTGGAACTTCATCCACTTCAGAAACGAAAAAGCCAGCACCTGTCAAGGAGGACACACGATGGACAAACGAGCCTACTGGTACAACTCCCCCCCCTTCAACGACCACATCAACTGGTGGGATTACACCCAAAATCGATATAGAAAAGGAGAGAAGTGCAACAACAGAAACGGTGATCGCACAACGACAAGTCACTCTTCAGACACAAGTCTCAAGCGACGGTACCGAAGTCGAAGAATTATCGGTGCAAGAAATGGCACTCAGTCAATCGATGGCATCCATGCAGAATGATGCCCCAGCCTGTCCAACATGTGGTGCAATCACCGTGCGAAATGGCACGTGTTACAAATGTTTGAAATGCGGCAACTCACTTGGTTGCTCATAAAAAATAGGAGAGACCTGGATGGGAATTGATGGAGTCGAAACACGGATGACTGACAATGTTCAAGCAATAGGAAGGAACCTTTTGCTCGAGTGGATTGCCGATGGAACGGTGAGCCATTCACACTCCGCCATAGGACGGAACACCATTGACAGAGAATTCGACACTTTCAATTGCGACCTTCGCCCAGATCATGGATGACCTGAGGCATTTTGTGCGAAGTTACCCTCACTCAATGTGAGTTAACTTCTTCTCTTCCCTCCCCCTGAGGCGGACCCACCACCGTCTTGGGGGGTTTTTTTGATGTGACTGTCACCGCGCAAAGTGACAGTCACACCCGATTAGGGTCAGACCCCTTGGTAAGTCGAACGTTGTTGCACTCAACAGAGAACAATTAGACGAAAGACGTTCCACTCAACAGTTGAGGGTCAGACCCAGTGACAGCCACGTAGTCTTGTTACAATGCCGATTCATGAACTTCACGAATTACCTCCCAGTCTTACTCATCATTATGATGGCTGTTGCCTTTGGAGTAATCAACATTGTGGCTTCTGGATTGCTTGGACCTAAGCGATCTGGTGCTGTCAAAGATTCGATTTATGAGTCTGGTGTGGATCCAATTGGAACCGCTCGAAAACGGTTCAATATTCGATTTTACATTTTGGCGATGACGTTCCTTGTGTTCGATATCGAAATCATCTTTTTATACCCTTGGGCAGTCGACTATGCTCAACTCGCTCAAGGAAGTGAAGAAGCAACCCTATTTCTGGGCAGAATCCTCTTTTTCCTAGGCACTAGTATCGTGGCGTATATCTATGCGTGGAAAAAGGGCGTGTTCAATTGGGATTAACGAGAGTTTTGATGTAGAATGCCACACCGCAATTGCGGGGTGTAGCTCAGCTTGGCAGAGCGCTTGTTTTGGGAACAAGAGGTCGCAGGTTCAAATCCTGTCACCCCGACTAACTAGAAAAGCCCTTCTTTTTGAAGGGCTTTTCTAGTTAGCCGGAAAGCCAATTTTTCACTTGGGTCTATATGTACTCAAGATTCACCAATTTCTTTTGCTACGCACGTTGCTTGTTCTAGGCAAACTGTAGAGATAAGGCGTTGATGTTCATCGCGTTATTCTCAGAGTAAATGTTATGTGTAAGGCATCTGTGCATAGAGCAAATTATTTGTAGTTTCATAGTAAAACGGAAATGAAATAATGTCTGATCGATTTTGATAACGATGGACGATTGGGGTGAAGAATTTCCTTATACTACTTAAGATGGGAATGAATAGACGATAGCCCACATTGCTGAGCCCTTAATGAGGTATCGGACGCATAATTGATGAAAAAGCCACGAGAATTTGTTTTTTTTCTCGACTTTTAGACTGAATTGTGGCATAGTAAGTGGTTGTGTCCCAACTATTTACCAAAGGCGAGGATTAGAAGAAGGCAAGAAAGATGATAAAGAAAATTACACTCTCCATTATTATCGTTCTTTGTATTCGTAGTTACGCATTAGGGCAAACAGAGGGTGATGATTGTGCTTGGCCATTTGATGCAATCATCGGATTAAATACCTTCGATACTTCTAATGCAAGTCCGAGTAGCCCGATTCCAGATGATTTGATGTGTGACGGAACATATCTTGATTGGGGCACGGCAAACCCAGATATATGGTTTAAATTTACGCCATCCAATGACGGAGATCATAAGTTCACAACGTGTGATCAAACAGGTTTTGGGAACTATGACACTTCAATGGTGTTATACAAGACAGATTGCACAAATCAAGTCGCATGTAACGGAGATGATCCTGATGGAAACACCAGTTGTCAAGATTACTATTCAACAATTGAATTCACTCTAACGGGTGGAGCCGATTACTACATTCGAATTGGTGGATGGCAAGGCGATGCTGGTCAAGGAATCCTGACAATTTCAGAATCTGGTGGAGGGGATATTTGGGGTGCATGCTGTTTGTTTACCGCAGGGGGAACATACTATTGTTATGAAAGTACCAGAGACGATTGTATTGCTGAAGGAGGCGAATGGACAAAGGGTGAAACATGTTCTGAAATCAAGTGTGGAGTTGTTGCATCTTCGGTGTGGTACGTTAATGCAAATAATACGAGCCCCGCTGGTGGAACCTCATGGAGCACTGCGTTTCTTGATTTGCAAGATGCTCTTGATGTGGCATCCAGTGGCAACCAAATATGGGTTGCTCAAGGAACTTATTATCCATCAGATACTGGTGGATCGAACGACACAAGAGAGGCGGCATATCGACTAATTGCAGGTGTTGAAATTTATGGTGGATTTGCAGGTAATGAAACAGATGTGGATCAGCGACAACCAACAGTTAATCAGGTTTATTTATCTGGCGATCTCAACGGTGATGACAATGGAAGTGGAGACAATAGTGAAAATGCATATCATGTCGTTCTCGCAGATAATCTAATAGGTTTACCTCCAGTACTTGACAGTGTATACATCCGTTCTGGTAATGCAAACGGGTCGGCGCCCAATCAATCCGGTGGTGCGTTAAAAGTGTTGAATTATCAACCAGGATCAACAGCTTTTCCGCTAGTTCATCAAACTGCTTTTATACAGAATGAAGCGACACAAGGTGGGGCTATTGCCATCTCAAATCCAAATGCAAGCATTTCACTTATTCGATGTGTTCTTGCAAATAACACTGCAGCAACTGATGGTGGTGCTATTAGAAACAATGGCAACACTGCAATTGATAACTGTTTACTTGTTGCAAATAATGCAAGGGAAAATGGCGGAGCTGTGTATTCCAACCAAGGGCAATGTAAACTGATTAACTCAACCATCGTGCAAAACAGTGCCGGTTTCGTTGGCGGCATTTACGCCACTGCCGGAACAATTATTGGGACAAATAATATTATCTGGGGCAACGAGGATGAAAATGGAATCTTTAGCCAGTTGTACCCTGGTGGAACCTCAACATGGGGTGGTAATTACAACTGTATTCAAGAATATGACTTTTCTCTTGGTGGTATCAGTAACATTGATATGAATCCACGCTTCATTGATGAATTTGGACTCGATAATGTACCTGGAACCGGCGATGAAAACTTCAAACTATTTCAACTTTCACCATGTATTGACGCCGCTGATAACACCGTTGTATATGTAGAAGTTGACTTGATTGGTAACACCCGTATTGTGGATGACCCATACGTCACTGACACAGGTAATAATCCTGATGAACTTCCTGGAATCGTTGACATGGGCGCATATGAACGAAACCAAACTTTTGAAAGTGTTTGGATTTGGACTGGTAATAATAGCCCGTATTTCAATGATTCCGAGAATTGGGCACAAAATGGCGCTCCAGATTCCGACTCAAATGTCATGTTCAACGGCCCTGCGACAAATACTGGACTCGTCATCTTTGATCAAACCAATTACTTAAATTCATTACACGTCACAAGTGGAACATTTGAATTTAATTTGAACAACAATGCGCTCTATCTGCGTGGAGCGTCTCGTGCTCTCCGAGTTGATGCATTTGATAACAACGCCAATGCAGAATTTAAAGGCCCCGGTTCTTTGTATGTCTTAAATCCACTTGAATTAAGCGGTGGGAATATTTCCTTTAGAGATAGTTTGGATCTCTACGTTGATTCGCTAATGCTAGATGATACAGTAACATTCAATTATGCTGGATGGGTCTATGGAGACGTGACAAATGGTGGCGCAGTTGTTTTACCGTCTGGACGTGGTATCGGAAACCTTGATATTGATGGTAGTTTTTACAATCGAACAAATAGTAATTCTGGAGAACTTGTTGGCACTCTCTCTTTTGATATTGCAGGATATAATTCTGGTTTATCTCACGATCACTTGAGCGTTTCAAACTCTGCTGATATGACTACTGCAATCGAACTGCGTTGGAGCGGAGAGTTTTTACCAAACGAAAGTGATTCATTTGATTTAATAGATGCCGGATATTCATACGGTTACCCAACTCTAATCTTTAACACTGGTTTGCCATCGAACCTTAGGGTACGATGGTCAAATCCAATCGCAGGTATACGTGGTGGATCGGAAGCCCTCCTTGAAACGACTGGTCCAATTCTTTTTGAAGATTCAAGCAGTTATGCCTTAACAGCAACTCCATCCGAAATTGTTGTTGCTGACTTAGACGGTGATAATGATCCGGACGTCGCAATGGCTGTCCCTGATGAGAATGGTGGGGCAGGTAACGTTGTTATCTTGATTAATGATGGCGTGTCGGCAGATACATGGCAAGTAACTGAATTAGCACCAATTCCTGTGGGTACCAATCCGATTGATATTGCAGTAATCGATATAGACGGCGATGGCGTTGCAAATGATCTTGTTGTTGCAAACTACGAATCAACATCTGTAACTATTTTAACGAACGATGGTAGTGCATCATTCACAGAAACTGAAATCACAACAGATTCATCGCCAAGATATCTTGCAGTAGCAGACTATGTAACTGATGGAAATGATCGCGATGATATCATCGTTGCGTGTGATTCATTCAAAATTTCAATCCTCCAAAATACAACGGCTCTCGTTGGCACGCAATTTAATTGGGAGGGCTCAGTAAGTATTCCACAACCAGCAGATATTTTACCAGGCGATGTTACGAACGATAAAGATTTTGACTTCGTGCTTCTCAGCGGTGCCGCGGATGAAATTCGAGTCTTAAATGGAAATGGAACAGGATCATATTCACCATTTTCTCACGTGGAAGTTACAAATCTGCCTTCTGGAAGTGACGCTGCAGAATTTGTAGCTCTTGATTTCCAAACAACACGAGATGGCAACATAGACATTGTGACAGTCAATGAGGGGCTCGGCTCAATTAGTGTCCTCATGGGTGATGGCGTAACTGTAGGCAGTGCCTCCACAACATCGGTAGGTACAAGTCCAAATGAAATCACTGTTTCAGACTTCGATAACGATGGAGATGAAGATTTTGTAGTTTCCGTCATCGGATCAACAGATAGAGAATTACTCATCGTTCGAAATGACACCGAAGAAACGGTTATCCTCTCAACAGGTGACTCTACTGCAACGGGTGATGAGCCAGCCCTTGTTGATCATGGAGATATTGATGGGGACACCTTACAGGATATTATCTGCCTGATTGATCTCACCCCAACTGGCGAATCGAGCACTCCTGCGATTGGCGTGTACTTCAATACAACTGTTGTGGTCGTGGACTGTCCTGCTGATCTAGATGGAGATGGCTCTGTAGCAGTAGGCGACATTCTCCTACTCATCGGCGCATGGGGCAGTGCTGAGCCCACATATGACTTGGATGGGAGCGGTGTTGTCGACGTTGCTGATATCCTAATTGTCATCTCTGCATGGGGAGACAGTAGTGACTGTTAACTCAGACATCCCCACTGTCATACACCCAAGATAGTTGGTAGCATCCTGCATCATGTTGCAGAAAGTTATCGCTGAATCAAAAATCTCTCTTGAATGTAAACGTTTTATTGAAGAACTTCAAGAATGTGGTTTTCAGGGTGGTATCTCTACGAATTTTGCTCGTAGAGTCGTCGCATCAACTGATAATTCAATATGGCAAGAACTCCCCGAAATTGTCATCACTCCTCAATCACATCGTTGCGTGGTGCAACTTCTAACCATCCTTGATCGTTCCTCGCATCACAATATTTCTATTACACCTCGAGGAGGTGGAACAAGTACTGCAGGTCAATCCCTCACACATTCAATCGTGCTCGATTGCAAGCAGCATTTACGTTCCATCTTGGATTACAACGAACAGACGAAACAAGTTCATGTTGAATGTGGGGCTGTCCTCGATGAGGTGAATCGAGCATTACTTGAATACGGGGTCATGATTGGTCCTACTGTTGCAACCTCATCACGAGCAACAATCGGCGGAATGATTGGAAATGATTCCGCTGGCAAGGGTTCTAGTGTGTATGGCAAGATGAGTGACTGTGTTGTTGAACTTCAAACGGTCTTTCAAGGCGGCACTCTCATTGACCATCATAAAGAGATTATTCAGACAGTCAAAAATGCTTGCGATTTGGCACGACCTTATTTTGAAAAATATTGGCCAGAACTACCTCGATTTGCCACTGGGTACAACTTGCCGATGACGTGGGATGGCAATGCATTTGATTTGAACAGACTCATCTGTGGCTCAGAAGGAACGCTAGGTGTTACTACATCTGCTGTTCTGCAGTGTGTGCCAATACCAAAGAAGAAAGAACTTGTTTTACTTTGTTTTGAATCGTTCGAGGAAGCATTACGGTGCGGTTGCAAACTTCGCCAATTCAATCCTTCAGCAATCGAATGTGTTGATGACATGGTCATCCGTGCAGCCATCGACAATTCTTGCTTTGACATCCTTAGTGAATCTCTTGGAGAAATCAGAGATGATATCCGTGCAATCCTTTTGATAGAGTTCACTGATGAGAACACAGATTCTTCAGAAAAAGTCATCGAGTTTGCTAAAACAAATTATTCATTACTCCACGCTTCTTACCTCATAGACGAAATACTAATTCAGAACGCGTGGTCGTTTAGATCTCGAAGCGTTGGACTTCTCTCTTCGTTACAAGGGGATAAAACTCCAATTCCATTTGTGGAAGATTGCGCAGTCCCTCCAGAAAAATTAGCGCCATTCATTGCTGATTTCAAAAAATTGTTACATCAAAATGGATTACAGGCTGGAATGTTCGGTCATGTTGATGCTGGGGTCATCCATGTACGACCTGCATTGAATATGGAAAATGCTGGTGATCGAAATGTCGTCAAATCGATGACTGAACAAGTCGTAACTCTTGTCCAATCTTACGGTGGAATTTTGTGGGGAGAGCATGGAAAAGGATTTAGAAGTGAATTCGGTCCTACAGTCTTCGGAGAAGAAATTTGGGAACAAATGTGCGCCATCAAACACGCATTTGATCCAAAAAACCAACTGAACCCATTCAAAGTAGCGCCACCTACAGTAGGCGGTGAACTTTATTCAATTGAGCACAAAACCAAAGGAGAGTTTAACACGTCAATCGCTCACCTACCTATCCTAGAAAATGCAAAACGGTGCGATGGTAACAGCGAATGTGAATCTGCATCTTTCAGCGATGCAATGTGCCCAACGTTCAGAGCAACTGGTAATCCAATTCACAGCCCTCGTGGAAGAGCAAATTTGCTTCGATATTGGTTGCAGCACGTAGGCGAATCGCCAGTTACGAAGAAAGGGTCGTTCATCAATCGTGTTTTCCAATCTGGCAATCAAACGGATTTCTCTCATGATGTGCGAAGAGCACTAGATGGATGCCTCTCCTGCAAAGCATGTGCAAAGGAGTGCCCGATGGAAATTGATATTCCTAGCATGCGTGCAGAGTTTTATAACGCATACTTTGGAAGATACCTACGCCCCATTCGCGACCACGTCTGGTTCAATATGGAACGATTACTCCCAATTCTCGCATCACCCCTTGGAAAGATTATTCCAAGTTCATTACTTGTATCGATGGTGGGAATTGTTGATTCTCCAAAAGTACAACGAAAAACGTCGTGGGGTGTTCCCATTTACTCACCAAGTGAAGTTCTTGATAAAAAGCCATCCCTTGTCCTTTTACAAGATTCATTTACGACATTTTTCAGGCCTCAAGTCATTTCGGCATGTATTGAAATTGCAACACATCTTGGGCATAAAGTAGCACTTCTTGAATACAAACCAAGTGGAAAAGCATTTCATATCAGAGGTGATATGAAGACGTTTAATAAAATCGCCAACCAAAATATTCATTGGCTAACACCTATTGTTGATGCTGACATCCCAATCGTTGGAATAGAACCCGCAACAACATTGCTTTGGCGAAATGAGTATCCCCACTCAATCGGAACACAAATCAATGTTCCTGTGATGCTTCCACAAGAGTGGCTAATTCATGAAAATCTTTCAACGATCAAGATTCAAGGCGATTGGCGGTTGTTCCCTCACTGTATAGAGAAAGCAAGTTCTAAAGAACATCAGTTACTTTTACTTTGGCAACAATTGTTTTCACATTTAGGGGCAAACCTAGAGATTATAAAAACTGCTTGTTGTGGAATGGGTGGACTATTTGGGCACGAACGAGAACACCAACAACAGTCACACATAATCTGGAACCAACATTGGGCTCCCCATAAACCAACAACACAAAACTCTCTGGTCACTGGATATTCTTGTTTTAGTCAAGCGATTCGTATTGAGCAACAACGCTTGCTGCATCCTCTTGAATTGATTACCAATTCCATTCCTTCCCTGTAGCCACGGTTGGACGGAGCCCAGGAACGTCTTTAATTTGTTCTTCATTCAAGACCATCCGCAATCTCATTTGCATTAAATCATTTAATTCTTTTCGTTGAAATCGTAGGGTTTCTAATTGTAATTGCCTATGAATATCTTCCTTGTCCATAAACCCTTCACCAGTGGACGCAGTTGCGTTTGATTGATGATTCTGAATCATTTGCTCGCAAATTCCCCAAAACTCATTTCGATATGTAGAGACGAGCGTTTCCAGCGTGCTTTTTTGAGTCGGATTCAAATTTTGGATCGAATTTGCTGCAGTCAACATCGAAGTGATATCTGAACTTTTCTTAAACACATCTGGATATGCTTTTTGGACGAACTCCATTCGCACTTTCCAAAAGTCAGATTCGGGAACGTGTTCAAGAAGTGTATTCATCACACTTTGATTGGCAAACATGAGCGCTCTTTTTGAATCTCGCACTGCCGTGTACGCATCTCGCCAACGATTTCTGACTGATTCCGCAACCCCTTGCCCAGCATCAGAATCTTCTATCAGCCACATCGCATCTTGTAAATGAGCCAAGTTATAGATTGCTTCTACATATTCTGAGTGTGGAGTAGAAACTTGTTTGTGATACCCTTGCATTGCTGTACGTATTGCATCTATAGACTCTTTAGAAATCCCTTCTTGCAACGCATCAGATTCTTTGGACATGACATACAACCCGACAAGGTCGATGGTATCACCTTCTCCTCCTCGCCAACCCCAAGGGTCATCTGGAGCTGACATGCGTTGGCGGTTTCGATGGTGCTCGAGCATCTTGACGTTCACATCTTCTCGCTTTAACGAAGTTACAGCTACAAGATCGTCAAACAGTGCTGTGTCAAGTGAAGCAACAGCATCCGCTGCTCTCTTACTTAAATCACTATTCTTTCTCATCCGCTCAGCACGAGAGAGTGATTCATCGTCGATAATTTTTTTTGAATCGTTTGCGATAATTCGATATTCCTCATCATATTTTTCACGGTATTCGTTATAGACCGCTTCAATAATGATGGCACCACTGTCGTCAAGTTCCAACACAACTGCTGCACGCTCTGGAAATGAAGGAGAAATTGGCTTAGGAACTGTTGTGCCACCATGCAATTGTGGCGTAACTTCAAACACGTCCTTGCTATCTGAGGAATTAATTGTTCTTATCTCAACAGATTGACCCTGATCATCAACCCATTCTCCATCTTCATTTTGTAATTCAACAGTTTGAATATGACCAGATTTTTTAAGTTCCTCAATTTCTTCAGCTGTTAATTCTCTTCCATCAGTAGAGCCCACAACGACTTGAACTTCGACAGTATTTTCATCACCTTCTGCTTGAACAGAACCACTCTTCAACAAAGCTACTTCATTGATAAAAGGATTATCATATTTTTTCTTGTCACCCCTAATCTTCGCAACGAGTTCTTTTCCTAGGATAGACTCAATTCTTGAGGTCGTCTTTGTAATGTAATCTCGACGCGTATCATCAAGTGTTTTTAATTGCTCTTCAAACCCAGAGGACGCTTCGCCACTCATCATTGCAATCGTTTGTTTTTCCCTAGATTTTTCAAGAACTTCAGCATGTTGTTCAGTCATCCTTGGCCACTTTGATTGAAATGATTTTTGCAACTCTTCAAGATCAATCCGTTGCCCTTCATTGATAGTACTTAACCCAAGAGACGATTCAAGAAATCTGCTGACTTTATCTACGCCCCTAATTGAGTTTCTAAATGATTTGCCAAAATACCATTCTTGTAATTGCCTAGAATCTTCTTCCTCAAGAAGAGAATCTAGCCGATTCCAAGTCTTCCAATTAAGTTGACTCATTTCATATGCTTGGTCAACGAGTGGCTTTAACAAAATTTCTCCCCTTCTCTTCAAATCTTCAATTGCTTCAGGATCTGACATAAATCTCATCATCAATGCTTGCTGATCTAGACCTCGGATTCCCAGTTCGTCAATCTGATCAAGAATAATGTTCACTGTACTGATGACTGCTTCAAACCCCTCTTTGGACTCTTTTAAATACCTCAAGTCATACGTATCAAGTAACTCATTCATTTCAACTGTTGGCTCAATATCGAGTCGATTAAAAAGCGAACGAAGTTGAGTTCTCCCGCCATTGTTCATTTGACCAAGCATTTCCATCACGATGATTTGATACGCTTCAAGTTCTCGGGCGATTTGGATCCTTTTCAGTTCAACCCTCTGCTTTTCAGATAACATTCCTGAGACTTCTTCAAAAAACAAATTGTCAGAGCGGTGAATTGCTCGAATTGCTCTTTCTGCTTTCCGTATTAGATCCTCCACCATTGCTCGCTCTGGAATTTCGAATTGCATAAAACCAAAAGTTTCAGCGGCTTCTGCAATTCCATCCTCAAACGATTTAATTTCACCTTGCTTCACTGAAGTGAAATCTTCCAAGTACGTGTCGTATACACCAAGCAATGCTTCTTGTTGAACAAGAGTCATATCAAGACGATTCGACATGAGTTCAACTTCACGGACCTTAATTGGGTCAGTTAAAAGTGGGATCGATTGAGCACTTGCCCTGCTTGGTAAAACTGAGAATGATGTGAGTATGACTAAAACAAGTGTGATTACATTTTTCATAGAACTCCTCTTTCCAATGGTCTCATTGTAGCAAAATCGCAAAAAACAAAAATTAAAAAATAACGCAACGAACAGTTGTTCATTGCGTTATTGGGTTTTGCGTAAGGGTTTTTCTGTCTTTATGCTGCTTTACTTGGGCGAATGTTGCGGCCAACTGTGCGTTGACCTTCAGGAGCACGTCGTTTCGACTCTGCTGTTATCTTTGTTTTTAAGTCTGCTGGCGAACTTGCCCAGAGATCTGCTCCAATTTCTTCAGCAAGTCCTTCTACTCTGTTAAAGAGTCCGCCACCAACAACGATTTGTGTTTGTGGTGAAGCACCAACTGTTTTGATTGTGTCAATGATGTTTCGGATATGAGGCGCATCACAAGGAGAAGACGAGAACATGCACAATGCATCTGGCTTGCATTCATTCGTTTCTGCAAGAATCTCATCTGCTGGAACGCCACCTCCGCCAAATCGAACTTGCCATCCATCTGCCTCACAAAGATCTGCAACAATTTGTGCTGCAAGATCGTCAGCTTCACTTGGACCACAGAATAAAAGAATAGATTTGTTGTTTGATTTTTGCTGGGAATACCCTGCTTGCACTTGATCAACTAATGATCTAAGCAATCGTGTCGCATAATGGTGTGCGACACTTGTCATTTGGTCGTTTCTATACAACGTGTTAATGGCGTCAAGAACAGGCCAAAAACCGTTCTCTGAAATTTCTTCTGGTGTCCAGCCAGATGTAATCGCTTCAGCAACAAATGCCCTTGCAGATTTACGGTCACCAGTAACAAGGAGAGGAAATAGTTTTTCAATAAAAGTATCAGTGTTCACGGCAAAACCCCTTTTGCGTTGTATGCCTCTTATCCACGAGGCGGGAGAACTGTCTTGGGACAGCGTCCTTGGAGTGCCACAGTTGGCAACGTAACCCATTGGACAACTTAACAATCGTTTGCTACACCAACTCCTCTCGATAAATACTGAAGATTTGTAATTTGTTGCGATATCGGACTCGGCTCGCACATGAATACGAGGGAATTGAGCCAAATTGAAGCCTTGAAACAGTCCAATTATCGGACCAGTGTGCGCAACGTAACCCACTGCAATTAAACGAGATAAATTAACCGCGGGTTAATTAATTGGTTACGGGCAACTACCCCATGTGCCAACGACTGCCAAGAGGTCTATGACGTCAACAATACCATCACCATTGATATCACAACCTGAGTTCGTACCCCAAGCATCAATGACTGCGAGAAGATCATTGACATCAACGAAACCATCACCATTGCAATCAGCAGGGCAAGGAGTATCACCTGCACCTAACCATGTCACGACTTCGCTCATCAGTGCACCTTGGCTTTCAACTGGCATTGCTTCGATTGGGAAGCCGAGGAAAATTGAACCTCCACCATGTTCGCCATCAAGGAGAACTGCAGCATCTCCATTATCTCCACTGAACACAAGCTGTGCTTCGGCATTTGGAGAGACGATGTCACTCCAATTTGAGAATGGGAAACTCAAAGAAACATTGCCAAGAGATTCAAACAGATCTGTCCCTGTCACAGCTGATTGATACACATCACTCGTATAACTTCCGATACCTAGATATGTTTGTCCAAA
Organism: uncultured Isosphaeraceae bacterium; assembly: GCA_964630505.1. Taxonomy (GTDB): domain Bacteria; phylum Planctomycetota; class Phycisphaerae; order Phycisphaerales; family SM1A02. Next base: position 41,594 of record CAZVVI010000004.1, on the reverse strand, counting down.
TTCTGTAAGACCTTGATCATATAGATAATCTTGGGAAGACATCAGAACATGACCACCTGAATCAATGTAGGCAGCCAAAGCAGTTTCACCAGAGCCACCTGGACCTGCGAAACCTCCCCATTCATCTCCTGTAAACCAAATCACAAGTGGGTATCCTTGAAGTGATTCAAAATCTGGTTCGTTATTTGAATTATTAGTATCGTGAATTTCATACAACACACCAGCACTATCAAGTAACGATGTGTACACAGAGCGTACATCTGGATCGTTGTCGTCATCGTCGACAAGTAAGACTGTCATGGCATCAGTTGTTCTAAATGTCCACCATGAGGTCCATTGACCAATTCCACAATTATTTGAGGCGTTAATTCGCCAGAAGTACGGTGTATTTGATGCCAGTAATTGTGGGAGCTGAAATGTTGTCGTTTCAACGTTTGCGTTGTCATACACAACATCTGATGCATCAGGAGAAGTTGCGACCTGTAAATGCCATGCGTTAGAACCGCTTCCTGCGAACCATTGGAATGTTGGGGAAAGCCCAACATCTGTAGTACCATCTTCTGGTTGGACCAGTGTGGCTGTGCCAGGCAAAGAACCTGAAACATGCACTTGTGCGGAAGCCTCATGTGATGATTGGTCTGTAGACGTCCCGCGTACTTGGAACATGTACGTTGAATCACCAACTGAATCATCGACGGTCACGGTCATCGTTGAATCGTTCCCTGGTACAACTGGATTTGGTGAGAATGATGCTGTAATGCCAGAGAACATTTCACCTGTTAATGTAATTTCGTTGTCGTATCCCATGATTTGTCCAACGTGGACTGTGTACTGCACACTATCTGGTGCACAAACCGATTGTGAACTCGGATCAATCGAAACCGAGAAGCCTGGTTGTGCAGCAGCGTTATAACAAACGACTGCAAAATCTTGATCAAGTGCATCGCCTGAATTCGGAATGCCATCAGAGTTTATGTTCGCTGCAGTTACTGTGATCGTGACTTGGCTTGGTGCTGTTGGACCTAAGTAAACACCCTCTGTGTTATTCCTTGAATCAGCACTTCCACCTGTAACAGACCAACCTTGCGAACCAAAATTGTTACCAAGATAGGTGCTAAGACCTGTAGACACAGATAAGTCAAGGTCATTGTTCCATGCTGGGGTACTGCCTCCAAGACCATGGCCAAGTGCATCTGTCCACACCAGCATGATTTTCATTGGTTGTGATGGATCAAGTGGTGATACTGTTGCCGACCATTGATCACCAGTTTGTTCAAGGACAACTGGGGCATCGTAATACCGCACACTGTCATCTGGATTCATCAACATTGAACTCAAATTCATTCGCCCCCAGCCCTGTTTTGAGTCGAACGGGTGTCCTAGTGTTCCTCCATCTGCATCATCATTCCCAGATAAATCTAATGCTGATGCTGTAATTGCTGCTTTTATCAGCGCAGGTGTTGGTTCATCTTCATATACATTCATGTATTGTTCTGCGAATAAGGCAACACCACCTGCAACTTGTGGACAAGCCATGCTTGTTCCACACATTAAACCGTATGAACCTGGTATCGTTGAGAGTGTCTGGCAACCGGGTGCAACAATGTGAGGAATTGTTCTTCCATCTAGGCATGGTCCGTGTGCAGAATTGCTTGAGACGTCATTTATTTCTGGGTATTGATTCCCACCACCATCACGCATCTTGGTTGAACCAACTGTAAGAATGTTTTTTGCTTCATCGGGCGAGCCCTGAGTACTCGTTCCACCACTCCCATTCATAATGGCAAGGACATATGTGAATTGCTGATTGCCTTCAGTATCAGGATCTGCATCCCGAACCCCAGTATCGACTTCTAACGTGTCGATGTCGTACCCTTGAGGTGAACCTGATGGTCCCCAACTATTACTAGAAGCAATTGCACCATTTTGACGAGAGTCAATCATCAGTTGCGTCATGCCGCCTGGTTGTTGGAATGTTGGCGAATACACTTGCTCAACAAGTGAAACACCAGGGGCGACGCCCTGCCCCTGCAAAAAACCACCACTATCGGTACTCCCACTGTTACCAGTTGCACCAACTGCTCCAGCACAATGTGTGCCATGAGAACTTGATGAACTTCCACCACAACTTTGACCAGAACATCCAACAAATTGACCCGAAAGATCTGTGTGATTCTCATCTGTGCCACCATCGACGATTGCAACAATTACGCCAGCACCATCCACACCAACTTCATTAAGCCAATTTGCATATCCAGGATATGCCATGTTTCCAGCATCTACATTTCCGGCATTCACTTGATTGCTCATTTCACTTCGAAGGCCGCCATCAGTTGGTTTCGGTTGGATTGTGTAGACACCTGTGATTGTAGAAATATCCAAAAGGGCTGAACCCGGAGCAACAAAACTAATGATTTCAAATCGATGATCAAGGGAGTGATGTTCAGTTCTATAGGCACCAAGTTCTTGAAGTTGTTCGATTGTTCGATGGACATCGACACCTCGATACATCAACAATTTGATTGCGATGGGTTCAGAACTCAGATTTCTCCATTTTGGTAAAACTCGATATCCATTCACAAAGTCCCCTGTCCAACGGACGTGAGGAAGTGTTTCTGCTAAATTTGTATTTGGTTTTTCTGCCCATGTGATATATGTGTAGGGATGGATATATTGCACTGGTGTGATGTCTGAATCTACCAGCGACTGAATCCAAGATTCTTGAATAGGTCCATCAAACTGAATGAGTCGCAAATCGTGAGAAATGTTTGAAATATCATTCCACTCATCTTGAACAGTAACAATATCGACAAGCGGGTCAAAGGATTGCTCGCCTAAGGTAATCACAAATTCTTGATCTTGTAATTGTTGACCTGTGCTTGCTCTGTTCGGTTTTTGGTTACCAAATGCCCCAAGGCATAAACAACATGCAAGAACAATTGTGCTGATATATCGAATCATTGATTTTCTCCGTCTCTATCGACTTTCTAGGGTACTACAATCTTCGCCAATTCCCAAGAACGGTTTCTAAAATCCCTGTTTTTTGATATAAAAACGAAGAAAAAAAGTGTTTATAGGACCCTATTGGGCTAGAAATCGCAACTTCTAGGCGCTCGTGCAAACGGGATGACATCCCGAATATTCGCCATTCCAGTCGCGTAAAGGATTGTCCGCTCAAATCCTAAGCCAAACCCTGCGTGTGGAACCGTACCGTACTTACGTAAATCCCGATACCACCAATATGGTTCTGGATCCAAATGGCACTCCTTGAGCCGAGAATCTAAAACATCGAGTCGCTCTTCTCGTTGCGAACCACCGATGATTTCACCAATCCCTGGAGCAAGTACGTCCATTGCTGCGACTGTTTTCTCATCATCATTCAGTCTCATGTAAAACGCCTTGATTTCCTTCGGATAATTCATGACAACAACGGGCCTCCCGATATGTTCTTCGGTTAGCCATCGTTCATGTTCTGACTGTAAGTCACAACCCCACACGACTGGATATTCAAACTTGGTTCCGGTTTCTTGAGCTTTGACTAGAGCAGCAATTGCATCTGTATAGTCCATCCGTTCAAAACTAGCCGAGATAAACTTTTCTAATCGTTCAATACAACTCTTGTCAATTCGTTGTTGAAAAAATTCCATGTCATCTGATCGTTCATGAAGTAAGTCAGAAAAAATTGTTTTTAAGAAATCTTCTGCTAAATCTGCATCATCTTGTAAGTCAGCAAATGCAATTTCTGGTTCGATCATCCAAAACTCAGACAAGTGCCTTGAAGTGTTTGAATTCTCTGCTCGAAAGGTTGGTCCGAACGTGTACACCCGACTCATTGAGCACGCGTACGATTCTACATTTATTTGACCAGATACTGTCAGGAATGCTTCTTTACCAAAAAAATCCTGATCGAAATCAATTCCACCATCTTCAGTTTTTGGAGTGTTCACAAGATCAAGGGTCGAAACTCTAAACATTTCTCCAGCACCTTCACAATCACTCGCTGTCACGATCGGGGTGTGCACCCAAAGAAATTTATTCGTGTGAAAATATCGATGAACTGCTTGTGATAAACAATCACGCACCCGAGCGATTGCTGCGAATGTATTGGTCCGAGTTCTCAAATGTGAAACTGTTCGTAAGTATTCAAAAGTATGCCTTTTCGCTGCAACTGGATATGTATCAGGGTCGTCGACAAAGCCAAGCACTGTAATGTACTTTGCTTGCAGTTCCAGTTGCTGGCCCTTGCCTTGAGATTCAACGAGTTCTCCTGTAACCTCAATAGAACTTCCTGTTGTGATATGTAATACTTCTGATTCATAGTTTGGGAGATCGCTTGGTGCGACTATTTGCAGAAGGTCAAAGCATGAACCATCTGAAATTTGAATAAACGATAGCCCTGCTTTTGAGTCTCTTCTAGAACGCACCCACCCCTGAACGGTCACTTCTTCACCAATTGAAATTCCTTCACCGTCTGGAGGTGTAAGAATAGAGCACAATAATGTTGCTTTTGTTTGAAAGACCATGAAGAGGGGAATACTACCACCTCTAGGCACTCCTCTGTGCAATGCCCTATCGTGGTGTCTGACACCACGATAGGACTTGGCGGTTGCCGTGTTGATTTGACTGCCAAGAAGGCAGTGCGTAGCCCGCAATAATGCCCATTGACAGGCAAAAAACACTCTTTCCTAGGCATGAGGTTTGCGTTACGTAAAGGGTATAAATGGCATCTGAACCACTCAACTCGAAACGGAACATCTCCTCAGCAGATCGTTTGAATCTTCTATTAACCTGTGGTTCGTGGAGAGATGACTCCCCTATCCGTCAGTTACCTCAACTCCTTGGTCCATTCGGAATTCGGAGTTTAACCGCTAAAAATGGCGAAGAAGCGGTACGGATGATCGAAAAAAGCGATATTCATATCGCAATTGTCGATTTAGCAATCCCACTCGCAGATCAATCAATAGATAAGCGAGCTGGAGGAGAACGTGTACTACAATTGCTTAGAAGGTTGCACCCTCAGCCACCCACAATCGTCATCAGGCCAAAGCAAGTCACAGTAAGAGAAAATGCTCGTAGTTTGGCACGGTCTCTGCAAGAAGGAGCATTTACAGTCGTCGATCGACCTGCTGTCTTAGAAACCCTACTCGATGCTCTGCATCGAGCTCTTCGAAGACATTATTCAGACCGTTGGCCACTTCAAGGATGGAACACATCATCATTACCCACATAGAAAATTCTCAGAAACATTTGATTAGGAAAGAAGGAGAACAAACATGAATATCAAGCCACTCGGAGATAAATTGCTCGTACAAAGAGCAGACGCTCAAGAACAAACTGAAAGTGGTATCTATTTGCCAGAATCAGCAAAAGACAAACCAAAAGAAGGCGAAATTATTGCTGTTGGAGATGGGCGGTTAAACCAAGAGACTGGAAGCCGCATCCCATTCACAGTCAAAGCGGGTGATCATGTGTTGTTCACTTCATACGCAGGCACAGAAATTAAAATCGATAATAATGAATACTTGATTATGACTGAGGATGACATCCTTGGAATTATCGAGTAACTCAAACAAACAAGGACATGTAGACATGGAACGTGGACCACTACTAGAAGTTTTAACCGATATGATTGGCACAGATAAGGAATTATCCATTGTCTTATGGGGTGAAGATTCCCCAATTGAAATTCGACAAGTTATACATGCAGAAAAGTTAACCAGCACTCAAGGGATTCTGGTTCAAACTCAATCGAACAACATCTGGATTGATAGTTCACATGTTTCTGCTGCATGGCAAGCAAGATCTGATATTTAACTACAAAGGAAGAAGAACATTATGACCGCAAAACAAATTGCATTTGATATTGAAGCTCGCGAGAAAATGCTACATGGCATTCAAAAACTTGCGAAAGCAGTCAAGACAACACTCGGGCCTTCAGGGCGAGTCGTCGTACTTGAAAAATCATTCGGCGCTCCAACCGTAACCAAAGATGGCGTGACTGTGGCAAAAGAAATTGAACTTGAAGATGCGTGGGAAAATATGGGCGCACAAATGGTGAAGGAAGTTGCTTCCAAATGCTCCAAAGATGCGGGTGATGGAACAACAACCGCAACAATTTATGCTGAAGCCATCTTTTCAGAAGGATTGAAAAATATCACAGCTGGTGCACATGCGAATCAGGTACGGCGTGGTATTGATTTGGGCGTCTCAACGATCATTTCTGAACTTCAATCAATGTCCAATGAAGTTCAAGATTCCAGCGAAATCGCTCAGGTTGGCACGTGCGCTGCAAATCAAGATTCTGAAATAGGAAACATCATTGCCAAAGCAATGGATAAAGTTGGCAAAGACGGGGTTATTACAGTCGAAGAAGGTCAATCGCTAGACACAGATGTGGAACTTGTCGAAGGAATGCAATTCGATAAAGGATATCTCAGCCCACACTTTGTCACTGACACGACAGGAATGATTACCAATCTTGAAGATTGTTACGTTCTCATTCACGAAAAGAAGATAAGCAACGCCAAAGATTTACTTCCAATACTCGGCAAAGTTGCTGAAAGTGGAAAAGCATTACTGATCGTTGCAGAAGACGTAGATGGCGAAGCACTTGCCACTCTTGTCGTAAACAAACTTCGAGGAACAATCAAGGTCTGTGCAGTGAAAGCACCTGGGTTTGGCGATCGTCGTAAAGCGATGTTACAAGACATCGCTATTCTGACTGGTGGCGAACCTGTCATGGAAGAACTTGGCATGAACCTTGAAACCCTAGAAATAACACAACTCGGTAGAGCCAAGAAAATTACTGTTGATAAAGATAACACAACGATTATCGAAGGAGCAGGAAGTTCCTCAGATATCAAAGGTCGAATTGATCAAATTCGAGCACAAATCGAAAACACTTCATCAGACTATGACGCAGAAAAATTACAAGAACGTCTCGCGAAACTCGCTGGTGGAGTTGCTCAAATCAATGTCGGTGCTGCAACTGAAGTTGAAATGAAAGAGAAAAAGGCACGTGTTGAAGATGCACTTCACGCTTGCAGGGCTGCAGTCGAGGAAGGAATCCTCCCAGGTGGCGGCGTATCCGTCATCAGAGCAAGGCGAGCACTGGAAGGTGCTCGAAAGAAAGCAAAAGGTGATGAAAAACTTGGTATTGATATTTTAAATCGCGCTGTCACTGCTCCAATTAGACAAATTGCAGAAAACTGTGGGCTAGATGGCTCGATTGTCTGCCAAAAAGTTGAAGATGCAACTGATGACAATTTTGGTTTCAACGGTCTTACAGGGCAGTTTGAAGATCTCATCTTGGCTGGTGTCATCGTTCCAACAAAGGTAGAACGAGTCGCCCTTCAAAACGCAGCTAGTATTAGCGGTCTACTTTTGACAACTGATTGTGCGATTACAGACATTAAAGAAAAGAAAGCAGCCGTTCAAGCAGGCATGGACGACATGGGATATTAAACCCAACTGATATGAAAAATCGTCATTACGTGATTTCGTAGTTGCGTAAAAGTAGAAAAACAGGAAGTGTTGTGATTGCTCACAACACTTCCTGTCTGTTACTAACTTCGTTTTTCCCCTCCGAAAACAAGTTAGCACCTTCTCTTGCGAGTAGATTCGTTAAAACAAACCGACGGTTTCATCTCTCCTCTGTTAGAATGAGAAAACCGATGAAAAAGAGTTCATCACATCGCCGGAAGCACAGGCAACAGAGTCACACCAAATCACACGCACAAGCCAAAATTACTCCTGTATTGCAAGGAAATCCCCTTGTTCCAACTGAAGATGCTGAATGGATTGAAAATGAAGCAGACTTTTTAGCCTTATGCGATTCGTTGAAACAAAATGGAATATTTGCCTTTGACACTGAATTCATCGGTGAAGATTCCTATTTCCCCCATATTTGTTTAATTCAAGTCTCTACGATACAAGGTGTTACGCTTATTGATCCGTTCAAAATTAAAGATCTCACACCTCTTTACGAGTTGATTACTGATCCTGCTATCACCATTCTCCTACACTCGGGCTCTCAGGATTTACAGCCAGTTGCTCAAGCACTTGGTAAGCCACCCCAATCAATTTTCGACACTCAACTCGCTGCAGGCCTTATCGGTTTCCCTTGGCCCTTGTCACTCACAAAGAGTATCGAAGCAGTTCTAGAGCACCATGTTGGTGGTCATTTCACCTTTTCTCAATGGGACGAACGACCTCTAACAAACCGGCAACGGACATATGCCGCAGATGATGTTCGATATTTGTTCGCAATCTATGAACATTTTAAAACACGTCTTGAGGATCTTGGAAGGACAGCATGGGCTGAAGAAGAGTTTTCAAAATACACATCGATGGACGCGTACGAATTTGATTTGCAAACAGTGGTCAAACGAATTTGCAAAAACAAAAACCCACGAAATAAAGAGCTACAAAGAATTCAAGTTCTTGCAAAATTGCGAGAAGAAATTGCTGTTGAGCGCGATCTTCCAACTCGTTCGATTATTCCAAACGAATGTCTCTTGGCGCTTGGGAAAAAACCAGTAGAGACAGTTCAACAACTCATTTCAATGAAGGGTTTTCCAAAAAAAATGGCAACACGGTACGGAAAACAAATTCTACAAGCAATTGCGGGATCATCCTCGGTTGAACCTATTTCAATTCGAAGACCAAACCCTGCTGAAAAAGATGCATCCATTCGCCAAGAGTTGGATGGAGTTTGGTCCTTATTTAACGCGTGGTGCATTGGGAACAATCTCTCTACAGGGCTGGTGACAAGTCGTCCAATATTTACAGATTGGTATCTTGGGATTAGAACCGGACAAGAAGTGAAACAATCCCCACTGTCCAAGGGATGGCGAGGAGAAATCTCCTCAAACTTCTCGAGCATGATTAAAGGCACGCAGGCATTAAAATTTACGTACAACGAACAATTTCATGCAGGAGCACAAGACCTTGACTCGTAATTCATTTGATCCACATCAAGCGATGGCTAATGCTAGACATGAATTTGGTGAGCACGGTGGAGTAAACATGTCCATCGAAGCAAGCACCACGTTTACCGTGATGACACCTGAACTCATGCCTGAAATATTTGAAGGTCAGCGAGGACCAGATGAAGGTGGATGTTATTTATACGGGAGACATTTCAATCCCACTGTCTTCGTATTAGGAAGAATGATTGCTGCAATGGAGGGGGCAGAGCAAGGGTATGGGACAGCAAGTGGTTTATCTGCAATTGCTGCAGTTGTCATGCAACAGTGTGGTGGAGGGAATGGCAAGGTGGTTTCTTCAAACACGCTCTATGGAGGAACTTGGGCATTGTTTGATGAATACTTACCAAAAAATTGTGGTATTCAAACGACATTTGTAGATATTCAAGATCTAAAAGCAGTTGAACTCGCGATGAAATCTGGGGCGAAAATTCTGTTTACGGAATCGTTGTCGAACCCGACATTGCGCACTGCTGACATTGGGGCACTTGCTGAAATCGCACATAAGAATGATGCTATTTTAGTTGTTGACAATACATTTACTCCGATGATTTTCAGCCCCGTTCAACAGGGTGCTGACGTTGTTGTTCATAGTGCAACTAAATTCATAAGCGGTGCATCAGATGTCATTGCTGGTGTCATTTGTTGCAGTGATTCTTTTCTAAATGAGTTAATGGACTTGCACACAGGATCGCTCATGCTTCTTGGACCTACGATGGATCCCATCGTTGCCTTTAGATTGTCTCTCCGCCTCCCACACCTTGCTGCGAGAATGAAAGAACATTCAGCACGTGCGTTGTATATCTCTGAACAATTACGCGAACTAGATCAACTCGTGTCATACCCTGGTCTTGAAAACCACCCCGATTATGCTTTGTTTACAAAACATGCAAATCGAGAGTATGGATATGGTGGGATATTTACTCTAGATATGAACACTTCAGAGCGAGCGCATGCGCTAATGGATTTACTACAAAATGAATATCGTTTTGGGTATATCGCTGTGAGTCTTGGGTATTTTGAAACGTTGATGTCGTGTTCAGGATCCTCTACGTCAAGTGAAATGGATCAAGAAGCACAATTGGAAGCTGGGATCTCTCCAGGACTCGTTCGATTTTCAATTGGCTTGACAGGGTCAATCGAAAACCGATGGCTACAACTCAAAGAGGCAATTGAGAGGTGCTAGGACTCCCCATTTTGGTGGTACACCTGCTACGCTAGAAAATATGACCCGAGAAAGAATAATCTCACCAAGCGAACAACACGCTGACCAAGAAACTTCTCAGAATGATGTTGAAGTACGCCCCTCCTTAAGACCAACAACTCTAGACCAGTATTTAGGGCAAACTGAACTACGAGAACGGCTCTCTGTTGCACTTGATGCTGCAAAAGAACGTCACGATTCTATGGAACATGTGTTGCTGTATGGCCCACCTGGACTAGGTAAAACTACGCTCGCCCATGTTATTGCAAATGAACTTGGTACAAGAGCATGGGTTACTTCTGGACCCGCCTTAACTAAGGGAAGTGATCTTGTCGGAACACTTACAAGAATGGAACCAAATGACGTTCTATTCATCGATGAAATCCATCGGCTACCAGCGGCTGTCGAAGAGTACATCTATCCAGCAATGGAGGATTACAAAATTGATTTTACACTCGACTCTGGAATGCACGCTCGAGTTGTCACCTACGCTCTTCAACCCTTCACCTTGATAGGTGCAACCACTCGCGCAGGATTACTCACAGCAGCATTACGAAGCCGGTTTGGAATTGTGCATAACATTCGTTTTTATGAATGTGATGAACTCACCGCAATTCTCGAGCAAGCCACATTGAAATTAGAGATGGAAACAATAGACAATTCTTCACTACATCGAATCGCATCACGAAGCCGAGGGACACCGCGAATTGCACTTCGGTTGTTACGTCGGGTACGAGATTATTCGCAAGTTCGGTGCGGTGGTCGAATGGATGAAGGAGTGGTTGATGAAGCATTGCAACTTGAGGGAATCGATCAGGCGGGGTTAGACCCACTAGATAGAACATACCTTCAGACGCTTGCTGGCATCTATGAGGGAGGACCAGTTGGAGTCGAAGCAATTGCAGCAACAATGGGTGAAGATGCTGGAACTCTCCAAGATGTTGTGGAGCCATACTTGCTCCAAGCAGGTCTTTTAGCACGCACTCGGCAGGGAAGAAAAATTACAAATGACGGTCTAAATCACCTTCATCAAGGCTCAGAGTCATAATTTTCGGCTCAGAGCCGTAACTTTTGCTCGGAGCCGTATTTTTCCCTTTTTTTGACGAGAAACCGAAAAAACTCCACTTTTTTGAGAATTTTCCCCTTGGCAACCGAATCCTTTTCATCAATGATACACATAGGTCGAACGGGCGATTTCGCACGTAGTACACCGCAGGTCTCGACCTCATGTCTATCGGCCTGTGATTCTCATGGTAGTTGCCCATGAACTACCATAACATTTATTGACGGATCAGCGGTATTTTATTGAACCTGCGGTCCAATGCTTGGCGTATATATTTCATAACCCATTTAAAAGGAAAAACGCACATGAAACTCAAACAACATTCATCAGGCTTTACGATTGTCGAGTTGCTCGTAGTCATTTCGATTATCGCGCTCCTCGTTGGTATCTTGGTACCGGCTGTCCAAAAAGCCCGCGACTCAGCAAAAGTCACGCAATCAAAATCAAATATTCATCAAGTGATGGTGGCATTACAAACATATGCATCTGATCACAATGACCGCAACTTCTCAGTTGCTCCAGACAATCTATCTGGTGGTGGACCAGTCGCAGACGGTGGTCGAACTGGTGCTGAAATCAGACAAGCAATTCAAGATTTATCTGCTTATGAAGGATACCCAATGGGTGTTCGATTAGGTGAGTATGGTAATGATGCAAATGGATACATCTACTTCATTGGTATCGACACATATTATGGAAATGAAACTGGTGGCACAGCACCATACTGTTTCCAATCTGGGCTCACAACAAGTTCGCAAGGCAAAGCTGGTTACGGCGTTTGGCGATATCCAAACGCGCTTCAAGTTGCGGAATACATGGAAGGAAAAACTTTACATGATGCGTACTTCTCACCAAAAGACGAAGTGCCGCTACGAGCAATTGAAGATTGTGAAGGCATCCAAGGTGCTTATTGTCTTACAACCGAAATGCAAAACGCAATTGGTTCTGGAACTGCTATTGTGAAATCAAACATGCTTGCAATACCATCAAGTTTCACCATCTCTCCTCCAATGATGTACCACCCTGCTGTGTACCAATGGAACATTTTTGCAGGTCAATTCCCAACTGATCCTATGAATATTCCACGTGGTTTTAAACCACCTTCAATTGATCAAACCAGATACCCAGCACATAAAACTTGGCTCATGGAACACCACTGGCTTCAAAATGTCCAAGGTAATGAATGTAGTCGACTATTAGGCGATTGGTTTACAAGTGGCGATGGTGCGTACGATGGTTGTGCTCCAAGTCTCTACAACGCACACCCAGACTCAGAACCAGTCACAGTCTTTGCTGACGGGACTGTTGGAACTTACTCTGTGAATGATTACATCATCGACAGTGTTCTCTCCAAACAAGACAATCCAAATGGTGACAATGAAGGTCTCTGGCTCCCAAGTGCAAGAATGGCTTCGTACGGTTTTGACAATGGCAGTCATGAAGGCTACTACGCTGACATGAATGAGATTAGCAACACCGCTTGGTCCGGTCACACACACACAAAATTTGGCTCGAAAGGTCGAGACAAACTCGCGAAATGATTTCATTTCGTTTTTTCCTTACAGAGGGTCATGCGACAAGCGTGACCCTCTGTTTTTTTATCCCCCTCTAATCTCATCTCATCACTGCTTGCCATTGTTCTAAAAACTGTACACTGCACACATGCCAGAACTCTCACAATCTACCCTTTCCGTTGTGGACTCTGTTCTTGATTTAGTGGGCAGAACACCAATGTTAAAAATGCATTCCATTGATACTGGTCTGTGTGACTTATATCTAAAATTAGAGTCTCAAAATCCCGGACAATCGATTAAAGATCGCATCGCAATCAAAATGATTGAAAAAGCAGAGCAAGAAGGGAAAATAGGCAAGGGCGTGAGAATTATTGAAGCAACTGCTGGGAATACAGGCATCGCTCTTGCCTTAATTTGCTCTCAAAAAGGGTATGACATCACTGTCGTTGTTCCCGACAAAATGAGCGAAGGCAAAATCGCACACTTAAGAGCAATGGGCGCACAAGTTATTATGGCTCGAAGTGATGTAGAGAAAGGACACCCCGAATACTATCAAGATGTTGCTGAAAGGCTTGCAAAAGAAAACGGGTGGTTTTTTGTCAACCAATTCTCAAATGACTCAAACGTCGCTGCACACTACACAACAACTGGCCCAGAACTCTGGCAACAGATGAATGGCGATGTAGATGCTGTCATCATTGGTGTGGGCTCAGGCGGGACAGTTACTGGTGTGGGAAGATATCTCAAGGAACAAAACCCAGATATCGAAATCATTCTTGCAGATCCAGAGGGTTCTGTACTCACACCCCTTGTCAATGAAGGTAAAAAAATTCCTGCTGGCTCATGGCTCGTTGAAGGAATTGGAGAAGATTTTGTTCCTTCAATTACAGATTTGGATCTTGTTGAGAGGGCATACTGGATTAATGATAAAGAAACGTTCGAAGTCGCAAGAGACCTACTTCGCAAAGAGGGCATATTGGTAGGCTCATCTACAGGAACACTCGTTGCAACAGCAATCCGCTGGTGCAAAGAACAAACCGAGCCCAAACGAGTTGCAACATTTGCTTGTGATCATGGTTCTAAATATTTGAACAAAATGTTTAATGATTATTGGATGCTTGATCAAGGGTTTATTGAAAGAGAACACCACGGTGATCTTCGTGATCTGATTGGAAGAAGACATTCAGAGAGAGAAGATATAACCCTCCTTGAAACAGTTCCTGTCATCCAAGCGATCAAAAACATGCGGTTGTACGATATCAGCCAAATGGCTGTGTTAAATACGGATGGAGATGTAGTGGGAATCTTAGATGAGAGTGATATTCTTCTTGCAGTCGCGAATGATCCTGAAAACTTTAATCACCCTGTACAAAAGTTCATGACAAAAGAGTTATCCACACTTTCTGCTGATGCAAGTATAGAAGAATTGCTACCGTTGTTTGCTGAAGATAAGGTCGCGATTGTGTTTGACAATAATACTTATCTTGGTCTAATTACGAAAATTGATCTTATCAACCATTTAAGAAAGAAATTACCACGTTGAATCACGAAATACATATAGACTCACAAGTTGTCCATGCAGGGCAATCATTTGAAGAAGTCACTGGCGCGATTATGCCGCCGATATTTCTTTCATCTACGTATGCTCAAGAATCTCCAGGTGTACACAAAGGATTTGAATATACACGAAGCCACAATCCGACTAGATACGCACTCGAACGATGCGTGGCTTGTTTAGAGGGCTCTTGTATTACTGAAGCCCAAGATGCTTCATTTGGTGGATTCGCTTTCTCAAGCGGAATGGCGGCAGTGTCGACAACTCTTGATTTACTAGACTCTGGCGACCATGTCATTGCGATGGATGATTTGTATGGTGGTACAAACCGACTTTTCAATCAAGTCAAAAAACGCTCATCGGGCTTGGATTTTTCATTTATCGATTTGACAAAAACCGAGTTACTTGAGTCAACTATTACTGAAAAAACGAAACTCATTTGGATTGAAACACCTTCTAACCCGTTGTTAAAACTTGTCGATCTCGCTGCAATTTCTGAAATTGCCCAGAATCGAGGGATTCTGCTTGCATGCGATAACACATTCGCGACTCCAGTTCTTCAACGACCCCTCGAATTAGGGTTTGATATTGTGATGCACTCAGCAACTAAATATCTTGGCGGGCATAGTGATGTCATTTCTGGTCTACTTGTCACTGGAAATCCGGAACTAGCAGAACGGATTCGGTTTGTGCATAACTCTGCAGGACCAATTTTAAGCCCTTTCGATTCCTATCTTGTTCTAAGAGGAATAAAGACGCTCTCACTTCGCATGCGACGTCATTGTGAAAGCGCAATGCACATTGCACAGTGGTTAGAAAATCGAGATGAGATTAATCAAGTTATCTATCCAGGACTTCCTTCTCACCCTCAATTTTCAATTGCTCAAAAACAAATGAAGTTGGACGGCGAACCTGCAGGAGGTGGCATGATTACATGTGTCCTCAATGGCGGACTTTCAAAGTCAAATTCGTTCCTTGAAAAGTTACAACTGTTTTCTCTTGCTGAATCACTAGGCGGTGTTGAATCGCTCATCGAACACCCTGCAATCATGACACACGCCTCTGTACCTCCCGCCACGAGAGAAGAACTCGGCATCGATGATGGACTTATCCGAATCAGTGTTGGAATCGAGGATTGTATTGACCTCATCAACGATTTAGAACAAGCTCTTGCATAACATCGTATGAAACAAATCGAACTTACAGTTCAAATACCACACGATCGTTCTCCTGATTTGGATACGTGTATTGGTGCTACAAATGAGGGAATTGGCCACGAAGATGAACGGTGGCGACTCCTCTGGCGAGAACCATTAAAAGAAGAGCAACTGCAGTCAATCATGAATGCTGTGCAATCGCTATTGCCTTGTAAAAATGTTCTTGTGCTTGGCATTGGTGGTTCTGCATTAGGAGCAAAGGCGCTATATTCAGCACTGTGTGATGAGATGAGAACTTCACTGTTCGTGTTGGACAATATTGATCCAAACACTGTGCAACAAGTTTTACAACAGATTTTGTCCGATGATCCATCTCTTTCTGAAACGGTCGTTGCTGTAGTTTCTAAATCAGGAGAGACCGCCGAAATCGCAGCCCTAACAATGGTCGTTGAGTCAACACTCTCAAACGCTACATTTGTCGCGATTACAGGAGAAGATGGCGCCCTAAGAGAGTATGCGAAGATGAAGAATTGGTTGACACTTGATGTCCTAGAAGGTGTTGGCGGACGTTTTAGTGCTTTGTCACCTGTTGGTCTTTTTCCCGCAGCAATGTGTGGAATCGATATCCGCGCTCTTTTAGACGGTGCTGCGATGATGGATGATGCATGCAAGCAACCTCAAAACAATCCTGCTGCATCGCTCGCATCTGGGCTCGTTGCAGCCTATCACTGTGGACAAGATATTCACGTCATGATGCCATACTGTGACCGCCTGATGCCATTTGCACATTGGTACGTGCAATTGTGGGCTGAATCTCTAGGCAAAATAAATAAAGATGGAACACGGGTTGGTCCAACTCCAATTGCTGCTAAGGGTGCGACTGATCAACATAGTGTTCTCCAATTATGGCGAGAAGGCCCTAAGAACAAAGTCATTGGGTTTATTGATGTCGCATCTGTGCCAACTGTTCCTCTTGGCAGTGAACCAATCGGAACTACTTCTGATTGGCTTAAAGACCGAACTCTAGAAGAACTATTGTTATCTGAAAAAAACTCCACTCAACAAGTAGTTCAAGAAGCTGGGCAATCTACGTGGAGTTTAACAATACCAGAACTAAACGCATACAATGTCGGTCAACTCTTCGCATTATGGCAAGATACTGTAGCGATTGCTGGTCGGCTTTTAAAAGTGAATCCTTACGATCAACCTGGTGTGGAACTTAGCAAACAATTGACCCGCGAGTCTTTCGGTTCGATATGACTGTCACACTGCATGTGTGGTGACAGTCACGTCGAACTACATGCGTGCGATTCTTGGGGGTGGAACTTCGTTCAAATCAGTTTTGTCAATCGTCGAAGCACCCTCGTTTTCCTCTTTGATTGCATCGTACACTTCCTTGCGGTGAACAGGAACTGAGGAGGGGGCTTTAATACCCACCCTGACCTTATCACCACGGATATCTACGATTGTTAACTCTATATCGTCACCTATCATAATTGTTTCATCTTTATGGCGAGATAACACCAGCATGTTCGGATCCTTCCTCAAGGTTCGCCCTTCCGTGGGCGAGCATTACTCATGAATCAAATTTATGCAATCAATCGTTCTTGAGTTGTTAATCGAACGATTTCATGTCTTGTTGTCCACCGTTTATCAGCGAGTACAAGTTGCATCGCTTGGTGATTTGCTAAATTTACAATAATTGGTCCTTGCAAGTTCACTGTTAATGTTTGATCGTATTTGTTGACAATGACAAACGTTTGAGCAGTATCTAACGTGGCAAGTTGGAGCTCATTCATTTGTTCTTTTCGTACAGTCGCTTGATAATCAGGTACCCACGTTGATGGGTCAGTCACAACAAATGCCAACTCAGCAGCTTCAGTAGATTGCAACCAAAAAAACAACCCATCATTATCTGGTTGTAGCAATGCATACTGTGTATAACTGGAAAAACCCAACAACCCCGAGGGGAATTCAAGAATCCTGCTGTCATCCACTTCTACTGTGCCGAAGCGAGTCGTTTGTACATTCATTCTCTTGGCAATCCTTGTGTGGCTCTATGAATCCTTCGGCGTCCTGCTCCAGTAGCAGGCGACATCCTGTCCGAGGTCTTGCCGGCACAAGCCACACTGCCGACGAACCGCAAACCTTTGCGGTCGTCTTGCCATCGGCAGGATTGGGGTAGTTACGATAATCTCAGAACGTAAGAGTTACAAAAGTCCGGTAATAATTTTCAACTCACCAACATGACTACTGCGAAAATAAGGGCTATCACGCAAAGTACCAAGCAAACAGACAAAATTCTCACCGTTCTAGTCCCCTGTGCTACTCTCCGCTGTAATGAATGGAATTGAGGAGATCCAATAGCGTCATCATCCTTGCGAGGAGGAATTAAAGGAGCAGTCGGAAGAGTCAATGGTGTCGATTGTGTATCTAGAATTTGTTCATCAGAGAGAAATGATGACATTCCATCGATTTTGCCCGTCGTTGGCTGGGCAGCATCCACTCCTAAATTATTGCGGTCCTGATATTTTAAAAACTGGGCTTGACATGCACCGCACGCGCGATCCTCTGGTTTGACGTGTTCTCCGCAACTATGACATCGTTCCAGTAGGTGCGAAATCCCTGGAACTCGTCTTGCTACTTTCCAAAGTTGACGAGTAGTCGGCCCTCGAATGATTGTATGTCGCTCAATTTCACCATTTTTCGCCAGTTCAGCAAGTTGGTCATACGTCATACCGGGGAAAAACGGTCGATTTTGGTCTCTCACCCACCAAGGACCTATCGCTCCCTCAGCGTACAGAAGTCCATCTGAATCAAGAGAGTTATTACAGACTCTACAGATGGAAGTTTCTTTTTGAGTCTCCCCACAGACGGGACAGACGAGTATCCTTTGCTTTGCCATGATGCTCAAACCTATTGTACCCTCACTCGTAACAATTCTGGTACTTCTGCCATCTGCTCTTATTGGGTGTAACCAACCAAGGCAATACAAGCCCGCCGCTCGCTCACAAACAGTCTATGCAAAACCAACTCAGGACTCAAAAATTGTAGGTCAGCTCGGAAAAATGACTATCCGAAGAGATGATCTATGGATTCCGTTGTTTGAATTAGGTGGTCAGGAAATTATTGAAGAGTATGTGCTTTCGCTGACATTGGAACAGGCACTCCATGCACAAGGATTGTCAATCGTACCAGCAGATATCGAGCATGAATATCAACTACTTCGCACATTAACAACTCCTGTTGATGAAATTGTCTTCGATAATATGCTAGAAGAAAAAGGAATCGGACCCACTCGCAAATCATCTTTGCTATGGAGAAATGCAGCCCTTCGTAAACTCATTCAAACCCACATTGAAGTTAATGATGACGCGGTTCGGCGAATGTATGCAATTATTCATGGCAACACATATCCAACTCGTATCATTGTTCTCTCAACACTAGAAGAAGCCAATGAAGTGAAGAAGAAACTTGTTGATGGAACTTCTTTTTCTGATATTGCAATCGAATATTCAATTGATTCAAGTGCGAGTAGAGGAGGTCGAGTAAATGCTATTTCACCTGCAGACCCTGCTTGGCCTTCACCAATACGCGAAGCAGTTTCTTTGATAGAGGTAGATTCTGTTTCTGATCCAATATTAATTGGCGACCGATGGGTGATTGTAAAAGTAACTGATAAACCAATCACATCAAATATACTCTTTGATGATGTGGAGCCTGAAATGAGGCGACTTGCAACACTTGCTCAAGAAAGGTTTTATATGGAAGAATTAGCCCAGGAGTTAACGCAAGAAAATACACTCAAAATCATTGACCCTGATGCAAGAAGAATTCTAGGTACGAATCATAACCGTGCGAAGTAGAGCGATTGGAATCAATACAATTGCAGGAAGAAAAACACTCACCATTGCAGGGATCCCCGGCAATGGCATGAGCATCACAATCATCCCACCAAACAAAATAGTAAGCGCAATCGCCCCACTCTTTATGGCTTGTCTAGAAACGACAACAGCATCCCTTGTCACGAAACATGGAATCACAATAATCATCGCCATTAAATTCATCGCGATCGTTGCAAAACGTGCGAACCAGTGGCGACGAAGCATCGGTTCATCGAAAGCGCCTGCCGCTTCTAGCATATTGTTGAGTTGAGACATTCCGAGCATCCCAATGTACTGACCGTATCTATGAAGAGTAAGTATGTATGGTGAAAGTTCTGTCTCATAGAATTCAACAGGTTCAGGCAATGAAATTGTTGCTTGACCATTCGATTCATCAATAGCTATTCGAACCGATGTTCCATTTTCAAGAATCCAACCAGAATTTGTTGTTTTGTCCCACGTAGCAGTTGTAGATTGAATTTGACGAATCATTCGCCCCTTCTCGTCACGTTCAAGAAAAGATGGACCTGTGAGGATTCCTGTTGAAGGATCTAAAGAAGGAGCAAACAACAGAGCACCATTATGGTCTGGGGTAAATGGAACAGTGAATGAACCTGGAGTTTTATCCCCCGACTCATCATGATCACGCAGTAGAAGAGGTGCTACTCTAGGAAGCATATATTCTTGATTGATCAGAGCCAAGATACTGATACAAGCCATGATGTATAAGAACGGGAGGGCAATTCGCCTTAGGCTTATTCCTGCAGCCATAATTGCAACGAATTCACGGGACCGCAACATATTTGCAGCGGTAAAACCCATTGCACCAATTGCAATTACACCATGCAAATATGCATACATTTGAAACAACCTAGGTCCTTCATATCCGATAGCAACTTGGACTATTGAGTATGCTCTATGGAAAAACCCACCATCATCCGAAACAAATAGCGCTGTTTTACCAAACTCATCAAGGTTTACGATAATGTCAATGACTGCGCCTAATAAATAAAACAGCGTAAAGAGGACAATAAAATTAATTGCCATTCGCTTCATGATGTAAACCGTTAATCGTCTCATTCTAAGTCACTCTTAGCCTCAACCAATGAAAAATAACTAGGCCTGCAAGGGCTAGATTTCCAATCCACATGACGCTAAAACCTGTTACTTCCTTAGCATCACGAATCATCTGACCACCTGAAAAAATTAGTAGCATTGCAATTACTGTTGGAACAAAGACTCTTGCATACACGCCCAGAGGCATAAGATCAGGATTCCTCAGCGCTAATAAACTCCCTAATAAAATTGCGAGAATTGGTAACATGCTGACAGCCCACCGCTGTCCGATTCGACCAGCAACATGATCATCTAGAGCTGACACATGCCTGCGAAGATTTGCAGCAGTATTCATGACTTTTTGAGAAGAAGATGCTGCTGCTTGGTTAAGCAGAAACGCTATGGTTTGATCTTTGTTGTTCGTTGGAAATGGCACAGCTTTGACTTGTAGCGAAGGCACAACCAACTGGGCTCTTTGGTTCTCTCCAATTTTTCCTGCTCCTACGATGACATCTCGCATTTCTAGTGTAACGGTTTCAATTTCACCATTTTCAAAATAATCGAGTAACAATGATGCTCTTTCTGGAGAAAGGTTGCTTGTCTCCCCAGTCCTCTGAATGGTTGTCACTTCAATGGGTGGTTCAAACGAAGTTCCATCCATGGCGGGTGATGAAACTACAAATTCACGACCACCCGAGTTCGCGATGAGAGTAATATCGCCATCCGCTTTCAACTTTTTTTCTAATGCGCTCAGAAACTCTTCTTGGGTTAATGCGATGGTGAGTGAGGTGGCTGCTCTCTGCACATGGTGGTATTCCAGAGGATGATCCTTCAAGTGCAAGAGTTTGCTTCGTGAAAGCGCGGTTAACCTTTGGTTGGTTAATGATGGAAGGTTTATTGGGTGAGTTAAATGACCTTCGCGAGCACCTCGCAATGATCCTCCTTCATCATTTTTTGTCCACTGGGTTGTATCTCGCATTCTTACATATAGAGAAGTTTGGTTATCCACATTCTGCACATCAACGACTGCTGCTGCTGCTGTGAAATACATCTTTGCTTCTCCCTTGTCATCAGTTTTCGCAACAGCAACATGGTCGAGTGCCATTCGATCATCTGTTGATGAATTAGAATCAAGGAAAATATCCTCTGCCCAAATGACTAAGTTTCCTTGAACAAATGGAGTATGTTGTTTAATTGAGTTGGTAAGCAAGCGAGGTAAATCGGAAGTCATCTGCTCTGCCATTTTTCCTATGTACAAAGGTATGACAGATTGAGCTAGCACCGCAACAATAATTGTTAACGTCCCTCCAAACACAACCATCGGAGCGAGGAGCCTTACATACGACTGTCCGCTTACGGACATGGCGATAAATTCGTTGTCCTGTGTCATTCGGTGTAAGCAAATTGTCGCGGCAAATGCACCAGCGAAAGGCAACGCGAATTGAAGCATCGGAATAATTGCAAGGAATAGATATTTCATCGTATCCCAGCCGGTTAACAAACTATCACTAGACAGCGGTTTAATTGCCGCGCCAAAGGCAATGACAATTACAAGGATGACTGCTGTTATGGCAAATTGCCGCAGCACGTCGACAAGCATGTACCGGTAAAACCGCCACGGCATAAGGGGGCATTATGGTCTCACCGTCGAACATTGCAATTGATTTTCGCTACCAATACGTTTTTTCATCAATCAACTGACCTCCTGCCCCTAAAAACTCATACTGCGTTGCAAAAGACGATTTTAAAACTGCTGGTTATCGGACGGGTTTTGTTGAGAAGATAGGCAACTCATGCCTGTTATCACAATCTAAGACCACTATTTCGTACATACCTAGAATCATGATAAGAGTAGCAGTGCTTGGATTTCGATTTGTTAGATGGTATGAAATATCGCGGAAATACTAACCAAAAACGTGGATTGGCGTTACTTGAAGTCATGATAGCTGTTGGACTATTAATGGTGGCCGTTGCTTCTATTACAACTGCAATCGTCGCAGGTCAACAACAAAGCCTCGTAGCAAAAACTACAATCGTTGCAAGCGTTGCTGCTGAATCTTTACTATCGCAAATCTCTCAAGAACCGTGGGAATCCATCGATTCATGGCATGGGTATACAGAGGAAGTGGGAACAATAGTAGACCCAACTGGCATGAGTATCGGAGGTGATTGGAACTCTATTGGTCGTAACGTCTCGATTGCTGAGTCTGATTTGTTTATCGAACCGCTACAAATTTTCATTGTAGGTCGCAAGGTAACGGTCATCACATTCGATCAAGATAACCAAACATTAATTTCTTTAGAACGATTCATACCGGAGCCACAGTCATGATTCGCAGAGGACTAACCTTACTTGAAATGACTCTTGCTATTGGGATTACTTCTGTCATCGGCGCTGCGATTGCTTCGATGATGGCAGCAGCTACAAATAGCATTGCTTCAAAAGACGATGGTAGACAATCTGCAATTCGACTTGCAACGACTCAAGTCCGACTCGGTGCGTACATTGCACCGTCAAGGTGCATCCTTGATAAACGCACAACACAACTCACACTTTGGTTCGATGATTCTACTGAAAGCCAAACTGTCCATGCGACAGAAATTCGTTGGATTCAGTTTGATGAAGCAAGTAGGCAACTTTCAGTGAAGTTTGTCGATTTCCCTGAAGAGTGGTCTCAATCGATGATTGATGCTGAGAATATTGAATGCAATTCACTCACAGATTTTGAACTACTTTTAGAAACATTTGAGACAAATAGTTTGATTACATCAATCCCCCTCGTTGACTCAATTCATTCGTGCAGTTTCTGGATTAACAATTTCATTCCAACTGATGCAACGCAGATTAGTGTTCGTTTTTCATTAGTCTCTTCTCTTGGAATAACAAATGACTCAATCATTGATGAAACCATTCGAATACACCGTTCACCATCGGAGCAACAATGAACCAACTACTTCAATCTTCAACCCAGCGCCGCGGTGTAGCACTCATGCTCGTCATGATTGCTATTCTTGTCACTGGTGGCATGGCGGTCGCATATTTTGGTTCACGAGATAACTCGGTTGCAATCAGCTCAAATGTGACTTCGTCTTCTACCGCTCGAACTGTTGCAGAATCTGGGCTAGACATAGCCGTCGCCATCTTAGAAACAGATGCGCCTTGGAGAACGAACCACATCGATGGGATTATTCTTCAAGATTATCCTGTGGGAGCAGGTACTGTTTCAATCACAATCACTGATTCTGAAACGGGGTTACCACCAACTCCTTCGACTCTTGAAGTCACCATCAACGTCGAGTCAATTGTTGATGGAAGAACTCAAATCACAGAAGCAACCGCAATTATTTTTCCGAATGATGACGAGTTCGATGTTGATTACAGCGAATTTGCAATATTTGCAGGAGATCGAATTTCTGTTCTTGGCGCTTCTTCAGTACAAAACTGGGCAGCATCTCCGATGTCATCTGCTGAACCTGTGCAAATTGGAACTCTTGCTAGAAACCCTATGGCAGTGCAGTTTGATCGTCTCGATAGAAGTGGCACGCTTTCGTTGCATACGTCAAAGGATTCATCATCGATGATTACATCATCTTCACTAAGTACAGATGAATTCACTGATTATCTTCCTTTTCTAAGTTCCCCCCCTCCTCCTAAACATGCGAATCAATTGTTTATCAGTAGTGATGAACATGAGGAGGATTCTTTATCAGACTGGGTTTCGCAATTTACGACTGATTTTTCTACCTCACAATTCAGAGAGACACATCCTATTACAATTGGTGAGGGGTCTTACATCGTAGACGACCTGAGTATTGCTGCTGGTACCCGTATAGAGATTCACGGTGATGTCGTGATCAATGTAGAAGATGATTTAAAAATGGAATATGCCAAGATCGTCCTTACTGAAGATGCATCACTAACGTTACATCTAGGTGGCGATGTTGAAATCTACTCAAGCTACATCGGGAATGAAGGACGAACTGCACAATCATGGATGGATCCCAGTCGCATTCAATTGTATGGTCAGAGTGATGATGAATGGACGATTACAGGCACTTCGATACTCAAAGCAGAACTCTACGCACCATCAAGTGACGTTGATGTGAGTGGCATTTCAACAATATGTGGTCGAATTGCGGCTGAAAATATCTCCTTGCAGGGTGCATCCCGCTTGTTGTATGATCGATCTCTTGATCATGGTGGATTCGCTGACCGTGACAGTCTACTGTACGAAGAAGATGGTTCACTCGTGAACGAAGTCAAGCAACTTACACAACTTGACGAACTCGCACTTCATTCTCTTGTAAACGCAATGTCCGATTCATCTTTTAACAATGGTGAATATTCAATGAGAGATTACTCTCCTTCCAACTGGCGGAATGAACCAACACTACGACCAAACGATGTGGTGTATATGCTTGTGGTGTATGGCGTAGATACTCGGCACTGGGAAGAAACTGCAAGAGCAATTAGAGGGCATAACTCAAACAGTTGGGACACCGATAACGATGATGATGACCGTGATCATTGGGATGGTGAATACAGAACTTACGACGTAGGAATCATGGATTTCTAATGGAAAAGAAAACTCGACAATGCGGCTTTACAATTATAGAACTCATGCTGTCTATTGCAATCTTGGCAATCGTGAGCGCACTTGCGATCCCATTATTCGGAAATAATGATGTTCTACAAATTGACGTTGCTAGACGATTGTTCATTAGCGACATTGAATATTCACAAATTCTTGCGATTGCTAACCCAGACAATGAGATAGCCCTTGTACTTGATGAGGAAGGGAAAGGATGGCATATTGCTACAACTGATGACCTTGGAACTCCTCTTCAGGATAACTACTCCCAAGAGCCAATAGCCACAACGTTCGGTCAGGGTTCAGCATTCTCCTCACCTGATGTTTTCATAGAAGGAAATGTGGAAAACAACGCCATTATCTTTAACTCAAATGGTGGCTTATTTGATTTTACTCAAAATGCAGAAGTAACTATCTACTGCGGTGAAACAGTAATACAAGTAGTCATCAACCCAACGACTGGGTCAATTCAGTAACATCAGTAAAAATTACTTTATCCCGTATTCTTTTAACTTTCGGTACAGAGTTCGCTCCCCAATCCCTAATAGACTTGAGGTTTGTTCTCGATTTCCACCAGTCATCGCAAGTGTTTGCCGTATCGCTTCTTTCTCGAGTTTATCAAGACCTATACCTGCAAGACTCCCCACTTCATAAGAATCATCTACAGTAGAACTTCGAATTTCATCTGGCACTTGAGTAATTCCGATTGAACTGTCAACCGACATCACTGCCATCCTTTGAACGACGTTTATCAATTCTCTTACGTTCCCTGGCCAATCGTAAGCAACTAATCGTAACATTGCTGGTTCAGACATCACTGGAATTGAGCTATCCATTTCAGCTGCATACTTTCCGAGTGCATGATTGACAAGAAGAGGGATATCCTCACGTCTTTGTCTAAGAGGCGGTACGTGAATCTCTGCACCATTTATTCTGAAATATAAATCTTCACGAAACTCCCCTTCTTCGCATCTTGATTTTAAGTCTTGATTCGTTGCAGAAACAAAACGGACATCAGTCGCTCTGTTATTATTCTGCCCTAACCTTACTACATCTCCTGATTCGAGAACTCTCAATAATTTCGCTTGCATTGTCAGTGGCATGTCACCAATCTCATCGAGAAAAAGGGTGCCACCACTTGCATACTCAAACACACCTTCACGGTCACGGTCTGCGCCAGTAAATGCTCCTCGAACATGGCCAAAAAGTTGATCTTCTAGCAGAGATTCACTTTGACCTGCGCAATTGAAGGCAACGTATTTTTTTGAAGATCGTTTTGACTGATTGTGAACTGCTGCTGCAACGAGTTCTTTACCTGTTCCTGATTCTCCGGTAATGAGCACAGGCAAGTTACTTGGACCAACTTGTTTAATGAGTTCAATAATTTTTCTAATTGCTGGAGAATCCCCAATTATTCCCTCAAATCCAAACGCTGAGTCAACCTGCCCTTTTAAACTCTCGTTCTGCTGTCGAAGCATGACCATCTCGGCAGCGCGATTAATAAGATTCCTAAAGACATCAAGGTCTAGAGGCTTTTCGATAAAATCGTAAGCCCCTCCTTGGAGGGCTGTTTTGGCGGTGGGTATATCACCGTGAGCAGTCACGACAATTGTTGCTACACCATCTTGATGCTCTTTTGCAAACTCTAGAACTTTTAGACCTGATTGTTCCTCTTCCATCACCATATCTGTCACAACGATGTCGAAACTACCCATTGTTAGTTCATCACGAGCACTTTCAAAACCGTCAACGATGGTACAAACATGTCCAAGCCGACGTAAAGACTCTGCCATCACTTCTGCGTGATCTGGTTCATCATCAACAATCAAGATTTGAGCATGTAACTCATGCATGGTATTGTGAATTGTACCGTGCTTGCAATGTTCTTTGAACCACTTTCAAAAGTTCTCCAAGTTCAAGACCAAGTACGTATCTCGGCGATAGAATCTACACATGTCTTCCACGATTCCCTCGTTCCTTTCAACTAAATCTCTACAAAAGACTCGATTTCATTTTGTCGGCATTGGGGGTTGTGGGATGAGTGGCCTTGCTAGGCTACTCTCAAACTTGGGTGGGTTTGTTCAAGGCACTGACGCAGTTGAATCGTCAGTGACTCAATCGCTCATCGATAGTGAAATCCCTGTTTCCTATCTTCAAGATGGGTCGCTCATCACACCCCAAATCGACCTCGTTGTCTATTCAGCAGCAATCCCTCCAGACCACCCTGAAATTCATCGAGGGGATGAACTTGGAATTCCCATCCTTACCTATGCTCAAATGCTTGGTTTTGTCCAGACCCACTATACAGGTGTTTGCGTTGCAGGGACTCATGGAAAATCAACTACTGTTTCGATGTTAAGTGCGATACTGCTCGATACAGAATTCGACCCCAGTTTCATTGTTGGTGCAAACTGCAAACAAATTGGTGGCTCATGCAGAGTAGGTTCAAAATTGATTGCTCAGGGCACACTTGAAGGCAAAGCTGGAATACTAGTAAGTGAGGCTTGCGAGTTTAATCGCTCTTTCCATGACCACTCGCCTGTTTTTGGGCTTGTTAATAATATCGAAGAAGACCACCTTGACTATTATCCTTCCCTCGATGCAATTATCGAATCGTTTAAAGTTTTTGCTGATCGAATACCATCAGAAGAAGATGGGGGATTCCTATTGATTGCTCACGATGGCGCACATCGAAGTAACGTCACCCCAGGCTTAGAATGTAGAGTCGAAACTTTCGGCTTTCACCCCGAAGCAGATTATCAAGTGATCTTTGATCCAAGTGTGCAGCGTGTAGGAGTTCTCAGAGATGGGATGTGGACGATTCAATGGACGAATCCAATGCCAGGTTCACACAACGCCTTGAACGCCGCGGCTGCTGCAATCCTCGCTGCAAATCTAGGTGTTGATTGGGAAGCAATTGTCACTCCACTCGAAAAATTTGGAGGGATTGATCGGCGTCTTCAAAAACTTGGCGAAATCAAATGCAAAAATGGTGGAAGTGCCATTGTCTATGACGATTATGGTCATCACCCTACTGAAATTGAAATGACTCTTCGAGCATTACGATCTGCAGAATTACCGAAGAGGTTAATTTGTGTGTTCCAACCACATCAACACAGCCGCACACGTTTTTTACTAAACCAATTCGCACAGAGTTTCTCAAGCGCAGATGAAGTCATTGTTCCACACATCTATTTTGTTCGAGATTCCCAACAAGAACAACACAGGGTCTCTGCTCAGGATTTGGTTGACAAACTCATTGAAAAAGGTTCATCTGCAAAGCATATCAATGAGTTTGAAGATATTTTGCAATATCTTCGCCAAACTGCTCGAGACGGAGATGTCATTGTCATCATGGGTGCTGGACCGGTCACATCGATCGCACATGCACTCATTGAGCGTGCTGAAATATCATACGAACAATGAGTGTTCGGTACCAATCTGATTTTTTTGGGGACATTGATGCAGATATTGATTTTGATGTTGAATTAGGTGCCATGACTTATTTCAAAATTGGTGGACAAGCAGATGTGCTGGTCACACCACATTCAATCGATTCTCTATCAGTATTGTTAAGAAGGTGTTACAACTCAAACATACCTTTCAGAGTATTGGGCAAGGGCGCGAACCTTCTTGTCGATGACATTGGTGTTGGTGGGGTCGTTGTCAAATTGAGTGATGCTTGTTTCAAAACATACAGTTACAACAAGGAAGGTTCTGTCGATGCCATGCACGTCATGAGCGGCGCTGATCTCAGCAAAACAATGATGGGGACGGTCCGTCAAGGACTATCTGGAATACAAAGCATGGCAGGAATTCCAGCGTCCATTGGTGGAGCAATACGCATGAATGCTGGAGGCAAATATGGTTCGATATCTGATTCGCTATCAACAGTCAGTTGCCTCACCAAATCAGGCGAACTTGTTACGTATAGAGCGAGTGATCTTGAGTTTGGATACCGCGAGAATAATATTCCAGATCCAATTATCATCTCTGCCACATTCGATTTAACGCCATGCGATCCAGTAGAACTTCGCAAGTCTGTCAAAGAAATATTTTCTTGGAAAAAATCCAGACAGCCGTTAGCAAATACTACTGCTGGTTGTGCATTTAAGAACCCGATTGGGAGGGATTCAAAACGAGTTTCAGCAGGAAAGTTGATTGATGAAGCAGGGCTTAAAGGCTTTACGATTGGTGGTGCGAGCGTCAGCCACCAGCACGCGAATTTTATTACAACAACAATAGATTCAACTGCAAAGGATGTTCTTCTACTGATGGAGTCCATTCAGCAACGAGTCTTTGATTACAGTGGAATTGATTTACAAAAAGAGATTGTCGTCTGGTCAAGAGACGCAGAGGTGGACAGATGACGGTTTCAACAGTTGTTGTTTTAATGGGTGGTCCAGATGCAGAACGAGAAGTGTCTATCCAATCAGGGACTGCCGTGGCAACAGCACTTGAGCAAACGGGCAAATATTTTGTTCATCAACAGTTAATCGACACTCCCTCATTTGAAGATATTGAGCGTCTTGAAGCAGATGTTGTTTTCCCTGTATTGCATGGTCCTTTTGGTGAGGGTGGCCCACTACAGGATTTGTTAGAAAGCGCTGATATACCATTCGTTGGTTCTACAAGTTTTGCGGCTTCGTTGGCCATGGACAAGGTCGCATCAAAGCAAGTTGCTCAAAATCTTGAAATTCAAACACCTCAGTGGTGTGTTGTTTCTGAACACTCAAATTGCAGCATCGATCCCCCTCTCGTTCTGAAGCCTATCAATGACGGTTCAAGTTATGGGGTGCACATTTGTCATTCAGAGCAAGAAGTATTTACCCATCAAGAGTCACTGTTAAACGAACGTCAACAAATTCTCGCAGAATCTTATGTTAAAGGTAGAGAGTTAACTGTTGGAATCATTGGCGGGAAGGTGTTACCAATTGTTGAAATCATTGTGGCGAACAATCAACATACATATGATTTTGAAGCGAAGTACAAATGCCATGAAACGCAATACATTGTCGAACCATCTCTTCCTAGTAACACTTGTACTGAATCTGCATTAGCAATATATGAAGCCATGGGGATTAGAGATATTGCAAGAGTCGACTTCCTTTTAGACGATTTAGGAGTTTGGTTTCTTGAACTCAACACGATGCCGGGCTTTACGGACCACTCCCTTGTTCCATTAGCAGCAAAGCATGCTGGGATGGAAATGCCAGAACTCTGCAGTTCACTCGTTGAATTCGCATTACGTCGATAGGTCGGTATACACGGTAAAGACAGTAAACACAGTAAACACGGGAAACACACTACGGTAAATCAAGTTACATCCACTGTCTTGTCGATTGTGTACTACGCTATGGCACGAAAAAAGAAAAAGCAGTTTTCGTACAAGTTCTCTGTATTGTGTGGTGCAATAGGTCAAATTTTTAAATCACCAATCGTTGTTTCATGGGTTCTGGCAATTGTCGGGTTAATTGTGTTGGCTGCAATGAGCGTGCCCAAACTCAGAGCAACCCAGATATCACCAGCAGATGTACAAGTGACGTTTGAGGACCCTCCTGTATGGCTTGATGGATCATTACTTCAAGAACTTCAAGACATTGCACGGCTACACCTCGCACAGAAAACAGTTGGAAGAGAAGGATTAATCCAAACCGCTGATGCTTTAACTTCAACTGGATGGTTCAGAACAATTAATCAAGTTCGATGGACAAACGAACATCAGGCAGTTGTTGATGCGACGTTCCTGATTCCCCATGCAAAAGTTCAAGACGATTATGGAGTGATTTACATTGACAATATAGGAAGACGATTACCAACAAGAGATGGGGTCATTGCAAAGGACAAGAAATATCACTTCATCACACTTTCACATCCTCAGTTCAATCGACCACAACGTTCCGGATTGCAATGGGATGGCGAGGATATTCTCTCAGGATTGCGTGTTTTACAATTGATATATAACAAACCATGGGCATCTCAAGTGAAAGTCATCAATCTATCTCGATGGGCAATCAATGGCTCGATGACGTTTGAAACGGATACTCCGAGTTCCCTCATTTGGGGCTCAGCGCCAGGAGAAGAACGAGGGCTTGAGGCACTTGCAGATCATAAAATTGAACGCTTAGATTACATTTATTCAAAATATAAGCGGATAGATCAAAATATTGAAGCAGAATTTGATTTAACTCATACGACAAGAGTCACTCGCAACTAGCCCAACAATGCAATTTCCCTTATCTTGATGGCATGATTCATCTCTCAACACCAGCCATTCTGTTTTTGTCTGAGTTGCTTTTGAAACTATTGATGATAGTCATTTTGCTTTTAAGCAAGAAAAAATCAGATTCAGCAAAGATAGCGTGGATGTTACTCATTATCGCACTTCCATTTATTGGCACTGCGATTTTTCTCCTTGTTGGGACAAGAAGACTTGGAAGTAGAAGAAGAAAACGACATAAGAAAATTCAAGAAACAATCCCCCAGAATGTGACGAGTTATATCAAGGATCCAAAATTATATGGTTCAAATGTCGATTCTAGATTCAGCTCAATCGCTCATATTGCAGAAACAATTGGTGGCTCACATGTACTCTCAGGAAATCATGCAACCCTTTTCGGTGATTCAGATAAATTGATTGATTCCTTAGCAGATGACATTCAAAACGCTCAACATCACTGCCAAATATTGTCATACATCATGTTGGTTGACAAAGCAGGTGAAAAAATTTCTGACGCACTCATTGAAGCAACTGAACGAGGTGTTGAATGTAGATTACTGTTAGATTCAATGGGCTCTAAAGATTTTCTCTCATCTGATTTGTGCAAAAAAGTAAAAGAAGCAGGTGTGCATGTTGTTGTTGCGCTTCCGGCGAATCTCATCCGAGCGATTTTTACAAGAATAGATTTACGTAATCACCGTAAAATTGCAGTGATTGACAATTCGATTGGGTATATGGGCTCAAACAATATTGCTGAGCCATCGTTTGCTCCGAAACCAAAATTTGCTCCATGGGTCGACGCATCAGTTCGCTTAACTGGCCCAATTGTTCGTGAACTCCAAGCAATTTTTATTCAAGATTGGTATATGGATAGTGATGAAGATTTATCTTCTTTGCTGAAGGAACCACTTGAAGTTGATGACACAGGTTTTGCAACACAACTCATGGCTACAGGACCAAACAGCAATAACCTTGCACTCAGCCAACTATTACAAACTGCGTTCTTCACAGCACAAAAAGAACTCATCATTACGACACCATATTTTTCTCCTGATGACTCCACTGAATCTGCACTTCTGATTTCTGCAAAACGAGGTGTCGAAACTCATCTTGTGTTACCAGCACGTAACGATTCCAAACTAGTTCAGGCAGCAAGCCGAAGTAGGTACGCTTCGCTCTTGAATGCTGGTGTGCAAATCCATGAGTTTAATGGCGGACTTCTTCACGCAAAAACAATGACAATCGATCGTGAAATCTCGCTGATTGGGTCTGCGAATTTAGATCGGCGGAGTTTGGATTTGAATTTTGAAGTCAGTATGATTGTCTATGATGATGATTTCTCCAGTGAATTGAGATTTCTGCAAACAACATATATTGAGCAATCGACCCCTATTTCACCAAAAGAACCCTTGGAATGGTCTATTCGGAGGCGTTTATGGCAAAACGGGGTCAGTTTAATCGCTCCAATTTTGTAAAAATAGGCAAATTGAAGGGTTTATATCGCCTGTTGCGATGAACAATCCCTCTTTTCAAATCGAAGTAATGGTTAGATTACGCCCGAATTGGGCCGATGTATGGACTATACATGCTTAAGTTTTCAACCATTCTCTTTTTCCTTCTCATCACATTGACCAACTCAGCAATTGCCACGGCTGAGTATGTCACCATTGTGAATAGCGATGGCAGTTTTGAGATGTACGCAGGTGATTTTACTGGCACTCTAAGTGGAGATAATCATGAGTTTGCAATGAGCGATCTCGATATTCTTGCTGCAACACTCAATGAAGACGGCATAGAGACAATGGGAAAACTTTCATTTATCTTGGCTAGCACAGATGCTGGGCTTTCTTTCATTGGCTTGTTTGACGGTATAGAGACCAATAATCCAAATGGTGGCGCTGTCGATCATTTCCTTGGTGTATCCACGACGACAAGCATTGGCACAGATTGGTTTGCTAGTGGAGATTCTGGAAGCAACACAGATTGGTACGACATGGGGAACGGAACACAATTGGTGAATGCATATTTGGGCTGGGATCACGGACAATCATCTGCTGCATTCGCTTGGGGCGATGTTGAAGCCTCCCCTTCTGGCACAGTCAATCTGTATGAAATTGATCTTACTGCATTCGCTGGAGAACAGATTCAGTTCTTAACATATCAGGGTGACCAGTGGGATGTTGCAAGTAGTGGTGCCTTTACAATTGTTGGTCAGTATGCATTTTCATACCAATTCGTTCCAGCACCTGGCGCGTTAGCACTGTTAACAGTTGCAGTCTTAGTTGGCAGGCGTCGCCGAATTTAAAACAACTTGTATGTAGGCCGTAATGGCTTTCGTTTCGTGTAGGTTGAACTTCGATCTCTTAGTCATGTCAGGAAGTGTTTCTTCCCATTGAAGTTTGGAGTATCGAGAGATTCTCAACGCATTGTGACATTTAGTGCACTTTGTAACATACAAATTGCGACCTTCAGAGAGCAGTGCAAAATTTTCTGTGTTTTCTATGACTTTAAGGTCTTGAATATGTGGTGCAACTTTACTTGTATCCATACAACTAGATAGGCAGCACAAAATAAGAATCATCAAGAAGAAAAACTTCATCAGAAATCAATTCCAAACAGTAAACGAATTTGCATATCTGGTTCACTGTCAACATTCGTCACTTGGAATAATGGAGATACACTTAACCACCATCCATCAGATTGCCAAGAGAGGGATGGCCCAACATACACAACATCATCGCCCTGCTCTGACCATCCTGGAAATTCAATTTCCCATAATGCTTGGATACCATATGTAATCGTTGGGTCTGGCTGATATGTAATCGCAAAAGCATTTTCAATTACACCTTTGTCTTCATCTAGACTGTCACCTTCCCATTCTGCTTCAAGGGTCAAGTTATACAAAAGATTAACTTGATCAAATTCCTTCTCAAGCAGCAACTTGCCTTCAAGTTCAACAAAGTCGTCACCATATTTAATCTCACCATATAACGCGACACCTAAGTCATCTGGTGTTGGAGCTTGTAATTGATAAATTGCTTCAAGGGCAACATCATGAAACAACGCTTTCGATTCTTCAGATGTCTCTTTGTATCTCCAATCAGCAAAGTAGATTGCCATCTGGAGTTGATCTGTCATCCCCCACTCAATTTCATGACGGAAACGAAACTCTTCGTACTGCGAATCACTCTTTTTATCTGTTTTCCAAGTCACCCACTGTTCATATTCCACTTCACCAGCAGTCATCGTGCGAGTGTCATACAACCATGGAGTTGTTCTTGAGGATCCTAGAGCAATCGTAGAGGTGCTCATCGTGACGTAGAACAGGGCTGCTAGTAGGTAATTAAGTCGAATCATTACTTTCCTTTCTTATTGAGACTGAGTCTCATTCGCGTAATCGAGGAATGATACACCTTGCTTCACAGATACACAACCCCTGCTTATCTATTTTGAATCAAATTCAAACAGGCTCTGAGCCTCTGCATGCCAGAGCTCCAGCGATTGCAGAATCTCACAATGTTTTTGGAGCAAACAATGAGATTGAAGTAGAAAAAGGAACCTTTCTCCATGTGGCTCTTCGCCTATGCATGCCAAAACTCCAGCACTAGCTGAACCTCGGTATCGAATCAGTGACAAGTTAATTCCTACGTGTTAGGATGCTTTGATGTCAATCACACTCACATTTCATGGTCAATCATGTTTTCAACTTGAGGATGGTACGAATTCGCTTCTCATCGATCCTTTCTTTACCGACAATCCTGTAGCAAAAATGAAGGCGAGTGATGTCACTTGTACACACATCGCAGTTACTCATGGTCATTTTGATCATTTTGGTGATTGCGAGGGCATCGCAAAAGAGAACGATGCAACTGTGTTCGCAGCATTCGAAATTTGTGAATATTTAGGTGAGCAAGGGTATGAAAAGTGTGAACCGGGCAATCCCGGTGGTCGAATCGAAGCGCCTTTTGGCGGGGTTTCATTTACCCAAGCCTACCACTCTTCAAGTTACGATAATCGTTATATGGGAATGCCGTGTGGGCTCATGATTGAGTTCGATGGCGCTGTGTTCTACCACGCAGGTGACACCACTCTTTTTTCAGACATGGAACTATTAGGGCAACTCTATAAGCCAAATGTCGCAATGCTTCCAATAGGAGACCGCTTCACGATGGGTCCAGAGATGGCAGCAATCGCTGCTGAAATGATCGGTGCAGACACAGCAATTCCGATGCATTACAACACATGGCCCCTAATAGAAGTTGACGTCAAAAGATTTGCACCAAAGGATATTGATGTTCTCGTCATGGAGCCTGGGGATTCAGTTGATTTGGCAGAAGAATGACCCAAATTGATACACTTCTTCGTGGGGGAAGAATGATCGATGTTCAAACTCGATCCATTAAACAGATAGACATTGGAATTGCCAATGGAAGAATCGTGCTTGGTGTAGATGACGCAGTTGAAGTGATTGATCTTCATGATTCATTTGTTTCGCCTGGATTTATAGATGCACACATGCATGTCGAATCAACCATGCTTCCTCCATCTTCATTTGCACAATTATCGTTACCACATGGAACTACCGCTGCCGTTTTTGACCCACACGAAATTGCAAATGTACTTGGAATTGAAGGGATCAAACTCATCATGAATGATGCGAATGGTATTCCATTCGACGCATTTTTTGCTGCAAGTTCTTGTGTCCCAGCTTCACCACTTGAAACAAGCGGGGCAACTCTGCTCGCTGATGACTTGGAACCACTTTTTGATGATTCTCGAGTCATCGCCCTTGCTGAAATGATGAATTATCCTGGAGTTATTCACGATGATCCCGAAGTTCATAAAAAAATACAAATGGGATTGCGTCATGGCAAAGTCGATGGGCACTGCCCTGGATTACGTGGTGATGATTTGCTGAAATACATCTCGGCAGGTATTTCAAGTGACCACGAGAGTACAACTGCTGAAGAAGCGTTAGAAAAACTCAACGCAGGAATGCAAATTTATATTCGAGAAGGAAGTGCCGCTAAAAATCTAGAAGCACTTTTTCCTATAATTACTCCAGAAAATGCACACAAAATTTGCTTTTGCACAGATGATCGCCATCCTGCTGACTTACAAAATGAAGGACACATCGACCACGTTGTTAGAAAAGCAATTCATCTTGGACTTGACCCAATTCTAGCTATTTGCATTGCTACCAAACACGTCGCAGATCATTATGAACTTGATCACTTAGGCTCAATTGAAGAAGGCAAGTTTGCAAACCTTGTTATCTTTGACAACCTTGAAGAGCCAGTTCCAAGACAAACTTGGCATCACGGAACCCTAGTTGCTGAGCATGGGAGGGTCGTCGTCGACATACCAAGCGAAACAGATTGGTCGGTTGCAAAAAATAGTGTGCATGTACCGTCAACTCTTACTCCTGAATCGTTTGCTATCGATATACAATCAGAACCCATTCGAGTCATCGGTCTTATACCAGACCAACTCTTTACTGAAGAACTCCATCTCAATAGTACTGATGACGATATTTTAAAAATGGCTGTTATCGAACGGCATCACAACACTGGCAATATTGGAATTGGATTCGTCAAGGGGTTCCAGTTCAAGGGTGGAGCAATCGGTTCAACTGTAGGTCACGATGCTCATAATGTTGCCATCGTTGGTGATAACGATGAAGACATGTTCGTTGCAGCCACTGCCCTAGCAAAAGCAGGCGGTGGACAATGTGTCGTTTCAGGGGGAGAAGTTACAGCACTACTTCCATTACCAATTGCAGGTCTAATGTCAGACGCACCCCCGAACGATGTCATCTACGAACAACAAGGTGCTCTAAAAGCCGCCACGTCGCTCGGTTGTCCACTCGAAGATCCGTTTATGCCACTCAGTTTCTTGCCGCTCTCTGTCATCCCGAAACTAAAACTCAGTGACCTTGGTCTTGTAGATGTTGATCAATTTGCTATTGTGCCTATCGAAGTATGCCCAAACTAAAACAACATTTAAGCAACGAACTTCAATCCGCAAAACATCTTGCTCAAAATGCTAGACGTGGAGTTTTCCCATGGATTTACTGGGGTGTCGCAGCAGCATTTTATCTGTATGAATTCTTTGCAAGAGTTGCTCCGAGTACTTTCGAAGGTCAACTTCAAAAAGATTTTTCACTCGACGCTTCAGAACTCGGATTTGTAATGGGATTGTATTACCTTGCGTACGCACCCATGCAACTTGTGGTTGGAATCGCTCTTGACCGTTTCGGCTCCAAAAAATTGTTAAGTATCGCTGCAATCATTGCTGGCTTGGGTTGTCTCATTTTTGCACTTGCAACGAACGTCATCACACTTGGCTTAGGCAGAATCATGCTCGGAATTGGGTCTTCCTTCGCATACGTTGGGGCTGTATATGTCGCAACTGTAT
The DNA here is from genome assembly GCA_964630505.1 of uncultured Isosphaeraceae bacterium. Taxonomy (GTDB): domain Bacteria; phylum Planctomycetota; class Phycisphaerae; order Phycisphaerales; family SM1A02. The sequence goes on along the minus strand of CAZVVI010000004.1, from coordinate 3,945 downwards.
GGTTCCCAAGAAAACGGTTAGCACTCATCATGGGAATGACCGCAGCCCTTGGCACAATCGGCGCAGCACTCGGTGAAGCGCCACTTAGAGATGCTGTCCAAACCTATGGCGAAAAAGAGGCCATCTATGTCGCTGCACTGGTCGGAATTATCATTGCAGCGATTATCTTCATGGTTGTACCACGAAGACCTGAATGGTTCTTAAAACTTGCAAAATTAGAGATGCCAGAACCAAAAGAAACGATGTTCAAAGGGCTACGCGAGGTTGTCACAAGCAAACAAACTTGGCTCGTCTCTGTTATTAGCCTTCTCTTGTATGTCCCAATTTCAACCTTCGGTGCCCTTTGGGGAATTTCTTATGTAAGTGCATCAGCAGATGTTCCAAAAGATAAAGCAGCGTTCGCGATGACATTACTATTCTTGGGATTTGCCGCTGGCGGCCCATTGTTAGGATTAGTTTCGGATAAATGTAATATTCGCCGACTTCCAATCTTGCTTGGTGGTGCGCTTTGCACGGTCTCGATGGGCATGTTGCTCTTCGCACCATTCATGCCATTTTGGCTCACAGTTGTTTTCTTAATTTCGACAGGATTCTTTGCTGGAGCTCAAGCGATTACATTTGCAGTTGCAGTTGAACAGCACGGTCCGTATTGCAGGGCAACAGCTGTCGCATTTGTGAATTTCTTTGTCATGCTCGGCGGATTCTTGTTACAGCCCGCGTTTGGAGCAGTCTTAGACAGCACCTCAGGCTCAACAACATACACCTCAGGAGATTATCAAAAAGCACTCTTTCTTCTTCCTGCTTCTATTCTTATTGGAACCGTAATGAGTTTTTGGTTGAAAGAAACTGGTGAAAAATGAATGTAGCACTTGTGAGTTGTGAAAGTTTGCCCGGCTGGGAAGTCGATGATCAACCACTCATTGACGAACTTGAAAACCTTGGCGCAAGTGTTCATCGACCTGCATGGACTGAAGAATTAGATTGGGGACAATTTGACATTGCTGTCATTCGAACGACATGGGATTACCATTCGAGAAAAGATGACTTTCTTGCTTGGTGTGAAACCATCCCAAACCTTCATAATCATGTTGATGTTGTCAGATGGAACACTCATAAGTCTTACTTAAGAGACCTTGAGAAGTTGGGGGTACCGATTGCACCTACTGTGTGGATTCAAAAAAATGAAAAAACTGACATTACTCAAATCATGAACACACTTCAAGCATCAAAAGGGTTTATCAAACCACAGGTCGGCGCTTGTGCATCGGATACGTTGCGATTTGACATTAACGATCTTGTTTCTGCTAGAACATTTCTTGAATCAAATAGACATCAAGACATGATGGTTCAACCATATTTAGAGAGCGTTGAAACAGAGGGAGAGTACTCTGCAATTTTTATTGATCATCAATTTACGCATGGCGTACAAAAAATTCCTGTTGAAGGTGACTACCGAGTACAAGATGATTTTGGCGCAGAAGATTTACCATATACTTTTACAACTGAAGAGATTGCTGAAATGAAACAAGCACTGCAATTTGTTCCGATGTCGGATGAATTGCTGTATGCACGATTCGATTATTTACGAGATGAAAACAACAAATTGGTTCTAAACGAGTTAGAACTCGTAGAGCCATCACTCTTTTTTAGGCATTGCAAAGAAGCATCGAATGTCTTTGCCAAAGCAATCGTAAACCGAGCTAAGATGTCGAAATGTTGAAAGGTACAACTTTACTAGGTCTCTGTATTTTAGCAGGCTGTTCGAGCCAAAATGAACCTCAACCGTTCACACAAACCATTGAGGGCACTGATTTTACGATTGAGATGGCACCTGTCAGTACACCAAAGGGTTTTTTCTGGATTTCCAGAACAGAAATCCCTTGGGATCTGTATGACATATTCTTGCAATTTATTAATAGCCCAGACAATTTAGGTGGTGGTGTAGACGCCATCACCGGTCCAACACCTGCATATGCTTCTGTTGATAGAGGATTCGGCCGCACTGGTTATCCTGCCATTTCGATGTCTGCTCAGGCTGCTGAGTCGTTCTGCATCTGGCTATCAACAAACACAGGCAGAACATTCACGATCCCAACTCTAGAACAATGGAACGAAGCCAATATTGGGGACGGTGGTGCTTGGCACAAATGGAATTCTGATAAGACAACACACCCTGTAGCTTCTAAAGAGCCAAATTCATTTGGCATTTATGACATGGAAGGAAATGTTGGTGAGTGGGTCATTACATCTAAAGGGCCTAGAGTCATAGGCGGTAGTTTCAGAACACCTAAAGAAGAATTAGGCAATAAGACCCTTTTAACCCCAATAAAGGATTGGAATGTCACTGATCCACAGTTACCTCGAAGTCCATGGTGGTTCGCTGATGCGGATTTCGTTGGTTTGCGTATTATATGTGTGAATGGAGAAGAAGATGAATGACGTGACACGAAGAGAATTTGTTAAAACAGCCAGCGCAGTTACCGCTGTAGGTGCAGTCACACTTCCTGCTTGGGCGACTCAAGAAGATAGAGACCCAATCAAAATTGGTTTTATCGGTTGTGGTGGCCGAGGTACAGGTGCTGCAAACCAAGCTCTTATTGCAAACGAAAATTCAGTCATTTGGGCAATGGGTGACGCATTTGAAGATCGACTAACAGGGAGCATGAATACGCTCGTTGGAGAGCAAGGCACTCGTGCTGAAGTTCCAAAGGAACGACAGTTCGTTGGTTTTGATGCGTATCAAAAAGTAATTGATTCTGGTGTCGACATGGTAATTTTAACAACACCACCCCATTTCAGACCTGAGCACATTGCAGCTGCAGTCAAGGCAAAGAAACATGTCTTCTGTGAAAAACCAATGGCGGTCGATGGTAGTGGCGTACGCAGTGTGATGGAATCTACAAAACTAGCTAAACAAAATGACACGAACTTAGTGGGGGGTTTTTGCTGGAGGTATAACTATCCACTTCGTGCCACATTTAAACAAATCCACGATGGTGCAATCGGTGATGTACGTTCATACTTTGCGACGTATTACGCAGCACCTCTCTGGACGAAACCGCGCCAAGATCAATGGAGCGATGTCGAGTTTCAAATGAGAAACTGGGTGCATTTCGACTGGCTCTCGGGTGATCACATTGTTGAACAAGCATGCCACTCCATAGATAAGATTAATTGGGCAATGCAAAACGAACCTCCAAAAAGTGCGACTTCAGTTGGTGGTCGGCAAATGCATGAAAGACCTGAAACTGGAAACATCTATGACCATTTCGGGGTTGTGTTTGAATATGAAGATGGGCGAAGAGCCCACTTGCACTGTCGTCAAATGCCATTTTGCTACAACGACAACAATGATTTCATTACAGGCTCCACTGGAACATGTACATTAAATGCTTGGACTGGAGCTCCTGAGTTTACAGGTTCATCAAGTTGGGAATATTCTGGACCTCAACCAAACATGTATCAAGTTGAGCATAACGAAATGCACGAAGCCATTCGAGGAGATCGACCAACAATTAATAATGGCGATTACATGGCACAATCTACGATGATGGCTGTTCTTGGTCGAGAAGCTGCGTACACAGGCCAACGAGTTTCTTATAACGATGCGCTAACGAGCACAACGCGATTAGGACCTACCGAATACACATTCGGTACTCTTACAATTGCTGATGTTTCTGAACCCGGTGCAACCAAGTTGATTCGTTAACCCCAATTATCGATTATCAATAAGATGTCTCCAACACCAACAGTGCCATCACCGTTCAGATCTGCTGAAGAATGGGTCATCTCCCAACTCGCAATGAGATTCAGCAAATCTGTCATGTTAACTTGACCATCTGCATTTAAATCACCGAGCGTTGGCGCTAGAGGGCCAAGAGCAATTGAAGATTTGACCTGCCCCCCAAAAACTAGTCCACTCCTTATGCGATAAAATTGCAGAGT
>CAZVVI010000003.1:0-86161 GCA_964630505.1 uncultured Isosphaeraceae bacterium | reverse complement strand
GTGACCCGGACAGTCAACGTGCGCATAGTGACGAGTATCTGATTCGTATTCTTGGTGACTTGTTGCAATGGTAATACCACGTGCTTTTTCTTCAGGTGCGTTGTCGATTTGATCAAACGCGCGAGCGTCGCCTAAACCCTTTGATGACTGACGACTTGTAATCGCAGCGGTAAGAGTTGTTTTCCCGTGGTCAATGTGGCCAATCGTGCCAATATTCACGTGGGGTTTATTTCGAACAAATGTGTCCTTTGCCATCGTGAGTTCTCCGTTTCAAATAGGTGGTAACTTTGTACCACCAACCATTTCCTTCTGTCGGTTAACAATAACCAACACTATTTCTTATTGCTGTAGACCGCCTACAACAACGCATCAATACCGAAGCCGCCGACGGGATTTGAACCCGTGACCTCATCCTTACCAAGGATGCGCTCTACCACTGAGCTACGGTGGCACTTGAGCTCCGCCAATCTGACCTTCCATGACCATCTCGTACAGTCTTCCTGACGTACCCCCCCGATTTAAAAAGCCGCCCCAAACAGGACGGAAGGGAGAGTGTAGCGAAAATGGGCAAAATCGCAACCCCTACGCCCTGAGAAATTTAATGAAGTCGTGGCTTTAGGGCATTTATTGCCCTAATAAGGGCTATTGAATAGGTTTGCCCCGAGTAAGTTGATGGACTCGATATCCACGACCAAACAGAGAAACGTCTGCACCTGCTGGTGGGTCAACCAGTGGACCACGTTCAGACCATGGTGAGAGTCTCACAATGGATCCATCGAGCGAGAGAATCATACATTCATCGCCATACCGAAAGTCCACTTCACCAGTTGGGCTCAGTGCGTCGTGACTGATTGGACCGCTAGCAGAAGAAACTGCTCCATCCCAAGCTTCTTCCTCGTCTGAAATGGTCTCACCATACATAGAATCGACGAGATAAATTGAACGGTCAGGAGCATACATCATTGAGTATGTGTAGTACCGATCTACTGATGAGGACGTATCACCATCCGCATCATTGTCACTTCTTGAATCAAAAAAATCATTTGCTGCAAAGTACCCCGGATAATCGACATCTGGTCCACGAGTGTTATTGAACGTCGAACGAAATGGATGCTCAAACGAATCGTAGACTTCATAAATATCATTATCTGGTGAATCTGATTCCCAAAGAAGATGAGGTTCACCCTCTTCAGTATGTCTCAAACCATACGTTTGATACAGATCATTATCTGTCCAAAGAATATCTGCCCATGTCCCCTGATATTGGCCACGAGTCAGGTTGTCATTTGGATTATCGTCTTCGGCATGTTCATCCCGTCTAACCCGAACTGTCGAGCCACTTGCTGCTTCATCTGTAAAATCAAATTGGCTCGGTAGGACTCGATTATTGTTATCTCCTGACCACATCTGCATCCATGTCCCAATTTCTTTGAGTTTCACAGTTGTTTTTGCAGTTTTTGCCGCGTCTTGGCTCCCGCCCAAGGCAACGAGCAAAAACGCAGCAAGCAGTGCAACAATCGAAACGACAACGAGTATCTCAACAATCGTAAAGCCATACCTGAGTTTTTTTATCGTCATCGGGAGTTCCTAGGGTTTCAATACTCTACGCAGCCCATCCTGTTTTGACCAGTACGGACGTTAACCAAGGTTCATTGTCATCAAAAATTCAGCGTTTGAGTTCGTTTTCACCATTCTAGTTCGCAACATTTCCATTGCTTCAACCGGGCTCATGTCGCTGACAACTTTTCGTAATCGACCAACAAGTTCATGTTCCTTTGGATCAAGAAGCAACTCTTCACGCCGTGTGCCTGAGGCAGCAATATCAATTGCAGGCCAAATTCGCTTTTCGACCAACTTGCGTGTCAAGTGTAATTCTGAGTTACCCGTTCCTTTGAACTCTTCGAAAATAACTTCATCTGCTTTGGAACCAGTGTCTACAAGAGCCGTGCCGATGATAGTCAGTGAACCGCCATCTTCAATGTTTCGAGCAGATCCAAAGAATTTCTTTGGGCGGATGAGTGCTTTTGAATCAACACCACCAGTACCAATTTTTCCTGTCGTTGGCATGCCGTTGTTGTACCCACGAGCAAGCCGCGTGATTGAGTCCATCAGGATGACGACATCTTCACCAAACTCAACCATTCTGCGAGCTTTCTCCATCACCATTTCAGCAACTTGGATGTGACGAGTTGCTTCTTCATCAAACGTGCTTGCAACAACTTCTACGGAATCTGGAGTGCTTCGTTTAAAGTCAGTCACTTCTTCAGGTCGTTCATCGACAAGTAACACAATGACGTGCACCTCTGGATGATTGGCTGCAATTGCATTTGTGAGCCGTTGCAATAAAACCGTTTTACCTGTTCTCGGTGGTGCAACAATCAACGCTCGTTGACCAAACCCAAGTGGTGCAACAAGATCAATAACTCTCGTTTCTATAATCTCACTCTCTGTTTCAAGATGCACTCTTGAATCGGGGTGAAGTGGGACTAAATTTTCAAAAGTTGCTATGTCGTGAACCTCTTTTGGATCATTGCCATTAATTGCCTCAACTCGGAGCATTGCAAAATATGTTTCTGTTTCTTTTGGAGGTCGAATCAAACCTCGAATGACTTGACCCTTTCGCAAACCGAATCGACGAATTTGAGAAGGGCTGACGTATACGTCATCGGGCGAAGCAATGTATGAATACTCTGGGCTTCGTAAGAAACCATATCCATCTGCCATGATTTCGAGTGTCCCCTCACCAATCATGAGCCCTTGTCGATTTGCTTGTGCTTTTAAAATTTCAAAGACAAGTTTTTGCCGAGGCATTTCAGCCCAATTTTCGACTTTTTCTTTCTTCGCAATTTCACCAAGTTCCTTGCCCTTCATGTGTTGAAGTGCTGCAAGGTCGAACCCTTCCTTCTTTGCCTTGTCATATTTCTTCTGGGCTTGCTCAGTAAGTTTCGTATCTAGCGATGCTGCCTCCGCTTCTAGCTCTTCATCACTTGGAACTTCACCCGGTTTGAGTGACATCGTTGCAATTGCACCACCACCAGTTTTTTTTCTTCGTCTTCGTTTCTTTGCCATTTGTCCTTGTTCTCCTGATTCTTCCCTTAAAAATTAATCATGTATGAGGGAATTAGGGTGGTTCGCCCAGTTTGGGGCAATCTCATTCCAGTTGTATGTTAGGGGGAAATTTGTGGCGAACTCTTAATGAATACGCTCGTTAAAATCTTCAAGAATTTGTTCGACTTGGGGTTGAAGCCCATCGAGGTCACCCTCGTTGACAACAATATAATCCGCTTTTTTGCGCTTCGTGTCAAGTGGCAATTGTGTTGATTCTCTTTGTTTAAAATCTTCGGTTGTCCACCCACGGCTCTCTTTGACACGATTGAGACGTATTTCAGGCGAACAATCAACAAAGACAATTGCATCACAACGACTGTCAAGACCTGCTTCTAGCAATAATGGCGCGTCAATAATCAATGCTTTCGTCAAAGAAGTCGCTTGTGCAAATTGTTCCTCTTGAATTTTTCGAGCAAGTGGATGAAGAAGCGCTTCTAACCGTTTGCGTTCTTCTTCATTCCCAAACACAATCGCAGCAACTTTCGAGGTACTCACACTTCCATCAGGATTTAGAATTGAATCCCCCCACCACGTGACGAGTTGCTGCTTCACAGTTTCTGACTGTAATGCTTGCTTTGAATTGAGATCAGCGTTGGCGACAATGCATCCGAGTTGTTCAAAAATTTGAGCAACAGTGCTTTTACCTGAACCAATACCTCCAATGAGTCCAATGATTGGCGGAGTTGGGTTCACTGCACCACCCTGCTCCATGTTGTGCCGCGTGAACCATCTTTGATTTCAATTCCCATCGAAAGAAGTTCGTCTCGAATTTCATCTGCTCTTGCCCAGTCTTTAGAAGTTCTAGCGTCGAGTCTTGCTTCTATGAGTGATTCTATTTTTGGAACATCAAGATTTTCTGTACACACTTCTTCTTCTAATTGAATCACGCCAAGAATGGAATCCATAGCACAGAGTGCTTGGAACTCCTCGTTAAATGTGTGTGAACCATCGCTTGGTTTGGGCACAGCATCGGTTGCGTACGTGCTGGCTGCTTCGCTGAGTATTCCAATCGCTCCTGCAATATTTAGATCGTCGCACATCGATGCAAGAAACTGTTCCTTTGCCTGTTGTAGCACAGATACATTCGTTTTCGTTTCTGCGTGTTCACAAAGCCATGCAGCAAGACGACGCCAACGATCAACTTGCCTTTGTGAATCTTTTAGTCCTTGAAATGTAAAATTTGCATTAGAGCGGTAATGTGTTTTAATGAGTTCTAATCGTATTGCAGCAGGAGTTGCACCCTTTGCAATCAAGTCTCGCACGGTATAAAAATTACCTTTACTTTTGCTCATCTTGCCGCCATCAACAAGAAGGAATCGAGTGTGAAACCAATACCGAGCAAACAAATCTTCACCTGTTGTGCAACATGACTGCGCAATCTCACACTCGTGGTGTGGAAAGATGTTGTCTTCGCCCCCGCTATGAATATCAATCACATTGCCAAGAAGTGCAATTGCCATAGATGAACATTCAAGATGCCAACCGGGATACCCATCGCCCCACGGACTTGCCCACCGCATGAGATGGTTTGAATCTGGTTTCCACAACATAAAGTCTGCTGGATTTCGTTTGACTGCTTGTGTTTCCATGTCCACTCGACCACCCTCGCCAGAGCGAAGTTTCTCCATCGTATTTCCCGAGAGTTGACCGTAGTTTTTACATGATTGCACATCAAAGTACACGACTCCATCTGAGCCAACGTATGCATGGTCACCATCGATGAGCGACTTGACCATGGCGATCATCTGCTCGATGTATTGGGTTGGGCGAGGCATTACCTCTGGGTTGGACTCAACATCTTCGACGATTTGCATTCCAAGTTTCTTCGCATCTTCGATGAATGCAACTGCGTAATATTCAGCAACCGCGAGCGGGTCATTTGGGTCGATGGTGACATCTGCTGGAAGTGCGCCCGATTTTTTTGCTTCTTGCAATCTTGCTGAGGCGACTTCCATTTTGTCTTCACCCCCTCCATCTGCTAAAGAGTCGTCAGTCATATGACCAACGTCTGTAATGTTCATGATTTGACGAACATCAAAACTTAGTTGCTCGAGCGTTCGCCTCAATACGTCGGCGTTTAAGAACGCTCTAAAGTTTCCAATATGCGCAAAGTCGTACACCGTGGGACCACACGAATAGAACGTCACCTTTTTGCCTTCAGAATCAAGGGGCATAAATGGCTCTGTGCTTCTAGTCAGTGAATTGTAAAGGTGAAGTTGCATGGTTGGTACGATATACGGTTAGAGATGATTGATTGTAATTACAATGGTTTTTTCGATGGCAAATCTGCACTTGTAACTGGGGGTGCAGGGTTCATTGGTTCACATCTTACACAACATCTTGCAACACTCGGTGCTCATGTTCGAGTGCTTGATGATTTTAGCACCGGACATGCTGAAAATTTACGTGGGATTGATGCCGAGTGTATCGAGGGTTCGATTCTTCATCAATCCCTACTCAAAGGAACGTGCAAAGACGTTGATGTGGTCTTCCACCTTGCAGCATTCGTTTCCGTTCCTCAAAGTATGTTAGAACCGAATGCTTGTTTTGAAGTTAACATTCAAGGAACACAAAACCTCATCAACAGCGTGGAAACAGCAGCGTGCGCACGCATCGTCTTCGCATCATCTGCGGCGTGTTATGGAAGTCATCCAAAACTCCCAAGTTCTGAAGGGGATGACGTTTCGCTTGAGTCTCCGTACGCTGAATCAAAGTGGCAAGGTGAGCAACTCATTGCTCAGATGGAATCAACTGATGGAGTTTCACTTCGATTTTTCAATGTGTTCGGTCAACGGCAAGATCCAAATTCGCAGTACGCTGCAGTCGTTAGTGTGTTTCAAGATGCACTGAGGAATAACCAAACACCGATCATCTTCGGAGATGGAAGCCAAACGCGAGATTTCACGCCTGTAGAAAATATTATTCACGCCATGTTACTTGCGGGTGCGAGTCTAGAACCATTGCGCGGTGAAGTATTGAATGTGGGAACAGGTGTTTCGCTTTCACTCAACGAATTGCTAGGGGTCATGGCACATAACGAACTTGTTCAAGCCATTCACAAAGAACCAAGAGAAGGTGATGTTCAACATTCACAAGCAGATATCACTGCAATTACAACAGCGCTTGGTTATTCACCTGTTGTGGAAACGAAGCAAGCACTTGCCCAGTTGGTTAATCCCACACAGTAACAATGTCATTGTCACCGATGACTTCAGTAGTGATGACCAACCAGTTATCTCCGGACGCCATTGGTTCGGGATTGCCAGAAATTTGGATGTCATTCCAATCGGTAAGGAAAATATTGTCAGGTCCATAACGACCACCATTCAATGGTTGATATCCAATTCCCTTCGGCAGATACGATTGCACCATCCGAGTTGACCCATCCCCACAAACAATATTTCCTTTCCACACATTTTCCTCGCCATGGAATTTTAAAGTATTGCTTGAATCGTCAAATATTAATTCGCCATCAGAGTCGACTGAACTTTCTGGCCCTCTATTTGACAAAATAATATCTGAGGCTGTTGCACCAGAGTGCCACTTCAGCCGAACTCGCTCACCACAAAGTGCCTGGTGTGCGTAAGAATTGTGTGCGGGGTTTCCTGCAGTTGCACTTGCAACATCTGCATTGAACTGATCATCCCAAAAGACATCTTCTCCATCGATAGAATCGTAGTCATAGACAAGATCGTTCTCGTTCATGTCTTGAATGTTTGGATTTGTTTCAACTGGGCTGATTAAAAAATCCGTCATAAAATAATTTCGAGCAAGAAGCATCGACATTAAGTTTGCTGTTGTGTCGCTCATATCATGACTCGCGTCTGGATAATCCTTGCTCATCGAACTTGGTTGAGATAATCGCCCTTCATCACCAGATGCCTCTAGAAGCATTGCAGCATGAATCCCCTTTAGTCGGGTTTTATCTTCGGTTGATTTAGCAGTTGAAAACGCCTTGCCTAACGCGGGAACTAAAATCGACACTAAAACCACGATAATGGCAATAACAACAAGCAGTTCTATGATTGTAAAACCGCGCTTTTTACATCTTCTCATGGGGTGTTCCTTCAGCATGCCATACAGGATACGCCATGTCACCGAGTATGTCTCATGATCAGTGACTGTCACCTTCGGTGACAGTCACTTGACATTCCGCTTTGGCTGGAGTTTTGGCATAGTGACAGTCACTTGACATTCCGCTTTGGCTGGAGTTTTGGCATAGTGACAGTCACTTGACGTTCCGCTTTGGCTGGAGTTTTGGCATAGTGACAGTCACTTGACTTTCCGCTATGGCCTGAGGTTTGGCATAGTGACTGTCACCGTTGGTGACTGTCACGTTAATCACGCTTCTTAATGATCGTTGCAGGGTTGCCGGCGTAAATTGTCTTCGCGTCCAAATCACGCATCGCAACGCCTCTAGCACCAAGAATCGCTCCCTCGCCAACAATCACATTTGGACCAACAAATGAATCGGCTCCGAGCCAAACATCATCAGAAATCGTAATTGGGGGTCTGAGAAGTGGCATGTCCTCTTGTGAATAGTCGTGGGTTCCTGCGCAGATGTGGGCATATTGTGAAATTGATACTCGGTCTCCAATCGTGACTTTTCCAAGGCAATAGACAATCACACCATCGCCAAGACAACTGTTATCACCCATCGTGAGGTTCCATGGACACTCAATGTTTACTGTTCTGCGGATAACACATGAGTCTCCAATTGTCGCTCCGTAGGAACGCAAAAGGAACCGCCTCCACCCATCGCAAGTGCGAAACGAGAAGCGGAAAAATATTGCTTGAGTGACTGCCCACAACATTCGCCAAACTTTTTCTTGAAACGAGTAAGGGCTTACATGTCGATCTTCAACAGCCATGTGATATTTCCTGTTTTTCCTTGTTGAGTTCAATTGTTTTTAACGAGATTAATAATTCATACGAGGAGATAAAGAGACAAAATCGGAACCCTGTGATTCCATCTAAAAATCCGAGTTTCAAAATATACATCCAAAAAAAACGGAACACCCAACGTAGCGGTAACTTTGGGTAAACGTGCCTTTTAATCCACCTCCGCCGTTGCTGGGCGTTCCCAAAAAACTTTGCATCAATCGTGCTGTCCTCTGTCGTTGACTGCCTGAGTATTTCTTTCGCTTCTAACGTCGAATACTTGTTGTGCTTCGCCATATACTCTTCTAGCCCCCTGCGATCCCAATGCTCCATGTGCCCTTTTAGTTTGCCAATCTCTCCATCGACAACCATGTGCTCATGAACTTCTCTCTCTTCGTACCGCGCCTTCCCACGCTTAAAGAAACGCACGTTCCAACTTGGGTAATACCCACAATGTCGAATTCGCTTTCCAAGAAAAATGAAATATCGATTAATGTTAAATGCAGATTGTTCCACCTTGCCTGCGGGTTGTGATGCGACTTCAAGAAGTTCATCGCGTAGCTCTGGAAGAATTGCTTCATCTGCGTCAAGAATGAATACCCAGTCTGATGTAATTTCAAGATTGTCGATTGCCCAGTTTTTTTGTTTTGCATATCCAAGCCATGGTTGAACGACAACTTTCGCACCTGCTTCTTTTGCGATTGCACACGTTTCGTCTGTTGATTCGCTATCAACAACCCAGACCTTATCTGCCCATTCCATCACACTCGCAAGCGCATGTGGCAAATTCACTGCTTCGTTTTTTGTAGGAATAATGATTTCAATATTATTCAACGACATCACCTATTTCCATGTAACACTCGATCGACTCTTGGTTGAGCTGGCTCGCCTGTACACACTTTCCACTCTGGCAATCGTCCATCAACCAAACTACGCGCACCAACAATAACACCATCCTCTATAAAAGAACCTGGCATGACAACTGCATCAGTTGCAATCCAACAATCTGGGCAAATCGTAATCGCACCAGTTCTTTTTGTTCTACCAGCAGTTGAGCAATCGCCAGACTCCGTCACTAACATTGCATACTGACTGATGACTGATCGTTTTCCAATTGTAATTCGATCGCTTGCACAAACAATCGCACCTTCTCCAAAAATGACAAGGTCGTCAGCGATAATGTTCCAAGGCTTATCAAATTGAACGTTTTTACGGACCCGAACTCTTTTACCACATTTCATTCCAAAAAGTTTTAGTATTCCAGTTCGAAGAACGTACGCGTTGTGGGGAATGCATGAGAAGAGCGGTTGACCAACAAGGGACCACAGTATTGAGCGCATACTTTTCACGAAACTATTTTTGCTGGGTTGCCTTGCAACTCCACTCCATCTTGAAAACTTTTATACACACTCGCCCTTGGGTACACAATGGTGTTCGCCCCAAGTGAAATATCGGGTGCAAGATAAGCATCTACACCGATGAATGAATCATCACCAACTGAAATTGGTGGACGCATCAGAGGGAATGTTGTGTCTCTCATGTCATGTGTCCCAGCACATAAATGAGCCCTCGTATCAACGCGAACTCTTGAGCCAATTGTAATCATGCCTAATGTGTATAAAATGACATGATCTGCAAAATGGCAGTCATCTCCTACAGTGAGGTTCCATGGAATGATGATCTCAACCTGCCGTGCGAACGTACAGCCTTTCCCAATTTTCGCTCCAAACAATCGCAAAATTGAGGAGCGGGCTTTTGGGCAAAAAACCCAAAAGAGACGACCAATCGTAATCCAACACAGTCGCACGAGCCGTTGTTTGAGCGTCCAGACAGTCCGCCTTTTTGGAGGCGCACTCTCCATTGCTGCCGTTTGGTTCGATTCTTGCGAATTTGGTTTATGCTCTGTGGATTCCATACAACTCCAAATCTCTCTATCGGAACAATCGAAGAGAGAAAACACAATAGACGCCGCATTCGTATGATGCCCATGGCTTACCTAGTCGATGAGTAAAGTTCCAAATCATTCATACTGAAGATGCACCCAATGAGTTCGATTCCTTCCAACACCAAACAAGACCCTTCACAAGACAGATTACGAGTCTTATTTGTGACTGAAGACGATCCTCTATATGTGATTCAGTTTTTTAAAGTCTTTTTTCGTGAGTATCCAAGAGATACGCTAGATATTATCGGAATAACGGTTTCAAACGCCTTCCATGAACCCATTTGGAAAACAGCATGGAGGATGTTTCGCTTCTATGGGCCAATTGATTTCATTCGCTTGAGCCTTCGTTTTATCGGTGTCAAATCTAAGAGAATTTCAATTTCATCTTTAGCAGCGAAACAGGGCATCGCCCTGTATCCCGCAGATTCGATTAATGACCCATCATATCTCTCAACCATCGAATCCCTAAAGCCAGATGTCATCGCCTCAGTCGCTGCTCCTGAAATATTTAAGAAGAATATTCTTGCCGTCCCCTCAATCAAGTGCATCAATATCCATAGTGGGAAACTACCAATCTACCGAGGCATGATGCCCAACTTTTGGCAATTGCTCCATGGTGAGAAGCACGCAACGGTGACCATTCACGAAATGGCAGAGAAACTCGATGCCGGTGGAATCATCGCAACAAGAGCATTTCCGTTACAGGAACGTGATTCACTAGACCGCGTCATCGTTGGAACAAAACAAGAAGGCGCTTTGCTCATGATTGAGGTCTTGAATTCAATTTCTCATGAATCTCGGGTTGTCGCAACCCCACTAGATATGAGCAATGCGTCATACTTCTCATTCCCTACACCCAAGGACGTTCGCAAATTAAGAAAACGCGGACACACCATGCTGTAATGACACCACCAAAGACACCACCAAACCCAAACAATACACCAGCGGCAATGTCTATTGATGTAGAGGATTGGTTCCAAGTCCAAAACCTTGCCATTGATCCATCATTGTGGGAATCCAAGGAGCGACGTGTAGAGGGAAATGTTGATCGCATGTTAGAGTTGATGGATCAACATGGTGTGACTTGCACTTGTTTTATTTTGGGTTGGATTGCACAGAGGCATCCAGATGTCGTGAAACGAATTGCAGATGCTGGTCATGAAATTGCTTGCCATGGTTATAACCATGACCTTATTTATGATTTGACTCACGATGAGTTTCGTGAAGACATCAAAAGCGCGAAGCAAATTCTAGAAGATTTGACTGGTAAACATGTAGTCGGGTATCG
This sequence comes from uncultured Isosphaeraceae bacterium, assembly GCA_964630505.1. GTDB lineage: Bacteria > Planctomycetota > Phycisphaerae > Phycisphaerales > SM1A02. Next base: position 74,939 of record CAZVVI010000003.1, on the reverse strand, counting down.
AGCCCCATGTTTTTCCATTACTGATTGGGCTGTTGATATTCTTCAAGATGAAGGGTACACATACGATTCTTCATCATTTCCCACGGTTGCCCATGATCGATATGGGCATCTCACAGGGATGAAAAGTGGGGTTGTTGTCCAAGAAGTACGTGAAGGATTTCATGAGGTATGTGTCTCCTGCTTACAAGTGTTTGGGAAAGGATTGCCTTGGGCTGGTGGTGGTTATTTTCGATTGCTTCCATACCCAATATTTCGAGCAGGCGTCAAGAGAATTTTGAAGAAAAAACAGCCATACGTGTTTTATATTCATCCTTGGGAAATTGATGCTGGGCAACCAAAGGTAAAGGGGAACAGCAAACAACACACCGCTCGCCACTATTTGAATATCGATAAGTGTGACGCAAGGTGGTCACGGTTGCTAGGTGATTTTCAATGGATGACTGTTCGCGAATTGCTCGCGAGTCAATTGAATTAACTCTGTTATTCGAATTATTTCCTAAATATTTCCGAAGGTGGTTGGTGCCAATCTGCGGACTCGTTTTTACCAGACTTCAAATACCATTTTGCTGATCTATCAATTCCATCACGAACACTTGCTTCTGCTACGAACCCTGCATCAATAACTTTTTGTGCTTCAAACTTTGTTTGATCAACAAATAGTTTTTTGACTCTTGCTGTTGAGACTGGCAAATTCTTTCCAGTCAGTTTAATGACTACATCAAACGGTTTTGCTCCAAGCAGTAACATCCATAAAGGAAGTCTTCGCTTCGGAATTTTTTTACCTAACGATTCGTAACACGCTTCAGCAATTTCTACACTTGTTAAATCTGGTTTATCGATATAGTTAAAAATTTCAAACGTGTATGCTTTTTTCTCTAGTAAGAACAGTGTTGCATCAACAATATTCTCGATGTATGAAAGCGATTTTATGTTTGTTGACCCTGATGCAAAGAAAAACTTTCCATGATCAATTTGCCGTAAGAGTGAATACATGTTTGCAAAATTGTCTGGTCCATATGTCACTGTAGGTCGAATCACAAGGCAGTGTTTGCCATCGCCTGTTGCTGACCACTTTCGCAATACTTCTTCACCAGCAAGCTTGGACTTTCCATAAAAAGACTCGGGCTCTGGTGTTGATTCTTCTGTGAGTGGGGGGGGAGCACTTCCATACACCGCAACCGTTGAGTAAAACGTAATTGTTTGGATCCCCAATTCATCCATCACTTTTGTCATGACATTCAATGCACCTTCGTTGACATCGAAATAGGTCCCTTCTTCTATCCCAAAGTCATGGTGGGCTGCAGCAAGGTGAATCACCTCATCACAACCTGTAAATGCTTCTCTGACTGCGTCCTCATCACGAACATCACCTTGAACAAATGTGTCGTGAGGACTTTTATCTGTTGGTTCGATGATATCGAGAATGACTACTTCATCACCCCTATTCTTTAATGCACGGCAGAAATACGCTCCAATAAATCCGGAGCCGCCAGTTATCACAATTCGTTTCTTCGATGAACTCATAATCTACACAAGCAATTCTGTTCCTCCATTACGGTCTTTTTGATGAGGAACTTGAATCATATCCTAGGATTCATCGATGGCGACCAAGAATCCAATGGAGTTCTGGTTTTCGAAGCAAAACGCTCCCAACTCCAACAACAGCCATTCCAGCAACTACGCTTATTGCAAGGATGACACTTGAGTGCAGCCAGTCCTCTTCAGGATTCCAAAGGAAATCAACAAGAATTGCGACAACAGCGCTCATGGCAAGTGTGAGCAGTGCTGTTGAACCCCATGAACGAATCACTTCCCGATTTACCGTTCTATTTACATGCTTACCGAAGAGGCTCAAGAGCAAACAGACTTGAACAACAGAACAAATTGCAGTCGACCAAGCAAGCCCAGCTGTTCCAAGTGGAGTCCAAATGAGCGTGATATTCAACACAAAATTCAATACGACGCAAATCATCGCTACTTTCACTGGCGTCATCGCGTCATCTTTGGCATAAAACCCCTTGGTGAGCACTTGCGTCATCGAATACGCCCAAACTGCGGGTGCGTACCCAAGCAAAATTGTCCCGACGAGGATTGCGTCATTAGCCGTAAAGTTCACACCTTGAAACACTGCTGAGGCAAGTGGATTTCGCACAATGATGAGACCCGCACTCGCAGGAAGCCCAATGTAAATCACAAGACGAAGCCCACGGTGAATTGTTGATGTAAATGAGTCTGCGTCTTTGCTTTGTTTCGCAAGCAGCGGATAGATGGCAGTTGCGACAGCGATTCCGAACACACCAAGTGGAAATTGATAGAGCCGTTGCGCCCAACTCAGTGAAGCCATCGCACCATCACCAAGTGGGTATTGCAATCCAAAGAAAAATGAAGAACCAAAAATTGACGTCCAACTTGCAATTAGCCCATCAATGAGCGTGTTGATTTGAAGTGTGCCAAGACCAATGACCATCGGAATCATTCGTTTTATCATGACACCAAACTCAGCATGAGCCCCATCGGTTTTCTTTGTAAAGCAATTGAATTGTCGAAGTGCCAGCAGTGACCAAATTACTTGTATCACTCCTGCGACCACAACAGCGATGCCAATCATCATCATGTGATTCAATGGGTTATCAAATATCCCAACAAAAAGAAATGCTGCGCCAATCATGCATCCATTCAAAATGATTGGTGCAGCGGCTGGTGGCCCGAACCGATCGTGCACATGCAACATCGCTGCCAAGATTGCAACACTACAAACCAGCGGCATATATGGAAGCATGACCATCGCAAGTTGTAGCGCTGGACTTGGCTCTTGTTGCAATGAAACCATCCACCAGAGGATGCCTTCGCCAATGAGGGTCATCGTTCCAAGAAGAAGGACAAGTTTTGAAATCGTGAGCGTTGCAAACGCTTTAGCGTGTCCGAGGTGTTCTGGGTGTTCGTGAACAAGTTTGGAGTAACTCGGTAGAAACGATGCAGCGAGTGCGCCTTCACCAAACAGACGTCTGAATAAATTTGGAATGAGAAATGCAAAATAGAATGCTGAAGAAAACGCGCCTGCGCCAAAAATTCGTGCGATTGCTCCATCGCGAACTAATCCTGTCACTCGACTAACGAATGTCAGCGTCCAGTTCGTTCGAGTGTTCCGTTCTAGATTATCCGTTTTGCTCATCTGTATTTTTCGTTGCCGTATCCCAAATAAAGCGGCCACACAAAATCAACGTGAAGAGTGCAACAACCCATGGGTCAATAAATGTATTGCTCGTCGCATAACCTACTAACAACGCAAGTCCAATCGTCCCTAAGACTTGCCAAACTACACTTAATTTTTGCCCGATGAAGACTCCACTGATGTTTCCCATTCTTTTGATGGTAAAAAAACCCACAAAAATGGCCGTGAGTGTTCCAATGAGAAAAGCGGGTTCGCTGTATTGAGTTCCAGTGATGGCAGTTGATAGATACCAAATTGTGGCGGTTGTAAGCACCAGAGTAAATAGTGTGATGCCTGCAAGACAAATCCAATTTTTTGTTGACGCAAGAACCTCGTCGACTTTGCCTGCGATGTGTCGACATTGAGGGTTCCGTAGTGCTCCAGCCCAGCAATATGCGGCGTACACACCCAATTCTCCAGAAATTAAATCCTCAACACTAAACGGCCTGTTGATTGGCAAAAGATCTTGAGTGTACTCATCAAGGAACGTCCAAAGTGCGATGACGAACCAAGAGAGGTAGACATTTCGAATCATGCCAGAACACATAAAAAAATATCCAATTGCACCAAAAAACACAAAGTGATACAACTTGTCTGGCATATCGAGGGTTGGATTGGCCGAAGGTGTTGCTTGGGGTAGATGTGTTGCGACTGTTAGAAGGACTACTCCAATAAGAAGCACAACTCGCCAACGAACGAGTGCTTGCTCATGTTTGGTCATGTGTTGTTTGTTCAACATGTTCTTCTGTTGGTTTTGGCTCAACTTCACAAGTATGTTGTGTTTGGTAAATATCGAGAACACTTTGGGCAAGTTGTGTGTAATCGTTCGCACCTGCACACTCTGGTTCGTAATCAAAAATTGTTTTTCCGAAACTTGGAGCTTCGGCAAGTTTTACATTTCTGCGAATCGGTGGCTGTAAAATTTTACAGTTCCTCCAAGGCACGTCTTGCGTTTTGGATGCTTCAAAAAATTCTTCCAAGTCAGCAACGACTTCTTTACCTAAATTAGTATGCCCTTCGTGCATACAAAGCACAATTCCACTCACCTGCAACTCTGGGTTTAACCCGTCTACAAGCATCGAAACAGTTTCAAAGAGTCGGCTTACTCCTTGAAGTGCAAGAAAATGCGTTTGCATCGGCACAATGAGTTCTTTGGATGCTGCAAGTGCATTGATGGTCAGTAATCCTAAACTTGGTGGGCAGTCAATCAGAATGTAATCGTATTTGTTTGCAACAGCGGATAATTTTCGTGAAAGCAAATCATGGCGATCCGTTTTGGATGCAAGTTCTGATTCTGCTGCAGCAAGATCAACTTCACTTGTCACAAGATCAATGTTTGGTCTTGCTGAAAGTAACGTGTCTGCAATTGAAACATCGTCTTCCATCAACAGGTCATAGACGGAATGGGTTGCTTCATCAATTCCAAAATGCAATCCGAGATGTGTTTGCGGGTCGAGATCAATGACAAGAACGGAATAATCCTGTGCTGCGAGTGCTGCAGCAAGATTCACTGTTGTGGTTGTTTTTCCAACTCCACCCTTCTGATTCAACAATGAAATGATTCTCGCCTTGCTCACAGTGTCAGTATAGCAAGCGACGGGTCTAGCACCACACTAGTGCCTGTCACTAGAATCACACCGTTTACGTCTACATTGCAGGCGATAATCTAAAATTTCGCAAAGGGGACACGCATTGAAAATATCGCTTCGCGATATTTTTGTATGCATGTCCCCACAACAAGGTTTTCTCACAGACGTGATTCTTTCGTGACTGGCACACAAAAGCGTGTCCGCGAGCGACAGTGACAGTCACACCTGTCAATCCCACATCCAGCGCATTGCGGCGGATTCCTTGCCAATGAGGTCGCGAAGATAATGTGCGAGTAACCGGTTTGCTCGGTTGAGGGTTTCCGGTTCTGTTGGTTGCATTGGGCGGTCATCTTTGAGCAATCGAAGCACTTCTACCGTTTCCTTTCGAACACGGACCCGATCAATCTCGCCTGTGTCTTCAACGACACCGCCAACTTTTGAACAAAATGCAACAACGGGCTCTTCTTCACCATCAGTTGTCAAAGTCGGTTGATACCCCGTTTCAATAAGCAATGCCCATTGAAATCGTAACAGGGGCCAATCGATGTCGTGCCCTGAGTCCATTCGGTCTAGCGCCTCAACAAACGCGTCGTACACATTTGTGTGCGGATCTTGATCTGTAATCATTCTAAAAATAAGATCCGCCATATAAATCGCTGCCTTGTTAACTTGCAAAGAGTTCCGAGTCGACCACCACACGTGTTCAAGTTGCCACTCTGTCAACGTTGCAAGTTCGCTGTTTACTTTGACCCTTGCAACAATGTTCCCTCGTGTAAGCGGATCAAATCCTCCAGAAAATGCCCCGTTGTCTCGCTTTGAACCTTTTGCAAGCCCTCTGAGTAAACCGTGTTCCTTTGTCAACAAACTCACGGTTTGGCTTGTTTCAGAAAAATCCCAACAACGAATACAAACTGCGGTGTCGGATAACAAAGCCATTATGCAGAGTGTAACGTCGTTGCTTCAAAAATCGGTTCCCAAGGAAACCGTTCAGCTGCGTTTTGTAAATCCTTGAGCGTAAGTTGTTCAATTGTTTGTAATTCCTCTTCAACTGAACAATACGTTCCAGAAGTTGTCATTGTACTTCCCAATCGCTGCATTCTTCCTGCGGGTCGTTCACTGCTTACAGCAGCAGCCGTCCCCGCTTTCGCAATGACTTTCGTTAAATCTTCTTGTGTGAGTGAAGAGACAAGCGTTTTCATTTCATTTCGAATATGGTCTATGACTTCCTCTGCATTTTGAGGATCACAAACCGCCAACGCATACTGCTCGCCGAATCGATCACTTGGATCAGCGCTTGCAGAAGCAGTTTCAGCAAGCCCAGAATCTACAATCGCCCAGTGTAAACGGGAGCCATCGCCGCCACCCAATATTGATGCTAGTGCTGCGGTTGCATGTCGATGTTCATCTTGGAACGAAGCGCTTGGCATCATCAACAAGATATATTGTTGGTTCAACTGCTCGATGTTTTTTGTGAACGTCCCCTTGTTCCTGTTGATTTCATCATAGACCCGAGAAGTATCCGTTCGTTTCCATTGACCACACAGTTGTTCAATCCGTTCCACTTCGCGTTCAAAATCTAATGCGCCTGCGATAGAAACGATTGTGTTATCTGCGCTATATCGTTCAACAAAATAATTTGCCAGTGCATCTCGTTGCATATTTTGAATCGTTTCAGGTGTTCCGAGCACTCGATGACCAAGTGAACTCTTTCCATAATATTCTTCCATCGCATTTTCATATAACACCCAGAATGGTTGATCGTCATACATTGCGATTTCTTCAAGAATGACTTTCTTCTCAGCATCAAAATCTTGTTGACGCAACGCGGGTCTTAAAATGTCTGCAAGAATACCTTGAATATCTCCGAGGACTTCTGGCAAACCAGCTCCCCAAAATGCTGTCATTTCACTTGAAGTAAACGCGTTATGTTCGGCTCCCAAAGAATCAAATGCAAGGTCGACGCCCTCGGCTGAAAGTTGCTCAGTTCCCTTAAACATCATGTGCTCAAGGAAATGACTTACGCCCATCAATGAAGTTTCTTCATCCCTCGCGCCTGTTTTAACAAAGAATCCAACGGCAGCAGTTGCAGCATTTGGTGAGTGCTCTGCGACAATTCGCAAGCCATTCTCTAAGGTTTTTTCTGAATATGTGTAACTCAATTGTGAATCATTCTGTCTTCAGTGCCAAGGGCAGCCTCGTGAATTGCTTCCGCCATCGTGGGGTGCGCGTGCATCGTAGAAATAATGTCTTCGACTGTAGCTTCAAGCCGAATGGCTAAACCAATTTCTGCAATGAGTTCGCTCGCATCTTGCCCGATGATGTGTGCGCCCAAAATTTCACCGTATGGTTCACTTGCTAGAATTTTTACAATTCCATCTGCTGCGCCAACCGCAATGGCTTTGCCTAATGATTTCAACGAATACTCACCCTTCTTGTACTTTATCCCCTTTTCTTGTACTTGTTGCTCGGTCATCCCAATAGATGCGATTTGAGGATTTGTATATGTACATGCTGGGATTGCGTTGTAATCCACACCAAGAGTGTGATGACCAACCATTCGCTCAACACATGTAATGGCTTCTTCTGACGCAACATGTGCAAGCATGGGTGCTCCGATGATGTCACCAATTGCAAAAATTCCTGAAACACTTGTTTGATATGTTGGTTCAGCAACTTCTTTTGCGTCTGTTTTGATAAACCCGTGATCTACATCAATTCCTAGCGATTCTGCAAATAACCCATCACTCCTTGGAGCAACGCCAATTGCAACTAGCACTTTTTCACCAGTCACTTGTTCAACATTTGATTCGTCTTGGACTGAAGAAAACGAAACTGTTGCAACACCGTTGTTTACTTCAACATTTTGAACAGCACTGCTTGTGTGAAATTGCATTCCCTGCTTCTTGAATGCTCTTTGAGCAAGTTTGCTAATCTCTTCGTCTTCAACAGGAAGAATTCGGTCGAGCATTTCGATAATTGTGACTTTTGTACCGAAGGCATTGTAGACGTACGCAAATTCCATCCCGATTGCGCCAGAGCCAATGATGACAAGAGACTCGGGGCGTTTCTCCAACACCATTGCTTTTGAGGAATCGATAACTGTTTCGCCATCGCAAGGTGCAAATGAAAGTTGTCTCGGTTTCGCTCCCGTTGCAATCAGGACTCGGTCAGCAGTAATCGTCTCTAGCACATCACTGCCTTCACCATTGTAATAATCACCTTTTGGCGCTCTAACCTCAACTTCGCATGGCGTAATGCCATCATTCCCCGACAAAATGTGTGCATGACCTTGAATGTGCTCAATTCCATTCTTTTTAAACAAATATGCAACACCACCATTAAGTTGCTCTGTAATTTTCCGACTTCGACCAATAAATGCAGCCCAATCGACCTCCACGTTAGAAACTTGAATCCCCCACTCTTTGCCATGATTGACGGCTTCGTCGTACAACTCCGCTCCATGGAGAAGGGCTTTTGAAGGGATACAACCCCAATTTAAGCAGACTCCACCAAGTTTGTCTCGGTCAACACATGCAACCTTCAAGCCAAGTTGAGCAGCACGAATTGCACCAACGTACCCACCGGGTCCTGAACCAATTACGATTAAATCAAAGTGACGTTGGGTACTCAATGCACAATCCTTCCATAAGTCAATAGACGTGGGTAAGCTCGGGAAACCATCGAAAGTCGGGGTATTTTATCGCCACTGCTCAATGTTGGTCACAGCAGTCTTAATTACTTTGTTTGCAACAGGTTATGCGCAATAGATAAACAGACTTGCCATCCACTTCACGGGGGCAAACGATGGTGTGCTGTCTGTAGTATCATTCGCGATTCAAAGGAACGAGAATTACAGCGTGCGAACAGCAATTATTAGCGATATTCATGGCAACTTAGAAGCACTCAACCGTGTGCTCGAAGATATTGGTGATCAAAACATCGATCGGACTGTCTGCTTGGGTGACACACTTGGATATGGACCAAATCCGGCTGAATGTGTTGACCTTGTCGCTGAACACTGTGAGTGGTCGCTCCTTGGAAACCATGACTATGGTGCGTTGTACGAGCCAACAAACTTTAATGCCGCCGCCGAACAAGCAGCGTATTGGACAAGGGCTCAATTCGATGCAGAGGAAGACAAAGAGGTTGCTGCAAAACGATGGGAATTTCTTGGCGGATTACGGGTAAGAACACAGATGGATGATTTCCTTTGCGTCCATGGAACACCAAGACGACCAATTAATGAATATTTGTTCCCAGACGATGCGATTAATTCCCCTGTGAAAATGAAACAAATTTTTGATCGTATTCCCAAGCACTCAATGTCAGGGCATACGCACGTGCCGGGGATTTTTACTGACGAACCTGACTTTTATCCTCCTGACGAACTTGAAGGTTCGTTCAATTTTGCAGATGAAGAACACATCATCATCAATCCTGGCTCAGTCGGTCAACCACGAGACCTAGACCCTCGTTTAAGTTATGCCGTACTTGATGATGAATCCTCTAGCGTGGATTTTTATAGAATCGATTACGACATTGATACCGTGTGTGAAAAGATTCATTCCATTCCAGACCTCAGCAATTGGTTGGGTGATCGATTGCGTGAAGGTCGGTAATTCCAGAAATGGGAAGTAGAAGAACATGACACCTCAACAACGCCGGCGGCTCATCCCACTTATTGTTTTTCTTTCTGCAACTGGAGTGTTGCTTGCAATTATCTTGGGTCCAAAACGAGCAGACAAAAAAGTTGATGCCGTTGAAACAACATCAACAGAAGTTGCTCCACATGAAGAAACTACTCATGAAGTAGCGTCCAAACCAAAAGAAGAACCAGTTGCAACACCGAAGAAAGATGAGCCAGTTGCAACACCTTCAAAGGAAACTGTTGCTCCATTCGCAGCACTTCATGTCAAGCAACATGAAGTGCCTACCACTCCAATCGTTCTAGGTGCATTAGATGACATCGAAACGTGGCAGATGGAGGTCCGTTTTACACAAACTGGTGCGGGGATTTCTTTGATTCAGTTCGCAAATATTTTTGAGACTGTTGATGGAAAACTTGCATGGAAAAAGTACCGCCAAGATGGTGGTACTGAGCCTTCTCTTGATGAGTTGTACTTACTTACCAGCGAACGTCTTCTGCAGGATGGGGTCAAGCCTGTGCTTGGCGCATTTCAACTTAATATCAACGATCAGCCGTTACCTTTGCACTCTGCAAGCGACTGGGAGTTAACTCAAACAACTGAAGACAGTGTGTCCTTTCTTGCAACTGTTCTTGATGAAAAGAAACAGAAAGTTGCAACAATTACTCGTACGTGGACTCTTGACAATCAATATGGCTTACATCTTGAACAATCTGTCCAAAACCTAACCGCTCAACATTTTGATGCGAGATGGTTTCAGTATGGCCCGTCGACGCTTACGGTTGACCGCTCAAGGTATATGGACCGGAGGAGATTCCGATTTGGCTGGGAATTGAGTGATGAGTTCGACCCAAATCATGCTGCTCCGATTCAATCAAATGAATTTTTCTTAGAGTTTACCGATATTACGGATGAAAAGAACATCACCGTCTGGCCAACTGAAGACACCCAAGAAGAAGGGTTTAAACTCTCTTGGTTTGCTTCTACGAACAGATACTTTGCACTTGCAGTGTTCCCTGATTTGAATGACAAAGGCGAAGGTAATCGGGTCTTTACAAATAAAGTTGCTGAAATCACAACTCGTGTTGAAGGTGTAGAGGAAGATCAATTCGTCCTCACTGGATTGTGGAGCCCAACGACCCGAATTGAACGCGGAGGGGCGTATGACCTTTCGATGGGTGTGTACGCTGGGCCATTAAAACGCTCCGTGTTAGATGAGGAACAACCCTATGTAGCATTAAATATGCGTGACTTGGTGCTCTATCAAATGTCAAGTATGTGTGCTTTTTGCACTTTCCAGTGGCTTGCTGATTTGCTCGCTGTCGTCCTGACAACACTCGACCATTATGTCGTCTTCGATTGGGGCTTAGCAATTGTATTGCTCGTGTTGATCGTGCGAACACTGCTGCATCCGATTACGAAAAAATCTCAAATCAATATGCAACGGTTTGGCAAGGTAATGCAAAAGCTGAAGCCAGAGATTGACAAGTTAAAAAAGAAATACCCAAACGATCCAAAACGCGTGCAGACTGAACAAATGGCATTGATGCAGAAATATGGCGTCAACCCGTTTCAAATGCTCGGTTGCTTGCCAATGTTTTTACAAATGCCAATCTGGGTTGCGCTGTACGCCCTTCTGTACTTTATGTTTGACATCAGACAAGAGCCCGCATTTTTTGGGGTGTTCCAACTCTTTGGGGGATGGCCATTTCTTGCAGACTTGAGTTCCGCAGACCATTTCTTTGGGCAATTTGAAGAACCAATCCAATTTTTGTTTTGGAATGTGACAGGCATTAACTTGCTACCGATTCTTATGGGTGTCATTTTCTTCGTTCAACAAAAGTATATGTCTCCTCAAAGCATGGCAACAACACCAGAACAAGAATCTCAACAAAAAATAATGCGAGTCATGATGGTCGTTCTTTTCCCACTCATGTTGTACTCAGCACCCTCGGGCTTAACGCTCTACATTTTGACTTCAAGTAGTGTTGGAATTATGGAAAGCCGTCGCATACGAAAACATATCGATAACATTCCTCTTGAACCTGTACCGGCAAAAAATACTGGCGGACAAGGCAGGAAACCAAAAGATAAACAAGGTCGCGCGTGGGCAGACGCTATGGAAGCCCGCAGGAAGAAAGTTCAAAACAAAGCAAAGAAACGTTCCTTTAAGAAACGTGATTAGCGTGTTTGAGCATGGATCTTGAAACCACGATTGTTGCGGTAAGTTCGCCTAGTGGACCGTCCGCTCGCGCGTTGGTTAGAGTAACTGGCGAGAGTGTTCATGACCATGTTCAACAACTTGGGCTAAAGACAAAAACAAGAACCCTTTCGCGTTGCTCACTTCAACTACCAGAAGGCGTGTTGCCAGTACTTTGTATATCGTTTCCTTCGCATGGTTCGTACACTGGTCAAGAAACGGTTGAGATTATGCTTCCAAACAATCAATGCTTGATTGATTCTTTGCTTGCAGAATTGATTCGTGTGACCTCGGGCAGACTTGCCGAAGCAGGCGAATTCACTGCGAGGGCTTTTCTCAATGGAAACATCTCACTTTCTCAAGCAGAAGGTGTTTGCGCCACAATCTCAGCAAACAATGATGGTGAGTTACGAGGTGCGGCACTTCTTAGGGAAGGCGCTTTGCACAAACAAGTGCTTATCCTTTCAGATCGAATTAAGAACATGCTAGCGCTTGTTGAATCTGGAATTGATTTTACCGACGAAGAAGATGTTGTTGCGATTGGCGATGAAGATTTGCTTGACTCAATCACATCGTGTATCGAGTTCATCAAGTCTATATTAAGCGGAAAAATTTCGATGGCTACTTTATCTCTTTTGCCAAAAGTAGTGATTGCCGGATTGCCAAATTCAGGAAAATCCACGCTATTTAACGCACTTGTGGGTCACACACGTGTCGTTGTATCAAAAACCGCAGGAACAACAAGGGATGCAATTCAAGAGCCCGTCAAGTTTGGAACAAAAGAAGCGATGTTGATTGACATTGCAGGATTTGAAGATGCTACTAATTCACTTTCCAAGCAAGCGCAACAAATTGCGTTACAAACTGTGGAGGACGCGGACGTCATCGTGCACTGTGTTTCCCCAGAAGATTCACCCCCTGATCTGGATGAAGACGTTATCGTTGTGTATACGAAATCTGATCTTTACGAATCAATGCCTGAACAAAGTGTGTGCGCAGAAAATGGTGATGGACTAGTGGCGTTGCGAAATGCAATTGAGCAGCGGCTGTATTCAAGGCCGCTTGCTTCACAAGATGCGCTTGCTCTTCTTCCAAGGCATGAACACTGCTTACAACAAGCACTGTCATCTTTAGAAGATGCAAAGGTGGAATATAAAACTCCTGAACTAGTTGCTTCATCTCTAAGAGAGTCGTTGAATTGCATTGGAACAATTTCTGGAGTCGTCACGCCCGATGAAGTGATTGGTGAAATTTTTTCATCTTTTTGTGTTGGAAAGTAGCACCGTGTTCTTTATCGGGGAAGTCTTACAATTATCCAATTCGAACTCTTATTTGCCGTAGAGTTCCGTTGCACTTTTTTTGTAGTTGACGTAGCAGTCCGCTTCGGACAAGTCGATTTATTTGATATGCCGTTGGCGAACCATCAACTGAAACTTCAAGTACACCATTTCGAAACGCAACTGGAATTGCAACTTGACTTAGTAGAGTAGGGACGAGTTCGTTCCATTCTTCGCGAAGTTGTAACAACTGGGAATTTGTTTTTTTCAGGGAACGACAAAACGAGTTCATCTCTGTATCAAGGCGAAGTTCTTTCTTCTTTCTTGATCTCCACTTTCGAAGCTGCTCAATCTTGATGAATCCATCTTCCATTTCCATATCCTACCTTGAAAATATTTTTTTCCAAGTTTTTACTTGTACAAGTTCTCTACTTCAAGGTCACACATCATTTCTCATGTGATGCTATTGTTCGCCGTATGACTTCTATTCAACTCAATGGTCTTATTAAGGAGTTCGGCAAAACAACTGCTGTCGCTGGAATTGATCTGAAAATTGAAAAAGGAGAACTCTTTTTTCTCCTTGGACCTTCTGGTTGTGGAAAAACCACCCTGCTTCGAATGCTTGCTGGGTTCATTGATCCAACTGCCGGCTCCATCTACTTTGGCGAACGGGAAGTCACCCATACCCCACCAAACAAGAGAAATACTGGCATGGTGTTTCAAAGTTACGCCCTTTGGCCTCACATGAGTGTGGCTGAAAATGTTGCGTATGGGTTGATGATTCGGAAAGTATCTACTGAACAGCGTCGAAAACAGGCACTTGATGCCCTTTCGAAGGTCCATATGGAACATCTTGCCGAGCGTAGACCAAACGAACTTTCTGGAGGGCAACAACAACGAGTCGCACTCGCAAGGGCGATCGTGGTAGAGCCAGATGTGTTGTTGCTAGATGAGCCACTCTCGAATTTAGATGCCAAATTACGGTTGGAAATGAGAGCAGAAATCCGCAAAATATGCACAACTCTTGGCATCACAACCGTTTACGTGACGCATGATCAAAAGGAAGCGCTTTCAATTGCAGACCGAATGGCCATCCTTCAAGACGGCAAGGTGCGGCAGGTTGGCACGCCAAGTGAAGTCTACCAACACCCAAACTCTCAATTTGTTGCTGAATTCATTGGCGAAACAAATTTTGTACCAGCGAAAGGCTCATCGAAGGGATTTGAAACTCCGTTTGGAGTTCTTGTATCCGACACATCCCCTGCTGAGGAAGAAATGATGTGCTCGATTCGACCAGAAGCCATCGTCGTTTGTGATGCCCCGAGCCAACAAAATGGGTTTTCTGGGAAATGCATTGAAACGGTGTATCTTGGTGAAATCGCCCAACACCGAGTACAAGTCCACAGTGACCTCGTCCTTCGAGTTACAGAAGTCAACCCAAGCCACCTTGGTAAGGTTGGAGAAATGATGAACCTTTCAATCGCACCTCGGGACGTCGTTCCACTCCCTGCCTAACCCTAATTTGCGTCATTATACGCGTATTCGCTTCCTTTTTACGACTTCTTGGGCTAACTTACGCTAACGTGCTTTCTTTGTAGATGCGTTGACTGCTGCTGATTGGCTCTGAGGTAACATTATCGGACGTTATTGGTACTTCTTTTTGCAACAAAATCGCTTGACGTTCCGCGTAGAACATGGGATAACACCTTTCAATGTCATGAGTGTTCCACGTGGAACATTAATTGCCGACCAATATCATTGATGAAGGAGTCACCAATGGCAACACCAGCAGGGAAGCGGAAACGTCGTCTAGGGAAGGGGCTTGGAAGTTTATTGTCTACACCAGTTGAGGTGAATCCTCCAGAAGATTCTGGCAAGGGTGCTGAGGTTGATGCTGAGGAGGTGGTTCCAAAAAGCTCGCCTAAGATTCAAACTAAGGCAATCCCCGACAAGACGCCTGAAGATGGGCTTGTGTATATCCAGATAGAACAGATTGTCCCCAATCCAAGGCAACCCAGACAAGTGTTTGATGATGAAGGGCTCTCAGCACTTGCTGACTCAATAAAAACAGCGGGGCTTATGCAGCCAGTTGTTGTGCGGGCTGCAGCAGATGAGGACCGATACGAATTGGTTGCTGGGGAGCGAAGGTGGAGAGCTGCTGAACTTGCGGGGCTCGTCACAATCCCTGCACTCATTCGAAACTTAGATGACAGAACTTCAGCAGAGTGGGCGCTCATCGAAAATCTCCAACGCGAAGACCTCAATCCAATTGACCGCGCTGAAGCGTTCGACCGTCTTGTCGTTGACTTCTCTGTCACCCAAAAGGAAATTGCGGTTCAACTGGGCATCGATCGGTCTAGTGTCGCTAACTTCTTGCGTCTCAATGATTTAGAGCCTTTCGCTAAAGACGCCGTTCGCGATGGTCGCCTCACAATGGGTCATGCGAAGGTGCTGCTTGGGATTCCTGAAGCAGCTGCAAGCACAGCGATTGCAAAACGATGCGCCACGGAACAATGGTCAGTTCGAGAATTAGAGAGGCAATTGAAAAAGCGAAAGAGCAAAGGCCAAGAGATGACAAAAGATGCTGATCCAAGAGAGATGTTCATGCAAAACCTTGCTGAGCAACTTGGAGATCATCTTGGAACTCAAGTGTCTGTTTCACTTGGGAAAAAGAAGGGGAGTGGAAAGTTGACGCTCTCTTTTTACTCGAACGAACAATTTGAGGGACTTCTTGACATGATGAACTTTTCTCCTAAGTCATAACATTTAAGTATCGAAATTTTTTAAATCCCAGACAGAAGTCGGCATCTGCATACGCCGATGACGTGGCTATGCAATCACAGACAACAGCCCAGTCCGTATTAGACATTCCAACTGAACTAGAATCGAGCCATGCAGTTGAATATTCAAAGAGGGGATATCGAAGAGTGCTTGCGAATTGGGCTTCGGATTTATTGAATGCTCGTGCAAACGAACAACAAGCGTCAGCCCAAGTCTTGTACGAAAACCTGGTGCAGAACGCTGCATAGAGCATCTATCTAGTTATCGGACGTTCCAAGTGTTGCCCTCTCTATCCACTTCAAGGTAGAGGGTGTCTCGTTCAACTGGCGTAAACCCTGCATCTTGAATCGCTCGACGTAAGTCAACGACGGTACATTCCTGATGAGTCGTATCTGAATCAACTTTGGTGATGTCGTACCAAACGACGGTTCCATCAATATCATCTGCGCCGCACTGCAACATGTGTTGAGCCATGTGCAACGTCTGCATAATCCAAAATGCTTTGATGTGTGGAACGTTGTCGAGCATAAGTCTTGCAATTGCAATCGTTCTTAAATTTTCAATTCCACTTGGCCCAGAAAGGTGAGCAAGTTCGCTAACGCCTGGGATAAATGGAAGGGGGATAAATGCTTGAAACTTACCCGAAGTACTTGAAGTCATCGTTCGTGCTTGTTCATCACGAATTGTCATCATGTGTCTAATGCGATCTTCTCTTGATTCAACATGTCCATATAGCATTGTTGCATTTGAGTTTAATCCCAATTCATGCGCAGTGCGGTGAACATCCATCCATTGTGCGCCGCGTATTTTCCCTTTAAAAACTTCATCGTGAACTCGATCATCAAAGACTTCTGCGCCACCTCCGGGAAGTGAGCCTAGACCATGTTCAATTAAATCCGTTAATACTGAGGAAATTCCTGCGTTTCCATCACGTCCTCGTTTTGAAATTTTGGCAAGGTGAACTATTTCAACCGCTGTAAATGCTTTGATGTGAATGTTTGGTGCAACCTCTTTGATTGCGCATAACATTTCTGTGTAATACGAAAAGGGTAACCATGGATGCAAACCACCAACAATATGAATCTCGGTTGCGCCAGATTCAACTGCTTTAGAAGCTTCAGAGCGAATATCTTCAAGTGAATGTTCATACGCTCCGTCTTGATCTTTCTTCCTATAGAAATCACAAAACTTGCAACTTAGTGCACAGACATTTGAATAATTGATATGACGATTGATGTTGTAAAATGCTTTGTCGCCATGGCGTTCTCTACGCTTTGCATCTGCAAGTGAGCAAAGCGTCCACAAGTCGCTCGTTTCATATAAACAAACGCCATCTTCAAGTAACAGTGGTTCACCATTCATGATTTTTTCAATGACTGGCTCAAGTGCCGAGTCATTGAACTGTGTTGACATAAAGTTGCGAGCAAGCGTCGTCATAGAGCCCTGTATTTTACATCACTTCGCAGAGTTAAAATGGGTGATTTGTGCGGGTTGTCATGTTCGGGTATTGGGCGTACTTCACAGTGATGCAAAACTCGTCCTCCCAATCACCCGATCCTACTTTTGTGATGAAGCCCATTGAACAACCATCAAATTTCGTCTTGAATCCATATGTTGATCCGCTTAGACATTCCCAAAGAGATTCACTGCCTTTCCCAACTGAAGCCGCAACAAGACTTGGGTCACAGAGAAGTCAACGGTACGACGATCTATTTCTCGCTGTTGAAGAAGCAGAATTGCGAATACGAGAGTTTGCATCAATCATGGGACTGTTTGAAATTGGTGACGATACACCCACAGCTGCGTAAACGCTCATCACTGGGAAAGAACAATATCTAATACAAACGATGCGAGCCGACGACGTCGGTATGTTTCATCTTCGATAAATTGAACGCTGCAAGCATTATTTTGTTTTGCGTGCACTATAGGCGAAGTCATTGTTGTTACTCGTTCTGCTTGCACCATCGAATCAGGGTCAGGAACTGGTTCCTGCAACAACCCCAACTGGCCGATGAGTTCGGGTCGAATTTCGCCAATACAATAGACCGTACCCGCAGGAACAATCGGGATGTCTCCTGCAGACGTTGGAACATACTCTGAGCTCCTAAAGATTGCCTGTAAACCTCCAGATTTTCGCACGTAGATATCTTCGCTTCCTGCGACTTTGTACAACTTTTCAAACGAATGGTCTTGTTGAAAAGTGCTTCGAACAACCCTCAATGAATTACTCAGCGCGCCTCGATCTTCTACTCCTGCATCAACAGGAACAAGTTCAATGGGTTCATCATTTGTGAAACCCAGTGCTGAAGAAGTCAGAAATACAAATGCTGTTCCAAACGGCAAAAAAGCTGTGAAAGAGTGGGCAAGGAGATGGAAATTCATGACAAGTTGAGTATAGTCCACTTCATGGCACAAGTACTCTCAATTAACATCTCAAAGGGTGGAATTCCAAAACTTCCCGTTGACTCATGCCCCGTTTCATTTGCTGGTCTTGAAGGTGATGGGAGGGACCACGAAAAACATATCTCTAACGATCGGGCGGTGAGTTTGATTGACAACGAGATACTCTTGCGTTTAATTGAGGAGGGGTACGATCTTTGTCCAGGAGCTGTTGGTGAAAATTTAACCGTTGAACAACTCGATGTTCAATCATTACACCCAGGAGACAGGTTGCATTTTTCAGGTGGTGTAGAAATTGAATTAGTAGAAAGCCGCCGCCCATGTTTTGTACTTGATCCTCTGGGCAAAAATTTAAAAACTGACATTGTTGATCGATGTGGTTTTTTGGCGAGAGTCATCACAGAGGGCACGTTCTCAGCTGGTGAAAGTATCTCTGTGACAAAAGCGACTACATAACATGTGGTCCCACACTGTTGCAATTTTAATCGGTGGGCAAAGCACACGAATGGGGACACCAAAGCAATACGTCGAACTTCCAAATGGAAAGACGATGTTGGAAACAATGCTGGAATTCGCTCAGTCAGTAACCTCTTCAATTGTGGTCGTTGGCTCAGAAGTGAAGGGTATCCGTTCCATTTACGATCAGCGTGACAAGCAAGGGCCTGTTGCTGGAATCGAAGCATTGCTTCATTCTGAAATTGATGATAAGTACCTCGTTGTTGGGTGTGACATGCCCTTCATTCGAAGTGAAGATGTACAGCCACTACTGCAATGTGAGCAAACGGCTCTGTTTCTATCGAACGAAAGATTGTTCCCACTCCCACTTCTTATTGACGCAAATGAGCTTGACTCTTGTACAGATTATTTGCAAACAGGAAAAAGATCAATTCATGGCTTCATTGAGTCCATTCCGCATCTGACTGTTCCAATTGACCAAGTTGCTACAGAAGCGTTGAAGAGCATCAATTCGCCAGAAGATTTTGCAGAGTTGTATCCTCAAGCATGAAGCATTATTACCGAACAATCGCCGATGAGAAATTTTCGGAAGAACCGGATATCAAAATCCGAGAAGAACTCGCAGAACAATATCTCGTTTGGGAATACCTAGGAAAAGAGCGAGGGTGGGATGTTTCGGGGGGTGTTTCGGGGGGTGTTTCGGGGGGTGTTTCGGGGGGTGTTTCGGGGGATGTTTCGGGGGAATTTCGGGGGTATTTCGTTGAGGTGGGTGCGAACAATCCCTTCGACTTATCTCAATCATGGCACCTTGCACAAAAGGGTTGGAAGGGGATTCTCGTGGAACCAATTCCTGAACTTTGTGAATCGCTCCGTACACACAGAAGCGAGTCAATTGTGGTTCAGGCCGCATGTGGTTCTCCTCACGCAGAGCCAACTGCACTGTTTACTGTTGCGAAAGACAGTGGAAAATCAACGCTCTCTTCAGATTTTCTTGACAAAAGATCATCGGTAGACTCACAAATTACAGTTCAAGTGAAAACACTTGACAACATTCTCTCATCAGAGTCTGTTGATTCAATTGACTTTGTCTCAATTGACGTTGAGGGAACGCAATACGATGTTTTACAGGGTTTCGATCTTCAAAGATGGAAGCCTCGTCTTCTATTGGTTGAAGATCACTTACTTAACACAAAAACACACAAACTTATCGAAGAGCAACAGTATCAATTGGTTAAAAGGACCCTTTTTAATAATTGGTACATCCCATGTGACGCGACGAAGCCAGCAACGGGGAGTGGAGAAGACAATATCTTAAAAGGAAAACTGAGACGGATTCCCATCCGCAATCTTCGGTTTCATCTTCGCCGATTGTTAGGCAAGGGAATCTAGAGAGCAGAAATTTCTACAACTTCTCCGTTAAACATCGGAGTTCGAGTCTCGCTGTCAACATCATGTGAAAGCAACACATTTGCTTCAGGAAAATACATTGCACAATTACCTCTTGCAATATCAACACATCGAACAATAACATCTAGTTCGCCCGATGAACCAGTGACTTTTACTCGGTCGTCTTGTTTCAAATTCATTTCATGCGCATCTTGTTCATGCAACATAATGATATCGCGTCGATTTTGTCCTCGGTAAACGTCTTCCTCTTCGTACACGACAGTGTTGAATTGCCCTTCTGAGCGAATCGTCATCAAACGGAGTTGATTTCCAGCCACGTTCGCTGGCGTCTGGGGTGTAACCTTCTTCGCTTGGATTTTTCCAGAGTTTGTGTTGAATGTGGGAGTATGAAAAGTGCGACCCTCTAGTTGATGTTCCTCATCAGCATCAAAACCAGAAATACATTTGGCGAGGAGTTGTCGTACGGAATTGTGATTTCTAAATTGCTCCCAATCTATTATTCCTATTCCCGTATTCGCTACATCAACGATGACATTCACTTCACTCCGTGGACCATCGAATCTAGGTGTTCCACCTTCGCTCCTTCGAACATAATTAAACATTGATTCTTGAGTTGTGGTTTGAGATTCCTCGTCACGAGCAAGGACGGGCAAAATGATGGTTTCTGACCCTCGACCAAGAAGGTGCCCCTGATTCAATGTCGTTGACAAATACGACACCAACTTGATGTTTGACATCGCATCAATCGCGAATCGAGTGTCGGGGTTTGAACCGATCAAATTTCCACCTAGACACATCGCATAATCAATATTCCCACAGTGAGATTCTTCCATACACGCCATTGTGTCTCCACGGACATTCGCCGGTGTTTCTGGGAATGTAATGTCGAGTTCTTCTTCAATCGCTCTTTCCATTTCTGGTTTTAGAGTTGGAACAACACCAATTGTGCCCATTCCCTGCACATTAGAGTGTCCGCGAAGTGGAAGCAAACCCGCACCTCTTTTCCCCACCATCCCCCGCGCAATTGCAAGGTTTGAAATTAGACGGACGCAGTCTGCGCCTCCTTTTGAATGTGTGATCCCCATTGCCCAACAGAATATTGTTGCAGATGAACGTGAATATTGTGTGCTTACTTCCTCAATTGTTCCTTTGGATACGCCGCTCTGCTCAACAATCCAATCCCAAGTGATTTCACTTGCTTGCAAAACGACATCTTCAAACCCAACTGAATGATTTTGTACGAAATTTGAATCAATTCTATCGTTTTCGACGAGCCATTTCATCATGCCGAGTAAGAGTGCTGCATCACCCCCAATATTGGGCTGCACATAGCAATCTGATATCGTCGAACCAAACAGTAAACTCCGAAAATCGCTTGGGACTCTGAATCTACAGAGACCTTCTTCTTTTAACGGGTTGATGACAATGACTTTTCCTCCACGACGTCTAATGTCGATGAGCGACTTTAATAATCGAGGATGGTTTGATGATGGGTTGCAACCAATGAGGAAGACCAAATCACATCGATCTAAATCTTGCAATTGCACTGTTGCTGTACCCGACCCTGTCACGCTTGATAACCCAACACCACTTGCTTGATGGCAATAATACGAACAATTGTTGACATTTTTAGTTCCACGAATTCGTGCTGCAAGTTGAAGAAGGAATCCTGCCTCGTTACTTGAACGTCCACTGCAATAATAAAATGTTCGTTGGGGTTCGGCTTCTTGTATCGCAGTTGAAATTTTACCGATAGCTTTTTCCCAATCAATTGGTTTGTAGTGCAGATCTAGAGGACCTGCATAGACTGGAAATGTTATCCTTCCACAGGATTCCAACTCTCGCGAAGACATCGCCGAGAGTTGGGCGATTGTAAACCGTTCAAAAAAATCTTTTGAGATTGCACCCTGCATGTCTGCTGCCATTGCTTGCACAGACTTTTTACAAAATTCAGGGAACTTTCCTTGCTCGTTAACCATGCCACCGCGTTGCCCGCCCATCCCAAGCGCGCACGTTTTGCACGCGTTTGAAGTACGCATTGCTTTCCACATCGAAATCAACCCGCCCGAGTTCCACGCTTTCTTCAACACATACAGAATCGAGCGGAACCCGCCATGAGATTTCATGGAGCGTTGTTGTCCAACTCTATTTCTACTGTCTTCATCAGTTCACCAACCATGTCAACTGAAAAATCAAACTGCAAACCAGATGCTTCAAAAAGTTGGGGAAGGGGTTGGCTAGCACCAAGAGATAGACCCTCTTTATATGCGGCAAGAGCAGCAACAGGATCTTTACGATAAGCCAACCACATTTGCAACGCGCCGAGTTGTGCGATGCCATACTCAACATAATAAAACGGAACTTCAAATGGGTGTAATTGCCGGTGCCATACGGCTTCATGTTCAGCATCTAGCCCAGCCCAATCTACGCCGCCTCCAAATCGTTCGCTCAGTTCGAGCCAATAAGCCGTTCGTTCTTCTTGAGTGTGATTCGGGTGTAAATAAATCCAATGTTGGAACGCGTCAATCGTTGCAACCCAAGGCAGTGTTAAGACAACTCCCTCTAGATGTTTTCGGATTGCTCTCTTGCATTCTTCCTCGGTGTAAAACTCATCGAGGTATGGATAAGCAAGTGATTCCATACTCATTGAAGCAACCTCTGCAAATTCTAAAGGTGCACTTCTGTACCACACCAAATCATCATGCCTACAAAGCATGTAGTGGAAAGCGTGCCCTGCTTCATGCACCATCGTATCTACATCGCGAGGTAAACTTGCCGCGTTCATAAAAATGAATGGTTTCCGTTGACGGTCACGGCTTGCTTGATATCCACCCGGAGCTTTTCCCTTTCGTGAAGCGAGGTCGAGTGAGTACCCTCCATCACGCATTAAATCAAACATGTCACCGAGTTCTTTATCCATTCGGTGAAACATTTTTGAGGTGTTTTCGATTAACTCATCCGCTGTATCAAACGGTTTCAGTGGAGCGTGTCCGTGTGGATCGACAGCTAAATCCCATGGACGCAGTGAATCAACTCCAAGCGCTTCCTTGCGTTCTTCTAAGAGTTTGCGAACAATTGGCATACAAGTCTGTTCAATGGCATCATGAAAGGCAAGGCAATCTTCAGGTGTGTAATCAAACCGGTGTTTCACAGCGAACATATACCCTCGGTAATCATTGAATCCTGCATTTAACGCTGTTTGGTTTCGGTTCACAACCATTTTGTCAAAGAGGCCATCAATAGTTTCTCGATTTTGCAACCGTCGCTGGGCAACAACTCGCCACGCACTCTCTCGAATATTTCTATCTTGGTCTTGTAGATAGACGCCCATTTGTGGCAGGGTTTTTTCTTCTCCATCGAACTCAACCATCATTGCGCCACAAAGTTCTGAATACTCTTGGCCTAATTTAATGTCTTCTGTTTGTAGTGGAACATTTTCGTCTCTATAAATATCTACATCTGCAATCCAGTTTCGGAGCAAAACGCCATACCGGTTTGCATCCAACTCACTAACAAGGGGAGATTGCACAATTTTTTTGTTGAGTTCGAAGCCGATTTTTTTAAGTTCTGGTTCCACATTCTCAACAAATGCCAAGAACCCTGCTTTCGCTTCTTCGTCTTCAGTGTTACATGTCATCGAGATATACAGTGTTGATCCTGCCTCTTCAGCAGCAGCATCTAGTTCACTGCGATCTAATAGAAATTGTTCAACACAACCAACGCATTTAAACTCACGATCAAGAAGTTGTTGGTAGTAGGGCTGTAAACTATCCCAAGTTGTCGCATCAATATCTGCGGGAACAAAATCTGTCATCATCATCGTAGTCATATTCTCTCCAGTGCTTTTTTAGCAAGTGTGTGTTGCAATCGCAACGAGATTCGTCAGTTCTTCAATCTTCTTCGCAAGCATGGTTGCGTGTTCTGCATTATCGCAGATTCCGAACATTGTTGAGCCACTTCCTGAAAGATGCACTTCTTGCTCTGTTATCGCGCTAATTTTCTTCATGTCCTCGGCAATTCTTGGCTCAACAATGCACGCTGGTGCGAGCAGATTGTTGTTCACATCTTGGTGATGAATCGTCATCGAATCGAACGCTTGGTACACCTTCGCCGTTGAGCATTGATACGGTGGAATGATTAAACAAAGATGCATCGTCTCGAGCTTCGTTGGTTCAACAATCTCTCCAGTTCCTCGAACTTCACATGGGCAATCATGGAGTAAGCATGGGACATCAGATCCTAGTGCTTCTGCAATCAAAGACAGATTGACATCGAGTGAAAAGAGTTCTGCGGTGGCTTGCAACATCGCTGCAGCATCTGCACTTCCGCCACCCAAGCCACCACCAACAGGTATTCGTTTGCCCAGTTTCATTTGAACTGGAAGAGGATGCCCCACATGTTCCTCAAGAAGACGGTGTGCACGAACAGCTAGGTCATCAGTTAATGACCAATCAATTTCCGACTTCATTGGTGCCGAATCGTGCCAATGGATGGCGTATCTCGACAATGCATGAGCGTCTAAGCGAGAAACTTCAAGATCATCAAAAAATGCAACTCGAGCCATTCTCGAGACAATTGGATGCATGCCATTTTCAAGGGGGGGTTGAACAAACAAGGACAAATTGACCTTCGCATTTGCTTGAATGTGGATCTCTGTGCCTTCCATCGCTCTCTTAGGATACCAGAGAGGTATCATGCGTATTGAATGAGAAAGAAGGTACTTATCATCATTGTTGTGGCTCTAATCATCACCTTGGTTGGAGGGTTTTTTGCTGTCCCAGTGATTGTGTCGAATATCGTTCTTGGAAAAGTAACTGCGAATTCAGGAAGCACCGTTCAGAACATCGACATCACTTGGAGTGGTCCGCAACGACTTACAGGCCTACACATCAAAGATACGTTCGGTAGTGCAACTCTCGATGTCGAAATACAAAGTAGTTTATTCACCATCATCACTTCAAAGGTGTACAACATCAATGCTACGGGTGATGTCACTATTCTCACGACAAGGGAGAGTGCAAGTACAGAATCAACAGGAACGTCAAAGCGTCCTCCAACTAGAAGTGATTCACCATTTGCCATTCCAAAATGCAACCTCCATGCTTCAATTAACACGTTGACGTTCCGGGGCGATGAATCCTTGGTGTATCGGAATTTGTCTTGCAATGTTACTGCAGAACCCGGACGTGTATTCCATTTTTCGTTACAAGGTCAAACAGACTCAGGTGGCACCATCGTCTGCGAAGGAAATGCACCTGATGTACTCACTAAACAAGGATCGTTGAATTGGGAATCAACTGCGTCCATCTCTTTTGCGGTGAACAATGCGTCCATCCCCACAATCAATGGGCAGGGTGGTTGGTCCATCATCTCCATGAAGGGAGATCTTTCATCCCCAAAACTCAGCGACACAATGAATGTTTCTATTGAAGGTGAACTTGCTGAATATGGCATTCCCAAAGGCAGAGTATTGGTCAAAACTCAACTTGTTTCCTCTGAAGACTCTTTGGGTGCATTTGTCTTTGATGACAAGGAAATTGTTGGCACGATTGACTTGATTGACGTTCCCACAACAATCCTTGCCCCTCTAGTCAACAAACATGGAATTGACCCACTGCGAGATTTCGGACCAACAATGGATGTTCACCTTGAACGAAAAGCCCAAGGTCCGCCAATGCGGGCGACCTTTACTTCTGAAAAGTTACAGGCATCAGGAGTTGTAGACAATGATGGTGGGCTTCTGCGTGAATTGATTGTCATTGTAGACGTGCACGGAGAGTTGATAAAAGAACTATCCAACAATCAACTTCAGGGGAGTGCAAAAACAACCATCCGTATTGACCAATTCGTTCCTCTTGGATTCAGCTCGAATAACTATCCTGAGTGTTCAGGGAGAATTGAAATAACTGGCAATGTACAGCACGTCGAGTCGAACACCGAGGTTGAGCATCTTCAGGCTAATTTCTTTGCAAATCTACATGAAAGACAAATCGGAACTTCAGGAACTGCATTGCTCAATGGCGAGGAGTCTTCGTTTGACGTTCTGTTCCACTCAACACACAAAAACAAACTCCATAGTGTTTTCGATCTTTACACGACAATCGAAAATCAACTCCCAAATGGTTCGGGGAGTGTCGTTGTAGAACACGTACCAACATCACTCGTGCATTCCTTTGTACCTGAAGAGCAGCGCCAATATCTTCAATACATCGGCCCTGTTTTTTCTTCAAATGTGCAACTTGCCCATAACCAACTCCAAGCAGAAGTGTCGAGTAACATTGCACGACTTTCTGGTGACCTTCAATTTCAGAATGATGAATTCACCTCTGCACACAATGCAACAATTCAGTTGAACCTCACGAAAGAGTTAGCGAGTAATTTATTCGGTGTCCAGTTTGATGCGCCTTCGACGCTCTCTGCGAATGTTGAGTCTGTTGATTCTCGCGGAAATGCTACGTTTGATATGTCATTCGACATTGGGAAACAACATACATTCGTAGAAGGAAGAACAACTCGGCAAACCCAAGGCGAACGAGTTGGTCAACTAGACCTTCATCTCACTGCGACGGGAATTGATACTCGCTTGATTGACACGGTGTGGAACTTCAAAGGTTTGCTCACAGATTCAATTGGTTCACCTGCGAAAATTGAGTGTGTCGCTAGAGATCTCACAGGAAATCGAATCATCGTTGTCTCTGGCAGTTCTCCAAACGCGGCGTATGAGGCATCGATAGGAGAAATGGATGGAACTGTTTTTACAATTGACGAAGGCATTACAGGATGTGATTTACAATTAACTGATACCCTCTCGCAACACTTGTTGAAAGATTTAGGGCACGTACTCTCTGCTATCCGTACTGTCGAGCATCCAGTTAGAATTCGACTATCTAATGTTCATTACAACATGAATCTTGGCATCTCGACATTAAACGCTGATGTCAATATTGATATCGGCAACGCAACAGTTGATCAAGGATGGCTTTCATTCGCCTTGCTCTCCTCGCTCAACACTAAACATGCTTCAACGATCCCTGTGTTTTTTGACCCTATTTCTATCGAGGTTCGGAATGGAGTTGCAACGTATAAAAAGTTCAATCTTACGCTTGATTACAAATATTCAATTCCATACTCTGGAACAATAAACTTTGTGACCCGTGAGTTAGATTTGGAAACTGCTATTCCTTTGTCTGGACTCGGGTATAGCATCAAAGAGTTACGAGGATTGTCAAAAGACATTGATGTGCCGTACTTTATTACTGGGACAATCGACAATCCAATTCGTACTGCTGATCCAAATTTTGATCTCAGCAAAATTTTGTTGAATGTCGGTGTCAGTGCGATTGGTGATGCATTAAGCGGAGATAAGAAGGACGCACCGAATCCACTAGACCTCATTGAAGGTTTGTTTGGAGATCGTTGATGGCTCGGTGTACATGGTGTGGAGATGATCCAGTTTACGTTAAGTATCATGACGAGGAGTGGGGGGTCCAAGAACATGATGACCAAGCGCTGTACGAAAAATTATGTTTAGACGGATTTCAAGCGGGTCTTTCTTGGATTATTGTCTTGAAGAAACGAGAGAATTTTCGCAAGGCGTTCGACAATTTTGATCCTGAAAAAGTTGCAAGATATGGCAAGCGGCAACTAAACCGCTTGCTTAATGATGCAGGAATTATTCGCAGCCAAGCGAAGATTAACGGTGCAATTGCAAATGCAAGGGCGTGGCTAGAAGTTATGGAAAATGGGAAAGGGTCGTTCGATGACTTTCTTTGGAAACACGTTAAGCACACGACGATTGTCAATACATGGAAAACTGACGAGCAGATTCCTGCTTCAACACCAATCAGTGAAGCGATGGCTACAGATTTAAAAAAGCATCACTTTAAATTTGTAGGACCAACAATTTGCTATGCATTTATGCAAGCAATCGGAATGGTCAACGACCACGTTGTGAGTTGCCCTAGATACTCCCAATTGCTTCAGTAAAATTAAAAATACGTCCACAGTGGCATGTCTGCTTTGCTCACGGAGATGCTCGCTTTGGGAAGCAACTCTAACAATTGTTCCTTTAATCTCGGTAGATATCCCCGTTCACTATTGGTATGACCAGTAAGCATGACTGTGCAACCCCGAGCAGTCGCGGCAACCACCTGATGGTGTGTCATCTCACCTGTAACAAAGACTTCGCAACCATCATCAAGTGCCAATTCACATACCGAACCGCCAGCACCTGCACAGAGCCCGATTGTTTGCACTTGTGCTCTGTCATCTTTACCTACTGAAGGCGCTACTCTTACATATCCAATTCCCAAGTGCTTCTTAAGTTTGCGTGCAAGTCCATCAATTTGGATCGGTCGGTCAAGAATAATTCTTCGTCCAATGCCCATATCGCGACGAGGTCGCTCGCCGAGTGTGTGCACTTCTAGCGCTGGCTCTTCGTACGGATGGAATTGACGCAATGCTTGAATTGCTAATGACAAAGACGCTTTTGAAACGACCATTTCAAACTTACATTCCTTCACTCGTTGCAACTCACCTGCTTCGCCGTGTGTTGGATTTGTGCCTTCTTGCCCTAGGAACGTCCCTGTACCCTTAGTTGTGAACGTACATTGTTCATACGCACCTATTCTTCCACAACCCACACTTGAAAGTGCGAGGCGGAGTTCTTCTACGTGATCTTCGGGGCAAAATGTGATGAGTTTGCATTCTTCGTCAGGAGGTAAATTTCCAAAGGGTCGAAGTGCACGAACGTCGCCTTTTCCCAGCCCACTGACAATCCAGTCATTCACCCCACCGCTTGCAACATCAAGTGACGTGTGGGGGGAGTAAATTGCGATCTTATGTGTAATTGCGTCAAGAACGACTCGTTCTTTGAACGTCCGCGTTGTGACCGATGTAAGGGGATCAAAAATAGGGGGGTGATAAGAAACGATTGCGTTCGCTTTCATGCTAATCGCTTCTTGCAAGACCGCCTCTGTTAAATCGATGGTTAAGAGGATTTTGTTCGCTGGCCAGTCTGGTGCCCCCACTAATAGCCCAACATTATCCCAGTCATTTGCAAGATACACGGGTGCGATAGAATCAAAAGCAGAGATGAGTTTTTCAGTTTTCATAATCGAATATGGGTAGAATACACCAGTCCACTACACGGAGGATTCAGAATATGAGACTTGGAAAAAACTTACTTGAAACTAGCAATCCAGCACTGAGAGACCAAAAGGCATGGCAGGAGGGTCTTTCTGCAGGAGGTGTTGAAACAGCCTCGATTCAGGGCGTTGTCAACAAAACAGGCATGTTGACAGCAATTGCTGTTGCAGGAGGGATGGCTGGAATTTGGTTGACTACAAATCATCCGAACCTTGCTTGGCCTCTTGGCATCGCTGGATTCATTGCGACGCTCGTTGTGTATTTCATGATTCTTCGAAACCCTCTTCGAGCAAAACAAACTGCGTGGATATACGCAGTGATTCAAGGCGCTTTTTTAGGTGTTTTGACGAATGCTCTGGACGCAACTCTCGCTCAAATGGAGATTACAGCAACTGGGGGCCTTGCGTTACAAGCGTTCGTTGTCACGATTAGTGTTCTTATCTCTATGCTTGCGTTGTACTACTTTCGAATTCTTAAACCAACCAAGATCTTTACGAGTGTCGTTGGGGTACTCACCCTAGGCATCTTTGTGACGTATTTCATTTCGTTTTGCATGTGGTTGTTTTTTAAGACCGAGATGCCGTTCCTTTCGCTTGGTTCTGCCATTCAAGGTGGAACTGCTGGATGGATTGGCGTTGGCATTAATGTCTTAATCCTTGGTGTTGCCTCGCTCTGGCTGATCATCGATTTTGGGATGATTGAAAAGCAAATTCAATCAGGTGCGCCAAAGCAGATGGAGTGGTTCTGCGGATTTATATTAATGGTGACACTTGTCTGGATTTATCTTGAAGCAGTGAAACTTTGCTTTAGACTTGCAGTGTTACTCAACAACCGAAACTAGGATGTCTCGCCTAGTTCGATTGGAATTTGCTCATCAATATCGATTCCAAACCCATGCAGGGCGGTAAGGTGCTTTGGGTGATTTGTAAGTAATTTCAACTTCCGCAAACCCAAGTCTCTAATAATCTGCACGCCTGTGCCATAATCTCGCCTATCCATTGGCTGTTTTGAATTTGTTAAATCTGGAATATTCACATCGACTGCAGGTCGTTGGATTTTTTGTAACCGGTCAATAAATTCGTCGCCGTACTGTTCTGGGCGAAGATAAATAAGTGCGCCGCTTCCTTCTTCAGCAATCATGCGAAGAGATGCACGAAGTTCCTTCCCAGAAGGGTGGTCGGTTGCGTCAAAGATATCACCTAGTAAATTTCTACGGTGCACTCGAACAAGTGTTGGCTCTTCAATTGGCTTAGCAGAACCATATTCATCAAGTTCCCCCACACCTCCAACGGTCAACGCAAGATGGGGGACCGCGTCTATTGCACTGTGATAAGCAATCAAATTAAAAGTCCCAAAAGGAGTCTCAATGGGTGTTCCACAAGTTGGTTCAATGCGTTCGATTAAACTTTCACGTTCAAGTCGATACTCGATGATTTGCTCAACTGAGCACATTTTAAAGCCATATTTCCCGCAAATCACTTCAAGATCTGGAACGCGAGCCATTTCGCCATCATCTTTCACAATTTCTATGATGGCTGCAACTGGTTGCAATCCAGCAAGTTTGCACAAATCAACAGAACCCTCGGTTTGCCCCGTTCTTGCAAGAACCCCGCCATCTCGTGCTCGAAGAGGATTGATGTGCCCTGGACGCACAAAATCTTCTGGAGAAGAACTCGGATTGACGAGCAATTCAATTGTTTTCACTCGATCTGCGGCAGAAATTCCGGTTGAAATATTATGGCGAGGATGGCCATCAACACTAATTGTAAATGGAGTGCCTCGCACACTTGTGTTTTCTTTGACCTGAGCACTCAATTCAAGGCGATCGCAATCATCTCCTGTCATCGCGACACATAAGTAACCACCGCCAATTCTTGTAAAAAAATTGATTAAATCGATCGAAATGTGTTCAGCGGCAACAACAAAATCACCCTCATTTTCACGATTTTCATCGTCGATCAACACGACAACTTTCCCGTCTTTTAGATCGGAAAGAACCTCTTCAATCTCAGCCAACGCCATCGACGTATTCTATGGTGTCAGACACCTGGTGTCAGACACCATAGAATGATGGGATGAAAAAACACTTACATTGGTTAATGGAGCTCACTGCAATTCCGACTGCTGCTGGCGAGGAGTGGAGAGTTGTTGCATGGGTTGAATCATGGGCGAAAAGACAAAACGGAATCAAACTTACCAAAGACAAATTTGGGAATCTGCTGATTCATCAAACTAGAAAATCGACCAAAAAGCCAATTTATATTACTGCACATCTCGATCACCCTGCGTTTGTTGTCAGGAAGCAGCTCGATGAATATCGCCTTGAAGTGGAATTCAGAGGTGGGGTTCACGATGCGTATTTTGTTGGAGCAAAGGTAGAATTATTCGACAACGATGACAATCGGTACGTTGGAACGATACTTTCTCTAGACAGTAAGGCAAAGCCATTTAAACGTGTGATCATCAATTTACAAAAAGGTGTTGCTGGGATTCTCCTTCCAAATGACGTTGGTCGATGGAAGTTCCCACCGCCAGTTGTAAAAAAAGGATTGCTTCACGCACCTGCGTGTGATGATTTGGCTGGAGTTGCAGCTGCGCTTTCTGCCCTAGACAACATTAAACGGTTGCGAGGGCTAGGGCATGTCGGTGTTCTACTCACAAGAGCTGAGGAAATTGGATTTGTTGGCGCAATTGCAGCCGCCAAGAATAAATCCATCAAAAAATCATCTCGCCTCCTCTGCCTAGAAACTTCCAGAAGTTTTCCTGAATCACCGATTGGGGGTGGACCAATACTTCGAGTTGGTGACAAAACCAGCGTGTTCGGTCCCAAGTTAACAAATGCCATCTCAGAGTTGATGCGCTCCCAGAATTCTGTTCGTTGGCAGCGCAAACTCATGCCCGGTGGAACCTGCGAATCAACTGCATTTTGTGAATACGGATATCTCTCAACTTGCTTGTGCTTGCCGCTTGGCAATTACCACAACATGAAAAATGTTGACCGCGTGCTACAAAATAATGCACCTGCAAGCGTTGCCCCAGAAGTCATTTCAACCAGTGATTTTCTTGGGCTCGTCGAGATGTTGAAAATAATATGCCGCGACTTAGACAAGACGAGAAAAGACTCACTTCGCCACGGTCTTGATACCCGTTTGAAAAAATTTCAAAAATTAATTACATAGAACTAATTGGAAAGAACGAGTTCAACCATGAGATCTGCCGCACCTTCTTCATCGCCACTTTCTTGAAGCGATTGGATTGCAACAATAATCGCTGCATTTCGAGAAGGGGAACCGTCAGCTGCACCTTCAATGATTGCTTCTAGCGCTTCCATTTGAAGATCGCCTTCAAGGTTATCGCGAATCATATGGATACCCATCAACGCGACTGCTTCATGGTTGTACAGATGATCCGCTACTGCACCAAGTAAGCCTAATTCTCCAATAAATTGTTCTTCTTCAGATTGGTCTGGATGATGCACTTGCCATTCTCCATGCGGATTGTCATGAGGGCCACCGTGATAATCATGATGAGGGCTGCCATGTGAATCTCCAACCCATTTCATCACGTGTCCCATCATGTCATTGGGCATCCCTTCAAAATCTTCCCCCTCAACAATCATGTGAACCTCTACCTCGCCACCCATGTTTCCTAAATCAAATCCTCCGAGAATTTCACTCATATCGATTTGTTGCTCTTCGCCGTTTACCATGACAACAATTTCGCCATTATCAACTTCAACCTCTACCTCTACCTCATCAGACATTTGGGCTGTTGTTGTCGTTGTTGTTGCTGGAACTTTTTGAGTTTTGTTACACGCAATAAGCACAAGTGATGATGCCAGCGCGAGAATCGTACATGTAGTTTTCATAGTGATCTCCTGTTTTCGTAGAAGTAAACAGAATAACGAGAAATTAAAGAAATGTATTGCTGATTACTCGTCCTTCATCGAAAAATCAACCGAAAGACGCATAATCTGGGTTTCTGAAACTTCTATCGCGGTAATAACAAGGCCGTGTGACTCTGTAGTTTCACCCTGCAAAGGAACGTGTCCAAGTTGTGCGAGTACAAATCCAGCGACTGTGTCATACTCTTCGTCTTCAGGTAACTGAACCCCAACCTCATCGTTAAAGTCGTCTAGGTTGAACCGACCATCAACCTCAATAAGGTGGTCGTTTATTCGCTTTAACTCTGGTTCTTCTGATTCGCCATCGTCATGTTCGTCGCGAATTTCTCCGACAATTTCTTCTAGTACATCCTCGATCGTTACCAACCCAGCAGTTCCGCCATATTCATCGATGACAACTGCCATGTGTACTTCGCTAGTTTGGAAATCAGCAAGCAGTTCCTGCACTGGTTTTGTGTCGGGAACAACGATTGGCTTTCTCAAAATGCTTTTTAGTTCAAACCCATTTGTATCAGCACCGAGATACTCGATCATGTCTTTCACATACAGGATTCCCAGAATTTGATCGAGGTTCTCTTCAAAAACAGGAATTCTAGACCGACCTGATTCTAGAGCAAACGATCTGATTTCATGTAAATCGTTTGTGATTTCAATTCCTTCAATATCCGTTCTTGGTGTCATCACTTCACCAACATCAGTGTCGCCTAAATCTACAACATTCTCCATCATTTCTGCTGCCTCTGCTGGGATACCGCCTTCACGTTGGGAGTGTTCAATTGAAAGAAGGAGTTGTTCTTCTATTGAATTCAACCCATTCGTTTGTTTGAGATTTGCACCTGTTAGTCTTTGAGTAATTTCTGTAATGCCACTCACCCACCAAGTGATTAATGGATTCAATAATGAAACAAGCCTCAAAACGTACCAACTTGATTTCACTGTTCCAACTGGAACCGCTCTAGCAATTGCACTGGCAATAACTGAGGCGACAATCCAATAAATTACTGTTGCAATCGATGCACCAATAATAAATTCTGTCAACCTTGGTTCCAAATTAAAAAGAAAAGTAAAACCGAATACGCTTGCAATGAAACACAAAATTTTCAAAAATGAAAGCGATTGCAATGCCGATTCATACTGAGACTCCATCCAAAGTCCTCTTCGAGGTTTGCCTTGGATTTCAAGTTCATGCCTAAGCACAAGAGGGGATGTCATGAGCATCGCTCTTTCAATTGTTGATAGCCAAGTACAAAGAAGTAAAACGAAGATTAGAATAATCCAAATTGTTCCAATCATTTCTCGTTACTCCAAACTGGCCCTACCCCGATTGCTGAAAGTACCCTGTCTTCTTCAATGTGAATTTCTCGATGAGAAACCTCGTCGTAATCATCAAAGCCACAACAATGTAATATTCCATGCACGATATACAGCAGTAATTCTTCGTCAATTGAATGACCCCGACGATTTGATTCTCGAGACGCTTCATCAACACAACACGCGATGTCTGCCCGAACGCAATGTTCATCGCTTCCGTGATCAAAGGTTAACACATCAGTCGTCCCATCAATACCAGAGTGTTTTTGATGAAGATCTGACATCGCAACATCATCCACTATTCGCACCGTGATTTCAGATTCGTTTTTTTGTAAAAATGTTAACGCTGCAATTGTCTGCTCTGTTAACCAATCATAATAAACATCAGCATCTCCTAGAATGGAGACACTCGGCGGAGGTTGGTCAGATTGTTCTAATGACTCTTCCATATTGTGTGTACAGCATACATTCATCTTGCAAAAAAACAAATTATGGTGTGGAAATCGCTGTTACTGGAACAGCATGGGGCTTACAACGTGCTTCAAACTCACTTCGGTACTTGTTCACAATTGTTCTGACTGCCCAACTGTTGCCGTCAGATAAACCGCAGATTGTCGTTCCAGGAATCACACCCATCGAGTTTGCCACTTCTAGTAACTGATCAAGATCATTCATTGATCCTTCACCTCTTTCTATCCGAACGAGTAATTTGTATATCCAGTCTGCGCCTTCGCGGCATGGTGTGCATTGACCACATGATTCGTTTTTAAAGAAACGAGCCGCATTTCGTGCCACAGCAACCATATCTGTATTTTCGTCAAAGATTGTAGGGCACGCAGTCCCTAATCCCATAACTTCATACTTTGTACCGATGTCAAAGTCCATCCCTGCATCAAATTGATCTGGTCCGAGCACGCCCATACTAATTCCCCCAGCAATTGCTCCTTTAAACGCACGTCCATTTTTCATACCGCCTGCGTGTTCTTCAACCAAGGTTCGTAGTGGGATGCCAAGTGGAACTTCAAAGACATCGGGGTTATTGACATGTCCGGAAACGCCCATCAGTTTCAAGCCGAAACTTGCTGGAGCACCAATGGTTGATTCGCAACCAAACGATTTCCACCAATCTGCTCCATGTTCTACAATCAGTGGAACAGCAGCAAGAGTCTCAACGTTATTAATAATTGTGGGTCGATTAAATAAACCGCTGACTGCAGGGAATGGTGGTTTAATTCTAGGCCAGCCACGTTTTCCTTCAACAGCTTCAAGCAGTGCTGTTTCTTCACCACAAATATATGCGCCTGCGCCTCGATGTAACGTGCACTCAACTGCAAATGAGGATGCACCATTTAGGATTCCTTGAGATCCAAAAATACCGTGTTCATATGCTTCGTTAATCGCGTGTTGCATAATTTTTGCTTGCTTGGCCCATTCGCCTCGCATAAAGAAGAACACTGTGTCAAGTTGACACGCATAGCATGCAATAGCAATCCCTTCGATAACTGAATGAGGATCAAAATCAACGAGGAGACGATCTTTAAATGTACCAGGCTCTGCCTCATCACAATTCACGCACAGGAATCGTTGCTTTCCATCTGGTTCAGGCAAGAACGTCCACTTTACTCCGCAAGGGAACCCTGCCCCTCCGCGACCACGAAGTTCAGCAGCTTTGACTACTTCTACGATTTCTTCAGGCGTTCTTAACAAAGATTGCTTTAGAGTTTCATATCCGCCCCTTGAGACATACTCTTGGTAGGTCACAGTCTTTCGTTCATTACGATCTGCTGGAATATTACGAGTTAAAAATCGATCAGTCACCTTGGGTGTCCTTTGAATTGATTTCTATTTCATCAATGGTCGTTCTCCGAAGGGTCACAGTGCCGTCTTTCTTTTCTTCAACAGTCCGGTTAACTTCTTGAGTTGTAGCATCAGATTGAACAGCGCGAACAATATGCCCTACAAATTCACCAAGGCACCGCATCAATGGTTTTTTGTGTTTTGTTGACATCATCTTTCTTCTTTACACTCACTGACAAGTTCATCTATTTTTGAAATTGTTAACTTGTTGTATTGTGTGCCATTGATTAACGCACAAGGTGCCATGTCACATGCTCCGATGCATTCCATCCCAAGCAATGAAAACATTCCGTCTTGAGTTGTTTCATGCACATCGATATCTAGTTTTTGTTTCAGGTGGTCAATAATTGCTTGGTGCCCACACACTTCACATGCAACAGATTGACAAATACCAAAGATGTATTTCCCCATTGGCTCACTATGATAATCTTCATAAAACGAAACAACATCAGCAACTTGGGCGGGAGTGATCTCTAAAATGTTTGCAACCTCAACCATCGCCTGCCAAGGAATATATCCATAAACGTGTTGCACTTCGTGAAGCGTTGTCATCAAGGCGCCTTGATTAGTAGAATACCTAGGCATAATTTCCTTGGTAATTTTTTCAAGCAGTTCAGGTGTAACGTAAGGGTCTTCCTTTGATTCAATCGTAAGTGTTGCGGATTGTTTTGATTTCCAAGCCATAAATAAAATTTCCTTAGCGATCTAACTCCGCAGCGATGATGTTGAGTGAACCTAAAATTGCAACGAGATCTGCGAGTTGGTGTCCTTCGAACATTTTTGCAAACGTTTGGAAATTAATGAACGAACACGGCCTTGGAGTTGCTCTGTACGCACAAGGTCCTCCATCTGAAACGATATAAAAACCATATTCCCCATTTGGTCCTTCGATTGCTCCATAACATTCACCAACTGGAGATTCCCATCCTCGATTGGGCATGACCAATTCAAATTGTTGAATCGTGCCTTGGATTGAGTTGTACACTTGCTCTTTGGGTGGCATGTGAATACCACCACTAGGTAACACGTTCAATGGTCCACTAGGAATGTTGTCAATGAGTTGCCGAATAATGTGGCACGACTGTTTTATTTCTTCAAGACGCACGTGATATCTTGCAAGACAATCACCTGTTGTAGCAATCGGTACATCAAACTCTACTGGCGAGGCGCCTTGGTCATCCCAGTTGTCAGCAAAACATAGATATGGATCGTCCATACGCAAGTCCCGTGTTACACCAGAGGCGCGTGCCAATGGTCCTGCCAACGACCATGCCGTTGCGTCTTCTTTTGAAATTGTTCCGATTCCTTGAACGCGGTCAATAAATATTCGGTTCGTGTTTAACAGAGATTCAATATCACCAATTGCTTTGGGCATCCGAACATCTATAAAGTTGTGCACCATCTTTTGAAATGTGGCTTCACATGGGAGGTCATTTTTTAGCCCACCAACTCGAGTGTAGTCTGGATGGAACCGTTGCCCAGAAACATAGTCCATGATGTCGTACACGTGTTCACGCTCATTGAACCCATATAAGAACCCTGTGAACGCTCCGAGATCGAGCGCTGCAGCGCCAACACAAAGTAGATGATTTTGAATTCGTCCCAATTCGCAAAGAATCGTACGAAGAACCTTGCATCGTGGCGTAAGATCAATGTCGAGTAATTTTTCGACAGCATGATGCCAAGCAATATCGTTCACTATTGGGCTGATGTAATCCATTCTGCTCGCCGTACAGACATATTGATCAAAATTGTGATGCTCTGCGAGTTTCTCGAACCCACTGTGTAAATAGCCAATGTGAGGTGTCGCGTTCACAACACGTTCACCATCAAGTTCAAGGACGAGCCGAAGTGTCGTGTGCGTTGCAGGATGTTGTGGACCGAAATTCAGAATCCATCGGTCATCAAACTCCGCTCGACCTTGCAATTCGTCAAGCGTTTCGATATCAAGATCATATGCATCTGTAATTGGAGTAAGGGTATATGGCATACAGAGGGGACATTATAGTGGTGCTGACTCGCTTTTGGTGCCAGACACTTGGTGTCAGACACCAAGTGTCAGACACGAAAAATTGCACCCATTTTCTTGCCCATCAGAACGCTAGCCCCAATCAAGGTGACTGCAAGGAGAGCCATACCCCAAACGCCCATCGCACTTGCTATGTAGGGACCGTCCCCAAGCCGTTCAAAGAGGGTGTAAATTGCTTTCGTAATTGGATAATGAGATTCTCGCTGTGCCAATATCAATGAATCTGAAACTTCTAACATTGCGAAACTGAAGGCAAGGAGACCACCTGCAATGAGATTCGCCATGATGAGCGGGATGATAATGGTTCTCACAGCGCGAACTCTGCCAGCACCAAGATTCATTGCTGCCTCTTCTAATTCGCCGCTCGTTTGCTCAAGCCCTGCGACTGTTGATCGCACAACATACGGAAGCCGGCGAACGCCATATGCGATGACAAGAAGTAGAATCGGATTAGGGTTCGCACCAAGAACATTCACAACGCCTTCAAGAGGATCACCTTCGCCAAATGGCCAGCGTAACGTCATTGCAACATATCCAAATGCCATCACAAGCCCTGGAACTGCAAGAGGAAGCATCGAGAGTGCATCAAGCAAACTCCGGCCACGTATTTTTGTGCGCACAATGATATAACCAATCAAAATGCCGATGCCGATATCCATAATCACGGCAAGCGTTGAATAGAGCAAACTATTTCGAATAGAGCCCACTGCAAGTTTGTGGCTTAACGCTCCTTCATAATGATCAAATGTGAAACTCGTTGGCAACACCGATTTGTACCATGATCCCTCAACTGCAAGTGAAGTGAAAATCACAGAAATGTGAGGCAATATTGCTAAACCAATAACAAATGCAAACGCACACATCGCAAGCACACCCTTTAAAGGAGATAGTTTCTCAATGGTCGCTTGCACTGATGCTTTGGAGTACATGGCGTATGCTTTTCCTCCAAACACCAACTTACCAAGAACATAGAAAAGCACTGCCGCAAACAACATGACTGCTGTTAGTGCAAAGGGTTGTTGAGAGGTGTCCATTTCCTTAATGCCGTTAAAAATTTGTACTGGAGTTACTGTTTGGTAATCAAACATCAATGGAGTCCCAAGTTCCGTAAACGACCAGATGAACACAATCGTTGCCCCTGCAAACAAGCCAGGGCGAATCAAAGGCAACACAATTTGCCGGAACCGTCTCCAAGGCGTCGCACCGAGATTTTCAGCGGCTTCTTCGAGAGCGGGGTCTAAATTCGCAAGAGCTGCAGTTGCGTTGAGATACAAAATTGGATAAAGGTGTAAAGCTTCGATAAAAACTATTGCCCAAAAACCTCCGTTCCCAATAAAATCATACCCTTCAGAAATCCAGCCAAAATCTATTAGCAAGGTGTTGATTGCACCATATTTTCCAAGTAGATGGTGAAGCCCAATTGCGCCCACAAACGGTGGGAGAATCAGGGGCACAAGTACCATCGCAGAAAAAATGCCTTTACATGGAAAGGTATATTTCGCAGCGATGGTCGCCAGTGGCAATGCAATAATTAAACAAAGGACGGTTGTACCAACTGCTATTCCTACTGCATTGATAAAGCCGTCTCGAAGTGTAGGATCTTTAAAAACACTGAGAACGTGATAAAACGTAATCCCGCCATCCTTACTTTCAAATCCTCCCTGAACAGTCAGCCAAATTGGGTAAAGCAGAAATGCTGCAAAGAACGCAAACAACCCAACCATAATGATTATCGGCGTTAGATTCCTTCTTCGCATCTACGCAGTGTACCTTTGGTGTCTGACACCAGGTGTCTGACACCAATAATCACGACCAGAATGATAGAAGGACAAGAATGTCATTGACTTCGACAACACCATCGCCACTCAAATCTGCTGGGCAGTCGCCTGTACATGGTCCCCACGCAGCAATAATGACAAGCAAATCGTTCACGTCGACTAGCCCATTGCCGTCAAGATCGCCAGGCACACCCTCTTGCTGTGGGAATAACCACCCAACACTAAAGACCCTTGAGCCAGAAGCGCTGTCGGATCTTTGAATCTTCAATACATAATCACCAGCCGAAAGATTCCGAATAAACAAATGTTCAACATTATCAACTTCACTTTCGCTCACAACATTACCAGATTCAAACACATTCAATCCGGAGTCGCCTGTCAGTGAAGTTGGTTTCCCGTTGTTGTAGTCCAACAGTTCCAAATCTAAATCAGCAAAAGAGTAACTTCCAAATCCTGCATTTGCAATTTGGTGCCATGTCATCAAAATAGAAACTTCGCTTGCTAGTGATTCAACAGTAAACCGAATGTACTTATTTTGGTTGTTCGAAATTGCGGCTGTTTCCCATCCCGCTTGCGGAGCGCTTTTCAATTTACTTGGCGATTCACTTGAAGGATGTTGACCACCGGTAAGAACACGATACGAACGATCAATATTCGCAGTGCCTACTCCAACAACTGCATCAATCGGCTGGTTTGTTCGACCACGGTTCACTCCACTTGAAATTGGGTTATTTGTCCACCCATCAAGATGGTTACCGCCAGTGAGTAATACTGCCTTCATCGTTTCGGAAAACCCCGCAAAAAAATTACCACTTGTGTTTGGGTGTGTCTCTCTCGTCTCAACAAGAAGGGCGGTTACTGCAGAAACAACTCCTGTTGCATTGCTTGTTGTACTTTGCTCAGCAACAATCAGTGGTATTTGCCGTCCCGACATTTCATAACCAGATGGAACTGCATCAGCAACATGTGTGCCATCCTGCATCCCAACGCTCACACAATTAAATCCAAACGACATCAATGGCATGTGCTCCCCGGTATTTTGAACTCCATTCAAAATCATAATGTTTCGAGTGTCAATCGACCAATCAGCTCGACGAAGTGCCTGATTATCATTTGAAATACTTCCAAATGTTGCAATCCAACTATTGTTAAATAATTCAACGTTGCTCGGGGGCGAAGAAGGATTGCTACCAGTTCCGGTTTGCAAGAAATCATTCAACACCCAACCCTCTGCTGAGTAGACATATATTTGCGTAATGTCAGGAGCAAGTCCTACGGCACCAGAGCCATACATACGCTTCCCAACTTGGGTCGCATGACCGGAGTTTCCGGTGCTTCCGCTTTGAAACGTGAACGTTTTGCCAGCAAAATCTGCATTCGTCATGTTGGGCCCATAATTTCCACCCGCACTCTCTGCTTCAACTTGAGCGACTTCAACGTTCGCGCCTGTTGGAATATTTTCAATTCCTATCCGTGCAATCAATTCATCTAGTCCATGATCTGAGTTCACATCAGAAAACGCCACCATTGAAATCACAAGTGGTGTGCATACTGCAATTGCATGTATAAACCGATATCGCAACATTTCTCTACAAACAAGAGTAGCAGTTCCAGTGCCTAAATCAACGTCCAATATGTAATTTGAACAACGCCTTAGGAATTCCCCCGAATAATCGGAACTCTTTACTCCACTCGAACACGTTCTATTGCTGAAAGAAGGGCTCTTTCTCGGGCAACATCACGGTTCATTGGTGTCCAAAATGTGCCCGGAATTTGCTCCCATGGTTCTTGAGTGGGCATCACTTGTGTGATCGACTCGCTCTGTAGGGTCCACGTTCCACGGCGAATTCCCTGTGTATATTTTCGATCAACGTACACCCAAACGCGCAATTCGATGGGCCCCTCGTATTGAGTTAAATCGTCGCCAACACTCGAAAGTAAGTCAGGACCAGTTAACTCACCCTCTTCAATCGCTTGAATGGGTTGAATTGTTGCTGGTGAAAACTCAAACCGAGCGACTCGGCGCTGTAAAGAAAGCGTGTTTTCGAGCCCTTGACGTGGTGTGGATGGCCTTGGCTTCCATGGTTCAACGAAACTTCCTGCAATCACAGGGTCTGTCGTAATCACTCCACTTCTTCTGTCCAATAGAACTGGTTTCATGCCATCCTGAGTTGCAGTAGCAACTGCGGCATCAAAAACTGCTGAGTACTGGCTTGAATCAAGGAAAATGACATCTGGTCCCTGGCTCGATTTACAGCCAAAAAGCATGATAAACAGGGTAAACAGAAGCAGTCGCATGAGCGTAGGATACCGATAACCACATAAAAAGTACGGTTTTAGTGGATTCTCTTGGAGATTTCGAGCCTTTGGAGTATATTTGAATGGGTATTTTCGTTGCATCCACCTCGCGTATTAGACGAAAAGACCCTGTAGAGAATTGTATGTACATCCGTAGAACCATCTTGATTGCGACGCTATCAATCGCAACTTTCGCACTGGCGAAGCCACCTCGGGGTGGACAAATTCAGGTTCCGACAACAGAACACGATTTTTATCACGAGGGTTCCCAGCCAGACCCAGTCGGGTATGACTACATCACTGTCAGCCGTTTTAACTGTATTAACTGCCATCAATTTGATGATGATCAGAACGAAGAAGAAGTCGTTCCGCCTTATAACAATTGGGTCACAAGCATGATGGCGCAGTCTTCTCGTGACCCAGTTTTTCATGCTGCGATGACAATTGCAAATCAAGATGTCAACGATGCGGGGACACTTTGCATTCGTTGCCACATGCCCGCTGGTTTTATCCACGGCAGAGCGATGCCAAGTGATGGCTCAGCATTAATCGAAGATGATTTCGATGGAGTTAACTGTGATTTCTGTCACCGACTGGTAGACCCAATTGCAAGCCCTTCGAATCCACTTGAAGATGTTGATATTCTTGCTGATCTTGCAAACAGTGGTGACCTTCCTTGGCAACCGGGGAATGCAAGTTTCATTATTGACCCTGTTTCAAGCCGGCGAAGCCCTTTGGATGATGATGAAATCCAGAACATGCACGGTGTTGACATGTTGGTATCACCGCATCATGAAGAAGCCGCGTACTGCGGTGCGTGCCACGACTTGTCGAATCCAGTTTTGTCTTTGCAGCCCGATGGTACGTTTTTACCAAATGCGATGGATGCAGCGCATCCAACTGGAAACATTCATGAAATGATGCCTGAACAACGAACGTATAGTGAATGGTTAAACTCTTCATTCGCACAACCTGAAGGGGTTGTGTTTGCTGACGGAAGATTTACAGATAACAATGGGGGGAACGCTGTAAACAGTTGTCAAGATTGCCACATGCCAGGAAACTTTGGAGCAATTTGCGTCTTCTGGGAAATGGAAAGTGTTGGCCTTCGGCAAAACGTTCCCGAGCACAGTTTTGTTGGTTCAAACAGTTGGGTTCTTGGTGCCATTCGCAATTTGTATGACGACAATGAAACTGGTTTAAGTAGTGCAGGCGTATCGCTTAACCACACACGAACAGAAGTATTAATGCAAAAAGCGTCTGACATGGATTTGTCTCAAGAAGGAAACAGTTTGAATGTTCGCATCACGAATATGTCAGGGCACAGTTTGCCAACGG
Source organism: uncultured Isosphaeraceae bacterium (assembly GCA_964630505.1). Classification (GTDB taxonomy): domain Bacteria; phylum Planctomycetota; class Phycisphaerae; order Phycisphaerales; family SM1A02. The sequence goes on along the minus strand of CAZVVI010000003.1, from coordinate 31,310 downwards.
GGTATCCAGAAGGAAGGCGAATGTGGTTGAACGTGAAATTCCTTGACGAAGGTGGCGCGTTAATTCAAGAACACGGCTCGTATGATTATTCAACTGCTGATTTGTCAACCAATGACACCAAGGTGTATGAAGTGAAGGTTGGAATGACTCCAGAGATGGCGAAAATTACAAACTTGCCAGCGGGTGAATCGTTCCATCTCGTCTTGAACAACGAAGTTGTTTCAGATAATCGAATTCCACCAATGGGTTTTACGAACGCGAACTTCGAGGCAATTCAATCTGCACCTGTGAATTACAGTTATGACGATGGTCAATATTGGGACGACACGTTGTATGACATTCCGGAAGGTGCAGTACAAGCTGTTGCAACGTTGTATCACCAAACAACAAGCAAGGAATACATTGAATTTTTACGTGATGCAAACACTACAAATATGGATGGGCAAATTGCGTACGATCAGTGGGTGATTGAAGGAAAGAGTGCACCAATTGTGATGGACAGTTCAATGCTTGACGTTTCAACAAGCGAGCCAATCCTTGGCGATGTAAACGGTGATGGCGTTGTGAATGTTTCTGACATTCTCATCATGATTAGTGAGTGGGGTGTATGTAGCGAACCTGTAAATTGCCCAGCCGATGTCAACGGCGATGGATATGTCAGCGTCACTGACCTTTTGATTGCTATTGGCAATTGGGGCTAGTTACAGCGTGTGATAGTTACTCCCTTGCATGCATAAATGTGTTACACCCAATTCCGCCATGAAGTAATTTCGCTCGAGTTAAATGCAAACGAATCTTCACCTCCATAGACTACGACACTGTGACCTGCCCCGAGCATGTTATTCGTCCATGCCAAACTTTTGAGAGAGCTCTCTTCGTAGCCACGCTTGTGCAAACATCCAATCGTTTCGAATTGTGCGATCGCTTACATCGAATATATTCGCGATGGTGCAAGACGATAACCCTAGAATGTATTTCATTCTGGCGACTTCTTCCGCACGATGATTTACTTCTGAAAGTTTTTTCAACGCCTCTGTTAACTCGACAATTGAATCGTCGATTCGGTGGTCGTTGTACCCAAGTTCGTTTTGTACATATTGAAGTCGAATAGGGGGTACTCCACCGCCACGTTTGATTCGTGTTCGTTTGCGGCCATACTCTGCAAGCACTTGGGTAAGTGCCCTTGCAACTGAACCGAAAAAGTGTCTGCGATTTTCCCATGTAAGGTCGCTGTTTTGATTCCCGTGAAGCCGCATCCAGACCTCGTTGACAAGCATCGTTGGTTGGATGTTGACATGGTTTGCTTCCTTGTGACAGATTGAAACCGCCATCTCGTGGACATCGTCGACTACTTGATGCCAAAGTTCTGCCATTTCGGCTTCGCCACCTGTTGAAGCTTGTTCTAAATACGATGTGATAGTTTGATCCACGGATTCGCCTTCCTATGGATAGCATGACATCCCTGCACTTGATTTGCAACACATTTTCGCTCACATTGGTTATATGTGCTTAAATCAGTGGCGTTGGCAACCCATAATGCCAGAAAGGGGTAGATACTTTTTGTTATTACTCTGGTGTGGGCAGGGGAGAGAGGCTAGAAGGGCTATCAACAATCCAAACTTTTCGTATGTCATCCCAAATCATTCGACGATTCTCATTATTCACCCATGAAATACCTGCGCGGTATTCGCTGTGCGTGTCTGAGAGTGTTTTTAATTCTGGAGTAAGATCAGCCAAGATTGCCTCGGATGAGTACTGAAGGTCAAGGTACGCTTGATCCAAAACGGTTTTAGTGTGTTTAATATACTCGATGGTTTCAGGTCTATATCTTCCGAATAAATTGTAATATTGCCCTTCTCGTTCCTTTGCTAATCTCGCTTTCATTGCAATCAATTCGTTCCTGTTTAGCTCAGGAATTTTTTTGTACTGCCACGAGTTAATGCTTAAAGTTAACCAGTCTTTTGGAAGGTATTTTGGATCTCCAAGTTTTGTTGGTTGCTGGCAAGCCGTTACAGCTATTGAAACGAAAACTAATAATACTAGGTGAAAAATTTTCATTGTAAGTAATCCGCAATTTCAGAAGCAAGTTCAGCATTTTTCAACATCGCTAACGTTCTTGGACCAAGTGGAATGTTGTATGTCACTGCAGCAACTACGGTGTTAAAATCAACATTAATCAATTGGACATTCAAATACACTTTGTCAATCGCAACTGAGTATGTACTAATAAGAACAGCCCCAGCGTTGTAATCTGTTGCTAAATCTCGAATCTCACGGGAGAGTAAAAATTCACCCTCTTGCGGGATAATTGGCGCAGTGCTCTGGCGCAAAGTCATTTTGACTAAATCATTTTGCCAGTGTTGAACGAGGGCGGTAGAAAGTGTTTCCGACATTAATCTCCCGAAATTTGTCGTCCGATCATAATTGTTCAAATCAACTGTTGTCGAATAGAGCACCGCTCGGTCTGGATTGAAGACTTCCATTTCCCCTGCTGGAGGATGTGCAGTTGCCAGTAAATGACTAATTGCGTTATACGAAGTTTTTTCGTAGTTTGCATCGTAACAAGGAAGCGTTGTGCACCCAGGATCAAGCTCCAAGATGTGCTCTTGCGCATCACGGTCATTATTCACTTTCCAGTCTGCTGCACTTGTTTTTCCTTGTTCCCAATGGTTTCCTGCATGCTGATTCCATTGTTCACAACTCGCTAACCCCATACCTAGCAAAGCAAATCCAATACATAAACTCTTATACATCATGTTGTATTCCTATCTTTCTTCAATACAGACTTATTCGTTTTCAAGTGTAAATCGACGCCCAGGAAGACCATGCCGATCTTTATCAATTTCTATTGTGTGAGCACGTGTCACAATTTCATCTTCACGATTCCAAGCACGCTCTTCTTCTTGCCGAGTGACAGTGAGAAGTCTTGAAGCTTCTTCTGCTTGCATTCGCCTGTCTCTATCTTGCTCAGCTCGTTCAATCGCAAGTGCATATAGGTCTTCGTATTTCAATCTGAAATCTTCAGCGATTGAATAAAACTCATCTGCAGGAATTGAACACAGCATCCAACATTTATAAGACTGCCACTCGTCTCTACCGTTTGCAAATGGTCGTGCAGCAGTGTCGTGCCCATCGTGAACATGCCATTTTTCAAAATAGACTTCTTCCTCGGATAAATACGCAGCTAGCGATGGCATCATGGAGTCTAGATTGATGTTGATGATGTTGAGGTCACGGTTTAAAGGTGACAGATTTCCTGAAATGTAATCTGGAGTACGATTTGATTGTGTAACTGCATGGACAATGGTCCCGCATCCAGCACAACTTGCAACAGGGTTGTGGCAATCGTCACAACCTGAACCCGAAGCATTTGAAACGACTTTGATTTTTGAAGAACTGCAAGGGCCAGTGTCGTGTGAGCACATATCGTTGCAAACATCAACACCGGTGCGGTATACAGGAATTGCTGTCCCACACGAAACACATGTTCCTGACTCAATATTATCCACAACCAAATTGCTCGCGTTCCCCATATTTCGAGGGGCTAGGCGTTGGCGGATTTGATCATACACATCTTCACGGGCGCTCTGCACCGCATCTCGTTCATCCATCACGGTGTAACCCGTCCTATGATCTGGTGTGCGGCGTGAACGGCTAACAAGTCCATTGTTGTAGGGCACATCAGGAGTGCGGCTCCGCCCAACAAAATAAATTCGGCTATCGCTCATTGGCGTACTGCCCTTGACCCAATCAGGAGCGCTCTCGTTAAACATTGGCCTTGGAACAAGTTGCGTTGTCTCATGAGTTCGCCACTGAGAACCACAACTTGCTGTCGCGAGAATCACACAGCAAATACCTGCTTTAAAAATGAACTGAATACACATGAAGAGTCTCTCCTTTGGGGGGTTTCTGCGCACGCAAAAGTACGTGTCGACTCCATGCGGTAGTTACATTCAACACGGCAAAAAAAACCCTGATTATTTCAAATTAATCGCAAGCACAATTCTGCTTAGATATAACATGTGTGTCAGTCAGACTTTACGGGCAACTGATTAACTGTCTCTAGCCATGAATACCAGTCTTCTTCGGATGGAGCTAGGTTTGGAAGATAGTCCTGAAATGTTCTGAGATACCAACCATTGTGATGGTTGCCTTCAGCTTCCTTAAAATGAACCTGCTGTAATATCCGCTGCCAAATGGATGCTGCTCGGATCCGCAGTTCGCTAGATTTTTGGTTAGCCCCTTCATACTCATCAAGCCAATCTGCTTTTTCTGCGAGGCAAATGGCAAGGTTGTTCATCACTTGCCAAACATAATTGTACCCATCTCCTGATTGTTCAATTAATGCGTCAACTGCAAATTCATTTAACTCTATCGCTTTCTCTAAATCTTGCAAGCGGTCGTTACCTGATTGCAGTGTGCTTCGAGAGTAAAAGGCGAGCCCTAACAATATTTTTGCTTTAAGAACTTGTAAACTCTTCTCTGGGTACTCTTCCTCAAGGAGCGGGAGAGTTGTTGCCACTTGAAAGCTGACTGCTTTATTCAACGATTCTAGGTCACCTTCAAAAAAAACATAAGACCAAACTTGTCTGTTAACAACATTAGTAATTTCATCAGCGCCTAAATGATGCGTCGCAATCTCAATTGCTCGCTCAGAATTATGATGCCCAAGTTCTCTTGTGTTTTTATCGCTTGAGGCAAGTTGTCCAAATGCAATCAATCGCAAAAATTCATATTCTTGTTCAAAACTTCCTCCAACCCATCTCTCTTTTAAACTTTGTAGTTGTTGTGTTAACTCTTTCTTTGCACCATCGGTCCGTCCTACTGTAATTTTTGCCTCAAGCAATATTGTTTCAGGAGCATTGATTCCAAACTTGTTCTTAGATATTGACATCGCTTCTTTGTATATTTCTGCAGCGTATTCGGAAGACACATCTGTTGATAAATCAGATTTCGAAAGCAGTTTATACATTTCCAATCGAAGGGCTAGGTCATTTTCAGATAATTTATCTGCCTTGTCCTTTGCAATTCCCAAATGCATAGCCCAATATTTACTTTGTTGAGAAATAATGTAGTGTTGCGTTTGCATGGCTTCTTCTGCAAATTCAAGCAGTTTCTCGTTTCGCACAAGTTGTCTCTTCGCACTGATTGCAAAATACGTTGAAACACCTGTAGCAATGATAAGAATTGGAATCGTAATCACCAGAACAACAGTTGCGGTGCGATGATTTCGAATGAATTTTACGAGGCGCGATTCGTGTTGGGCATTTACAGGCGTGCCGTCGAGCAAGTGATTCAAATCAACCGCAAACTCATTCGCTGTTGAATATCTATTTTGTGGATTTCTAGCAAGTGCTTTGTGTACAACCGCAGCGATCGGACCTTTATACACAGGAAATTCTTGCTCAATCGGTGTTGGGTCTGTCGTTGCCATCGCCTGAATGAGTGCTGGAAACGAGTCACCGCGTAACGAATATGGTCGATGATTTGAAAGTAACTCATACATAATAACGCCCAAGGAGTACACGTCGAACGTTGTTTGCGCATCACTGCTATCGCAACACGATTCTGGAGGCATGTACTGAATAGTGCCAAGAAATCCTCCGGTCTTCGTGTGTAGACCTGTTGGATGAATCGTGTCATCAATAACTTTTGCAATTCCAAAGTCAATAATTTTCACTTCGTTGCTCGAGTTAATGAGAATGTTTGATGGTTTCAAGTCTCTGTGAATCACACCACGCTTGTGTGACTCTCCCACAGCGTGACACACCTCTAACAAAAGTTTGAGTTTTTCTTTTGTGGTTTTGTTTGTTGCAAAAGTTGAGATTGGGGTTGCGCCATCAATCAGCTCCATCGCCACCCATGGAATACGATCACCATCAAGTTCAAGCGTGCCAGCACCTTTGATACGCGCTATACCTCTATGGTCAAGACGCCCCAACACTCGAACTTCTTGTTCAAACCGTTTCGATGCTGTTCGATCGACGTGTATTCTTTTGAGTACTTTGATTGCGGCTTGATGGTTTGTTCTTGGATTAATCGCTTCATACACACGACCCATCCCTCCACCGCCGATACGGTGAAGAATTTTCCATGGTCCAGCAAATAGACCTATGACTGGATCGACTGCGTAGTCAAAATCATCTTCCTCTGATGTACACGAAAGAAGGGACTGTACTTCTGCAATAATGTCCTTGTTTCCTTCAGATTGCTCCTGAATAAAACGCTCTCTAACTTCTGGTGGATCTACGGGGAGATCGATTGCTTTCTCAAAAATTTCTTTGACAAGATCGTGGTTCAAGAGGATTGCCCCCACAGAATTATTCCTCGATTCCAAGTTGTTTTGATAGTTCTCTTCGAAGCCATGCTTGTGCGTACCGCCAATCGTTTCGCACTGTACGTTCGCTCACTTCGAGAAGTTGAGCAATAATATGAGTTGGAATGCCGAGTATGTATTTCATTCGTGCTACTTCTTCTGCTCGTTCGTTGATGAGCCCAAGAGCGATCAACGCTTTGGATAAAGCATGCATCGTGTCGTCCTTGATGTTCTGGGTACACCCAAGTTCTCCAGGGACGAGTTGAAGGGGTATTGGCTTTTCGGTACCACCTCGTTTTTTGCGATTGCGCGATCGAGCACAATCGATGAGAATTTGACCCAGTGCCCTTGAGACAGAACCGAAAAAGTGGTTGCGGTTTTCCCAAGTGACTGTCGTTGGTCCTTCGCCATACAGTTTGATCCATACTTCGTTGACGAGCATGGTGGGCTGAATGGTGATGGTGTAGGTTTCTTTGCTGCACAATGCAGTCGCCATATCGTGAATTTCGTCTAAAACTGCTGCCCAAAGTGCAGATGCTTCGATCGCTCCACCAACATTGGCGTTCTCTATGTATGTCGTAATGGTCCCACGCTCTTCCACGGCTATAGGATAGCATGACATATCTGTCTTCAATTTGCAAGGATTCAGTAGGCATGAAGTGCTCAACATGCGACGAAATCGCGGCTTGTGGCAAACCCTATTCGCTTATAGTGGGATTACTGCACGAAAAAGGGCATCATTTTGAGAAGTCGTCAATAGCCCTTTTAAGATGAGCAATAAACCTTGTTGTGGGGACACGCATGAGCAGGTTGCAGAAACCGGAAAACAAATCCAAAAGATTTTCGGGCTTTTGCAACAGTTATTTAACCCGCCAACCGCTACAGCAAAACTAAAAACAAAAATTGGTTTTAAATCACCATCTTAATAACAAGATCGACTGTTACAGACAGTCGCCAAATTGACCTATCAAGATAAGCAGGTCACCGACTGCAACAACTCCATTTCCATCAAGGTCTGCATTACTTGAGGTTGAACCCCAGTCTGCAATTAGAACAAGTATATCGCTCACTGTAACTTGGCCATCACCATTAAGATCGCCTAGGCAAGATGCTTCGACAGTAATGCCAAGGACTCCATCCCCTCCATCACAATCATCAAGTTCACTTAGAGATGATCCCACTTGTATTAAATATGAGTTTCCTGCAACAACCGGTAACGTTGCTATTGATGATCCATCACTGCAAGCAGATTCGTTACACGCAAGCAAGTATTCCATCGTGCACCCCTCGTATACATTGACAATAGAATCAAAGTTTGTGGAACCACCAATATCTTCACATGTTCCGATTGAAGCTGTGCCAGTATCGGTCGCAACCCACTTGAACCAAACGTCACATCCAACTTGATTGCCAAGGCAATCATACGTGCCGCTTGTCGTAGCGCCAAGAGTCGTGAACGGAGTAGTAGATGTTTCTGTTGATAAAGCTGCGTCACAATTGTTATTCGGCAAGCTAGCCGTTTGCATAGAAACAGTAAGATCAAACTCTGGTTGATCAAATGGACTCGCGAGGACTTGAATGAGGAACGTCATTCCGGCTTCTGCATCCCAGTACACCGTGGATGTTTTTGAGTCACCACTAATGCATGGCTCAACACTGTCATCGTTACAAGTCACAGGCGTAAGATCTGGTGTAAACACACCAATAATTGTGTCGATGTTTCCACTTCCACAAGTCGTTGCTTTAACTGCACCAGTATGTTCTGTTGTGTACACAAACCATCGGTCAACCAAGTCATCGTTACCTCCGGCGCACGGTCCACCATCACCAAAGAAAGATGTCGAGTTCGGTGGGAACTTTGCAAAAGTGATACCATCACCGATAGGAATTGCTATTGCAGGTGTATCGCCTACAAGATCTGTAGGAATTACATCAAGGTGTGCCCATCCTGTAATTCGAGCGTGGTTTACGCCGCCAATGCGAATATAGTACCGATCTCCTTTTATAACCTCTGCAATTGCTGGCCCTTCAGATGCTGTGGCACAAGAGGATGCAATCGGTTGGCTTCCCGCAACTGGATATCCATAATATATTTCGACGAAATCAACACCCTCACCCAGTAAGCCCTGTACATCACCTGCCTCAAGAAGTTCAGGTATACCAACAGCTACCTCACCATCGAACCTCGCATCAAAATACCACCACAAGTCTCGGTTGTAAGGACCGCCGCAGATACCGCCGCCGCCGTTTCCTTCGTCATCGTCTGCGCCCGAGTTGTCAACCCAAAAGCTCTCATTGAGCCAAGGGAACAGCAGTAACTGAGCGCTACTAATAACATCATTAAACTCCCACACACCATCGTTTTCGATGTGAATTTGTTGTGGCATCCATGTTGCGTTATTCGCTGAATAATCATCCCACCAAAAATCATCGCCGTCAAGCGTTGCAATCAACCCAATGTAGTAGTCGCCAGTAGAAACAGTTTGGGGAATTGTCATCGTCAAATCGCCCGTCCAAAAGGAATCTTCCGACATAGAAGAAAATGAAAAACCAGCAATTTTTCTATCGCTCTCACTGATTATGTTGTTCGTTGAAAGATACACACGCAAACGAACATCTGATTGTGTATTACTTGAAATGTTTTCTACAGTTATGTTAAGCAGTTTTAAAGTATCACCATCGTTTAGCCATGTACTATTCGTTGTTGAATTTACCATTCCTGCATCCCCATAGTAAGATTCCACGCCAACATCCTCAAGAACAAGTATGTCTGATTCGTAATTCGCTCTAACTCCAGCGGCGTCGAGTGCATGCAGGCCCTTGCCGTTCTCAACAATGTTTCTATATGCAAAAGTCATCACTGTAGGCTGGTTGTACATATATGATTCATCTCCACAACCAATGACTTCCCCTGAACCATCTTCTGAGCCACGCTCTAGACCGATTGTGTGTCCAAGTTCATGTGCAACTACAGGCCTATAAAGAAAGGTGTTTGTGTTAAATGTATCGTCAAGATCGAATCCCCAGTCCTCCGAGCGGTTAAACATGACATCTGATTCGAGGATCTCGCCGCATGCGTTGCTAGAGTATGAGGAAGTCCAACACACCGCAACTGCGGTCCCCCAACCAGAGAAACTAGGATATTGGCTTGTAATATCTGCATCAGTCGGCCAACCACAAAACTCATCTTCATCGTTGCTCCCCCACGTTCCATCATCGTCGGTGTAACGGAACAAATCGACAATCTTATTGTAATTCGCCATCGACCAGTTGTTATGATCAAAGCTTTCCCAGTCTTCTGGAACTTGTTCCATTACGTGAAACAGTGGTTGGTATCCACACCAGCAAATTGCTCCGCGAGAGGGGTTGTACATCCGTTTAACTGAATCAAGTGCTGTTCGTTTTTTTGGATTTTTAAATGCAGAAAGAGGAGTTTTGTTTCCAAAGCGTTCCTTGACATATCAAGGTGTTGATGTTGTTCTTGCAAGTTCAAGATTCTGCACAAACTCATCTAAAGTAAGAATAGTGTTTGGCTCTTCAATACTTCTGGATTGTGCACTAGCACCTTTAGTAATCGGACGTGGTGGGTTAACGAAGCTTGAAGAGTCGGTCGATCCCCAGTAAATAGGTTTCCCTTGCCAAATCTGATTTACGGTTGGCGTAGGGATAAAATCAAATGCAGACATCGCTTGTATACCACGACCGGTGTATGTCAGCGGATACATTTCGCCTTGCTCATCTTGGAGGATTCGAAACAGCCCCTGTGTTCCACCCGAGAATGGAGACAAGTAAGTGTTCCCATCAAGTAACGTGCATACAAGATAGTCTTCGCCTAGTTCAAAATAAGGTTGGCAACAAACTGAAGCGTCAACACCTCTGTAAGAGCCACCTGCAAATTGAAGTGTTACTTCTTCAGAAATAAATGAGTTTGCAGACGGTCTAGTCGACAGTGCATCAATTTCAGTAAAAACAATTTCTGTGCCAACCATGCCGCTTCCACCATCAAAGCCACGAATTTCTGAAACTCTACCAATGAAGATAGCATCTGATATATGAACAATTTCATTCACACGAAGAGCAACATCATGTGCTGTAGCACGCGATTGAACTGTGAACGTTGTAAGAAATCCAAGGACGATTGTCTGTAGTGTATTTTTCATACTCTCAAGTGTAAGGGTTCCACCTAAAAACCCAAAGCACCAAATTTTAAAATTATCAAAAATACAACAAACCGGAATTTTTTATGATGAGAAATAGGTTCTTTGCGAAATGTCGGGGGTGGTACAATAGGCACTCCATGCCATGGAACGGACGACATTTTTTAGGGCTCGATGATCTTACTAGCGATGACATGATTGCTCTTTTGCAGCGAGCAGGGCACTTTCTTGACGCTGGTGATAGATACGAGCCAGACGCGCCACTTGCTGGAAAAATTATCGCGAATCTCTTCATGGAAAACTCAACGCGTACTAGGTGCAGTTTTACCATCGCAACCAAGCGGCTTGGGGGTGACCATCTTGATTTGCTCGGCTCAACTTCAAGCGCATCCAAAGGCGAAACGCTTGTCGATACTGCACTGAACTTAGAAGCAATGGGTGTATCTGGAATTATTGTGCGTTGTACTGAAGAGCGTGGACCCTGGGACATTGCTGAACACGTCGGCGTACCCATTATCAACGCGGGCTCTGGAACCTCATCACACCCAACGCAAGCGTTGCTTGACGCAGTAACACTCACTCGCTATTTCGGAACAGACGACCTTTCGGGACAGCACGTTGCAATCGTTGGCGATATTGCCCACAGTAGAGTCGCTCGATCAAACGTGATTGGTCTTACAAAACTTGGTGCGAGCGTCACACTTGTTGGACCACAAGAGTTATTGCCCGGTGATGTAGATTGTAAAACTTCAAACGATTTTGATAGTGTGCTTGAAGAGGTTTCTGCTTGCATGATGCTTCGCGTACAGTTTGAACGCGATGCACAAGTTGGCGAAGATTATCGGGACAACTTTGGACTCACTGAAAAACGATTTGCTAAGTTTCAGGGGGCGATTATGCATCCGGGGCCAATGAACCGCGGGTTTGAAATTGATGATTCAGTTGCGAATGTTGAAAGTTCGCCACATAATTTGATTCTTTCACAAGTCACCAGTGGTGTCGCAACTCGGATGGCAATTCTTGAACACATGATTGGATGAGAAGAGAGCAAGAAGCAATGGAATTCAAAACAATTATCGAACCATTCCGAATCAGGCAGGTGCAACCGATTCGCTCAACTACTCGAGAAGAGCGGGTCACTGCACTTAAAAACGCTGGGAACAATGTTTTTCTTTTGAAAGCAGAAGACGTGCTGATTGATCTGTTGACTGACTCAGGCACGGGCGCAATGTCAAACGAGCAGTGGGCTGGCATGATGCGAAGTGATGAAAGTTACGCTGGTGCTGAATCGTATTATCGTTTCGAAAAAGCAGTCAAAGACATTACAGGTTTTAAGCACATCATTCCAACACATCAAGGTCGAGCCGCTGAACGAATTCTATTTGGTGCAGCAGTTGATGAAGGTGAAATCGTTCCAAACAACACTCACTTTGATACAACTCGCGCAAACATTGAAGTTCGCGGTGCAACTGCTGTAAATATTCCGACTCCTGGGAGTAGCGATACTCAAAGCATTGCGCCATTTAAGGGAGATATGGACATCGATGAGTTGAAGTCTATTCTCAATCAATGGCCAGATAAAGTGCCAATGGTCATGATGACCATTACGAACAATTCAAATGGTGGGCAACCGGTTAGTTTGGAAAACATCCGAAATGCCAGTGCAATTTGTAAGGAACACGAAGTTCCCTTCTTCATTGATGCATGCCGATTTGCAGAAAACTCTTGGTTCATTAAATTGAGGGAAGAAGGAAACGAAGATCGAACGCCAATTGAAATTGCTCGTGAGATTTTTTCACTCGCAGATGGTGCGACGATGAGTGCGAAGAAAGATGGGATGGCGAACATGGGTGGTTTTCTCGCATTGAACGATGACGCACTTGCTGAAAAATGTCGCTCGATGCTCATTTTGACAGAAGGGTTCCCAACGTACGGTGGGCTTGCGGGCTACGACTTGGAGACAGTTGCAACTGGGTTGTACGAAGCATTACGAGAAGATTATCTGGCGTACAGAGTTCGAACGGTTGCGTATGTTGGTGAACGATTAACCAACGCGGGGATTCCGATTCTGCAACCACCGGGCGGTCATGCGATTTATCTTGATGCAAAAGAGTGGCTTTCTCATATTCCTCTTGAACAATACCGAGGGTGGGCGCTTGCGAATGCGTTGTATATTGAGGGTGGTATCCGTGCAAGTGAAATTGGCAGTGTGATGTTTGGTTTGCAGCCAGATGGACGTGAGCAACTTGCTGACAAAGAACTCGTTCGGCTTGCGTTTCCAAGACGTGTGTACACACAAAGTCACATCGATTACGTTGTAGAAGTGCTTGAGTACATCAACACTATTAAAGATTCAATTAAAGGCGTGCGAATTACACAACAGCCAAGTGCCCTGCGTCACTTTACCGCTGAGTTTGAAACCGTAGAATAAATTACACCTCAGACAATGGCATGTCTGTGTCTACACGGTTGGTGTTTTGCGGTGGCTCGACATCAAGCATTCCCGCTATACCTGCATCTGCCATTCGCCTGCGGACAGTCGCTGCATTGAACGTTGTTGTTTCCATATCATCAATCAGCGCCTGCAGGTTCATGGCGAATTGACCTTCCGAAAGTGCGTCACCAACCGGCTGAATGGCTTGTTCAAAAACTTGCAATTTGTTATCCCAGTTTTCAAATGTTCCTGCTTTTTCCGCCCACGTCGCAGCAGGAAGAAAGACATCGGCTTGATTTGTAAGTTTATTCTCAATCGTGTCAATCAAAATGAGCGATTGCCCATCACCGATAGTGGGTGTTTCCCACGATTGAGGGTAATTTCCGGTCACAATAGCTGTGTCTGCATTCGCTACTTGAGTTTTCCACTCTTCAAAGTCAAGAATATCGCCAAGTGCTCTTTGAACACCTCGAGCATTCGGCGCTTTTTCACTTCGAATCGTAAAACCACTTTTGAATGTTTTTTCTTCACCAGAAATTGGGACAGGTCCAAGACCAATAACAGCATTGTGGTCTATCGAACGAACAAGTTGCCCAAGAAGCCACGCCTCTTCGCAACTTATCATCGGGCTTACGAGAAGTGCAATTCGTGTTGCTTGTTTGAGTAATTCTGCTGCATCTTGCTCTGCGTTGCCTTTCACTTCAGTTACTCGTTGATCGTCGTAGACAAAATTCCAACCATACCGAACTTCATCGGTAATCCAGTATTGATTCACGTCAAGATTTGTTCTTGGCTTGACTCTGTAAATTTGCTGGTCGTTATGTTCGATATTGATGTTATCGCCGCTACTTGTCAGTGGGTCAATGGAGGGGGTTGAGGTTAAAAACCAGACGCGTTGAGAAAACATGAAATCTTTATCAAGCATGGCACCAACTGGGCAAATATCTATAACGTTCCCACTCAACTCATTATTGATGCCAATGCCTGGGAAGACATCGATGCACTCGCGTGCACCTCGTCCGTCTATATATAACTCTGAAGTACCCGTGATCTCATCAGTAAATCGAACACACCTAGTACACATGATGCACCGATCACCATACAACATGACATTGTCACCAATGTCCTTTTTGCTTTGTGTAATTTTTTCAATGTCGCACCTACGTTCCCCACGCCCATGTTCATACGCATAATCCTGAAGTGTGCATTCTCCGGCTTGATCGCAAATGGGGCAGTCAATCGGGTGGTGGTTTAACAACATTTCCATCACTGCCTTTTGATTCGCGGTTGCTTTTGGGGAATTCGTGTACACAACTTGCCCATCGCTTGCTGGAGTTTGACAAGTTGGTAACAACTTTGGCATTGGCTCAAGTTTGTTGTCATTCCGAGGATTCAAAGCCCACACTTCCGCCAAACATATTCGGCAGTTCGCAACGACACTCAAAGAAGGGTGGTAGCAATAATGCGGGATAGAAACACCATTCTCGTTGGCAACATCAATTATTGATTGCCCTGGCTGAAAGTCAAACAATTTTCCGTCAATGGTAATCGTCGGCATAAGTGACGCATTGTACTCTAGTGACAGTCACTTTAGGTGACAGTCACTTTTGGTGACAGTCACTTTGCCTTTTCTCCGCTTTGCGAAAAAAGGCGGGGTGGGTGTCACTAAGTTAGGATTGGGGCAGGACGGTTTGGCAGGTCAGTACCAGAGCACCGTTTTCAAGTGTAATTGCCTGAATGGCGACTTCCCGATCATCCATCAGAGGGACAATGGCGTCAGCTCCGTTCGCTTTTGCTTGGAACTCAGCAGTCACGCTCTTAAAGAGTGAAACTGGAATAGGTATTTTCCCAAGCCGAAGTGCAATTGGCTCAACAAAAATCATCCCGTCATCAACCCAAGTCCAAAGTTGAATCGCAATTGGTCTAGATGATGAATCATCAAAATCAACAAGAGCTGCAAGCCAAATTCCATTTTCAGTCACGTGTACTTGTGGGTGATGCACCTCGGGTGGTAATGCAACGTCCTGCTCATGAACCAACCAGTCCTCAAGACGACCCGAGAGCCATGCATTCATTGCTTCATCCGAAATTCGAATTCTCCACACATCTTCAATTGGGCGGATTTTATGAAACTCCTCGTTCAGTCGGTATTCTGCCCGATTTGCAACTTGTTTGGTTTCAGGTAATGAATAATCTGGTGGTGCATACCATGATTGTGGTTGCCAACTCAACCAAGAAACAACCCACACAGCAATGGCAAAAACAGCAATGCTCGCGATAAGAATAATGAAAATCTTTTTCATGTTAACTCTGAGGATCGCTTTTCAATAACTCGGATTCCAAGGAGCAAGAAAGCGTTTAAAATGATAAAGAGGACTCCTGCAATTGGGAACATCGAAGAAAGCATAGCATCTGCCGGCAATGAAACGACTGTGATGACCAATAACCCACCCAAAACACCAGCCGCATAGCCCGCTTGTCCTGCTGCTTGAAGAGAGCCAAACACAAGATTCGAAGCCTCTGGTCGTACTGCGGTAGAAAAGGCTGATGGCATTAGCCCAGCAGCACCAACACCATAAACCAATAAACAAGGCGGCAAAACTACAACGGGAGGGAGCCAAGCCATCAGCCCCAATCCAGCAAGTGATACTCCACACATGGTGGCTGCCAGAAGGCGAATTCTGTACCCGCCGTAATAATCTGCCAAAATCCCCGCTGGTGCAGCAAAAATAGCCAAAGCAAGAAACATCCCTGCTAAAGCCACCCCAAGCGTCATTGTCCCAATGGCAAAGCCAGAAGCAAGCAATATGGGCAACGAAGTCGAAACAAGGGCAGCAAGCCCACGATCAAGGGCAAGAAAGCCGGCTCCGAGCCATTCCTTGGGAATAAGCGGGCAGTGGTGTGGCTCTGGGCGAGGGGAGCGTGGCACGTTGTCGACAGTTCGGCGCAATATCGCAGCAATTAGCACCAGTATCGCCATAAATGCTGCTCCCACCCATAATACGGAGGTTGCTGACTGTTGGCCGAATCCTCCGCCAAGACCGGCTCCTATCGCCAATGAAACCATCATGACCGTAAACCCAGCCCCGATTCTCCCCCCATATCTGTCTCTTTTGCCCGCTGAGGCAATCACCCTCAATGGAACAGCCAAAAGAACTAAATCTGTCCCTCCTTCAAGGCATCTTAGTGTAAGCATCGCCCCCCACGAATGGGTCACCGCCATCGAGACCATGAGCACTGCGGAAAGTGCTGCTGAACTCATCACGAGCACTGAAGACGAAAATCGTCGATTCAACACTACAAGCACTCCAACCGCAAGAAGTGCACCGAGCAAATTCACAGCCATAAAGTAGTGCGCATTTCCCTCGCTGACACCAAATCTGTCAATCGTCAGTTCCTTAAGGACAGGAACAACCATCGCATCTGGAATTGCCGCAACCCCAAGCAACAAGCACCCTACAAAAAGTGGGTGAGGCTTGTTCGCTTGAAATGGAGAACTGTTTTTTGCCACGCTTGTTCTCTGTAAATTAATTAACCGCGGGTTAACGTTGCTTTTGAGGGCAATTAATTAACCGCGGGTTAATTAATTTGTGCTGACGAGTTCGACGTCGAAGATGAGCGTTGCACCGCCTGGAATTGGTCCACCAGGAGTACCCCGATCTCCATACCCGAGATTTGAAGGAATAATGAGTTTTCGCTTGCCACCAACCTTCATCGAGCCAACGCCTTCAGTCCAACCTGCAATCACGCCATTGAGCGGGAACGAAATTGTTTCACCGCGATCAACGCTACTATCAAATTTTGTGCCGTCATTCAGCCAGCCTGTGTAATGCACTTCTACAGAACTTGCGGGTCCTGCTGGCGTTTCTCCATCGCCATCGACAATGTCGTACCATTGAAGTCCGCTTTCGCTTGTTTGAATATCGCCTGTTACTGGGTCGCCGGGTAATTGTTCCATGGGGGGTACCTTTGCAAATGGGGAAACTGGATTGATGTCGAGCAATTCAACATCAAAGATTAACGTCGAGTTCGGCGGAATCGTTCTTCCACCTCGTGCACCATACCCCAGATCGGAGGGAATACGGAGTTTCAATTTATCTCCAACACTCATTCTGCCAACACCTTCAGTCCACCCTTGAATCACTCGATTCAACGGAAGGGTTATTGGTTCGCCCCGATCAACACTGCTGTCAAACTTAGTGCCGTCTTCAAGCCAACCGGTGTAGTGCACCTTCACAGTATCAGTGGGAAGTGGAGTAACCCCATCGCCCCCATCTTCAATCACCCAACACTCAAGTCCACTTTCTGTAACTTCTGGTTTTCCATAGACGACGTCTCCGGGTACATCTACAGCTTGAGGCGATGAGTTATGTAAACCCAGTGATTCCAAAAATGCATCCATACTCGGTTCACGTCCAAGATACTCTCGCACTAAATCTAAACTGTCCTCTGTTCCGCCTCTTGAAAGAATTTTGTCTCGGTAATACGCACCTGCTTCTGGATTTAACATCCCCAATTCTTTGAATCGTTGGAACATGTCTTGAGCATAGACCAGTGACCAGAGATAGCCATAATATCCTGCTTGGTAACCCGTGAGATGACCAAAACTTCCTTGAAACCATGTTCCTGGAGTGTGTTTATACATTCTTGTTTCATCAAAAATGTCATATGCAACTTGAGTCGTATCAACTTCGCCGTCTTGATCTGTGTGGTATGCCTGATCGATTTTCCCGAGATAGATTTGGCTCTCTGTTTTCATCCCACTTTGTAAATTTTTTGCAGCAATAAGACCTTCTACCAATTCTGTTGGGATGGGTTCATCAGTTTCATAATGCCGAGCAAACAATGCCAATGTTTCTGGAGTCCAAACCCACTCTTCAAACATTTGAGAAGGTGCTTCAACAAAATCACGCTCTACGCTTGTCCCACCAAAACGAGCGTATTGTGTGTCGCTCAAAATTGTGTGTAAACAGTGGCCAAACTCATGAAAAAATGTTTCTGCTTCGTCATGCGTTAAAAGAGACGGTTTCTCGTCAGTTGGTTCTGTAAAGTTACACACAAGTGCTGCAATTGGCAGTTGTTCGGTCCCGTCAGTTGAGACTTTGTGTTGTTTTAATCCCCATTGAGCAGCATGTGAATATTTATTGTCACGAGGATGCAAGTCTATATAAAACTCGCCCAATTGCTCATCGGTTTTGGTATCCCACACTTCAAACAAACGAACATCTTCGTGCCAAAGAGGTGTGCCACGAGTTTCGGCTTGCTCAGTCACTTCGCGGTATTCAATTCCATACAAATTCTGAGTGATTTCGAATAACCCACCCATCACGTTTTCTAGTGGGAAGTACTCTTGGACGAGCCTAGAATCGACTGCATATTTTTTGTTTTTAATTTTCTCGTAGTAATAACTGAAATCCCATGGGTTGAATTCAGCCGTTGGGTCACCAAGATCTGCACGTTTTGCTTCAACCAATTGCGCCCAATCTTGCTCTGCCTTTTTTCGAACAACTGGTTGCAACTTTTCATAAAACTCTGCAACGGTCTTGCCATTTTTTGCCATTCTGACTTCGGTTTCATAATCTGCAACTGTGTCATATCCAAGCAAATCCGCTGCCTCGTCACGTAGTTTGATTATTTTCTCAAGAACTTCGACATTCTTGCGACCTGCACGACGTGAATATAACCATCGCACCTTTTGCCGTGTTTCAGAGACCGTGCAGTAATCCATAATCGGTCCAAATGTTGGATAATCAAGCGTTACAAGGTAGACCCCGCCTACATTCTCTAGCCGATTGATCACGTCTTCTGGAACGCCATCAAGTTCATCCAACGTCACTGGAATAACTGTTTCGTCATTTCGGATATTTGCTTCAAACTCAATACTGAGTTTGCCAATCTCTTTCTGAATCTCTGTGAGTTTTGCTCGGTTTTCAGGAGTGAGTGACATTCCACTTCGACGGTAATCACGCATGATGTGCGCAAGCATTCGGGCTTGTTCGCCTTTCAGTTCTGGCTTTGTGTCTGCGTACGCTTTTACTGCGTTGTATAAATCTACGTTCTTGCTGAAATCAATAGACCAATCTGACCAAACTTGTTCACCTGCTTGTGCTGCTTCTCTAATTCCAGCATCTGGATGAACGTACGCCATAAAAAGTGACATGTTTAGTGAATCATCCATACGAGCTAGCATGTCATCAATCGCACCAATCGTATTGTCAAAGGTCCGTTGATTGTCTGGAATGGCGATGATGTCAGCAATTTCTGCATCTGCATCTGCAAACGTTTGTTCAACTTGCGCATCTAGTTCTTCTGGTGTTGCGGGAATTGTTCGGTCAGCCGACGCTGTAAGCGAAATGAATAATGAGAAAATTGTGATGAGGGTTTTCATGGGGGTTTTCATTGGGGGTTTCCTTCTTTCGTGCCCCATAGTGTATAACGAAATAGGGCTCGGAACATTCGTTCCGAGCCCTGAGTTTCATGCGCATTTCTGGTTACACTGCAGCAGCAGTTGCCATCGCTTCTGCTTTGGCTTTTGCGTCTTCAAGTGTGCCTACATACATAAATGCTGATTCAGGAAGGTCATCACCTTCACCATCACAGAGTCGTTCGAAGGAATCGATTGTATCTTCAAGAGACGAGTTCACACCTGGGAAACCAGTGAAAGTCTCAGCAACGTAAAGTGGTTGGCTCAAGAATCTCTCGATTCGGCGAGCTCTTGCAACTGTTAACTTGTCATCTTCAGACAATTCGTCAACGCCAAGGATTGCAATAATGTCTTGAAGATCGTCATACCGTTGCAAAATTGTTTGCACCCTGCGAGCCACTTCGTAATGATGTTCACCAACAACTTGCGGGTCGAGGATTCGCGATGAAGAAGCAAGAGGATCAATCGCTGGGTAAATACCTTTTTCTGCAATTTTTCGTTCAAGAACAACAAATGCGTCTAAGTGAGCAAATGTTGTAGCTGGAGCAGGGTCAGTTAAGTCATCTGCAGGAACATAAATTGCTTGTACAGATGTAATCGCACCTTTGCTTGTTGAAGTAATGCGTTCTTGAAGTTCACCCATTTCGGTAGAAAGAGTGGGTTGATACCCCACAGCAGAAGGCATTCGACCAAGCAATGCTGATACTTCCGAACCCGCTTGTGTAAAGCGGAATACGTTATCAACAAACAACAGTGTTTCTTTCCCGGAAGAATCACGGAAATCTTCCGCCATAGTCAAGGCGGAAAGTGCAACCCGAAGACGTGCTCCTGGTGGTTCATTCATTTGCCCAAAGACCATTGCAACTTTATCAAGAACTGATACGGTTTCACCTTGGTCGTTTGTAAATTGCGCTTCTTGCATCTCAAGCCAAAGGTCATTTCCTTCGCGAGTTCGTTCACCAACGCCAGCAAACACTGAGTACCCATCGAAATCTCGGGCAACACGTGCGATCATTTCTTGAATGATGACTGTCTTGCCCACACCCGCTCCACCGAAGAGACCAATCTTGCCACCACGAACAAATGGGCAAAGAAGGTCGATGACTTTAATTCCTGTTTCAAGAATTTCTGTTTTCGGATTCAATGAGGATAGTTTTGGAGGTTGAGCGTGAATCGGCATTCGCTTTTCATAAGAAACATCGCCTCGACCATCAACGGGATCACCAAATAGATTAAACACGCGACCTAATACACCTTCGCCCACAGGCACCTTGACTGGCGCCCCTGTATCTAAACACGATTGCCCACGCCGCAGACCGTCTGTACTTCCAAGAGAAACGCAGCGGACTCGACCACCGCCCAAGTGTTTACTCACTTCGCCAAACAGTGTTGTTTTTTCCCCTGCATTATCGATTTCAACTTCAAGGGCGTTATAAATTTCTGGCAGGTGATCGATTGGAAATTGAGCGTCAAATGTTGACCCGATGACTTGAATGATTGTGCCTGTATTGGACATTGTTGTATCCGAGATGAATGTGTTTTTGTGTAAAATTTTTGTCCCTACAAATGGAACTTCAGAACGCCACAGGATACCTAAATTTCGACCATTTGCCAAGCCCTACGGGGGTGTCTGACACCTGGTGTCTGACACCAGGTGTCAGACACCCAAGAAGGAGAGGGACAGCCCCTGTATAATCCCCCGCTTATGAAATTTGATCTTGTAGATGAGGTCCTTGAGCGGTCAGAGGACAGAATTGTGACAGTAAAAAGAGTCACCGATGCAGATGATTATCTGAAAGACCACTTTCCAACGTTTCCAATTCTGCCTGGCGTCATGATGCTTGAAGCGATGGTTCAAGCGGCCTCACAGCTATGCTCCAAGAATGGACAAAGGATGGTTCTTGGGAGTGTAAAGGCGGTGAAATATGGTGCGATGGTTCAGCCCGATGAGCAATTGCAGATTGAAGTCACCACTATAAAAACGCATGAAGATGGATCCATTTCCTGTAAAGGGAAAGGGACAGTACAAAAAAAAGAAACAGCTAAAACACAGACAGCCGTATCGGGACGGTTTACTATACGTCCCGCTCGATTGCCTTAACGAATTCAAGTACAGGAGACGGTTATGAACCGCGATGAAATTTTTGAAAAAATCCAAGAAGTTCTCGATGATGCCTTAGGTGTTGATGAGGATGAAGTCACTCCAGACTCTAGTTTGACTGCTGATTTGGGTGCTGAATCCATTGACTTCCTTGACATTGTGTTCCGTATAGAAAAAACATTCGATTTCAAAATTTCACAAGGTGAACTATTCCCAGAGAATCTCACTGAAAATGAGGAGTGGGTCGCGGATGGAAAATTAACAGATGCGGGGCTTGCGATGCTCAGAGAACGATTGTCACATGTCGATTTCGATTCCTTCGCAAAGGGCGAACGAGACATATCGAAGATTGGCGATTTAATCACCGTTAATTCTCTTGTCAATTTTGTAGAAATTAAATTAGCGGCATAACTCAGATGCGTTGGTTATGGATCGATTGCATTACTGAGTACGAACCAGACCGTTCTCTGGTTGCCATTAAAAACATCTCACTCGCTGAAGACTATTTGCACGACTATCTCGTGGAGGAGGTACCGATCATGCCGTTTTCACTCATGATCGAAGGCATGGCACAAACAGCAGGAATCCTTGTCGGTACAACGTGTGGTTTTAGAGAAAAAATTATTCTCGCTAAAATCGCAAAAGCAACACTTCATTGTGATGTAACTGCAGGAGATTCTCTTCGCTATGAAGCAACTATTGATCGCCTTGATGAGGTTGGGGCATCAACAACTGGGCATATCGATCGAAGGGTTGCCGGGGGAGATGCGTGGGAACGAATCGGCACCGTTGAGTTAATGTTCAGCAACATTGACAACAACATGGCAGGAATTCAATTCCCGAAACACAATTTCGTTTTTTCAGATAATTTTAAAATGATTCTACAGGCCGCAGGTCTCTTGAATCTCATGGAGGACCCACATGCCGCGACTCTTAACCGTTGACCCTACGAATGACACTGGCGCAGGAGCTGATTTGCTCAATGGACCACTCAAGGAAAAGCAACTTAATATCTTTAAAGGACTCGCGGCGCACCCTTCTGTTCTTCAGTCGTTCATGGCATGGGCACAGGGATCAAAGGGCGGTGCGCTCAGCCCTCAAGAAGGTGAGATTGTTCAACTCCTTGCTGCTGAAAAATTTGATTGTGGCTACTGCCTCGCGGCACATACGAAAATTGCAGAAGGACTGGGCATTTCTGATGACGAATGCATGGCCATTCGTCGCAGGCAAAGCAGTGACCCAAAACGACAGGCATTGATTCACTTCACTGCTGAAGCACTTGATACACACGGTAATGTCTCAGATGAAACGCTTGAAGCGTTTATGTCCGCTGGGTTCAACACCGAAGCGGCAATTGAGGTCGTGGCTGGAATTTCAGTGATGACGTTCACAAGTTACTACAACCACGTCCACAACACAGTCATCGATTTCCCTGAAGTTGCCGCCATATAATTGTAAAAATATAAATAGTTAAAAAAAGAGCCCCCGCTGGAGGGCAGGGGCTCAATTTTGGGTCGAACGTGTGCTCGACCGATGGGGAGAATAGGTCTACAAATGTGGTGTAGACCATTGCAATGGAGGAGAAGGGAAATCATTCATCCGCTCCAACATCGAATACAACAAGGCCATTTGCAAACAACCTTTCTGATTTTTTTTACGTTTTATGGTCACGAACCCTAGACCCCACCCCCTAACCCGTACAATCCAACGCATGAGTGAGCATATCGCGATTTACGCTGGTTCCTTTGACCCTATTACGAGTGGGCATCTTGATGTCATTTCAAGGGCAAGGGGGATGTTTGACAGAATTGTTGTCGGAATTGGGCACAATCCAGATAAACAAGCGCTTTTCCCGTTTGATGAGCGACTAGCCATGGCAGAGACGTTGGTGGACGAACTTGTCAGTCAAAATCCAAACGCAGCACCAGTCTCTGTAGAACAATATTCTGGATTGACTGTCGACTTTGCAAAAAACTCTGGAGGCGTAGCATTGCTTCGAGGCATTCGCAATGTCACAGATCTTGCGACAGAAACACAACTTGCCATCACAAACAGGCAGGTCGCGAATATGGAAACAGTCTTTATCGTGACAGGAGAAGCGTATGCGTTTACATCTTCGAGTTTGATTCGTCAAATTGCAGCACTAGGTGGAGACGTGGAGCGCCTTAATAGCATTATTCCACCGCTTGTGATTGAGAGATTGAAAGCGTTACAAAACGATCCCTCAAGTACGTTGCATTCACTTGGCAAAGATGCACATATGGAGTAATGAATGGATTGGCGGATCTGCTCCATCGGAACATTACCAACAAATCCACTGTGGAATGAATCGTGCCCACTTCGAACTGGTCACACAACATCAACCATCATCAAGAGTGATGGTGCAATTATATTAGTCGACCCATCACTTCCACCACAAATGCAAAACGCAAGATTGCAAGAGAGATGGGGAATCACACTTGATGAAGTTACCCATGTGTTTCTAACAAGTTTTGACATTGAAAGGCGTAGAACACTTACTGGACTTCAACACGCGTGTTGGTATATGTCTGAACTCGAAATTCAATCCGCTTCTGAAATGATGGGTGATGAAATGCAGCGAGCAGATGGCGATGCTGAACTCACTCAACTTTTAGAATCACAACATGAACTGTTAACTTCATTTTCTTGCCCTCAAGATAAACCATTTCCACAAGTTGATTTGTTTCCATTGCCAGGATTCACCACCGGAAGTTGCGGGCTCTTATTACCAACTGCAAGATATACAATTCTTATTTGTGGTGATACTGTGGCAACACGCGAACACGTACAACAAGGAAGCGTATTATCTAGTGCCCAAAACATTGATCTCGCTCAAGAATCGTTTAAAGAATGTCTTGAAATCGCAGACATCATTGTGCCTGGTCGCGATAATGTAATACTCAACTTCACGCGATGATTATAATTTTAAAACTCATTCTTGCTCTTTCATTTTTACAGAACACCCAAGAACCAAGTCGAGAGTTACGGGCGGCCATGTTTCTTGGCTCGAGGTCTGCTCAAATTTCTCAAAAACTCCCTGTGTTAAATCAAGTTGTCCTCGTCCCAGACGAAGCAACGTATCTCGATGAAATTTCTCGTTGGTCAACCGAGCAAAGATGGCCTGTGTTGTTTCAAAAGGAGCCCTTTGTCTCTCAATTTATCCGCCGATTTGCACCAGAACAATGTTGGGTTCGAGAGTCTGTTGGTCAATCAAATTCAAACAATAAAAATATAAAAAGAGAAATGACACGTACGGTCGCTCAAGCATGGAATGGAACTGCTTCTATCGAAGTTGCTTTTACAGATGTAGGGATACCCCCCACTGGCGTCGTCATCACCTCTGAAGATGATTCTGCAAGAACTGCAGCTGTTGCACTCGCTGCAGGTCGAGGGCAATTGTTGTTGTTTTTACGTTCTGGATGGGGAGAGTGTCGCGACATTCTCAACCAAACACAAACAAACTCCCTCCTTCTAGAGATCAATTCACTGCTTCAATCAACTGGCGTTCAGTACGAAAATCTTGGAGACACCATCGATGCGATAACGCTTTGCCAAACGATGCCAGCAAGAGTTGAGTTTACCCGACCACATGACAACCCCATTGCGATTACGGATGTGATCGGAAGGAATGAAGAGGGTAAACGATTCGCTTGGACGGGTTGGATATTTGGCACAAAACCAAATGCTGCGTATATTGCAATGTGTAGTTTGTTCTTAGAGCGTGATCAATATTGGTTCTGTAACACCTATCCAAACTCGGGCAATTGGGCGAGTTATGGATTGGGAAATATCCCAAGTTTACTTCCTCAGTTTGGTATTGATTTTGAAGTTGTTGATGGAACGCTCCGCGGTTTACAAGAAGCTGAAGCGGGGGGAGTGACAACAGACGTCGCATACTTCACTTCAAAAGGGAATGCTGATTTTCTTGATATGTCCGACGAGCGAACCGCTCCAACTTGGTTACCAATCCTTGATACACCTTCTGCATTGTATTTTCTCCACAGTTGGTCACTAAAAAACCCTTCTGGGCAATCGACCGTTGGTGGAACGTGGTTGTCAAGAGGTGTCTATGCGTACATCGGTTCATCGCACGAGCCAATGCTCTCTGCGTTTATCCAGCCAACTCAAATGCTTCGGAAAACGATGAGTCTCATCCCGTTTCTTGTCGCTGCAAGGTGGCAAGAAGGAGACCACATGTTTTCAAAACCGTGGAGAGTCAATACGATTGGCGACCCACTGATGCTTTGTCCTCCAAACACTTCTCCAAAACGTGAGCGACTTTCACCTGAAAGAAGAAGTGGTTATACAAGTGCAAAAACACTTGCTCAACATGCAATGCGAGTTTCCATTGAATCACCAAGCGATGAGTCTTTTGCCGATGCGATTCATTCGGTCATCCTTCTTGGAGAAGATTCTATGGCGTGTGATTTATGGGAAGCTGCAACAAACAAGGGGGCTGCTGGGCCGTCCACCGCGCACGCTGTTTTGCCTGCTCTGTTCCGTTTGCAACAACAGGATGCATTCGTGTGGGCTTTTTCTACCATACAGACGCCAACTCGATTTGAACAAGATATGTTGTGGCAACTGACTGGACTCAACGCAGATACTCCTCTTCAAATGCTTATTAATAACTTACGCAAGCCCTATGAAGTTGATGATTTAATGGTGATTAAAAAACGGATAGTCTCAACAAGAGGGGCTGAGGCATTAAAAAGAATTATTGATGAGAAGTTAAAGAAGGCAAGTGGTCGCAACAAACGTGAACTTCAACGAATGCGAAAGGAGTATGGTGGTTAATAACGCACCGGTTGTGTTAATCATCCGTGATGGATGGGGACAGAATCCCAATTCATCGATGGATTCTTGCAACGCTATTGTTCAGGCGAACACTCCTGTTGCGGACATGCTATTTAAAAAGTATCCAGCAACACTCATTGGTACGTGCGGGGAATGTGTTGGGTTGCCGGCTGGAGTGATGGGGAATAGTGAAGTCGGTCACCAAAATATTGGTGCAGGTCGAATTGTTCCGCAAGAACTCATGAGGTTAAACACTGCAATCGAACGGGATGAGTTTAAAACGAATCCAGTCATCTCTGAAGTTTTTTCAAGGGGAACTGGAACGCATGCAGCACACATCGTTGGGCTAGTAAGTGACGGTAGGGTGCACAGTGATCTTGCACATTTGTTCGCACTCTTGGATGCTGCTCCAAGTGAAGCAACGATTTTTATTCATGTGATTACTGATGGTAGAGATTGTTCGCCGTCTGCGGGGCTTGGATTTGTTGAGGCACTAGAAGATCGTATCCGAGGCACGAACGCAAAAATTGCGAGTGTGATGGGGAGATTCTGGGCAATGGATCGAGACCATCGATGGGAAAGAGTTTCGATTGCCTTTGAAGCAATCACTGGCAGAACAACCACACACCCACGAAGAGAAGATCTTCCAGAAGTTCAAACATCTTTCCAAGCAGCCGATTGCATCGCAAATTATTACGAACATCCCACGAACGAAAATCAAATAGGTGATGAGTTTATCGTTCCAACCCAGATCGTGAATGAGGTTGGAGAACCAATCGGCGTTATTCAAGACGGCGATAGTGTGTTTTTCTTTAATTATAGAGGTGACAGACCACGAGAATTAAGCAGGGCGTTTGTGCTTGAAGATAGCGAATGGAACGAAGTTCCAAGAGGCCCATTTACACGAGGCGAGATGTTCAACGATTTGTATTTTGCAACAATGACCAACTACGAATCCACATTGCCTGTTTCAGCAGTAGCGTTTGACAAACCAGAGGCGATGAAAAACATTCTTGGAGAAGTTCTTTCATTGCATAATCTCAAACAGTTTAGATGTGCCGAAACTGAAAAGTTTCCTCACGTGACGTTCTTTTTTAATGATTACAAAGAACAAGCATTTGAAGGGGAGTCACGGCTGCTTGTTCCAAGCCCTACTGACATTGCGACGTATGATCAAAAGCCTCAGATGTCGGCAGAAGAAGTGTGCCAAGGTGTCATCGATGCTCTTGCAGATGACGATCCACCGACCGTCATCATCGTTAACTTTGCAAATGGAGACATGGTCGGGCATACTGGGAACTTGCCTGCGATTATTCAAGCAGTCGAAGTTGTTGATGCATGTTGTGGCAGAATTATCGATGCGACACTCGCACTTGGCGGTTCACTCATTGTGACAGCTGACCATGGAAACGCTGAACGCACATGGAATGCTGAAACGAACAGCCCAGATACCGCGCACACTGTCTATGACGTTCCTTTGCATCTGGTTGGAACTCAGTGGGAATCAATAACACTGAGAAGTGGCGGAATCCTCGCAGACATTGCACCAACAATCTTACACGTGTTGGGGATAGATCAGCCAGTTGAGATGACTGGGGATTCACTCATCGAGTAAGAAAATGGAGTTATCTAACTTCACCACACACACGGATTGCAAGTGTTTCAAGACCACGGCGACCATCTAGTGTTCCGCTTCTTGTTCGAGCATCAATCGCAACCGCATCTGTAAATAAATCTGCAAAAGTTCGAGAAGTTTTCTTTTTCGCGACGGTCAAAATTCTGTTTCCACTATCACCAAAGAGTTTGAGAGACTTTCGTATTTCACCACTAGAAGCACCACGATCAAACATGTCTGCTGCTGCACTTAGTCTGCGGGTTAAGTCAACAACAGACCACATCAACAATTCGCGTGGCTGTTTTGAAACATCAAGTAGTTCACACAACTTGGTCATTGATGCTCCTTGGTTCCCTGTGAGTAGCACAGATTGGATTTCCCACGCCTGTTCTTCTTTACTTAATCCCACCATTTCAATCACGTCGTCTTTTGAAATCGTTGTGTGGGGGGCGACTTTCGAGGAAAGTTTCCCAAGTTCTGTGTCAAGTTTTGTCAAAGAGAGTCCAATTCGCTCAACAAGAAGTTGGGCACCTTGCGGCTCTAGCGTGCAACCGTGTTCTTTTCCACACCGTGCAACACACCATCGCATCGTGTCATTCTCTGAATATTGTTGAAGTTTATAGACCAACCCAACCTTGCCTACTGCTTTGTCGAGTTTGCCAGGCCGCCATGTTGTTGCACGCATAAGCAATGTCGCTGATTTCACTGGTTGCTCTGCATACCGCTCCATCTGTTGGCGAGTAGAATTTTTCTCGTTCCCTTTTGCTGCTAAAAATGCATCTGCGTTGTCAACGATGACGAGTTTATGCCTTGACAACAAATCAAAAGTGCGAATTTCATCTAGAACACTTGCAAGATCAACAGTCGTGCCATCAAACACAATGCGTTCGATTTCACCGTGTTCTTGCTCAAGCACTTCTTCAAGGTCGCTTGTATACCTTGACATCAGAAACGACTCTTTTCCATGCAAGATGACTATTCCCATTGATGCCGTAAATGTTGGCTGTTTTGCCATTGCTTACATGGTAACAGTTGTGGCTGTCACCACACTAAGTGGCTGTCACCGAAGGTGACTGTCACTGTCGCTGGAAGACTCGCTCTGTGGCAGGTGTGACTGTCACTGTCGCTCGAAGACTCGCTCTGTGTGACAGTCACGAAAGAATCACGTCGAATGATGTACGATAGTCACATGCTCGTGCTGGAGGTCATAGAAGGTCCAGATTTAGGTGGGGTTTTTCCGCTACCGCGTGATGAACCTCAACTCATCGGGCGATCATCAGAGGCGTTACCTTTGGGCGATCCGACAATTAGTAGAAGGCACGCTGAACTCACTCCCGACGGAGGAAAGTGGTATCTCAACGATTTGTCTTCTGCAAATGGTACCTTTTTGAATGGTCGCCTCGTCAACCAACGTGTTTCGCTTCGTATCGGAGATGAGATTGGTTGTGGATCAACACTGTTCCGAATTTCTGAACAAACAGGTGCACTCAACACCACCCTAACTCCTGACCCAAGTTTTGACACGAGTGCTGAATCAATCGTTGTTACGTCCCCACACTCACTTGAAGCTGCGAGAAACCATTTGCGAATGGTGCACCGGCTCACAGCTGCAACTGCAGGCACAATTGATATCAAAGCAATTTTGCAACACCTCGTTGCCATTCTGGTTGATGAATTCAAACCCGATCGTTGTATTGGTGTACTTTTTGACGATGAGAATGCAATCGGTACAACATTTGAGGCCACACCTAAACGCATCAAAGAAAACGCCGAAGCATTTTCTGAAGCAATCATCATTCATGCGTGTACTGAACAAGCAGCCATTCGAATTGCAACGGTTGAAGACGATGTTCGGTTCATGCAAGATAGTGGTGTCATTGCAAGTGGCGTACGTTCGGCGTTGTGTGCTCCGCTACTGGCACACGGGAATGTTCTCGGTGCCATTCTTCTTGAAATTACAAGTGAAAACCGGCGGTGGACAGAAAACGAACTTGAACTTCTCTCAACAGCGTGCGGACATGGGGGACTTGCTTTGTTAACTGCATTCCTTGCACACACAAGGGTACAACACGAGCGTCTTGCTGCAATGGGTACGACTGTGGCTTCAATCAGTCATAGCGTAAAAAATATGTTGCAGGGTTTGCGAAGTGGTGCAGGAGCGATTGATCTTGCGCTTGGACGTGGAGACCTTGAACTCGCTCGGGAAGGGTGGCCAATCCTTGCACGAAATCTAGACCGAGTGTATGCCTTAACGTTCAATATGCTTGCGTGGTCTCGTTCAAGCACAATCGAACTTTCTTTAGTTCAGTTTGACGACATCGTGCAAGATGCGGTCGAGTTAGTGGGCGGGGCATGTGAACGAAGAGATGTAACCCTATGCACTTCGGTTGAAACAGATATGCCGCCAATTCCAGTCGATCCGACGGCGCTGTTACAAGTGTTACTAAACGTATTGAATAATGCAATTGAAGCGTCACCTTCAAAAACTGGAGTTGTTTCAATCGACGTTGCAATCGATGGTGCGTATGAGCAAGTTGTCATTACGATTGTGGATAATGGTTGCGGAATCGACCCGCAAAATAAAGAGGCGCTGTTTAAAGCATTTCACTCTACGAAGGGTCAGCGAGGTACTGGGCTTGGTCTTGCTGTTGCTCGCAAGGTTGTCAACGAACATCAAGGAACAATTGAACTCCACTCTATCGCAAAGGGAGGGACGAAATGTGTGATTATGTTGCCGTTGAACAGGGATGATGATCCTGGAGATACCCGTGGTCCATCTACGATACACCAGAGCAATCGTTTTTAAGACCGCAATCTGGGCTGTCCTGCTATGATGCCCCGCTATGATATCCCGCTGGAGAAGGAACTAAAATACAACATGATCGAACAAATGACTGAATCAACCACTGGAATCGACCTCGTTCAAGCAATCAATGGCTCAAGAGCGCCAGAAATCGTTGCATCAACATATCAACGCACTCGAGAAATGACACTTGATGAGTTAATGCTAGAAAATCGGGTGATTTTCTTGATTGGCGAGATTAACCAAGCATCGGCAGCAAGGGTGATGATGCAAATGCTCTACCTTGAGGATCAGAGAAAGGGGCAACAGATTAACTTATACATCAACAGTCCGGGAGGTTCTGTTGATGACACGCTGGCAATGTATGACACCATGCAATTTATTTCTTCTGATGTTGCAACCTACTGTATTGGTCGTGCATACAGCGGTGCAGCTGTTCTACTGTGCTCGGGCACTAGCGGGAAAAGGCATATCTTGCCTCACGCTAAGGTCATGATCCACCAGCCATACGGTGGAATTACTGGACAAACAACAGACATCCAAATCCAAGCAGAACAAATTATTGGCGCGAAAGCGACTTTGAATAAGATTATTGCGTCACATACAGGGCAATCAGTTGACAAAATTAAACTTGCTCTTGAA
>CAZVVI010000002.1:0-112338 GCA_964630505.1 uncultured Isosphaeraceae bacterium | reverse complement strand
ACGTCACCGAAGAATACGTCCCTGCACGCCTCAAAGAAGGTGATTTTTTGGATTAAGCAGTTTTCGGTTGTATCTCGTGTTTTTTGCGGTACACTGCAATTGTTCAGCCACTGTGAATTGACCATGGATGTGTCGACCACTGCAAGAACGAAAGAGAGTCCAAGAATGACACCAGAAGAAAAAAAAACTCAAAGTAATGTTGAACAATTAGGTCTTCCAGAAAACCCTAATCATGTTCTTGTCGTTGATGATGAACTCCTTGTTGCTCAAGGAATCATCACCACTCTTGAAGCATTGGGGTATGAGGTTGCTGGACCATGTAAAAATGGCAAAGAGGCAATTGAACAGTGCAAAGAAATTCGTCCTGACATTGTGCTCATGGACATTCAAATGCCCGTGATGGATGGAATGCAAGCTGCACAGATTATCTTTCCAGAGTTTGATATTCCCGTCGTGATGCTTACTGCTTATTCTGATGATACATATCTCCGCAATTGTGTTGCTGCAGGAGTATTCGGTTTCTTGCTCAAACCAGCAAGCAGCGAACAATTAAGTGCTGGACTTTCAGTTGCTTGGCAGCGATTTCTTGATCATATCGAACAGAGAAGCCAAATCATCAGCCTTCAGCAACGCCTCGACGATCGTCGCTTGATTGAAAAAGCGAAGTGGATTATTGTCAAAAGGAAAAACATTTCTGAACCAGATGCAATGAAGATGCTGCAGAAGCAATCTAGAAGTTCACGGAAATCAATTGCTGCTGTTGCTCGTGCAGTTATTGATAGTGATGGGTTGCTCTAGGGTCTGGTCCACAAAAACAAACACAGTTTGCGTAACAACCTGACCCTAAAATTACCATCGACCACAATAACGCTTCACGAAGCAAACACGACTAGTGACTTTGGTTCGCATCGTATTTCTATGCTGCTATAACTTCCAGCAGAATCCCCATCAATCTGCCAAAGAGATGATTCCGAAGTTTGCACAATGATATTTTTTCCTTGAGCATACACTGCATTTTGGTGGTGAAGATGCGTTCCTCGTTTCATCAAACGAACCCAATTCCATAAACTCAACCTTCCTTTTAGTGGTAGGAATACGACATCTAATTTGCCATCGTGGACACTTGCATCTCTCGCTGGATTGAGCCCTCTAGCGTACGCTTTACTGTTCGCAACCACTGCCCAGCCTATTTTATTGGAGACTATGCTTTCTCCATCAACTTCAATTGAAATGGTGGGCGGATTCCAATTCAAGAGTTGTCGAAGTATTGGCAGAACGTAAGACAAATGCGAAATTGAGGTGCCACGATGTTTGGCAAGATCGGCAACAACTCCAGCATCAAAACCAACCGAAGCCATCAACAACATAAAGTCCCCGTTGGCAGTTGCGGTGTCGATTGTTTGGGTCTTTGCATTCTCTATTGCCGCAATAACCACTTCCGGATTCGGCAGCATCCCCATAGATTTAGCAAATAGATTTTCAGTACCACATGCAATGTGATATAAAGGAACAACAGAACCTACAAGAACACTGGCAACTTGCCGAAGGGTGCCATCACCACCAACCACAATTACAGCATCAGGGTTGAATTGTAATTTTGGCGTAAGCCATTTCTCTGGTGAAGAGTGCTGAGTTTGTACCAGCTCAACATCGCAGGGAAGTTGTAACAATCGCTCTGCAATTCCACATGCATGTTTACATGACGTTCCTCTTCCTGAAATTGGATTGTAAATCACCATCACACGCATGTTGAGTGCAATGGTACACAGAGTATAAAATCGCTGCCTTGACCAACAGTAGAATTTACCATGATGTGCCCACCATGCTCTTGGGCAATACGCATCGTCGTCGGTAAGCCAAGCCCAGTGCCGCCTTGCTTCGATGAAACGTATGGATGGAAAATTTCGTCCAATCGTTCTTCTTCAATCCCTTTTCCTGTATCGATGACATGAATTCTTGCTTCATTGTCATCTGTTTCTAAACGGATCATCAATTCTTTCTGTGCACTCTCTTGCATTGCATGTGTTGCATTAATCAGCAAGTTCAGGATTGCTTGCTTAAGCAATGAAGCGTCCACATTCGCAACAACCGGATTGTCAGGCAATTGCATTCTCATCACAACATGTTCCGTATCGCACTGTGGATGATAAAAATCTTCAAGTTCACCGAGAATATCGCAAAGATTCACATCTTCTTTATGTAACTTCATACGCCCAGCAAACTGTAAAAAATCATCAAGAATCCCACGCAGCCGTTCGACTTCCCTTGAAAGAGAGCCAAGCCGTTTCGTAATTCGCCCCTTTTCATCTTCTGGTGCATCGAGTTGTTCAATATCTTCTGCTAAAAGTTGGGCGTTTAAGCCGACTGTCGAAAGTGGATTTTTAATTTCATGTGCTAATCCAGATGTCATATTTCCAATTTCTGCCATTCGTTCAGAAGTTTGAGCTCGTTTTCTCGCCTCATCAGTTCTTTTCGCATCACGCTTGTGTCGCCACACAACCAATGGCAAAACAGACACCGCTCCAAGAGCGATGCCTGTTAATAGCCATGGTAGGGAAAACATGTTTTAGCTTTCCACGGTTTCAGTTTCTTTTTCTGTGTTTTCTGCTTCTTTTTCTGCATCCTTCAGAAGTGCTTTCACAGAAAGTTTAATTCGACCAGTGTCGTCAACATTGATGACTTTGACTTTGATTTTGTCACCAACCTTGCAGATATTTTCTACTTTGTCTACGAAACCATCCGCAAGTTCAGAGATATGACACATGCCATCTGTGCCGGGGGCGATTTCTATGAATGCACCGAAGTCTCTGGTGGAAACAACTTTGCCTTCAAACACGCTGCCGACTTTAATTTCTGCCGCG
This sequence comes from uncultured Isosphaeraceae bacterium, assembly GCA_964630505.1. Lineage (GTDB taxonomy): Bacteria > Planctomycetota > Phycisphaerae > Phycisphaerales > SM1A02. Next base: position 109,477 of record CAZVVI010000002.1, on the reverse strand, counting down.
ATTGCTTCAACCGCTGCTTTTGCAGATTCAGCAGAAGCCATATCAACTGAACTAATAAAGACGATGCCGTCATCGTTGATGTCGATGTTTGCACCAGTGTCTTCAGTAATTTGACGTATTGTCTTACCACCAGGACCAATCAACTTGCCAATTTTCTCTGGGTCAATTGGAACAGTAATCATTCGTGGCGCCCACTCTGACATTTCTTCGCGTGGGGCAGGGATCACACCTTCCATTTGATCGATGATATCGCAGCGACCTTTGCGTGCCATTTCAAAAATGGTTTCCAACTCGTCCATTAAAAGACCACGAGCTTTCAAGTCCAGTTGAACACCGGTGATTCCAGTTTTTGTACCGCACACCTTGAAGTCCATATCTCCGAAGAAATCTTCTTCACCAATAATATCCATTACCCGAATCACTGTACCTTCGTCGTTACTAAATCGCCCGACACTAATGCCAGCACAAGTATTTTGAATCGGCACACCAGCATCCATGAGTGCAAGACAGCCACCACACACACTTGCCATTGATGACGAGCCGTTTGATTCTGTAATGTCACTGACTAAACGGATTGTGTAAGGGAAATCTTCTACATCTGGCAAGATGCCTAGTAGCGATCGTTCAGCAAGAGCACCGTGTCCGATTTCCCTTCGACCGGGACCCATGATACGACCAGCTTCACCAACACAGAATGGTGGGAAGTTATAGTGAAGGTAAAACTTCTTTGCGTACTCTGGCATAAGACCGTCGACAATTTGTTCGTCTCGACCTGTACCAAGCGTACATGTCACAAGAGATTGTGTTTCACCTCGTTGGAAAAACGCGGAACCATGAGTTCGAGGGAAAATTTTTGTTTCCATTTCCAAATCACGGATTTGGTTGAAATCTCGACCATCAGCACGAATGCTTTCGTCCACGATGAGTTTACGCGTTGATTTCTTTTCTAATTTACGAAACGCTTCTTTGGCTTCACGTTGTGTTTTTTCAGCAGCCATGTGCTCGCTGTAAGAGCAATTTTCAGGAATCGTAAAGTGCTCATCAATCATTTCACTTCGTAACGTGTTTACTGCTTCACTTCGGTCTGCCTTTCCGGGGATTCGACGTGCTTCAAGCATTTTTTCGCCAACAAGGTCTTTCACTTTCGCCATGACTTCGTCACTTGGAAGTGATAAATCACCAACTCGTTTTTCTGCCGTTCCCGCTTTCTCCATTAACTCGTTTTGAAGTTCAAGGATTGGCTTGATACCCTCTTCGTACCCAAATTTGATTGCTCCCATGACGCCAGCTTCATCAACTTGCGCTGCCCCGATTTCAATCATGTTCACGCCATCTTTGTGTCCTGAAAGAACAAGATCCAAATCTGAGTATTGCATTTGGGTATGAGTTGGATTAAGAACGAATGTTTCACCCTCATCTGTCACGATTCGACCAACACGAACGGTCGCGACTGGTCCTTCAAACGGTGAGTCTGTCAAGCAAAGTGCTGCGGATGCAGCAGTACATGCAAGGACATCGGCATCATTTTCGCCATCGTGACTCATCACCCATGCTTGAATTTGACATTCGTCAATGTATCCGTCTGGGAAGAGCGGACGAATTGGGCGGTCCATTAACCGCATAGTCAAAATTTCTTTTTCGTTTGGTGCACCTTCACGTTTACGGAAGCCACCTGGGAATTTCCCAGCAGCACTTGTTCGCTCTCGGTAATCACACTGTAATGGGAAGAAGTCAAGCCCAGGTCGTGGGTCTGATCGCATTGCTGTACACATCACGACTGTATCAGCGTAGGAAGCAATGACTGCTCCACTTGCTTGTTTAGCCACTTGGCCGGTTTCGAACCGCATCATGCGATTGCCTATTTCCCGTTCGACGATTATTTTTGTACTCATTTCAGTACTCCTCTTGTTTGGCAGTTCCTTTAATGAAACTCGGCTCTGCTTTCAAGAGGCAGAAGACAAGGGACAGTATCGCTGACTATCGCTTGTCCACTGCCACCAACACTACAGGCGAGCAAGTAAGGAACTGCGGGTCGTTTATGGATTGGTTATTTACGCAATCCTAATTTCTTAATTGTGTTCTGATATGCCTCACGATTCGTTCGTGAGAGGTATTTGAGCAGGCGGTTTCGTTTACCAACCATGAGAATCAAACCACGCCTTGAATGGTTGTCGTGTTTATGATCCTGAAGATGCTCATTCAATTCCTTAATTCGTTCTGTTAAAGAAGCAATTTGTACTTCTGGAGAGCCACAATCGCTCTCATGTCGTTTAAAATCCGTCTTGTCTATCATTGTTGTCATTTTTTTCCTCAACTTATTTGAATCGACTAGTTTACCAGAAGTGACACCCTTTTTCTACCAAGATACAGCGATCCTCCCAAGACCCTCTTATGACTCTAAAAATCCTTATTGCTGACAAGCTTGCTCCAGAAGGAGCGACATACTTAAAATCAAAAAATGGCGTGGAAGTCATTGAAAACACTGGTCTTACGGGTGATGCGCTCGTATCAGCCATTGCAGATGTCGATGGTGTAATTGTTCGTTCTGCGGTCAAATTACCTCAAGAAATCCTTGATAAAACCTTCGAAAATCAAGATTGTCGATTGAAAGGCATCGCTCGGGCGGGTGTTGGCGTCGATAACATCGATTTGCCAACTGCAACCAAATATGGGGTTGCGGTGATGAATTCCGCATCGGCAAGCACGATTACAACGGCTGAGCATGCGTTTGCACTGATGATTTCGCTTGCAAGAAATGTCGCCAACTCAAATGCTGTCTTTAGAGCAGGTGGCTGGGATCGAAGCGAATATGTAGGTGTCCAACTTGCAGGGCGTACGCTCGGTATCGTTGGAATGGGGAGAATTGGGCAAGCAATTGCTAGAAGAGCATTGGCGTTTGGGATGGAGGTCCTTGGCTTTGACCCATTTATGAAAGAGGCGACTGCTGTTGATGGTCAAGTGAGGATGATGAACTCCTTCGATGAACTCATCGAACAAGTCGACATCGTAACGTTTCATGTTCCTCGCACAGAAGAAACGACTGGAATGCTTGGCAAGGAACAATTTGCAATTTGTAAAGATGATTTACTTGTCGTGAACGCTGCGCGTGGTGGCATCGTTGATGAAGAAGCACTCATTGAAGCACTCGATGGTGGACAATGTGCTGGTGCTGCAATTGACGTGTACTTATCTGAACCACCGCCAGAAGATCATCCATTCCGTACGCATCCAAAAGTGTTGTGTACACCTCACCTTGGTGCTTCGACTGTTGAAGCGCAAGAGGCAGTTGCTGTAAATGCTTGTGCATCCTTACTTCGTTATTTAGAGGGAGAAGGTTTAGATAGTGCTGTCAATGCTGGCGGTCTTGATCTTGAACTGAATAATCGCCAACGAACATATGTTGAACTTGCGCAAAAAATGATTACCTTGCTTGGCACGGTTGCAACAATTACGAACACCAAAGAAGTTACTGTTGAACTTCGAGGGAAGGCGACCGCTGGAAAAGCAGATACGATTGCACGGTATGCACTTGTTGCATTATTACAGCACATGTGCGATGAACCTGTATCGATTATTAATGTCTCCGCCGTCGCGTGTGAACTTGGTGTAACTGCTTCAACAATTGTTGGTGCTGCTGATGTTATTGATTCACTGACGATTCGCACTAAAGGCGAACATGAACACGCCATAGAAGGCACAGTACATGCTGATGGGTTGCCACGTGTGACGAATATTGAAGGTCGGCGATTTGACATGGTGCCAAGTGGTCATATGATTGCGTTGTTTAATTCTGACACACCTGGGATGGTTGGTAAGGTTGGGGAAATTCTTGGCTCTGCAAATGTAAACATCGATGAAATGGTGATCGGACACGGTGATGATGCTGGAGTTGCGATGATGATTATCAAAACAGAAACAGTTCCAACTGAAGAAGTGCTCGCACAACTTTCAAATATTGATGGTGTGAGCAAAGTTGCAAGTGCTGATGTTGATTAACTGAATTGCTTGCTCCATCATTGGAGTGCGGTTTTTCGCAAATAAATATATCGGCAATTTTTGGGTGAGGTGGGCTACCTCGTGCTCACTATTTGAGGTTCGCGGGCATATCCAAAGTGAAACAGTAACACACCATGAAAAAAATTCACTCTAATAGCGACGAGTCTTGTTTAAAAGAAACCAAAGCCCAATTATGCAGATTTTCTAATATAGCCCTTGTTGCAAAGAACCAGGCATCAAACAATCCTCCCTTTCAAAACTCGAATCGCAAACGAATATGCAAATCAACACCCTGCAATGTTTTGTTGAAGCACTTGGCGGTCACCTTGAACTTATCGCGCACATGCCAAAAGGTGATATTCAAATTACTCAATTTGATTCAAGGCAGGATGATTGACCCACAGGTGTGACAGTCACTTTGCGCTCGTGGACTCGCTTGGTGTGACTGTCACTCAAATTTTCCAAGCCACTCACACGCTTTATTCAAGCCGTTTGTGATGTTTTCTTCGGAGCATGCGAATGAGAGTCGAACATGTTCAGGGCCACATCCACCAAAATCATCTCCTGGAACAACTGCAACACCAGTCTCATCGAGAAGCGCCTTTGTAAATGTCACGGCATCTGTAATTTCTGTTCCGGCTGGCGAAGTCTTGCCAAAGTAATGTGAGATTTTGGGAAAAGAGTAAAACGCTCCAGTTGGTTCTGCACACTCGGTGTTTGGCCACTCCTTAATGAGTGAGTACATTAATTTCGCTCGTTTTGCGAACACCTGACGCATCTCTTCAACTTCCTCATTCATTCCAAGAGCAACTGGAATACAGGCATAACAAAAGCTCGTAATGCAAGAGTTCATTTGGCTTTGCAGTGTGTTCATCGCTTTCGCGACATTCTGCGGTGCACATGCATATCCGATTCGCCAACCAGTCATCGCATATGCTTTTGATAACCCATTGATTGTGATGACTTGGTGTGCTATTTCTGGAATAGAACCAAGTGAGAAATGCTCGATGTTGCTGTAAATCAACTTGTCATAAATTTCATCACTAAGCACATAGATATCCGGATGCCTTTCAAGCATTTTCGCAATCGCCTTTAATTCTTCAGGGCTATACATCGTCCCGCACGGATTACTTGGCGAGTTCAGCATGATTGCTTTGGTGTTTGGAGTAATCGCAGCTTCAATTTCTTCGGCAGTACATTTAAAATGCGTTTTAACAGTCGTAGGCACTTCAATCATCTTCCCACCAGCAAGTTCTATCATTGGTTTGTAACTAACCCAAACTGGTGTTGGCACGACAACTTCTTGATTTTTGCCAGAATCAAGAATGGACATCAGCGCCAAATTAAGCGACATCTTGGCACCAGCGTTAATCGAGATGTTTGCACCTGTGCAATCAATATTATTTTCGGTTCTCAACTTGTTTGCAATCGCTTCTCTTGCCTCTGGTGTTCCAGAAGATGGCATGTAATGTGTGACTCCCGAAAGTAGAGCATCGATAGCTGCCTGAGATATTTTTCCGGGGGTGTCGAAATCTGGCTCGCCAGCACCAAACGCGAACACCTCTTCGCCCGCTGCTTTCATCTCTTTTACTTGAGCACTGATGGCCAAAGTGATTGATGGGGGGATTGATTTTGCTCTGTCAGATAATTCCATGAATGGCAGGATAGTAGATGTTTGCATGTTAGGTAGAGTACAACCAACTCCCATCTGATACCATGCCCCACATGCATTTTGACGCACATCAGCCAATTATTGATGACCTAGAGGCGCGAATTGTAACGATTCGCGATTCTCTTTGACTACGATGCAAAAGTAGAAAAAAGAGAGCAACTTCAAGAGGATATGAATGGTGCAGGATTTTGGGATAGCCAAACAGCAGCACAAAAAGTCATTGAAGAATACAAGGTTCTCAAAGCACAAACCACTGATTTGGAAAAGGTCATTGCTGATTTCGACGATGCTTTAGTGGGATACGAACTTGCAAAAGAGGCTGATGACGATGATTTGCTCAAGGAAGTTGACGAACAACTGTTCAAAATGCAACATCGCATGGATAAAGTTGAAACGCAATCACTTCTCAATGGAAAACATGATCATCGAAATTGCTTTGTTTCAATCCAATCTCGTGATGGAGGGACTGAGGCAGATGATTGGGCTTCAATGCTCGATCGAATGTATAAAAATTATTGGGAGAACATGCATTTCAAAGTGGAAGAGGTCAGCACAACCCATGGCACCGAAGTTGGAATTAGTGAGGTTACGTACCTCATTAAAGGTCCGATGGCATACGGATATATGAGTTGTGAGCGAGGCACACACCGGCTGGCACGAGTTTCGCCGTTTAACGCGCAAGGAAAAAGGCAAACAAGTTTTGCGACGGTAGATGTGATTCCAGAGTTTGATGAGAATGATGTCGAAGTCGATGAAAAGGATGTGGACTTCACGTTTTTCGCTCGTTCATCTGGCCCTGGAGGACAAAACGTAAACAAAGTGGCATCAGCTGTACGGATTGTGCACAAACCAACGGGCATTATGATTGTGAGTTCCACCCATAAAGCCGCGCTACAAAACCGAAAACAAGCAATGCGAATTCTGCAAGCCAAATTAGAGCAACTTGAAGAAGAACGTAGGCAAGCAGAACTCGACCAAGCCACTGGTGGGAAGGTTGAACAAGGCTGGGGTTCACAAATTCGCAGTTACGTATTTTACGATAACCGCGTCAAAGACCACCGCACAAACTTTGAGATTGGAAATCCTCAAACTGTCCTCGATGGAGCACTTGAAGGCTTTGTGGATGCAGAACTGAAAAGAAGAAGATCCACAACTAATTAATTAACCGCGGGTTCACGAACGATTTCGGAGCAATTAATTAACCGCGGGTTAATTAATTCTTCTCATCCATACATGAGGCATGTCGTTCATCGTGAATTCATCGCCGAAAGTTGTAAATCCATTCTTAAGATAAAAGTCTTGAATACGTTTTCTGGCAGTACACCAAATTGAATCGTCAACCATTGCAATCAACGCTTCTAGTAATTGCTGCCCAACACCCTGCCCTTGTAATTGCTCCACAACAGCCATCCCACGTAATCGCCATGGGCACTCTTCTTTTTCTTCGGGTAACAATGAGACGATAGCGACGATTTCATCATTTTGTTTCATTGCTAAATGAATTGTTCGGGGATCGTCATCAGCATCGAATGTCCAGTTTTCTATTGGTTGTCCTGGCCGAAGGATCGATTCCCTCAACTGATAACAATCTTTCGCACTCACTCGCTCAATTAGCATGCACGTAATCGTACTACACGACAAGATGGAATGTTTAACCACACGGTTTCTTGTGTGCCTTCTTGTTGTGAATACCGAACATTAATGTCTTCAGTTCGTTCTTGCGTATCTCTACGAACTCCGGGAAATCCAAATACTCTCTTCAACCCTCTCATTCCAAGATATTCAAAGTATGCAAGTTCAGCGCCCTGATGTAGAAAACCGAACATCACCTCAAACAAGTGTTGAACAAGTTCTACTGGAAAGTTATTAAACGGCAGACCACAAATAATGGCATCAAACTTTCCTTCAAGCCCTGCTTCTTCAATGGGAGCATTGTGCAACACAATTTCAATTTCAGGATGTTCTGTGCGGAATGGAACTAGAAGTGACTTTTCGATTGCATCACAAAACTCTGCATTCAATTCCACAATGTGAAACTCGTCTCCAACTGTGAGCGTTTTTAAAATTTCATTTGTGAACGCACCCGTTCCACACCCTACTTCCAACACACGTTTGCGTAGAGTGTTTGGTATTGACTTCACAATCGATCTTGCAAGGAACCGAGACGACGGAGCAATCGCACCTGTAGAGCGAAAATTTTGAATTGCTTGAACTAAAAAACGAATTATGCGCTCGCTTGAGCTGTTGTTTTTTCTTCTGCCATCTTGACGAGTTGGTCAAACGCTTTTGGATCTTCAATTGCCATTTGGCTGAGCATTTTTCGATTTAACAAAACACCTGCATTTGAAAGCCCATTCATGAATCGGCTGTATCGAGTGCCGCGCATTCTGCATGCTGCTGTAATTCGAGTAATCCAAATTCGACGGAAATCTCTTCGACGCGCACGTCGATCGCGGTAGGCAAATTGACCAGCGCGAGTTAATGCTACTTTTGCTTGTTGTTTGTGACGGCTTTTTGTTCCCCAATAACCGCGAGCGGCTTTGAGTAATCTTTTTCGTGCCTTTGTTCTTGCGGCACCTTTTCGTACGCGTGGCATGTGTTGCCTCCTTTGTTTCGTCTGGTCGGAGGTTCAAAAAAATTTGAACGCTTCACCCGCCAAACAGTTGCGATTGTCCTCGACTGCTTTACTTACTAGGTTTTACACGCAATTTCAGCATTGCGCCAATTCGTTTAATATCTGCCTTGCCGACATAATTTGGTTCGCTATACGAACGCATTAGTTTCCCTGACTTATGGCTACGCAAGTGACCGCCGAATGCACGACGTACCTTTACTTTGCCTTTCGCGGTGACACGAATTCGTTTGAGTAAACCTTTATGTGACTTTAACTTTGACATTTCAAATAACTCCAATCGAGCCACGTATTGTAGCAGAAATGAATTAGTTGTCAGTTTCGTGCTGCCCGTTGATTTCACTTTCGGTTTCAGAGTCTAGAATTGTGGTTTGCCTCTCTTCAGCACAGTCTATTAATCCATTTACAATGGCTTCAAGTGATTCTAGGGTGGGCTCTTTAGACCAGTTCGCTAATAATCCCTGAAGCTCAATAGAGTTTACTGGCGTATCGAGCCAGAAATACTGCCTCTCCAACGAACTATGAGTCCCTTCAGCGCCTGGTGAACTCCTTGACCGCCAGACTTCAACACTCCCATCTTCAAGAATATCAAACTCTTCAATTCTTCCTTCATCGAAGCAGTAAACACCCCATCCATTTTCAAATGGACAAACATAACTCGCTTCAGAAACTTCTTGAACAAAACAAGCGGGGTAAGATTCAAGAGTCCATTCATCATAATTTTTATTGTCTGATTCCAACCAAGACTGCCATGCAGACCACGTTGAGCATCTATATTATTGGTAATCCGAGTTTTCGGGACCAAACGGTCCTTCTACTGGATATCTTGCCACTAACCCTTCGGGGTTGAATTCAAAGACCTCATCTAATATTGCTACAGCACCACCAACCAAGTTAGAGGTTGTTCCTGAACACTCATATATCACCATAGCAACAACCCCAGAATCCATAATTGATCTCGTTTGTAGATGAATAGAAAATGGCTTTTCTAAATGAGACCAATTCCTAAAGAATTCCCCTTTCATCAAAATTGGCCCTTCAGAATATCGCTTTTGCACGTTCTCAATGATCGTTTGAGTAACTTCTACAGCATCGTTTGAAAAGGATGGCGAAGTAATTCCACAGAGAATCAAACTAGCCAACGCAAAAGATCTTACATCACTTTTCATGAAAGGCCTCCTTGATTCAAATCACTCATCAAATGCATTGGCATCGTAACACCCAATATTATGTGTGTACATTAATGTGTCAAGAAGATATCAAGACCGTTGTTTTTACCATCTAGAACCCAGATCATGTCACCACCGATTACAGGTGCAGGTGCTTGGGATGGGGTCGAGCCATCATCACGCAAGAGATTTTGACCCAGTGAGCCGTGATTCCCTGAGGGAGTTAATGGATCGGGATTACCACCTGCAAGCAAATCGTTAAGAATTGGATTTCTGTCTGAAATGACAAAAAAGATTCTCCTATGCGACTGTAAGTTTTTCCACATATCAGGAGTTTGGGTGTGATAACTGAATCCGCCACTGTCTCCACCATGACCCGGACAGTTGAGATGGTTTTGATTGCAATACCCTTCATCCACAAGAACTTGAGGGTCAATTCGATCTGGGATAGTGCCACCAAAGAACGACCCTAGGGATGCTGCTTGAGTTGTTGGTGTCGAAGCATTGTTTTGGAATCCATAATTCGCTAGACCATGACCGATCATTGCAATGTTGCTTGCACATTCTTGTTGAATGGATTTCTCGCGAGCACCTTGGTTAATAATCAGAAATACAGATGCTGCAATGAGAATCATTGCTGCAACTGAGATTAGATCCGGCATTCGAATCTTGAATCCTCTTGAAGTTGGTTCTATTTCAGATGTCGAAATATGCATTCGTGCTGAGCGCTGTGATTCATACTGATCGATTCGTGCAAGTGTCGCATCGATAAGGGTATCTGATGCGTCTTCAACTGGATAAGCGTCCATTAGCCCGAGCAATGCAAGAATGCTTTTCGCTCGTTGCGTTTCTTCAGGAGATAAATATTCAAGTTGATCAAGTTCAAACCCAACATCGACAAGCCGGTCGAGCATTTCCGCATCTGCTTTGCAAAGTTTCAAGCGATCAATTGCTGGTTCGGGGAATTCGGGGGTTCCGGGGGCGGGGGTCATGCTGCTTCCTCATTATTTGCTGTCTGCCAAGCGTTACTGAATGCAGCGACCGCTGCGTGGAGCCGACTTTTTACGGTTCCGAGTGGGATTTGTAGAGACTCTGCAATTTGCAGATAACTCATTTGTTGAAAGTAGCTCAACAACAGAATCTCCCGTAAATGGCTTGGAAGTTCATCCACTGCTTCTCGTATGCATGCAGTTTGTTCACTATCAAGTAATTGTGCATCTGGCAAATCCTGTTCACTCTCCATAAGGTCGACGAACCGAGTGCCCTCGCCTTCGCCTCCAACTTCCTGCGACAGTGACATCACTGTTCGCTTGGAGTGTTTACGGTGCCAATCCCTACCTTTGTTCGCTGCAATTGTAAAAAGCCACGGTTTAAATCGCCTTGTAGGGTCAAAAGTCTCGGCTGAAATGTGAATTTGGAGAAAAGATTCCTGAAAAACGTCCTCTGCGGCTGCTCTAGAGCCCACGAATCGAATCAGGAAGTGAAGTAGATCATTCTTATATCTTTCCATTAATTCAGGAAATGCTGCATAATCTCCATCAATATGAGCAGATAGCAGTTCTTCGTCTGTTCGGATGTCAGTTTCAGCAGACATTTGAATGACAGCGTACGCTATATAGGATGTCTCCGCAAACTGTATTCGCTACGATACTCGCCCTTTTCCTTATGCTTACTTCTTGTTCATCTAAAAAGAGTGTTGAATTTCTTGGTTTTGAGGGATGCCCCAACACCCCTGAACTTCGCAGTCTTCTAGTTGAGGCGGATCCGAAACTGCACATTGTCGATGTCGATTTGATGACACTTGACAAAGGAGACCCACGCTTGGGGTGGGGTGCACCAACTATTCTCGTAGAAGGAGTAGATTTGTTTGGGGTTCCTGCTACGAAGGATGGAGGGGTGAGTTGTCGAAGTTGGAGTGATGGATTACCAACCATTATTGAGATTCGACAAGCATTGGAAGCACGAAATCCTCAATGACGTGGTGGGTGCATGATTTATGGATGTCGGGTCGAGGGATTGAACTTGTTTCATGGATTTTTTGGGTGATTGCTTCAATTACGTTGCACGAACTTGCCCATGGTTGGGCAGCGATTTGGGAGGGAGACGATACTCCTAGGGTCACTGGGCATATGACTGCGAACCCAGTTGTACACATGGGAGTGCCATCGATGATTGCTTTTTTGATTATTGGAATTGCATGGGGGATGATGCCTGTGAATCCGTATCGATTCCGTCATGGCAAGTGGGGGCGAATTTTTGTTTCGTTCGCTGGCCCAGCGATGAATCTTCTGCTCGCGTTTTGTGCGCTAACCGTCCTTGGATTCATGATTAACCCAACTGTTGAGCAAACGAACATCGAAACATTTTTACTGACGGGTGGATTTTTGAATCTTCTTTTATTTGCTTTGAATTTGTTGCCAGTTCCGCCGCTTGATGGCTCAAATATTTTGGCAAATTTATCAAGCACTGTTGCGGGTTGGTATCGCCATCCTCAGGCACAAATCGCTGGATTGCTTCTCTTTTTCGCACTTATTTGGTCAAATATGTTCAGTTCAGCGTTTATGTGGGCAAACTATATTTCAGCCCGCTACGCCCTGTTTATCTGGAGTTTGGTGCATTAATCAACCGCGGGTTCGGGACCGATTTCGGAGCAATTAATTAACCGCGGGTTAATTAATTGCTACAATATGTGGCTCACGTGACCGCTTCGTGAAGTAGTTCCGCACGGCTTAGATTGGATGGTCCAATCAATGTTCTACGGTCTACAGTCCAACCATTTTTGGTTTGACGAACGAAGCCAAAGTAAGGAGATAATGCCCAATGGTGGTATTACGCCTCAAACGTCTCGGACGAAGACATCGTCCTTTCTACCGACTCAATGCAATGGATAAGCGCGCACCCCGCGATGGCCGAGTGATTGAAGAACTTGGTTGGTTTGATCCACTTGCAGCAGAAGATAAACAACTTAGTTTAAAACCAGATCGCATCGATTACTGGCTCAGCGTTGGAGCACAACCATCACGAACGGTGAAAACCCTGCTTAAACGTGCAGATATCGATCCGACCCCTGGGAAAAAACTGGGCTAATAATATAGGTCCTTCATATGCGGATCGACATCCTCACACTCTTTCCAGAGATGCTTGAAGCAACGCTTGCAACGAGCATCGTCAAACGAGCACAGGATAGTGAACACGTCGAGATACACGTTCACGACATTCGCGATTGGGCCAACAACAAACACCGAAAGGTCGATGACCGCCCATTTGGCGGTGGACCTGGAATGGTGATGATGTGCCAGCCATTGCACGACGCAGTGCAAGAGGTTGAGCGACAACTTAATAATACACCCGTTCGAATTCACCTAACGCCACAAGGCGAAGTGTTGAAACAAGAACGGGTTGAACAACTGGCCACTGAAAAAAACTTGCTTCTTATCGCTGGCCATTATGAAGGGATCGACGAACGTGTGATAGAAGCACTCGATCCCCTTGAACTGAGCACCGGAGATTACGTGCTCAGTGGTGGAGAACTCCCTGCCTTGCTTCTTGTAGATGCAATTGTCAGACTTCTCCCCGGTGTTCTTGGTCACGAAGATTCTGCTGATCAAGACTCCTTTTCGAAACAGGGCAGTGAAGGCAAACGCCTTCTTGATTGCCCCCACTACACGCGTCCCCGTGTGTGGATGGAAAAGGAAGTGCCAGAAGTGCTACTTAGTGGCGACCATCCAGCGGTCGATAGGTGGCGAGAAGAGCAAATGGAAAAACGCACCAAAACGCGTCGCCCAGACTTGCTTAACAACGAGGAAGTTGACCCCTGAGCAAAGTCTCAAGTCACCCCCCGGCTCCCGGATAATTTCCAAGCCGGAACTAATGAAAGGAAGCCCCTCCCATGGGACAACAAGAAACAGTCGCATCAGTGACGACCAACCAACTTAGACCAGACGATTTTTTCCCTGACTTTAGTGTGGGTGACACAATCAATGTGCACTACACCATTGTTGAGGGCGATAAAGAACGTGTTCAAATTTTCCAAGGTGTTCTTATTGGGCAAAAAGGCAGTGGTGTAAATACAACCATCACTGTACGCCGAATTGTGGCAAATGAAGGAGTTGAACGAGTCTTCCCACTACACTCTCCACGAATTGCAAAAATAGAAATTGTTCGCCGTGGCGATGCAAGACGTGCAAAATTGTATTACTTACGAGATCGAGTCGGTAAATCAAGAAGAATTCGCGATCAACGGCGAGGGCTCGGCGAAGTCTGACTCACGATTCTTTCGTGACTGTCACCACACAAGTGACTGTCACCGAAGGTGACTGTCACACTGCCCTTGTGGTGACAGTCACACCAAAGAAAAAGGGCGCTCCAATTGGAGCGCCCTATTTCTTTGTCAGGGATGGGTCATTGTTAACCCGCTTTGCGATATTCTTCTCGTTCTCTGAAGAAGGAACTCGCAGGAGATTTTGGCTGAGCTTTCGCTTTACCATTTTCAGCAACTGGAGAACCAATTGTGAAGTTTGCATGACTTGAGGTCGTCCCCTCCGACGACCCAGACCATGCATTTTGGGCTGGAGCTGTTCGTTTTGCACGAGCAGCGTCGATTGATCTCGCCATTGCTTCAAGCATTGGGCGGACGTGTTCTGATGATTGATTCGTGTTCTTCATGTTGGATGACTCCGTTTCCCCCTGTCACTGGGGTGATAACCTATCGGCGAGAAAAATACGTGACTTTTGTACGTTTTCAGAAAAAAACAACGTCCAATAACTTGCAAGTCATTGGAAGTACTTGGATAAGCATCAATCGCTGTTTTTCTTTCAGAAAACTGAGGACTTAAGGCATTTAGGATCCTCGGCGTTGCTCCTTAGCAACATTTGAAACGTCATCATAAATTGTTTCAAGAAGCCCAACCATCGGGAACTTTCCTTCCATTGGTGAGTTGCCTAAACGACGTAGCAATGTGTGGGGAAGGTGCGCTGGCATTTGTGCTTGATCTGCTTCTCTAAGTGAATGAGGTGAACGCCAAAAGTCAAAAAGACAATCTTCTAATGCTAGAAGTTGGGGAACATCATCTTCGCGAATACTCGCATGCGCTCTTGCTTCCCCCTTTGCTTCTAGTGTCCTCGCTTGGCGAAGTTTAATAAGCAAATCGTCTTTATCAGTTCCGCGTAATTCAAAATATAAAAGCGGGGTTGCAAGCAACCGTTGTGCTGTTAGGAACATCGCTGCAGCAGCGTGTTTGCACAATTTTCTGTCTTTGCATGTGCAACGTACTTGTAGTTTTTCTGCAAACGCTGCTTGCCCACAATCTTCAAGCATTGTCGATAGATTTGAAGGAATTTTTCCAGCTGAAAGTCGAGCAGCAATTCTTGCTTCGCCTGCCATACGCTGAGCAACTTTTGTCCACTGATTAGAAGACAACACTGGAACATCAATCTCAAGACGAAAGGGTTTTTCTTCGATGCACATCACACTTGATTTAATCAACCCTTTTGATATTTGAAGGGATCGGATTTGACCATCCATTGCATACGTTTGTCCTGCAACGAGACGATCCATTGAAAAATTGTTCTGAATTGCATCTATGACCCAAGAGGATGGCGTATGAAGGTGCAAATCTTCAATAGCAGTTTTCAGTTTCAAAATAGGTTTAATGCTTTTTGCCATCTTTATACCTTTATATGTCACCTTCCACGGCTGATTCCCGAAGTACAAGCATCTCTCTAAGTTGCCCAGCAGTTAAATCTGAAATCCATTGTTCACCAGAACCAACGATGTTCTCAGCCAATTCCATTTTTTGCTCAATCATTTGGTCTATTCGCTCTTCAAGCGTCCCTGTACAAACAAACTTATGAACTTGCACAGTTTTTTGTTGCCCGATTCTAAACGCCCTATCTGTTGCTTGATTTTCAACAGCAGGGTTCCACCATCGATCGTAATGGAACACATGATTCGCCGCAGTTAAATTCAAGCCAACTCCACCCGCCTTGAGCGATAAAATGAAGACGGGAACATTACCGTCATCTGCTTGGAAGCGATCGATAAATTGTTGCCTTCGCTTCGTAGGAGTTCCACCATGCAAGAAAAGTGTGTCACAATCAAGGTCGTGCTGAATCATCGCTGCAAGAATACGACCCATTTCTCTAAACTGGGTGAACACAAGTGCTTTTTCTCCGGTTGCAACCACTTCTTCAAGAAGCGTCATTAAACGAGTTGCTTTGCCAGAACGAGCAGACTGCAAACCAGGGGTGCCCGATTCTTGCACTGGTATTCCATCGCGATGCGCCGCCTGCGCATAATGGCTTGGGTGGTTGCAAACTTGCTTCAGTTTAACCAGTGTCGAAAGAACAAGCCCCCTTCGTTGGATGCCTTCAGATTGCTCGACCTCGTTCATCATCTTGTTCACCACTTGCTGATAGATACCTGCTTGTTCGGCTGTAAGATTTGCAAACTCTTTCGTTTGTACACATTCTGGTAAATCGTCAATAACGGTTGCATCAGTTTTCAACCTTCGTAAGACAAATGGTTGAATCATTCTTCGCAACTGTTCAGTTCGCTTTGGGTCTCTCCGTTGTTCGATTGGTCTTGCAATAGTTCTTTTGAATGTTGTTGCTTGTCCGAGGTACCCCGGATTTAAAAATTCCATAATTGACCATAATTCAATCAATCTGTTCTCTACTGGAGTACCTGTTAGCGCAACTCGATGCCATGCTTGAATTGCGCGAATAGATTGCGCTTGCTTTGTAGGAGGATTTTTGATGTATTGGGCTTCATCAAGAGTCACTCTATGCCATGATATTTGGTGGAGCGTTTCTCGATCTCGGTGCACTAGCCCATACGTTGTGATGATGACATCATTTTCGGAAACAATGTCTGCAAACTCGTCACCAAGAGGTCTATCTGGACCATGATGAATGTGGACTTTTAGTTCAGGCGCGAATTTATCGAGTTCCCTCGCCCAGTTTCCTACAACTGATGTTGGAACAACGAGAAGTGTCGGTCCTACGATTGTGTTTTGATCAGTTCGTTCATGCTGCAACAACGCGATGAGTTGGATTGTTTTCCCAAGCCCCATGTCATCTGCTAAGCATGTTCCAATTCCAAACTTTGAAAGAAAAGCCATCCATCTTAAACCTGTAAGTTGATATGGTCGGAGTTGCCCTTCAAATTTTGCTGGTTGGGTGACTTCAGGTAATGACTCGCTATCCGTTGTCGATTCAAGCAACTCTTTGACCCATCCAGTTGCTGTTAATCCACCAATTGAGAGGGCATGATTGGCGTCGCCATCTCCTTGTGCCAAGCGCAGTGCTTCAACAAGTGGCATCGATGTTGTCGCTCCATCCACAAACAATCGCTTAGCTTCTTCAATGGCTCCCGGTTGAAGATGTACCCACTCGCCTTGAACTTGAACCAGTGGCTGTTTCTGTTTTAACAGTTGGTCAAATTCTTCTTTAGTAAGTAGATGCCCACCGACTGCAACTTGCCATTGACATTCTACGATTGCGTTCAAACCCAGAATAGATGAGGAACCATACGTTCCCTCTGCCCGCTCACTTAAAACTGCTTCCATCGAAGGTGAATCAATATGCAAACTCGCACTTAAAGAACTTTGTTCACTCCCCCACCACATTGGTACTGTTGTTCTAAAACCGGATTCTTCTAGAAGCGGTAGGAATTCGATGAGAAAACGATGTGCTTCTGATGTGTTTAACTCAATATTGCAAGGGGTCGATTCTTCGAGAGAGGTTTCTAGCTTTGGATAAAGTGATGCTGCCCTATCTAGTTCAGCAAGGAACAATTCAGGGAGCCGATCATCACTACCACTTTCACTTCCCGCCTCATCCCAAACTTCTTCTGCAGAAACTTCCCTTGATTCATCTTCTGCTGACTGCAATGCGTATGTTAATACCCAAGTTTCTGGGTCTTCTGTGGGTTCGTGAAGTTCTAGTAACAAGCGCCAAGAGAGATCCTCACCGACATCACAAAGCCGTCCTAGCCACCGACGAGCGTCGGTAAAAATGCCTAGTAATCGATCTGGGTCGCCCGGCACTCTATTTTTTTGGTGGAGCAGCGCTGTTAACCAAGAGACATGAGCATCTTCAGAAGAATCCCATCCGTCAACCGAATCTTCAAAGTCATCTGCGATAAGTGTGTTTCGTATCAAATCGTTTGTCATATCTGCAATTGCAGATTCAAGAAGTTGCCTCCCTTCGCCAGTCGTTGCCCTGGCAACGGGAGGCATTGCCCTAAGCAGAAGTCCAAAACGATTGACAACCTCTTCGTCGTGAAGCCATGGAGTCCACGCAGCAGTTAAGTGTTTTCGATCAACTTGTAAGAGCGTTGGGATGAATCGTTGGTCAACCAAAAGATCTAAAGAAAATCGAGCAGCACTTGCAAAGAAATGTACTGAACTTCCAATTTCAAATTGTTCATCGCATGGATGTTGTTCAAGTTCTCGAAGAAGACGAATAGCAATTGCAGGTTGAATCGCAATGCTTGGAATCTGAAACTCCCCTAGAATTGGTTCACTTGCGTGTTCATGCTCTCCCATGATGCTTATAAGCCTGTCACTTGGCCATGGCTCAAGTAAATCATGTGGAAGATTCAAGGCGAACGTTGATTCATCGTATTCACCAAGTTCGATTTTGGAGTTCAGTAAACATTTTGCCAACTCTGCTGAAGAAACTGCATAAGGATGAGCGGTTGATTGCTTCTGTGCAACAGCGGTACCTAGTCCATTAGAAGAAGTTGGGGTTGGTTGTAAATCTCTGCACGCTGAGGGACTAAATGCACCTAATGATTCTGCCCATAAGTGTAGATGGCCAGCCGTCCAGTTGGCATGTATAACAAGCATAGATCCTCCGTGCATGAATGATCGCGTTGGGGCTCGAACCCAAGACCGCCTGATTAAAAGTCAGGTGCTCTACCAACTGAGCTACGCGATCGAGAATCGAACATTTTACATCCTTCCGAACGTCAACGGGAGGGGGCATACGTTAGTTTTTTGTGTTATCGGGTGTAAAAATTGAAAAGAATCCTCTTTGGAGCCATTGTCATCAAGTCGCGTTGAACACTCAAGCAATGCATCGAAGTCGTCCGATAAGAGGTTGACCGGATACCGCTTAGGGTGGAACCCTAAGCATTCAATTGCAACCTGTGACGGTCGACTCATGGATGTAGAGTTGAGCGAACGATGTGGATGCGGCGCTTCGCCGCAAGTAATGTAAATATGGATCGAAACCACCGCAAATACTCAAGACGCTCAACACACCAAAAACAACAAAGACCGATATTAAGCGTAAATAGAACAAATTCGCTCAATAGGACAACATCAATGACCGAGAACTGGCATATGCAACATAATTCAGAAAAGACTTCACACCGCGTGGTCCTCGTTAAAGGCGAAGATCAGTGGAGGTTTGAATGGGATGCTGGGCAAGAACTAGAGGCAGTCGAGGCAATTACTGAAATTGCAAAATCGCCTGATACAAACTTTGATTGGTTTGATGCTGCCATGGTCTGCCACGAAATGTCAAAAATTACTGCAAAAGCAGCGTAAAGAATACTGGAATACACATGAATAAAAATATTGAACAACACGTACCGATTGTTACAGCATTCCTTTCTTATCTTCTTGAAGAACGAGCATTCAGTGAATACACCGGCAGGTGCTATGGCGTTGATCTTCGTCAGTATCTTGTTTGGATTACTGAAGAGCAAAACTTAACTCTAGATATCCCCTCAGAGACTGCCTCCTGGCAACGGTATTCCAGTGGCGCAAAAGAGATCGCTGGGCATGTTGGACCCGAAACGATTAGTGAACACATCGTCAGCGCAGACACTGAATATCTTCGTAGTTTTTTAGCCTGTTTAGCAGAGTCGAATTACTCTCCTGCGACGATGGCACGAAAAATTGCCACCCTTCGTAGTTTTTATCGATGGTTAGAACGAAATGGATGTATCGATACGAATCCGATGACACTCATACGTACTCCAAAGCAGAAGAAGCGGCTACCAAAAGCAATTGATGTCGAACAAGTTGAAAAACTTCTTTCCGCTCCAAATGATAAAACACTATTAGGTGCTCGAGACCGCGCAATTTTAGAAACACTCTATTCAACTGGTATTCGTGTAAGTGAACTCGTAGGCATTAACTTCAGTGACATTGATGAAACTGGGCAAGCCATCATCATTCGTGGAAAAGGGCGAAAAGAAAGAATAGTTCCACTCGGCACACATGCAATGGCTGCTATTTCCCATTACCTTGGGGTGTTGCAAGCAAATAATGTCTCTTGCGAAGTTGATGACCCTCTGTTTATCAACAAACATTCAACACGGCTATCTACTCGCTCTGTGAGACGTAAAGTTTCAAAGTATTTGGAACAAGTTGGGCTAGATCCATCGATCTCACCACATACACTGCGGCACAGTTTTGCAACGCATTTACTTGATAATGGCGCCGATTTGCGAAGTGTCCAAGAACTGCTAGGTCACCAATCACTTTCAACAACTCAAGTGTATACACACTTGACAACGAAACGGATGCGTGAATCTTTTGACCAATCTCATCCTCGAGCAGAAGCTGGATAGTCCTAGATAACTGTACATACATAATTAATTAACCGCGGGCTCACGACCTATTTCACCCGAATTAATTAACCGCGGGTTAATTAATTCGGGTGAAGCAGGTCGTCAACTTGTGAAAAGTAGCGGTCTGCTTCATCGAGTGTTCTAACAGGAACGAGTTGGCTTTCGGTGACATCAAATGTAACTGTAGGCTCAGGCCCTGGCAGCAGTTTGATGACAAAAAACCACTCCCGATGATCGGTCTGCTCATTTTGCCGAGGTAATTTTAATGAACGTGAAAGTTTTCTTCGAACAACGATTCTTCCAAGTTGGTTGTTCACATCAACATCATTTTCAATCACAATCCATCGTTTCCTTGGGTCGCTTGATGAATAATCTGGGGCATTCGCTGCTGCGACCATTGCCGACCAAACAAATTCTTTGTTCTCACCAGACCATTTTTTTGTGGGAACAGAACATCCAATTAGGGTTGATGCCAAAAACAGAAAAAGAAAAAGACGCATCAGGCTTCCATTGCTTCTTCTGGGATGTCTGCATTTGAGTAAACATTCTGAACATCATCATGGTCTTCAAAGGATTCAATCAAACGAAGCATCCTGGTTCCAAGAGGTACGTCACATTCAACCTGAGATGCAGGAACCATTGTGACCTCGGATGAAACCATTGGAATTTCTGCTGATTCTATCGCCTTCCGCACTTCTAAATAATCAACTGGATTACAAGTCACTTCAAAGAGCCCATCGCTTTGAATAATGTCGTTCGCACCTGCATTAAGTGCAACTTCCATGAGTTGCTCTTCATCTGTTGCTGACTCTTCAATAAGAATTACCCCTGTACTTGAAAAACTAAATGCGACTGATCCTGGTTTTGCAAGATTCCCATTCCCTTTTTCGAATAATTTCCGCATTTGGGGTGCAGTGCGATTCACATTATCCGTCAAGACGTCAACGATAATTGCAACTCCACCTGGTCCATATCCTTCATATCGAACTTCTTCATATGTCACACCTTCAGAACCCTCACCGCTTGCTTTCTTTATTGCTTTTTCGATGGTATCTTTCGCCATGTTGACGGATTTAGCATCTTCAATTGCATAACGAAGCGTGAGATTTGTTTCAGAATCTGGACCACCGTTTTTTACAGCAACCATAATCGCACGACTACATTTTGACCACTGTTTCCCTTTAACAGCATCTTGTCGTGCTTTTCGGTGTTTAATATTGGCCCATTTACTATGACCTGCCATGTCAATTTGCTCCGTTCATTGGTACTGAAAAACCTAGAGTGGGTTCAATTCCCTCTTGGATTGCAGTTTGTTTCTCTTTTAATCGGCGAGCCAACTCACCGAACTCTAAATCATACAACGCTTCGGGTGTAAGAACCGAAACTCCCCATACTGTATAAGCCAACCCCGCATATCCTTCTAAAACTCCCTGATGAAACTCTGGTGATTGCAGTATTTTGTTCGCTATATCCCAACATTCAATTGCGTTTTCCTTCTGGTTTGCAAGCCAGTATGCATCTCCAAGGTGGTCATATGTTCCTACGCTTGGCTGATCTGATCTCTCAAGTGATTGAAGCAACATTGGAATCCCCTTTTTAGTGTCGCCAAGCAACGTGTGCATCCAACCAACTGTGTCCAAAATATACGGAGCTTCTGGATCTAACTCCAATGCCCTTGTGCTGAGTTTTTGAACTTCTTGAGTTGGCCCATGTCGCTCTAAAAGAATCCACGCTAAGTTATTCATCGTAAGGGCGTCTATCGGATCGAGGGCTAACGAAGAACGATATAAAAGAACTGGACCAACCGAGCCAGTACTTACTATTGACATTGATTGGGCTGCTATTGAAAGTGCTTCTGCTAAAGGGACAGGCTCATACCAACGAGGCGCAAGAGGTATGAGTTGGGTCGAGGCGATTTGTTTGTACGCGTTGAGTGTTGCTGAACCATTGCCATCTAAAGACGATTCAAGCACTGGTAGCACTGTAAGTATTGTTCCAAGTTCTGCCTCTTGAAGAAATGGAATGGCTCGTACAGTTAACTTCATTGCGATTTCAATTGCGTCTAAATCGACAAGTTGTTGAATGACCCCCAACCATGCGGGGCTCGTTGCGCCTGACATAAGGTCATACAAAGCGGCATTGACAATCTGGTCTACGGTTTCTTCAAGTAGTTCACTAATCTGTTCGTTAGATTCAAACACTGATAGCAATGCAGCTACTCGAAGCAATTGTTCTAACGGGATTGCTTTTGCAGTCAACCAGTGCTTAGACAAATATTGTTTCCCCTTTTCTACGTTCCCCATAATTGCAGCATCTAAACCAAGAATCAACAACGCATCTTTGTGTTGAGGGTCCCTCGTTATTACCTCATTCCACGCTACAAGTGCCGAGTCGTTCCTGCCTGTAGCAGAAAGTGAAATAGCCATCCCTGCCCATGGCGCCGCTGAGAGCGTATCAAGTTCTGCGCATTTTCTAAAATGTGCAATTGCAAATTGATGTTGATCTTCAGCGGCGAATTGATGAGCTACAACGTATTCCCTTGCGGCCCTGCGATTAGTCTGGCTAGTTGGAGGTTTGGGTACCTCCTGAACAATTTCTTCAAAACACTCTTGTAACGTAGGTGATTCTGGACTTGCTCCACCAAACATCAGAAGAAGTAGTGGTAATGCTATCCAATTCGTAGTCACTTTTTTGAAGTCGCTTTTTTCTTTGCTGTTTTCTTTGTCGTTTTCTTTTTAGCAACTTTTGTTCTTGGCGTTTTTTTTGTCACTTTCTTTTTGACCGCTGCCTTCTTAGTGACTTTTTTTGTTGCTGGTTTCTTTGCGGTTTTTTTTACCGATTTCTTTGCTGATTTCTTTGCTGATTTCTTTGCGGGTGATTTTTTCTTTGTTACCTTCTTTTCGGACTTGCTTGGCTTGGGGACCGGCTGTGTTTCTACCCAAGAGTGCAAACAGACATGGAAATCGCAAATTTCATCCGCCTTCACTTGTCTAGCAAGCCATGATGCAACATCTGTAATACTCGATTGTTCGTGAACTAAATCATTTGCAATGAGCACACCAAGGGTGCGGTCATCAACGGGCATTGTTGCGACACCATAATAAACAGCACACACTCTATTGGATACAAATGGTGTAATCCCCTCTAGCGTGTCGAAATATTCTCGCACATCCCTTTTTCCTGCTCCGTCGAGACTCAAAATGTGAACACCATGCTCTCGTCGGTAAATAGCATTTAACACAACTTTTAATCTCTTTGCCCTGTCTCCTGCGTAAGGGTAATTTACACCAATCAAATCAACTGTCTCGAATACATGATTCATTCGAAGATCGTTTAAATCTACCGCTGCAGCAATTAATTTTTTGTATGCTGCCATTGCTTGTTTTGCAGTTGCATTCCAAAGCAGATGCGCATAAATCACTTCGCCAATGACTCCATCTTCACTGGTTGTAATCTCTGCTGATGGCAGCGATTTTCGGAACTTTTTAAACTTTTTTGCAAATTCGGTTGCGTTTTTCACTCAACTTCTTCCTTCTTGTTTTTTTTGGCTCTGCGTTCATCTTCTCGATTTGCTTCCGCAATGCTCGCGAGGACTTCTTGTTGCCGTAACAATTGTTCATCAACTTTAAAGGTAAATTTTGGCATTCTTCTAAATCGAACTTTATCTGAGACTTGCCTACGAACCCATGTTGCTGCAGATTTCAATCCGTGCATAGATAATTTTTCGTGTTCGTGGGGAGTCACAGTACAAAAGAACGTAGCGTTTGATAGGTCTGCGCTTACCTCCACGCGTGTAACAGTTATCAAACCTTGAACACGTGGGTCAGCAAGCCCTCTAGACAGGACGTCTTGGGTTGCTTTTTGTAGAGTTGAGGCAACTTGGTCTGTTCGCTGCGTCATTTGCTGATTAAAGCGTACGCTTTACCTCCAAAGATTTGTAACATTCAATGACATCGCCAACTTTAATGTCACTGTACCCATCAATATTCATGCCACATTCTTGACCTGATTTTACTTCTTTAGCATCGTCTTTAAATCGTTTCAGTTGGTCCAAGCGCCTGTCTGACTCAATCACAATACCATCGCGAGTTACACGGATTTGTTGGTGGCGTTCAATCGAACCGTCTGTAACATAACACCCTGCAATCATGCCAACTTTAGAAATCTTAAATACGTCTCGAACTTCTGCATGTCCGAGTACTTCGAGTTTGATTTCTGGGTCAAGCAGTCCCTCTAACGCTTTAGTAAGGTCATCAATAAGATTGTAAATCACATCGTAGTAGCGAATTTCAACGCCCTTTTGTTCTGCAAGTTGTCTTGCTTTCGCAGAACTTGTCACATTGAACCCTACGATGATTCCACCACATGCCTCTGCTAAATTCACATCTGATTCATTAATACCACCAACTGCGTAGTGTTTGATCGCGACAGCAGCTTCATCGTTGCCAATCTTACCTATTGTACTACGGAGAGTTTCTATTGAACCTTGCACGTCTCCTTTCACAATGACAGGGAGTTCTCGAACATCTGCAGACTTCATCTGATCAAAAATGTTATCGAGCGTCACTTTTTCAACCGCCAAATCTGACTGTCGTTCTTGTTGGATTCGTTCCTTTGAAGCCGATTCTGCTGCTTTTAATGATTTCACAATATAGAACTTGTCACCTGCGTCAGGCACTTCGCTTAAACCCAAAATCGAGAGTGGCGTTGAAGGTGTTGCCTCATCGACTTGTTCACCTCGTTCATCAACAAGTGCTCGAATCCGGCCAAATCCTCGACCTGCAACAATAAAGTCGCCCTTCTTCAAACATCCTTCTTGAACAAGGATGTTTGCAACAGGACCTTTCCCATCTGCTACCTGTGCTTCGATGACTGTTCCTTCTGCATCTCCACCGAAGTCTGCCTTTAATTCTAAAAGTTCAGCTTGGTAATCTAGAATCTCAAGTAAATCCTGAATGCCTGTGTTTTCAATTGCACTTGTTCGGATGATTTCAGTTGAACCGCCCCAATCAACTGGATTCAACTCGTGTTCAGCTAATTGTCCAAGGATCCGTTGGATGTTTTCCTCAGTCGCGTTTTGTTTATCAATTTTATTGAGAACAACGACTATTGGTACATCTGCGCTTTTTGCATGGTTAATTGATTCGACAGTTTGTGGCATCACACCATCGTCTGCTGCTACGACAAGGACAACAATATCCGTAACTTTCGCACCTCGTGCTCTCATCTCTGTAAATGCCTCGTGACCGGGAGTATCGATAAACGTTACCAGTCGTTCTTGATCACCTGCTTGGACTGGGACCCTGAATGCACTTGTTGCCTGAGTGATGCCACCCGCTTCGCCATCTGCAACATTTGCAGATCGAATTCTGTCAAGGAGAGAGGTTTTACCGTGATCAACGTGCCCAAGAATCGTCACTACAGGAGATCTTGGCTGTTCATCAACTGATGTTCGCTCTGTAAACGTAGCCTCAATTTGTTCTTCTGCTGATTTTTCTTCTGTTACTTCTAACTCAATTCCCCACTCTATCATCATTTCAACTGCCTGCTCGGTTTCGATGTGGTCGTTTACAGTTGCAACAATTTCTGAAAGGAGTAATTTCTTAAGAATTTCGTTCGCTTTAACACCTGTTGCTGCAGAGAGTTGTTTAATTGCAATCGGTTCTGATACTTGAACCTTACCGCCTGTTTGTTTTAGTGTTTTTGCTTTTGCTGCTGGTTTGTCTGTTCTTTTTTGACTATCTCTGCGTGCTTGTCTGAAGAACCCACCGCTTCTACGAAGTCTATTCTCTCGTTCTAGTAGATCTTGCTTGCGCCAATTGGAGTCACTCCGATCTTGGGTTGGAGCCGGATTTCTCGAACCACGTTCACCTTGCCTACCACCAGTTTGAGTTGAGGTACGTCGTTTATTCCTTCTGGAACCTCGACCCTGATCTTGTTCTGTTGGCGGGGGTGCTTGCTGAGGCATCGTTACACCTGCACCACCTCTTGGCGATGCTCCCTGCCTTTGTTTTGGCTGACGTTGTTTTGGTTCCGCTTCAGGCTCAGGTTGTTCTATTCGTATAACCCTAGGACCTGACATCTTCGCCTTTGTGGGCGTTTCCATTTTGCGACCCATCGGCTTAATCGGCTCTTCTGCTTCCTGGTTCTGCTTTTTACTGTCTTGCTTACTTGTTTTTTTCGCAGTTTTACTCGTGGTCTTCTTCTTTGTTTTCTTTTTCGCTCGCGCCTTTGCTTTCGTCACGTTTACTTTTTCTGCTGTTTCAACTGCTGAGGATGAACTACTGTCTTCACTAAACCATTCAGTAATCGTCGCCTCCAGACCAGCAGACACTGCCGACATATGCCCTGTAATATCAGGTATGCCTTCGCTTTTGCACTTGTTAATGATGTCTTTAGAACCAACACCAATCTTCTTGGCAATATGATGAACTCGGGTTTTCGCTACTTTTTTAGCCACGTGTGTGCTCCAACATTAATCAGTGATTAATCGTTACTTTCCTCTGCAATTGGTTCTGGTTCTTCAGCAGATTCAACAACTTCTGCTTCTGGTTCTTCTGAAGACTCCACGACTTCCAATTCTTCGCTCGACTCGGCAACCTCTACAATTGGCTCTGAAGTCTCATCCAATTCGGATTCAGGTTCGTCAACCTCTTTGGCATCTTCTGTTGGAAAATCTAGAATTGAATCTGCAACTGCTTCAGTTGCCTCATCAATTTCAACATCTAGAACTGCTGCTGCGGCGGCTTCTTCTTCTAAACGAACTGCTTCTTCTGCTGCTTTCGCTTCTTCTTGCTCAATTGTCACTTCCTTAGAACGAATAATTGAACGGTCGATACAACGGTCAGCAATTTGTTTTGGGAATTCCAAATCTTCTTCAAGAACATTTCGACCAATTTCTTCAACATCAAAGATGCTGATGATTCCCATTGCAGCCATTCGATCCAGCATGTCTTCGGTGACGCCTTCAATCGGCTTGAGTGCATCCCACAATATTTCAAGACCTTTTTGATACTCTTCGGGAGTCAAAATATCAATATCCCATCCAGTTAATCTTGCTGCAAGACGAACGTTTTGACCTCGTCGGCCTATTGCAAGTGAGAGCTGGTCGTCACGAACAATAATCGTTGCTCGACCAAGCTCAAAGCAAAGGCTGACTTCATCCACTTCTGCCGGCTTAAGGGCGTTTGAGATGAGTACTTGGCTTGACTCGTTCCAACGAACGATGTCGATTTTTTCACCACCAAGTTCTTCGACGATGTTTCGTATTCGGCTTCCTCGAACGCCTACACATGCACCAACTGGATCGACTTTTGAATCGTTTGAAGTCACTGCAATCTTCGTTCTGAACCCTGGCTCGCGAGACATTGCGTGAATTTCAATGACGTGTTCTTGAACCTCAGGGACTTCTGCTTCAAAAAGGCGACGAATGAAATCTGGATGACTTCGTGACAATACAATTTTGACTTGACTTCCAGTATCTCGAACATCAAGAATAAAACATCGAACCCGATCACCAGGACGGAATTGTTCTCCTGGAATTTGCTCTGAGCGGGGCATGAATCCCTCGACACGGCCGAGTTTATCAAGTTGAACGATGAGTGATCCACCTTCATAACGGCTACACACGCCAGTAGTCAGTTCGCCAGCTTTATCAATGTACTCGTCAAAAATACCTGACCGCTCATCTTCTCGGAAGCGTTGAATCATGACCTGTTTTGCTGTTTGGGCTGGGATTCTTCCAAGTTCTTCCAGTGGAATTTCAACAGCACCTTCATCGAGGTGCCGCCAAATTCTGATTTCGCCCGTCATGATATCCATGTTGCACGAAAATTCTTCTGTGTCTAACGAATTGAAGTGCTTTCGGGCAGCACTCACCATTGCTTGTTCAAGGTCAGCAATGATGACTGATTTCTCAATCTTGCGTTGCTTGGCGATTGTGTCGATGATTTCAATTGTTTCTCTGTTCATAGTCGTTATTGTCCTGATTCAGATGTTTGGTTGTTGAGTTGTTGAGTTGTTGGAAATAAAAAACGGGACGCGATGCGTACCCGTGGCCAACCATAAAATAGGTCGGATGTGCAACATGCACGGTTCGTGATGTAAGCAAAAATCTTACAGCACGACTGAACCTCCTTGGTGAGGGTTCAGCGCCACGGGATGACTGCAATTAGCAGTCATAACTGGAAATAAGTTGTAAAAATCCTCGTTGGATCATTACTACACTCCTCTTAAACACTGTGCCATTTACGCTAATGGCGGGGAAACGGTACAGGGTATTCCCCCCGTGCTCAGAACGCAACTCGCCCCAATCGCGTAGGATGCCTAGGTTACCGATGAAATTGTCAAAAACCCCATTTTTGGTCATTATATGGCTCTTTCTAGCTTCAGTCGGATTTGCACAACAAGGCAATTTTCGCGATTCAAGAGATAAAGTCGCCGTTTCAATCGAAGTTACGCCTCAATCGGTCACGCCAAGTGGAGATGCGATTCTAGCGGTCATTCTCGATCACGAAGAACATTGGCACACACACACCAATGACCCCGACGTGCCGCCTGAGCTCGGAGACCCTGAATATTATTACGCAACTGAATTGTTCTTTGAATTGCCCGATGAGTCACCGATTACAATTCATGAAGGATACATCCAGTGGCCCGAGGTCACCGTTGTTGAGGTTGGCTTTGGAGATTCACCTGTTGATTACGGAGTCTTTCTAGGGCGAGCGGTTGTATTTGTACCAATTACAATTGCGAATGACGCTCCAGTTGGTACAACAAGTTTTGTTGTTCGACCGGTCTTCCAGTCTTGTGACGAATTTTCTTGCTTACAGCCAACCCCACTGCCAGATATGGGGGAGATGTGGGACGGGTATGGCATCACCGTTGACATTAACATTGTTGCTCCATCTAACGCGTCTACAAATGAACAATCAAGCACCTTCACAAAATTCGATAGCACTGTTTTTTCAAAAATTCATTCTGGTATTGAAGCCCCTACTAACAGTGAAATTAATTTTGATGCGTTTGGTATTACATTTTCATTAAATTCAAATGGCACTGGTGCATTTCTTTTGCTTCTTCTTGTCGCTGCGTGCGGTGGATTCCTTTTGAATTTAACTCCGTGTGTGTTACCTGTAATTCCAATCAAAATTATGGGGCTGAGTGCACACGCGGGGAACCGAAGAAGGACATTCATTCTTGGTATTTGGATGATGTTCGGCGTCATGTCATTGTGGGTTGGTCTTGGTATTGCGATTGCGTTAGTTTCGGGATTCACTGCAATCAACCAAATGTTTCAATATCCAGCATTCACAATTGTTCTTGGTGTGTTCATTGCTGTGATGGCAATTGGAATGACCGGTCTGTTTTCCATTCGACTTCCCAGCGCGGTGTACAAAGTGAATCCAAAACAAGATTCGATTTTTGGTTCGTTCTTGTTTGGTGTGATGACTGCGGTTCTTTCAACGCCTTGCACTGCACCTTTTATGGGGGCTGCTGCTGCGTGGGCTGCTACTCAATCTGCAGTTGTCACGTTAACTGTGTTTGGCGCGATTGGGTTTGGGATGGCTGTTCCTTATCTCATTCTTGCAGCGTTCCCGCAACTTGTTGAAAAAATGCCACGAGCAGGAGCTGCAAGTGAAGTCATTAAACAAGTGATGGGATTGTTGATGCTTGCTGCTGCAGCGTACTTCATTGGGGTGGGTTTAAGTGGAGTCTTGCAACAAGAAGGTGCGCCGCCATCAAGGATGTATTTGTGGGTGGTTGCTGCTTGTGTTGCTATTGCAGGGCTTTGGCTATCGTGGCGGACTCTTTTTGTTGCAAAAAGCAACGGAACCAAAATTTCATTTGTTCTCCTTGGGTTACTCATCTCATTTTTCGCTGTAATGGCAGGAAACCGACTAACCGAAAGTGGTCCTATCGATTGGGAGTATTACACGCCAGAATTGTTACAGGAAAAACTTGATGAAGGCGACGTGGTCGTCATTGAATTCACTGCGGAATGGTGCTTGAATTGCAAACTGCTTGAAAGTACTGTTTTGCATAGCCCCCGAGTTGTTGACGCATTTGAAGCAGAAGATGTCACACCAATCAAAGTTGATTTAACTGGAAACAATGTTTCTGGAAACGCATTGCTTCATGAAGTCGGTGGTTTACGAATCCCGTTACTTATCATCATGGGTCCTGATGGCGAGGAAGATTTCCGTGGTGATTTCTATACAGTTGAGCAAGTGCTCGATGCAATTAAGCAATCAAGAGGGGAATGAATGAAAGCAATTACTGTGTATTGTGGTTCTTCGACTCAACTTGAACAATCCTATCACGATGCCGCTGAAGTGATTGGTAAGGTGCTTGGGGAAAAAGAACTCGCTCTCGTTTACGGTGGAGGTCGAATTGGTTTGATGGGCGAGGTTGCAGCAAGTGCTGCAGAAAGCGGAGCGAGAGTTGTAGGAGTCATCACCCATAAACTTGTTGCACATGAACAAGCGAATGAAGCATGTGATGAATTGATTGTGGTAGATACAATGCAGGAACGACGTTCGATAATGATGAATCGTGGCGATGCGTTTATCGTCCTTCCGGGAGGAATTGGGACGTACGAAGAGATGTTTGAAGTGCTTGTCGGTCGGCAGTTAGGCGACCATGCAAAACCAATTGGGATTGTAAATATTGATGGATATTTTGATCCACTCATCGAAATGCTCAATCATGGCATTGATCACAAATTTATTCGAGATGCTGTGCATCAACTCATCTACATCAATCCTAGTCCAGAGAATGTACTTCACCACATCACGTCTGCTGAAATCTCTCAGCCACCACCTGAAGACATCCTGCCAATGCACGGGAATCCGTGACAGTCACCACACATACAGTGTGACAGTCACCACACATACAGTGTGACAGTCACCACACATACAGTGTGACAGTCACCTTCGGTGACAGCCACTTAGTGTGGTGACTGGCACACAAAAGCGAATCGTGACTGTCACACAGAGCGAGTCTGCGAGCGACAGTGACAGTCACACCTGCCACAGTCACACCTGTTAAATAGATATAATGCCCACTGTGACGAGTGAAAAACCAATCTTGGGAATGATTGCAGGAAATGGGATATTGCCTATTATTGTTGCTCGTAACGCAAAGGAATTGGGATATCGAGTGTGTTGTGTTGGTTTGAAGGGACAATGTGTTCCTGAACTTGCTCGTGAATGTGATACGTTTTCATACGCGGGAATGGCTCGCATTGGTCGGTGGATTAGACTCCTCAAAAAATGGGGTGCCCACGACACTGTCATGGTTGGGGGTGTTGGCAAAACCGTCATGCACGACCCATTCAGCGTCCTTCGATTGATGCCAGACATCACCTCGCTTCTTCTTTGGTATCGTCGTCTGCGCTTAGACCGTAGGGATGCTACAGTTCTTGCAGCAATTGCTGATGAACTGCAAAAATCAGGAGTCACACTCATCGATTCAACTACACACATTCCAGATCACCTTGCAGGAACCGGCATCCTTGGGACTGTTTCGCCGAACAAGAAACAAAAGGCGGACATTGAATTCGGTTGGCCACTGCTCACTCAAAGTGCTGCTCTGCATATTGGTCAATCCATCGCAGTTCGTGATGGTGATGTTCTCGCTGTTGAAGCGATTGAAGGTACTCAAGCACTGATAGAACGAGCCGGATCACTCTGTAAAGCAGGTGGATGGACACTTCTTAAAACTGCAGCAGAAGATCATGACATGCGAGCTGATGTTCCCTCAATTGGCATAAAGACAATTGAGCAAGTTGCATCTGCAGGATGTGGATGTATAGCAGTTGGAACTGGCCGTGTCATTTTACTTGATGCTCCGGCTGTCATTGCCGCCGCGAACAACGCAGGTGTTGCACTCGTTGGCATTTCTAATGAATGAATCACAATTCGTTTCAAGAGCGGGGTTAAAACTAGACCATGCGCTGGATACGTTTGATTTTGATGTTACAGGATTAACGTGTGCAGATTTGGGATGTAACATCGGCGGATTCACAGACTGCCTCTTGCAACGTGGCGCTTCTCACGTACATGCTGTTGATACAGGGTATGGCACCCTTGCTTGGAAATTACGGAGTGACCCTAGGGTTGAAACCTTAGAACGCACGAATGCACTACATGTTAAGCCACCATCAACTGTCGACTTAGTAGTCATTGATTTGGGGTGGACTCCTCAAAAACTTGCACTTCCAGCAGGACTTCAGTGGTTACAGAATGGGCATATCATCACCCTTGTTAAACCACACTATGAGTTAACAGAAGAAGAAAAAGCACATGAATCCGTGGGCAAGGGGCTTTCTGA
Organism: uncultured Isosphaeraceae bacterium; assembly: GCA_964630505.1. Lineage (GTDB taxonomy): Bacteria > Planctomycetota > Phycisphaerae > Phycisphaerales > SM1A02. The sequence goes on along the minus strand of CAZVVI010000002.1, from coordinate 77,087 downwards.
ACAAGCGGCTGAACAAATTTTGAATCGCGTGAAGGAGTTGTGCGTTTCATTTGAACTCGACATTGTTGGTGAAACAATCTCGCCAATTAAGGGGAAAAAATCAAGCAAAAAAGGTGCTGGAAATCGAGAGTATTTATTGCTCTTAAAGCAACGTTGAACACCCTTATAAGTGAGTGCGAAACGACCGTTCCTAGGGTACAATACGGGGTCTTAACAGGGACTTGATGAGCGAAACTCCAGAACAGAATCCAGACGCACCAAACGATGAAGTTGTCAACAACATCGGTGCAGTAACTGATCAACTTATCGAACGTGAGTTGCATGACAGTTACTTAACGTACGCCATGTCAACCATTATGGATCGTGCTTTACCCGATGTTCGTGATGGGCTTAAGCCGTCACAACGTCGACTCCTTGTAGCAATGCATGATCTGAGTTTAACTCCTGGACGAAAACATCGTAAGTGTGCAAAAATTGCTGGTGATACTTCGGGTAATTACCATCCACATGGCGAGTCGGTGATTTATCCAACACTTGTAAACATGGGACAAAATTGGAAGATGCGAGTGATGCTCGTCGACAAGCAGGGGAACTTTGGTTCAATTGATGGTGACCCGCCTGCTGCAATGCGGTATACCGAAGCTCGAATGACCGCTGCTGCTGTTTCGATGCTCGACGATATTAAACTCGGTACCGTTGACTTCAAGCCTAACTATGACGAAACGCGTCAAGAGCCGACAGTTCTGCCGGGAAAATTTCCTAACTTGCTTGTCAATGGATCAAGCGGCATTGCTGTTGGAATGTCTTGCTCCATGCCACCTCACAATGTAGGTGAAATCTGTGATGCCATTGTCGCTACCATCGACGCCCCTGAGATTGAACTCCCAGAACTCCTTAAAATCGTACAGGGCCCAGACTTTCCAACCGGTGGGCTTGTCGTTGGCAAACAGGGATTAATCGACGCGTACGCCACAGGAAGAGGGAAATTGCAAGTCAGAGGACGAGTTCATCACGAGACTATCGGTAAGCGCGAAGCGATTGTGATTGATGAAATCCCATACCAACTCGTCCAAAACAACTTGATTGAGAAGATTGTCGATTGTGCAAAAAACGGACGCATCACAGACATCTCTGACATTAAAAACTTCTCTGGCAAAAAGTGGAGAACGCGAATTGTTGTGTATCTCAAACGAGGTGCAGATCCAGATGTTGTCGAACGACAACTCTACAAGTTTACTCCACTTCAGTCGACCGTTTCTGTCATTAACATTGCACTTGTCAATGGCCGTCCTCAAACACTTGGCATTCGAGGGCTCATCGATTGTTGGGTAAATCATCGACGTGAAGTCATTCGAAGACGAACTGAGTTTCTACTTAAAGAAGCAAGCAAAGCAGCGCATCGCCTTGAAGGATTGATTTATGCTGTGTGCGATATTGATGAAGTCATCGCACTGATTCGTGGTTGCCAGACTCGGGAAGAAGCAATCGAAAAACTCATGGCTCGTGAGTTCTGTATTCCTGAAAAACATGATTATGCAAAATTCATTGCAAAGAGACTGGTTGAAACAGCAAAAGATGGAGTTTCACTCTCCAAACTTCAAGCAGATGCAATCGGTGCGTTGCGGCTCATTCAACTTGTTGGGCTTGAAATTGAAAAATTGACCAGCGAATATGCAGATCTTCTTGAGAAAATTGATGACTACAGTGCAATCCTCGCAGATGAGCGACTTGTGCTTGACATCATTCGAGAAGATTGCATCGAACTTAAAGAGAAATATGCAACCGAAAGAATGACTGGATTTGTTGAAAGTGAAGATGACACGTTTGATTTTGGTGCACTTATTCCTGAACACGATGTGTGCGTCACGATTTCACACCATGGGTACGTGAAAAGACTTCCGATAGACACATTCCGTGAACAAGGCCGAGGCGGACGTGGAATCAAGGGTGGAGAAACAAAAGAAAATGACTTCATCGAACACATTTTTGTTGCCTCTACGCACGATGACTTACTGTGCTTTACAGATAGTGGCCGGGTGTTCCGATTGAAGGTGTATCAAATTCCAGAGGCTACTCGTACAAGCCGTGGACGTGCCATTGTGAACTTATTGAACCTCAAAGATGGCGAAAACATCGTCACTTTTAGGAACATCAAAGAGTTTGATACATGTCAAGACAACCTTGTGTTCGCAACCTCGCTGGGTCGAATCAAACGAACTGCGGTCGCTGAATATCGCAATGTAAACAGTGGTGGCATTCACGCTATTCGATTAAATGAAGGCGATTCACTTGTAGATGTCATTAAAACAGATGGTAACTGCCATGTGCTAATGGGTACCTCACAAGGAATGTCAATTCGTTTTGAAGAGGGAAATGCACGGCTCATGGGTCGGACTGCTGCAGGAGTAAAGGGGATAAATCTTGCAGAAGGCGATTCGGTTGTTGGTGCGGTTCTTGCCGAAGATGACATGGATTTAATGACCATGACTGAAAATGGATATGGCAAACGAACGCCAATGCTTGATTACCTTGTACACAGCGAAGATGGCTCGACTCGTGCTCAATCTCGAGGCGGAAAGGGTCGAAGAGATATTAAAACCGGTGATCGAAATGGATTGGTTGCTGATATTCGTGCTGTTCGAGACACCGATAGTTTGATGTTTATCACTGCCAAGGGCATGCTTGTTCGGATTCCTGCAAGCGATATAAGTACAATCGGTCGAAATACTAAGGGCGTACGTGTTGTCAACCTTAAAGATGGCGACCGATTAATCGCTGCTGCGAAAATTGAAGCGATTGAAACGCCTATCGAGTCTGAGATTCCGGCAACATCATGATTCCAACGTGGCTCTAAATACTGTATCCTTGCAGTATGACGTTAAACCAGTGGAACGATGACATTCTTATTCTTGAGTTACTCGATGAACCAGATTTCTCCGAGGATACAGATTCAGTGCTCTCAAACCTGAGAGATGAAAACGCTTCGTTTTATCATACTGTCATTGATTTGCAAAATGTTTCAAATTTAAACTCATCAAATCTTGGTGCGTTAATTGAAATTAAAAAACTTCTCCATACGAAAGAACGACGAATGATCATTTGCAACATTTCTGATTCCATCTGGTCAACAATGCTTGCAACTGGCTTAGATCAAGTTTTCGAGTTTATTGAAAACACCCCTGTTGCACTTGCTAGTCTTACATTTGAGGAATAATGGATGCGGCCTCTACGTCGCAATGAGCACGAAACCCGCGTTGAGATTATGCCGCTCATCGACGTGGTTTTTTTACTCTTGACATTCTTTATTTACGCGATGGTGCTGATGGTGCGGGCTGAAGTACTTCCAGTTCCTCTTGAGTCTTATGTCTCTGGATCGCCTGCAGAGCCAAGGCCATCTATCTCCGTCACAATTGCTGTTGATGGAAATATATATGTCAACAAGACCATCGTAGGACTCGATGGAGTTGTGGGTGCAGTTCGCCAAGAACTTGAAGACGAACCAGATGCTGCAATTTACGTTGTGGTTGAGGATGGGGAAGCCGCATTGGACCGCGGCCCTCTCTTGACAGGAACTTGGGATAGATTACGGCACGAAGGTGTAGAAATATTTTTAGTTGGAGCACCAAAACAAAAGGAAGAAGTGAATGGTGCTCCGTGAAAACATCGCCATCCTTTGTGCTTTTTTGTTATCGATTTTACTGCACCTTTTAGTATTACCGATTGTGTATGCAAAAAAACCTCCGATGGCCTATCTTCCACCAGCAAAAGCAACCCACCTTGAAACCCCCATCGCAGAAAAACCAGAGATTGATTTGGGCATTGATAAGTCGAAAGAATCTACGTTGACGTGGATTGGTTATGAAGAATATGAAGAGCAACGAGCTCGATTTGCAAACGTTGAACAAGCCCAGATGAAGGCAGATACTGAACTCGCGGATCCAAATCAAGCTACTGCAGTCCTCACGACTATTCAAGATATTTCAAAACCATTTTCTGAATTTACATCACAATTCCTTGAGATGTTACAAGGAATCGAAATCACAATCCCCTCTAAAGAAATAGTCAAGGTTGAACAAGTAGAAATTCCTGAAACACCTCATCTGCAAGTAGAAATAGAAGAAATCCCTGCTGAAGGAAGCCCATCAGATCGAGACTCTGAAGCAACTTCTGTGATTAACATTACTTCTGATCAATGGAAAAAAGGAAAGCCATTAGCAGCGCAGGGAATCGTACTTCGACCTAGAAGACCTTCTTTTACTGCGAATCAACTTGTCACAAATGCTCCAAGTGATCTTGTTGCTGAATTGCACATTGGCGCTCGCGGCAAACCAAAACGTGTTGTCATTGTATACAGCACTGGCAGTGGATCAATTGACCGAACACTCGAGGCGAGTTTGTACCGTTGGCGAGCTTCTGGAGACAAAATTGATGCGCTTGTTGGTGAGGAAACTGTGAACATCACAATACACATCACGTTTGCGAAATAAACTATTCGAGTCGTTCTTTCCAGAGATCCATTCGTGAACTGTTCGTGAGCACATAGTCAAGTGGTGTCACTGTAGCAGAACCTTGACTGAGTGCTTCAACATCACTTCCCTTCGCAGTATGAGCAAACGTCATGCCGTCTCCAGCAGCCCAATAATAAGTCCTTCCATCAGGCGCTTGCCTTTTGTCGTAATGACCAGTCTCGTATGCTGCGTTCATCTCCACAACTTTTACCTCGGGCATAGGTGCATCTGGCGTTTCACAAGTAGGAATATTTATGTTTAAAACTTCGTGGGACTGCAATTCGTTTTTTAACACTCTGTCAATAATGTTCCGAGCAATTTGGGCTGCTCTTTCATAACAGATTAAATCACAGTTGTCATAGTGCAAACTCACCGCTATTGCAGGAATTCCTAGAAACGCTGATTCAATCGCTGCTGCGACAGTACCAGAATAAATAATATTTATCCCAACGTTTGAACCAGTATTCATCCCGCTGATTGTTAAATCGGGTTTTGTCCCTTCTCCAAAGAGGTCTTCCCATAAACCTCTTGTTGCGAGTTTTACACAGTCCGCAGGTCGACCATCGATTGCTGTACCACTCATTTCTTTCGTGACTTCAACATGCTGTGTCATCAACGGTTTTGTGTAGGTTACCCCATGGCTCATTGCTGACTGTACGGTCTCAGGAGCGAACACCACAACTTCTCCAAGCCCTTGCAACGCATTATGCAAAGAGACAATTCCAGGCGCTCGAATTCCGTCGTCATTTGTTAATAAAATTCGCATCGTTATTTTGGCTCCAATATATATTCTCGACCGCCCCAATGGATGGGCTTCCTGTGCTTCAACATCGATGCTGCTTCAAAAAATATCTTTGCTACAACCAGCCCTCCTATCGGTGCAAACACAGCGTACATCATCGGCGCGTTGTTCATTTTATATAGCCAACCAATGACAAATACACACGAAGCAAGGGATGCAACAGAAATCCAAAGCAGTAGTGGAGATTGAATTGCACCAATACATATTCCTGCAACAGCAAGCAAAGGTAATACAATCGATACCACAATTGCAAGCACGCCACTTCGACGAAGACGATTCACGTTCCGCGTACTTGCTTCGATATAAATCCGTTTCCAACCTGTCTTGAATGCTTCAAAACTAGGGTACATAGAGCATCGTAGGAAACCATCTGCAAACAACAATTGAACTTTTCCCCCATCTGCATGAATGGCTCGAGCAAAAGCAATATCTTCAAGCAAATCATCTTTCACCGCATGGTGACCGCCTATCGATTCATAAGTGCTACGATTAAAAAGTAAGAACTGACCATTGGCAAATGGTCTTGAACGATATTCTCTGTTGACTCGATCAACAGGGAATTGGCGGACGAGAAACGTTCCTGCGATTGGTTGAACAATTTTCTCAAACATTTTTGAGATTGTGAGTGAACTAAGAATGCTCAACAAAGAGGCATTTCTTTTTATTGCTGAGGCAACTGAACATCGGACAAGGTCGGTATCGAATTGTGTGTCTGCATCGGTGAACAGCAACCAATCCCCTGTAGCGTGTTTTGCGCCAATCTGAGCGGCGTTGCACTTCCCTGCCCAGTCATCTGGGCATTCACTGTTCTTGATGATAGTGACTCTGTTATCTGCTGAGGCGTGTTTCTGGAGAATTTCAAGTGTGCTATCTGTACATCTATCTAGTACAAAGATGATTTGAATATTTGCATGAGATTGCTGACGCAAAGATGTTGCGCACCGCTCAATCACCCGTTCTTCGTTGTGTGCGGGGATCACGATGCTCACAGAAGCATCTTGTGGAATCGGAAGTCGAAGTCCTTCACGAATAGTTGATTTGGACCTTGCCATAATCAATAGCCGATACGCAATCCCCAACCATAAGCAAAGAGACACGGCATTTACAAAACCGAGAATATGTGAGGTAAGTTCGATTGCGGGCATCTTGTTGTATGGTACCTCGTTATCATCTGTACAAGCATGAAAGTCGCCGGAAACAATTGTGACGATTATTTTTCACGGGCGACCTTGGAAAAAATCGATCGAGTCGCCGTTGAACATTTCGGGATTCCAAGCATTGTGTTGATGGAAAATGCTGCTCGAAATGCATCGGAAGTTATTCTTCATTCCACAACAAGTGACCAGTTAGAAGACATCGTGATCCTGTGCGGGAGAGGGAATAATGGCGGAGATGGATATGCAGTCGCACGCCATTTATCCAATGCGGGTAAGCAAGTACGCGTTCTTCATTTCTCAGAACCAAATACACCTGACGCGAAAACAAATGCTTCAATTTGTGCTGCGATGAACATTCCCATTTCGAAGTTCAGTGAAGAGCAATATTCAATGGCAACGATTAGCGTGGATGCCATCTTTGGAATCGGACTCGATCGAACAGTTGAGGGTATTTATGCTTCTGCGATAGAGTTTTGTAACTCTTGCAAAATCCCCTGTATTTCGATTGATATTCCATCTGGCCTAGATTGTGACAGTGGTGAAGTGCTTGGTTGTTGTATAAAGGCAAGCAAGACAATCACTTTCGTTGGAAAGAAGCTCGGATTTCAACAACAAGTAGCGAAGCAACATATAGGAGAGATCTTCATCGCAGATATCGGTTGTCCACAAACAAAGCCGTAACATTCTAGAAACACCTCAAGATAGTACGATGCTCATTCTATGTACCAAACACTTCTCACAACTAGATATTTGACAAGTAGGGTTATCCCCTTCATTGCTGTTGCAGCAGTTGCATTGTGTGTTGCGCTGGTCATCGTTGTAGTCTCGGTAATGTCAGGTTTTTTGAACATGGTGCAATCATCTGGGAAAACATTGATGGGTGATGTCATCATTACATATGGTATCTCTGGCATTCCTCATTACGAAAAACTCATTCAACACCTCAACCAAGATGAAGATGTTCTTGCAGCAACTCCAGTTGTTGATGGTTGGGGATTGTTGCGAATGCCATATCCTGATTCCAAAGCGAAACAAAGTGAAACTGTTCAGGTTTGGGGAATTGAACCAAGTTCATTTGCAAAAGTAACTTCATTCGACAAATCATTGCAATGGACAACCCCCACGGATAATCAACGTGATTGGCTCCTCCTTGATGCGATTACTGCGAACCAAAATTCTCTTCAGGAAAGCATGGATGAGCAGCAGTGGAATTTATTTGTGGTTCTTGTCAACAATGCTTCTCATGCGATGAATTTGGAACCCGTATCGTTATGGTCTGATGTACAAGATTTATTGAATGAAGAACAATGGAATACTTTATTAGAAATCGATGAGAGACTTACAAATCCAGATGCGATTTTACAGCAAGGTCTTTCACTTTCTCAAAACGGGACGGAGGGTATTGTTTCAGGACTACACGTTTCAGAGGGAAATGAACGTCAAAAAGATGGGACGTACCAAGTCATCAGGAATGATTACTGGTGGTTGCCAAGGTATGAGGGCACACTCACAATGCTTCCTGTTGATTCGCAAGGAGGAATTATTGAACCTGAATCTCGCATTCTCCCTTTCGTCAATGAATTTCAATCAGGGGTGTTTATGATTGATGAATCTAGGGTGTTTGTACCAATAGGAGTTGCACAAGAACTCCTTCATCTTGACAGGGCAGAGATTATTGATGTAGATGATCCAACAGTTGTCGTAGGTGTTGACCCTGCAAGGGTCACGAGTGTACTCGTCGGTGGAGCAAATGGCATCACGGCAGAAGCGTTACAAGAAAAAGTAATCAGTATGTACGATGAGTTTGTTGCACAGTTACCAAATGACGAAATCGTGTTGCCCCCAACGAGAAGTGATCCCGGCTTAACAATCCATACATGGGAAGAACAACAGCGAAGATTTACTGGACCAATTGAAAAAGAAAGAGAACTCATGAGGACACTCTTTTCAATTGTGTATCTTGTTGTCGCAGCGTTAATTCTTTCGATTTTCTGGTCAATCGTGTATGAAAAAACAAGAGATATTGGCATCCTTCGGAGCATCGGTGCCTCGCGAGGAAGCATCGTTTGGATCTTTCTGCAATACAGTTTAATTATTGGTGTGATTGGTTCGGGTGTTGGGCTTTTGCTTGGATGGTTGATTACAAAAAATATCAATGCGATTCATGAAGCAATGGGCAACCCCCCGCTAGGTCTCGCAATTGGAGTGTTCATTATCGCCGCCTGTATTGCGATGTACACCGCTTCAAAATTGAGATATAGAACAATGTTACCTGTCGTCTTAGGCTCACTTGGATTTATCACTTTTTGCGGAATAGGCGCATTGATTTTATTTATCAGACATATCGGTGGTCTTGTAATTTGGGATGCCTCTGTGTATTACTTTTCAATCATTCCAAATGAACTCGATTGGCCATCAAGCATCGTAACCGTGTGTGGAGCCGTACTCTTTTGTTTACTTGGCGCAGTCATTCCAGCTGCAAAAGCTGCGGATACTGATCCAGTGAGGGCATTGCGACATGAATAGCTCACCAACCCTACCAATTCTTGAAGGTCGTCACTTACAGAAAACCTATGAATTAGGTCGTGCAAGTGTTCCTGTTTTGCATGACGCTTCACTTGAAGTTGCACAAGGTGAATGGGTGACAATTCTTGGCTCTAGTGGATCGGGTAAATCTACGATGTTGCACTTACTTGGTGGGCTCGATAGACCTGATGAAGGTGGCGGAGATGTCATGTTTAAGGGAAGTTCAGTGTGGACACAATCAAATCGGTTTATTAATCAATACCGAAATCGAGAGATTGGTTTTGTATTTCAGTTTTATCATCTTCTTCCTGAACTTACAGTCATCGAGAACACAACCCTTCCATCTATGATTGGAAGATCAATTCAATCTACATTGAATGCAAAGGAACGAGCCTCTGTACTTCTAGAACAATTTGGTCTTGGACATCGGCTCAACCATCGGCCTCGTGAACTTTCGGGTGGAGAGCGACAGCGGGTAGCGATTGCCAGAGCGTTGATGAACGACCCAAGTGTATTACTTGCAGATGAACCTACCGGCAATCTCGATGAAGAGACGGGAAACGAGATCCTCGATGTACTTCAACAACTTCACCAAGATGGTCTTTCAATTGTGCTTGTCACCCACAATATAGAGATCGCAAATCGTGGTGATGTCGTCGTGCATCTTAGGCACGGCCAGATAGAACACCCCGCCACTTTGGCATAAGAACCTGATTCTTGGAGTCCTAGATTTAGGCGTAGACACCTTTTTTTACAGGAAAAGAGGAATTTCTTTCAATATCTTCAGAACTTTTAAAATGGAACGCTCGTTGCACCGATTGTTATGTATGGGTACGTCCGTTGTACGTACCTTGGAAGCGTATCCCGCGTATGATGCGGGTGGAGAATTGAATTATGTTTGAACGACTAACAGATCGCGCTAGAAAAGTAATGGCTCTTGCGAACCAAGAAGCCCAGCGATTTAACCACGAATACATCGGCACCGAACACATCCTTCTTGGGCTCGTGAAAGAAGGCTCTGGAGTAGGCGCAAATGTACTCAAACACCTAGAAATCGATTTACGAAAAGTACGACTTGAGGTCGAGAAACTCGTAAAAAGTGGACCTGACATGGTCACAATGGGGAAACTTCCACAGACACCTCGTGCTAAAAAAGTGATTGAATATGCGATTGAAGAAGCACGCTCTCTGAACCATAATTATGTCGGAACTGAACACTTGCTTCTTGGTCTGCTTCGAGAACAAGATGGAGTTGCTGCACAGGTTCTCATGAACCTCGGGTTGAAACTCGAAGATGTACGTGAAGAGGTGCTCAACCTTCTTGGTGCAGGCGTTGGCCAAATTGAAGAAATTGACGAAGAGGATATGGAACCTCAAGGCGACAGCCCAAGCCCATCTCCAAGACGTGGAAAAAGCAAGACCCCCGCCCTTGATAGTTTTGGTCGAGATTTAACTGAACTTGCCAAGAAAAATGAACTTGACCCAGTGATCGGTCGCCATAAAGAAATTGAACGGCTTGTTCAAATTCTTTGCCGAAGAACCAAAAACAACCCCGTTCTTCTCGGAGAAGCTGGCGTTGGGAAAACTGCAATTATTGAGGGACTCGCACAACGCATCATCGCTGGTGAAGTTCCTGATTTGCTACACGACCGCCGTGTTGTCGTGCTCGATCTTGCCATGATGGTTGCGGGTACAAAGTATCGTGGGCAATTCGAGGAACGAATTAAAGCAGTGATGAATGAGGTACGAAGAGCAAAGAATATTCTGCTCTTCATTGATGAACTTCATACGCTTGTTGGCGCAGGTGGAGCAGAGGGTGCAATTGATGCTTCAAATGTATTGAAACCTGCACTTTCTCGTGGTGAAATTCAATGCATCGGCGCGACGACTTTTGATGAGTACCGTAAGTACATCGAAAAAGACAACGCGCTTGAACGACGGTTCCAATCAATCGCTGTAAATCCTCCGAATAACGAAGATACGATTGAGATTTTAAAAGGTCTTCGTGAACGATATGAACAACATCACAGAGTAAAGTTTACTGATGAAGCGGTTCTCGCAGCAGTTGAACTTTCGAACCGATATATCTCTGATCGAGTACAACCAGATAAATCAATCGATGTAATCGATGAGGCTGGGGCTCGCGTTCGTTTGAAATCAATGACAAAACCGCCATCAATGGCTGACATTGAAGAGCAACTTGAACTGCTAAAGGTGAAAAAAGACGAAGCAGTAAAGAATGCTGACTATGAGCAAGCAGCATCTCTTCGAGATGAGGCTGAACAACTTCGCACGAAGAAAGACGAGTTGCAAAAAGAATGGCGAGAGCAAATGAATGAAATTACGAGCATCGTTGATGAAAATATCATCGCTGAAGTAGTTTCAAGTATGACCGGTGTTCCACTAACTCGACTTGAAGAAGCTGAATCGCAACGATTGCTCCAACTTGAAGAAGAACTTCACCGTACAGTGATTAGCCAAGACGATGGCATTACGCAAATTGCAAAAGCGATTCGCAAGTCTCGTAGTGGACTGAAAGATCCGAACCGTCCTATGGGTTCATTCCTTTTTCTTGGACCAACAGGCGTTGGTAAAACATTACTTGCAAAAGCAATTGCTGAATTCATGTTTGGAGATGCAGACTCACTTGTGTACCTTGACATGTCCGAGTACATGGAGAAACATACTGTTTCTCGTTTAGTTGGAGCCCCTCCTGGATATGTTGGATATGAAGAAGGTGGGCAACTGACTGAAAAAATCCGCCGCAAACCGTACGCGGTCGTTCTGTTTGATGAAGTTGAAAAAGCGCATGGGGATGTGTTCAACATGCTGTTACAAATCATGGAAGAAGGTCGACTTACAGACTCCTTCGGCAGGCAGGTCGATTTCAGAAATACAATTATTATCCTTACTTCAAATATAGGTTCCGATCTTATTAAGGGTGGTCAATCCTTTGGATTTGGTAAGCGTGAAGAAGTGATGGACTATGACAAACTGAAGAGCCAGTTACTCAGTGAAACTGAAAAATTCTTCCGACCAGAATTCATTAACCGACTCGATGACGTCATTGTCTTTAAACCACTCACGAAAGATGATCTTTATTCAATCATCGATATCGAGCTTGCAAAGATTATGAAGCGGCTTGAAGCAAAGGGAATTACGATGGAACTTGATCAAGTTGCAAAGGATTTCCTCATCGAAAAGGGCTACAACCCTGACTTTGGTGCTCGCCCATTGCGACGTGCGCTTGGGACTTATATCGAGGATCCCCTTGCTGAGGCACTCCTCAGTGGGGACTACTGCGAGGGGCAACATCTTTCTGTCTCCCAAAAGGATGAGGATGAACATCTGTTCTTCTCTGCCTCTGAAAAGGAAGAAACCAACGAACCTGAGCCTGAACCAACAAGTACAAGCTCTGACTAATCAAAACTCCACCACAATTGAAGGCACGAATCTCACGATTCGTGCCTTTTTTCTTGCGGTGGAGTTTTAGCGTACTGAGGCTCTGAACCTTTGGGTACATCAAAATGGGCAGTCGCTTGTAACTGTGCGCAAGTCTGATGCAACAGGGTGCGTGAAGGTCAAGGATTTGGCGTGTAGCATCAGGCGGTCAGACATCGTCTGCAATTCAGATGGAGCGTACAAATCGTCACCAAGAATCGGATGACCAAGTTCACGGAGGTGAATGCGTAATTGGTGTGACCTTCCGGTGAATGGCCGTAATTCAAGTCGTGTGCTCTGTTCGTTTCTCTCAAGGACAGCCCAGTTCGTTTGCGAGGATTTCCCCAACTCAAAATCAACGCATTGCTTGGGTGGATTGTCCATATCTTTGCGAATCGGGATATCAATACACCCAGAATCTTGCTGAACGATTCCGCCTACCTCAGCGATATATACTTTCTCTACTTCTCGATCTTGAAATTGGCGGCTTAATTCTCGGTGAGTTTCTGCATCTCTAGCCATTACGATCACGCCAGATCTAACCAAAACCACTATTCTCGCACCTTCAATCGCAGATGCAACCCGAACGGCAAGACAATCAATTTTATCCAACCCAATTCCTTTCACACTCAACATCCCCGTCGGTTTATCTAAAACGACCACGTAATCATCATGGTAGATGACAGGAATTTCATGCGGTACATAGTTTGGGGGGGTATGATACGTAGTTCGATTGCTCAAGGAAATCTCCGATGATATTACATTGTACGTTACTCGTTCTTTCTACAGTCAGTCTGACAACGTCCCCTCTTCACCCAGATGAGAAGGATGCCATCGGCACTCCTGTACTTCTTACCGATCCATCCGTTTTCTTAAAAGCGGGTGAATCTTATTTCGACCCAAAGACTAAGCGGGTTATTTTTCAAGCAATTGAACACCCCCAAGAAGGGCAGGAACCCGATACAGACTATGGGATGTATCTTGGTGACCTTGCATTCGATGAAAACAAAGACATCATTGGGCTTGAAAATGTTCACTGCATAAGCAATGAAGGTTCAGCAAATACATGTGGATGGTTCCACCCAACTAATGATTCACTCGCACTCTTCGCATCAACAATGAACCCGCTTGTAGATGCTGATATTCCTGGATACCAACGAGACTCAAACAAGTACCGTTGGGCTTTCCCGCCAACCATGAATATCGTCGAACTGAATCTCGATTCAAAAGAGTTTACTCCCCTTGTCACTGATGAAGAACATTATCTCGCTGAAGGATCATGGAGTCCTGATGGTCGGCACATCCTTTACTGTTCACTCGCAACTGGAGCGGGTGATATTTATATCACAGATTTACAAACTGGCGAATCGCGTCTTATCGTTGGTGATGAGGGATATGATGGTGGACCATTCTTTTCACCAGATGGCAAAAGAATTGTGTACCGCTCTGATCGCCGGAACAATGATTTACTTCAACTCTATGTAGCCGATCTTGCATTCGATGATCGTGGTTCAATTGTTGGAATTACAAAAGAATATCAACTCACCGACAATGAACACGTGAATTGGGGACCATTCTGGCACCCAAACAATCGATTTCTCATTTATGCAACTAGCGAAGTCGGGCATCACAATTACGAGCTTTTTGTGTGCGATGCAGATGACGGAGAAACGAACGGTACAGCAAGATATGGAATTCGCAGAAGAAGAATTACACATGAAGGGTCTTTTGATGGCCTTCCTGTCTTTAACTCAACTGGAAAATGGTTAATGTGGACAAGTAAACGTGAAACTGGAAGTAGCCAGTTATGGGTTGCACCATTTATTTTTGATCTTGATGCAGGACCCTCGTTAGATGAACATCACTAATGCTCCGTAATACGACTACAGTTTTGTTCCTGTTTGTAATCTTCGTTGGTTGTGAACCTCAAACTGTTGAATATCGCTCAAGACCAAGTTGGCACACTGCTCTATCTGGCGGGTTGCCGCACGAACATGAACGAGAAGATGGCACAATCATGAAGTTCAACACTTCAAACGAATCTTCTAGTGTTGCCGTGCAAGATTATCTAGACACAATCACGCTTGAAGAAAAAGATGACATTACTGGAGAGTTAACTCTACGGGCAGTCCTTCCAGAACACGTCCTAAAACACACTCTCACTTGTTTACGCGATCGAAATTGGAAAGTGCTTTATGAACAATTAATTAGCGCAAAAACGTTCCAGTTTTATGAACAACAAGAAAACGGATTTGCTAAATTTGAATCTTTTTTCAACACTAACCGTAGAGAGTTAGCGAAAACGATTCTTAGAATCCATGGGGGAATTAGCAGTGGAGACGTCTCAGTGTCTGAAAGAGGCGGTGAAATTATCCATTCGTTTGTACCAAGAATTGCTCGAGACTACGAATTTCGGTCGGTCTCATTTATCAGAGAAGGACAATTCCTGAAACTGCATTCGATTCAGTGAATTTATACTTCAGTGGGCGTTCTAAAGAGCGTTAAACAAGCAGTATGCCCATGTAAGAAGGAGTGCCCGCCAATTGGACCAATCTCTCCTGCTGCGAAGAAGCCCGAGATAGGGACATCGCCCAAGCGCTCGCGAATGATTGTGAGATCATGATCTTCTTCGTGGAACAAATTTCTTCCCCTGCCATTACAAGTTACAAGTAACCCTGCGAACGGAGCAACATCAAGTTGTTGTGCATCTAATAACAATTGCAGGTCTTCAACAGCTGTTTGAGCATCACGAACATGAAACTGAACTGTTTTACCTAACCGAAAAAACTCGCCAGCTGCAATTCCTTTTCGTTTACGGTCAACGCCTAAAATTGATCTCACTAAAAAATCTCCACGTCCAAAATGACTTTTTTGTTCATCAATTACACTTCCTAGTAATAAACCACCACCAAGTAACTCCCGTTCGTACTCGTTCACCTCATTTGCAAGACTGTGAAGAACTTCTAACGCTGGTTTGCCGCCCAATTCAAGAACTACATTTCCATCCACTTTTGTCACTCTAAGGTGAGAACCAATTGGTCGACACCCCTGACTCACAATACATTCCGCTTGAATTGGACCTGACATTGTCAGACCTATCCCACCACTGCGAATCCCACGATCATTCAGGATAAGCCGGTTATATGTTGCTTGAGATGCACCAGATGCCATACCACCAATAATCGGGAGAGGATTTTCTTGCCCTCTGCAGTTTACGAGTGCAGGCAACAGTCGTGTTATTGGTGTCGAAAATGGATCTGCAAAAAAGAACACAGCACTCGTGTCCTCTTGCAACCCAATCCACTCTGGAATTTCTTCTGGGCGGGAGATTGGCACTGGATTATTGGGTGTTGTCGTCCAAGGTGTAATCCTCACCCCCGGCATATGCATCGCAATTGCAGATAGCCCCGCAACACCCTCAAGTTCTAAATCACACCCAACAACTGATTCAGCAGTCACACCAATAATGTTTGTAGGATTTAAAGTCTGCCTGATATCAGCAACTGCTTCTTCGAATGATTCTCGATGATGAAAACTCGCAAAGACGAACACTAGGTCCGTCGGACCAGCCATTGCCTTTTCTAAGAGAGCCGCGACCTCGATTGCTGCTGTGCGGGTATCGAGATGCTCGCTGATTGCTGCAGCACTTCGCAACGGTTCTACACTACTGCAGCCATTGCTGCTACAGCGTCTTTAGTTCTGTTCAGAAGTTCGTCTGCATCATTTATTGTCATAATGAGAGGCAATCTGAAACGCACCGAACTGGTTCCACATGGTAATGCAATCACCGATTCATCCATCAGAGCATTCAACATCGTTCCTCGTTGTTCGGGCGTTGGAAGAGTGAATGCAATCAATGAGCCGGTGCCTCGAACACTCGTAAATGTACCAAACTCTTCAGCAATTTTTCTAAGATTTGAGACAACATGGTGTCCTACTTGTGTCACTTGCTCAGCAATATTATCGCGTTCAATTATTTTTATAAATTGGGTGCACCGAACCATATCAACCAAGTTTCCACCCCAGGTTGAGTTGATACGACTAGATCGTTCAAACACATTTTCTGGAACTTCATCTACTCGTCGATTAGCATAAATCCCACATGTTTGAGATTTTTTCCCAAAACTGACAACATCCGGCTGTACCGTTGTGTGCTGCCAGAACCAAGGCTTGCCCGAACCATAAAATCCTGTTTGCACTTCGTCAAATATTAATAGTGCTTCGCGTTCATCAGCAAATTGTCGAAGTTTTTCAAGGAACTCATTGCGGAAATGGTTGTCGCCACCCTCTCCTTGCATAGGTTCAATAACAATAGAAGCAATCCGATTTTCGTGAGCATCAAATGCTTTTTCAATTTCTGCACAAGCTTGCTGTTCAGCTGCTTCAATATCATTAATAATCTGCCCTTCATTATCGAAGACACAGTATGGATTTGAAACCCGTGGCCAATCAAATTTTGGATACAAACCCACTTTGTCTGGGAGAGTGTTTGTCAAACTCATCGTATATCCGCTTCGACCGTGAAACGCTTGATCAAAATGTAAGACGACAAGATCATTGACGTTATCTTGAAAATCTGTTCTGCCTAATTTTCTTGCTTTCCAGTCGAATGCTGTTTTCAACGCATTCTCTACAGCGAGTGCCCCACCTGAAATCCAAAAATGGTGCGGGTAACCCTCTGGGGTTACTTTGGAACTAAACGCCTCAACAAATTCTGCTAGTTCGGTTGTGTATATGTCTGAATTCGCAACTTTGTTTCTAGAAACTTTCAACATGTCTTCGCTAAAAGGAAGTTCCATTAACTCTGGATGATTAAATCCAAGTGGCCATGAGGCGAAGCAAGTAAAAGCATCTAAGTATTCTTTTCCACTCGCTGAATCGTACATCCAAACTCCGTGGGATTTCTCAAGATCGACAACCATGTTGTAGCCATCTACGAGTTGATACTTACTTAGTACTGAATGTACATCTTGTGGTAATACGGGCATTTTTGAGACCTTTCTGCGATGAGGCGTATACTTCATTCGTACGCCGTAATTGGTTCATGATACCAAGCAATCGGTTTTTTGATAACCCGCATGAATGCGTCTAAACTGGGTTCAATTTCAGTAATACTGCCTATGTGCGAATTGAAAACGAAGTTTTCAGGGTAGAAATGGAATCCGAGCCAAATTTGAACTTGACGAGTGAGTGCAAAGAACAGAAACTGTCCAATCATTGAATGGGCGTTCTGTTGCCCACCTGTCTTTACCGCTCTCAGACGAGGTTCTGATTGCGAAAATTGGAGTGTTTACTATGGCTATTCGTAGCGGCGCTGGCACCGGCGTCATCGTTTCTTTAGTTGTTTTTGTTCTCGCTACTGTCTTTTTGCTTGTCCTTAGCATTGTCTTTTATGCTGGAAACAGAGAGCAAATCGAAATGGTTAAGAACGCAGAAGATTCGCTTCAGGTTTATGCCACAACCGGCGAACGTGCAAATGACTCGGTTCAAAAAATAGTCTCGCTCGCAAAAAGCTCAAATCAATCAGTTGTTGGATATCTCAATGACCAACTAGAACAACGAAACAAAATGTTAACAGGCAATCCTTCTGAAACTCTTGAACAGTTAAACTCCCAATTCGCGGGAATCGCTTCAACTAGTAGCCCTCTTGCAATGACAGTCACGAATCTGCAAGGTCAAGTGAAGTCTCGCCAACAGGAATTGGATGCTAGGGTGGAAGAACTTGCAAGCACTCATGACACCATCGATTCTCTGAATGACCAGATCGCTGAGTTAACACAAAACAATGTAGCTGAAGTAGAACAAGTCAAAACAGAATGGCAAGATGTACAAGACGAATCTGAAGACTTAAATGTGAAAGCAGAAGATTATTTTACAAGCCGAGAAGATCGATTAAATAACGTTCGAGAAGAAAGTCTGAGCCGAATTCAACTCCTTGAAGAAGATGTAGAAACGTTAAGATTAGAGAAGGCCCGTCTGCAAAGCACAATCGACGATCTGCGCGGAAAAATTAATTCAAACCGAATGAGTTCTGTCGACCCTTCATTGCTCGTGGATGGAACAGTGCTTGAAGTCGGTTCTGGAAATGATGTTTTCCTTGATCGTGGAGAAAACGACCATGTCACACTTGGAATGAAATTTGATATCTATGAATCTGCTTCTCAACTCCGCCCTGACGATCATGGTAACTTGCCTCGAGGTAAAGCAACAGTCGAAGTAGTTAAGGTTGGACCTACAACATCAACAGCAAAAATTACACGATCGACATCAAGTCAACCAATCGTTCGTGGAAATATTATTGTGAATCCAATTTATGATCCAAATTATAAATTCTCGTTTGTCGTTCATGGATTCTTCGATGCAGACGGAGATGGCGACCCAGAAACTGACAATACGTTTATTAAGGATCAAATCACACGATGGGGTGGCATCCTTGTGGAAGATACAGGCGTCATCCCAGGAGACTTAGATTTCCTTGTATTAGGAATCACACCTCGCAAACCAACGCACAAGCCTAGCCGCGGTGCTTCAAACGCGATGTATGACGCATATGCCAAACAGCAACGGGCGTACGAAGACTATGAATCACTAAGGCAACAGGCTAAGCAAGCACAAGTACCGATTTTGACTGCAAATCGCCTCAATGTTCTTACTGGCCAGCATCGCAAGTAATCACCAAAGGGGGAATCTGGTTATGTCATGGCACGCAATCATTCATCCCTTACGCTTTGGTCGCAATACATTCCTCTAAGAGCCATTGCCGCCTTAGTTGGGTGTTGCCCTGTTCGATTAAACATGCAATCGAGCAAATGCATCGGGAAGTTGTACTATCAACTAGAGAAAAAAAGAAGAAAGAGAGCGTTTGGAAATATACAATCGAGTTTTCCAGAGATGTCTGCAGAAGACGTTCAATCACTCACAAAAAAATCGATGGAGCATATGTTTCAACTCTTTGTAGCTGAGGGAGTGCAGATGCCCGCACTCATTACTCCGTCTACATGGCAAAACTATATTGAATTCAAGAACATCGAGCAAGTTGCTCAGCGGCTTGCTCGTAAGGAACCTACCATCTTCATTACGGGGCATTGTGGTAATTGGGAGTTATTGGGATACGCGTTGTCTGTATTGGGATACCCCATCGCTGCACTTGCTAGACCCTTAGATAATCGCCTCATCAATGATTGGATTCTTGAAATCAGAGAACGATACGGTTTACAAATCATCACAAAGTGGGGTGGTGTATCTGTCATGCAAGAGTTGATTCAAAACAAGACAAACATTGGATTCATTGCTGATCAAAACGCTGGTGATCGCGGTATGTTTGTTCCTTTCTTTGGGCGACTAGCGTCAACGTATAAATCGATTGGTCTACTTGCGATGCGATATGAGATACCCATCGCAGCAGTGCATGCCAAACGTTTGGATGGGCAGTTTAAATATGAAATTTCAACCACTGACTTTATCTCCCCTGATGAATGGAAGGAACAAGAAGACCCTCTGTATTACATTACAGCAAGGTACAATAGGGCGATAGAGCAGATGATTAGAAACGCTCCAGAGCAGTATTTGTGGTTGCACCGACGATGGAAGAGTCGACCTAAATTTGAGCGAGACCAACAACCAATGCCAAAGAAACTTATTAAGCAAATTGAATCGCTTCCTTGGATGACAAATCAAGAACTCGAAACCCTCGTTGATTGTTACCATTAACGCACTCCAATGAAATTAGACGGATATACAATTTTGATTGTTGATGATGACTTAGATATTCTTGAGTCATTTGAATTGGCAATGAGAGCAGAGGGTGCCACAACGCTCACCGCAACCGATGGGACTGAAGCGGTTTCTGTCTGCCAATCAAATCAACCAGAAATCGTCATCCTTGACATGATGCTCCCAAAACGCTCAGGATTCCTCGTTCTGGAAGAATTCCAGAAAATGGACCACCCACCGATTGTCGTCATGGTGACAGCAAATCAAGGAAAACGCCATATGGCATATGCAAAGTCTTTGGGTGTCGCTGGCTATCTCACTAAACCCGTTGGTCTTCACCGACTCATCGATACTGTATCCTGCCTACTTGCTGATTCGAGCGAACAGTCATGAGTAAACAATTTGTCATCCAATCTCGTACTGCAGGTAAAGATGGACAACGCGCTCCACTTGGAACCCGTGATGAAATTGTGCAATCTCTTTCTCGATTTAATACATCAGCAGAAGTTGATGGTGGGGACACTCTCTTTGGACCTGGCATTCGCATCGAACTTCCTCCAGATGAATCTCTTATCCAGCAGATGTTATTGTCGATTGTTGAAGAAGAAATTGCTTGGCTTCCGATTGTGCGGCTTGCCAAGCAATTTGATTGGTCTGTCATGGATATCGAAACAGGTCGAGAATTGCAACCGTAACTCACCGCTTAAGCGTTGTGAGTGCAAGTAACACTTCTTCCATCGGTGCATCAAATCGCTGAGGTCCATGGTTGAAACAAACTTGTTCAACGCCTTGTGCAGCAAGAGCCGTAACGTACATTGATGCTGCGTTGGTTGGAAGCCCAACTACCCGAACGTATGTGTCATCTTCAATGATCGCTTGAGCCGTTTTGAGTGCGTGCTCATAATTAGTGAAGACCATCGCTGTAGGGATATCGTCCTCAAATACGACCCATGGAATTGGACTTGATTCTCGTCCACACTGAACAAAATACATTGTTGGCATCGCTTTGATGTGATCCCACACAAGTTGTCTTGCTTGTTTGGTCCCCATCCTTGTTAAGTTTTGAACAATTTGGTCGAATGTTTTTGTTTGAAATTTAACCATTGTCTGGGCTCCTGCCTTGGTTCGTTCACCATCCTAGTCAACGTGATTTGGCAACGCCTGCCAAAAAAATCTCCGCTCTCCCCCAAACTCCCCCGAACTCCCCCGAACTCCCCCCGAACTTTCTCAGATTCTCCTTGGTGGTTTGGGAAGTAAGGATTCGGGGTCGCGTTCAATTGCGAGCTGCTTCATGCTTTTCCCGTAGCCGCCAAGTTCTATCCTCACAATCATTACGAGTCTCAATTGCTTTCAGTTCTCGGACGTTTTTTTATTATTTTTTGGAATCACTCAAAACAGCGGGAACTGTGGGCAATCGCCTCTGACGATGCATTATTGAGGGCTGACAAGCCAACAACGCCTTCGTGTATTCGTTCTTAGGGTTCTGTAACACCGAAGATGCTTGCCCCACCTCAACCAGTGAGCCTAACCGCATGACACAGATATCGTCTGCTACAGAACGAACAAGATTCAAATCATGCGTGATAAAAATCATGCTCATGCCTCTTCTTTGGATCGCGTCAATGAGTAGTGCAATAATTTGTTTCGATGTTGTTGCGTCTAACGCGGTCGTTGGTTCATCTGCAATAAGAAGCGAGGGCTCATTTGCCAACGCCATCGCAATCATCACTCGTTGTCGCATTCCACCAGAAAACTCATGGGGATACGAGCAATACCGATGAGATTCAATTCCAACTTCTTCCAGAAGAAGCAATGTTTTTCTTTTCGCTTCTTTATGAGACGAGTGCTGGTGGCATAGAACAACTTCTTGAATCTGTTTTCCAATCGTAAATACTGGATTCAATGATGTCATTGGTTCTTGAAAAATCATTGCAATTTTTTCCCCTCGAATTTGCCTTATTCTTTTGCTTGTGCATTGTAAAAGTTGTTCGCCTTCAAAATGTATGCTTCCAGATAAATTTGCTGATTGTGGAAGCAAACCAAGAATTGCTAATCCAGTCACACTTTTTCCGCTTCCAGATTCTCCAACAATTGCTACTACTTTTCCCTGCTGAACATTAAAACAAATATTTTTGACAGCAACTTGTTGGTTGAATGAGATACATAAATCTTGAATGTGAAGTTGTGTCATATTAAGCCGTTGTAGTAGGATCAACTTTACGCCGAAGTGATTGACCAATCCAATTCATAAGAATGAGAGTCATCGCGATACTTACACAGGGCCAGAATAACAGCCACCACCTTGAATGCACTGGATTTAACTGGCTAAGACCATCGGAAGCTAGATTTCCCCAACTAGGCAACGGTTCGCGAATACCGATTCCAAGAAAACTGAGAAATGCTTCAGAAAGAATCGCTGTTGGAACAGTCAAAGTTGCATACACAACAATTGTTCCTAAAAGTGCAGGGAGTAAATGGTGTGTAAAGGTGCGAATCGGTCCAACCCCTACTATTTTGCACGCTTCCATCGATGGTCTGCTTGCTAAACTTCTAACTTGCCCACGAATGACACGCGAAACAGTTAACCAACTCACAATTCCAATCGCGGTTAACAGAGCAACCACTTGCAAACTCTCTTGAAGAAAAGACGGAGGTGCCTTTTGTTGATGAAGAATACTTGTCATCGCAACTGTAATAAGAACGACAAGCATGACAGATGGAAGCCCATAGAACATATCTACAATACGCATCATCGCTGCATCAATTTTCCCTCCACAGAGCCCAGCAATGGTGCCCCAACTTGTCCCAACGACCACTGCAATACATGCAGCGAACAAACCCACACCAATACTAATCGCACCACCAACTATACAACGTGCAAACAGGTCTCTTCCGAGTTGATCCGTCCCAAACCATGAGTACCATGATTGTTCTTGTTCTATAACAATTATTTGTTCTCTTTGCTCCTCTGAGTGGAACCACCATGAGGGCGGGAGTAATGCCGCCTGCACATTCGTTTGCTCATACCGTCTACCGTGTTTTGAATCTGCACTTGCCCAGATAACAAGTGTTGCAAAAAAAAGGAGCAAGCACGCAACACAAATAAAGCGGATGTTCACAATTTTTGCAACACATGACTTTGCCATGTGCACATGGTAGAAAAATCAGTCGCTTTGCGAGGGATGATCTTGAGGTTCTTTCTTGTAGACTTCAATCAAAACTTGGTCGAGTCGCTCTTCCACAATTTCATCAAATCGTTCTGCTGTGTCGGCTAGTCGATTCCTAAGACCAGCGAGATGTTGTTCAAGTCGTTCAATAAAGAGCGTCTGGGCTTTAATAGCAATCTCTGTCCTTGCACGGATGAGACCCTCTAGTTGGGCAATCTGGGCTTGAGTCGTTGGGCTTGAAGGATCTTGACCTTTCAATGACTCTGCAAGGTGAAAAATTTCAGCATCTGTTTTCAGTTCGATGACCTTCATTTCAAACAACTCAGGGTCTGATTCACGTAGCCGAATCAGCGAACCTAAACGATGACCTTGCCTACGCATAATCTTGTGGAGGGCTTCTGGGTCTTTTTCACAAAGGGATGCGAGTTGACCTGCTAACTCAGGATCAATTTCTTTTGCAACTTCCATCATGTGCTCGACCATATTCGCAGTGATTGGACGGTCACGCCCATTTGCACCGAGTGGCCGTTTGCCACCATCGATAGTAGGATTTTGATCGTTGGGTCGGTTTTTCCCTAGACCCCGAGTTGGTTTATCGTCGCTTTTTTGCGTGTATTCATCTGCTTGCTGGAAAAGCATCGACAGACAAAAAGCTGGGCATTGCATTTCGCAACACTTTTGAGTGCTTTGGGCTTTACTGCTCGTAGTTAGAAATACTGTTAGTAATACACCTAGACTTAGAATTGTTGTGCATAATCTCATGAAAAGTCTCCATCGTTCAACTCATCAACTACATACGAGTGTTGTCGTTTATTCTGATAGTAAGCCATATTGCCACAATTCAATATCATTGCGTAACCCTGCAAGGTCAACCGCAACATCTGCAAATGCCAACTCTCGAGTATCTGCGAGGTAAGCATAATCACCCAAGTTCAAATCCTCAAAGAGTAATTCCTCATCTTCAGTGCTTAGAACTGTATTGCTTGCAACGAGGGGTTCAACTGTGGATTGGTTGCTCATTTCAGGAGCAATTTGGTATGCAAGAAAGACTGCGAACACGACAGAAGCAGCGAGGGCAACCTGGCGCCATATTTCAAGTGGACCGATGTGTGCGATGACAGGATCGTCGTGATGATCGAGATGAGATACTGATGCGTCGTACACACGCTCTGCGAGACCACTTGGGCTTTGAGCCGTCAATGCGACTGAGAGTTGTTGCTCAAGGGCTCCGTCCGATGCTTCAACAAGTGTTGGTAATGAAGCAGAGACAATACGCTCGGCGAGACCCTCTGGTGAAGGGCTTAACAGCGCTTGGGAAAGCATGTGCTCGATCTGCCGCTCTTGGGAGGACATCTCTTGTTCAAATTGTCGTTCTTCGTGTTCCATAATCGATACTCCTGTCAAACGTCGTCCATCGCAGTTCATTGCCCTTTCCCAGCGATGTTTTCTACATATTCACTTCCCATAATACTGCGTAATTTCTTCAAAGCACGGTGCTGACGTGCCAAGACAGTCCCTAGAGGCTCTCCTAGTACGTCTGCGATTTGTTTGTAACTCATTCCAGCCGAATGCCGCATATGAATGATGTCTTGGTCTGAGCTTGAGAGTTGGCACACAGCGAGCCTTAGGGCTTGTATTTTCTTCGCTGTTTCTTCGTCCTTTCTCTCATCTGTCACACCACCGGAGAGGACACCAATCGTTTGATTTTCCATTGGGACAGCGTGTCGTTTACGTCGCCTCATTTCATCTCTGAGGCGGTTCATCGCGATCCTAAACAGCCATGGTTCAAATTTACCTGTTTCCGTGTATGTAGGAAGTTTTTGAGCAATCGTACAGAAGGTGGATTGAGTGATTTCTTCAGCCAATTCTTCATCTGCACATTTAGAGCGAATCAACGCGAATACTCGGAATGAGTACGCTTCTACGATGGAACGCCAAGCTGTTTCATCTCCGTTCGCAGCGGCAACGATTTGTTCATTCAGTTCTTGTTTCTCGGGTTGATTAGGCATATCGCGATGTTTTTACCGCCACAGTGTAGGGTAACGAGTGAAAACCTACCAGATTGCATGGGTAACTGTAACCACCAACCCTAAACAACTCTACAATTCATCGATTCATGGCAGCATATGAAGAGATAATCAAGTTTTCACACCATTGGTATGGCTGGGTCACGTTATTTATCTTCGGAATGGGTCTTCTCGTCATAGGTGGGAACTTCCTTGTTGATGGTGGAATTGGGGTGGCAAACAGATTCAAGGTGAACACGATGGTGATTGGATTAACAATCGTTGCGTTTAGCACCAGCGCTCCAGAACTTGCATTCAATGTCTTGGCTTCTTTAAATAAACATGGGGAAATGAGTTTAGGAAATATTTTTGGTTCTAACATTGCAAATTTAAGTTTGGTCTTGGGTGTCGGCGCCATTATCTATGGACAAAAACTGTTATCTGACGGAACGCTCCATTTACCAAAAGAATTTGTAAAGGCTGAACAGAAGGGATTAAACCGTTTTACTGTTGCGGTCGCTTTAATCACACTCTTCGCATTTTTAGTTGGCAGAAAACACCCATTGTTCGGTCTAGGATGGCTGTTTGGGATCCTACTTCTTGGGTGTTTTCTTTATTTCATTGTGTGGATAGTTCTACCTTCAAAGGAAACGTATGAAATTCCAAAAGTCAAATACACAATAAAGTCTTCGATTTCACTTCTGGTGGTTGGACTTATTTTCTTGGGGGTTGGTGGAAAGGCAGCAGAAATTAGTGCAGTATCCGCAGCTGAAAGTTTCGGAATCAGCCAAATTTTTATTGGGGTGACGATCGTTGCGCTTGCGACAAGTCTACCTGAAATTGCAACTACGGTTATCGCAGCCAAAAAGGGTGAACCTGATATGGCTGTAGGAAATGTGATTGGTTCAAACTTTTTTAATATGCTTTTCGTGTTGCCAATTACGATGCTTGTTCATCCAATTCCTATTCCTGCAGGCATTGAACCATGGATTTATGTTGCTGTCATGCTCCTTATTACTTTCGTTGCTACATGGATGATGAAAAATGATAAAGACCTAACTAGAAAAGAAGGTTGGGTATTAGTAGGATTTTATTTTGTGTTTATTCTTGGACTAACAATCTGGAAATCACTGAGTTAATCACACCGTCAAATCACTGAAATCATCTTCTGTGAAGGGGTCGTCTGCCGATTGGGTCACGACAGTAGCAAAGCCAGTAGACCCTTGAGGTGTTGCGTCTGTCCAATCATAAAAGCGAGTACATGTGTTATCCCAATTCAACCGTACTGTTGATGTTGGACCGTTCCGCTGTTTTGCAATAATAAGTTCAGCAAGCGAAAGTTTGTCCTCATTCGCTTCTGCCCATGCAGGATCGTTGAGGTGGTAATACGCCTCTCGGTGGAGCATCGCTACAACGTCCGCGTCTTGTTCAATGGAACCAGATTCTCTTAAATCACTCATTCTTGGACGGTGACCTTCGCGTTGCTCTGCCGCCCTGTTCAACTGACTTAAACAAATGACTGGGATTTCCAATTCCCTTGCCAATGCTTTTACGCCTCGACTAATGTCGCTGACTTCTTGTTGTCTTGATTCGGTTCTCTTGCCACCTGTCATCAGTTGTAAGTAATCAATCAAAATCACTCCAACATCTTCAGATTGCTTGAGCCGTCTTGCCTTCGCACGAAGCTGGGTAATTGTCAGCCCTGGTGTGTCATCGATAAAGAGTGGCTTGCCCATCAAATCATTTGTGGCTTGGATTATCGCTTCCATGTCACGATCACTTAACATGTTTTGGCGAATTTTATGGCTTGATACTGATGCTCTGGAACTGAGTAGTCGCTGGACGAGTTGTTGCCGACTCATCTCTAAACTAAAGAGTGCAACTGGTGTGTCTCGCATCACAATGTTCTCAGCAATGTTTAACGCCAACGCGGTTTTCCCCATCGATGGTCTTGCTGCGATGATAATCATCTCGCCATTTTGTAAACCACTCGTAATTTCATCTAGCCTTGGATACCCAGTCGCAACTCCTGTAATCATGCGACCATCGTTTGCTTCTAATTGCTCGATTGCCAAGTTCAACAATTCATCTAGTTTTTCTGCATGACGCTGCTCAGACTGCTGGGCAATACTGAAGATTCTTCTCTCTGCTTCACTTAAAATTTCAGAAGGGTCTTCTGGATTGCTGTACGCATCGTGAAGAATTTCGCCTGCAGCAGCGATGAGTTGGCGAACGACAGATTTTTCTTTCACCAACCGAGCGTAATGCGTCGCACTGGCTGCACTAGGAACCGCCTGAGCAATTTTAACGAGGTATTCAACACCCCCGATTGGCTCAAGAAGGTTCCTGTCTTGCAATAACTGGCGCAGATGAACAATATCGACTGTTTTCAACGAGCCGTTGTTCAATTCCGTCATCAATTCATAGATTGATCCATTGGCTTTTTTGAAGAAATCATCCCCGCTTTTGAGAATCAGCTGGACGTCGTTAAGCACAGTCGGGTCAATCAAAATTGAACCGAGCAAACTCTCTTCTGCTTCAACAGCATGTGGAGGGAGTGCGTCTAACAAACGATTCACCGCTTGTTTTTTTGACCCTTGTTCTAAGAGTTGGGTTTTAGATTGTGATTGTTCGTTGCCCATCCTTGAGCGTACCTTACATTGAATTGTGAAACCCAATGGAGAAACGACAGGTCATCCACTGGATATACCATGCGTAGTAGATCGTTACGCTGGTGTAGTTGCGAATTCTTTTGTCGACGTCTCGACCATTGGCATTTCTTCTTGGGTTGAAATGCTGTTGTCGACTGCTTGTTTCATCAATCGCCCAACTTTAAATTTAACTGTTCTTCTTGCAGGTACAGGGACGCGTTCTAAGGTTCGGGGGTTTTGTGCCATACGAGGAGCTCGATCCCGTAATTCAAAAACACCAAAATCCCTAAACTCGAGTCGATTACCTTCACCAAGTTCGTTGATGACACCATCTAGAAATGCTTGAACCACCGCGCGGACATCATTTCTTTTATATTTAGTCTCTTCAGCAATTCGATCAATCAAATCTTTTTTAGTAATTGTGGGCATCTTCCAAACTTTCTGTTCAACTGAACTTGTCTAGGAGATTGACAAAGCGGTCGGCAAGGAACCGATGCTCATCGCTCTCGTCTCTTCATTCAGTTCGATGCAAAAAAGAGAAAAAACAAGTTGCGGATTTCCTATCTGAATTGTGGTAAACCGCAGAATGTTTTATCTCTTTTGGTTGCAAACGAACCTCCCATTTTCAACTTCTCTCAAGGCACTCTCTCTTGTGCCAGCACTTCAGACATCAGTGCTACGTTTAAGTATGGCGTTTTCAAAGCGACTCGTCAAGAACCTTTTTAGAACTCTGCCAATTCATTCACATTTTTTTAGCAACGATGACAGGTACTAATAAAGATATCTTTATGTTCTTTATCTAATAATCTTCTATTTTTTAGGGATATTTCTATATGTGCAAACTTGATTTATGCATAGATAAATGGGGATTAAAGAATAAATTTATCATAAATCATTTGGTTTTTTATCTATTGAGAGTATCATTCCCGCCCGACCATTTAGTCGATAAATTGGATACTCACCATGAATATTATTATTTGTGGGGCCGGCAAAACCGGTGCCCACGCAGCAGAAATTTTATCTACTGATGGTGCAAATGTGACCGTCATTGATGAGAGCCAAGCCTTACTTGACTCACTTGCCGATTCGTTGGATGTTGCGATCCTTGCTGGGCATCCTTCTGCATCAAAGGATTTACAGACTGCCGGCGTCGCAGATGCTGATGTCGTGATTGCCGTTACTGATGACGATGAAGTGAATCTTCTATGCGCATCCACAGCATCGTACATGGGTGCTGACCGTACATTTGCAACCGTCACGCACAGCATGTATCTCAACAGAGAACCACTAGATTACTCAAAGATATTCTCTATCGACAGTTTGATTTGTCCTGCATACTCTGCAGCACGCGCAATCGCATCTCACTTGCGAAACCCTGCTGCAATGACGGTAGAAAGATTTGTTGGACACACGATTGAAGTGCAACAGTTTGAAGCAAGCAAGGGAGCTCCGGGAGTTGCCCGCCGTCTTGCGGATGTAAAACTTCCCGGTGGTGCAAGACTCGCTGCGATTACACGCAACGGTGACACATATTTGCCAAGTGGAATGAGCACCGTCGATCAGGGTGATGAAGTATTGCTTGTTGCAAACACCGATGTGTTCCATGATGCTAGACGTGTATTTAGAACGAAAGATGCCGGACGTAGGAGTGTTGTCATCATGGGTGGTTCGCCGGTTGCAGTTTGGCTGTGCCGCACATTACAAAACCGTGGCTTTTCAATACGCCTATTTGAAACCAATGCAGAAAGAGCGACCGAACTTGCTGAAAAACTCTCTTGGGTCACAGTTATTCAAGCAGATCCAACCGATCCAAATATTTTCACAGATGAGCACATCGAAAATGCAGATGCGTTCGTTGCCCTAACTAATGATGAGCACAACATTCTGAGTTGTGCGTGGGCTGCTGGGCTTGGGGTTGAAGAAACATACCCTGTCGTATCTAGAAAGGATTATGCTCCTTTTGTCAAAGCGATGGGGCTGACAAATACCTTTAGCCCGCGTGAATTGGCTGTAGAAGAGATTCAGAAGCGGCTAGCGAGGAAACAGATGACGAAAGTGTGTTCACTTTCTGGAGACACCCTTGCGATCTACCGAATTCGTGTTGGAAAGGGAGCGCCTGTGACCGAGAAGCCCCTCTCAGAACTTTCATTGATGCCAAACTGTATGGTGATTGTACTTGAACACGACGAACACTATGGAGTTGTGCCTAGTGCACACGTTGTTCTTGAAGAACGAGATGTCGTCTTTGTTGTCGTCCGTGGTGAATATGAGGATGAACTGCGAACCCTCTTCGCAGTAACGTAACATGAACTACCGTCTAATCATGCACCAACTTGGCATGGTTGTGCTTGTGCTCAGCGCGGTCTTGCTTGGTATTTGGGCTTGGTCTTGCGTTGCGATTGGTTTCAATGGTAATGGAGTTGTGCCACTACTTTGGTCAACAGGCATGAGCGCCGTGTTGGGGATTACTCTATTTTGGATTGGAAAGCCTGGAAAAATAAGACATGGAACCGGCTCAATGGGAAGGCGAGAAGCATTGCTTCTTGTTTCATCGAGTTGGTTTATTGGTGCAATCGTTTCTGCGTTCCCATTTTTCATTTGGGGTCAAACAGATGAGAACGCTAGCCACCCCTTCCATTCAGTCGTGAACTGTTTCTTTGAAGCGATGAGTGGACTCACGACTACTGGCGCGACAATCTTAACAGACATTTCAACCGTCCCTGAGCCAATTCTATTTTGGAGAGCAATGATTCAATGGCTTGGGGGTCTTGGTATTGTTGTTCTCTTTGTTGCTGTACTTCCAAGTCTAGGTGCAGGCGGGAAAAAATTATTTAAGGTAGAGGCACCTGGACCTGAACCCGAAGGCGTACGGCCACATATTCGTGAGACCGCACGGATTTTATGGGTCATCTATTTGTTGCTGACTATATTTGAAATTGTCGCGTACAGGGTTGCTGGAATGCAATGGTTCGATGCGAGTTGTCATGCGCTCACCACCCTCGCAACTGGTGGATTTAGTACGCACAATGCAAGTACGGGATACTTTAATTCTTCATTAATTGACATCATCACGATTGTATTTATGGTTCTCGCTGGGGCGAACTTTGGACTGTATTACGCTGCTGTGAAGGGTAAACTCAGCGCAATCTGGACCGACCCAGAGTTTCGCTTTTACATTTTCTTGTTAACAGCAGGCTCGATTGTCATTATTTTCTCATTACTGGGAAGTGAGCAGCCAATCATCACAACATCGGGTGTTACGGAGCCCGCTTCTGTAGGAGAAGCAGTAAGGCAGGGTGTCTTTACAGTTGTGTCTCAACAAACCACGACAGGATTCACAACAGCGAATTTTGACACATGGCCATTTGTCGCCAAGGGTGTGCTTTTGATGCTCATGTTCGTCGGCGGATGTGGCGGTTCCACTGCTGGTGGCATCAAAGTCATCCGAGTTTGGATTGCATTCAAAGTGATGATTGGAGAGTTAGAGCGTGCGTTTAGACCAAATGTTGTTCGTCCACTCAAAATTGGAAAATCAGCGATTGATCACGACCTCAAACTCGCTACTGTAAGTTACGTGCTTGGCGTGCTCATTCTTTTTGCAATCGGTTCTGGGGTCATCATGTTGTTTGAGTCTGGTAATCCAGAATGCAGTGTCACAACTGCAGCGACTGCTTCGATTGCAACCATTTGTACTGTCGGTCCGGGACTGGCAAAAGTTGGGGCCATCGAAAACTACGCATGGTTTACTGATTCTACAAAACTATTTCTTTGCATTTTGATGGCGATTGGTCGGCTAGAAATATTTGCTGTGCTTGTTTTGTTTGTTCCAAAGTTCTGGCGCAGCACGTGAGGCGACGGAAATTTTCTACAGCCTTCTTCGTGCTGGCTGTGCTTGTTATCGCAGTCCCCTTTGTAGTAGAGTTTGTTTTTCAGTCTAAAGCAAAAACATTGTTTCGTCCGATTGGCATCCGTTCTGTACCAGAACAATTTTGGTTTTACTTCTCTGCAATCTTGCTATTTCTTTCTTCAGGATTGCTGTTCCCATTCAAAGAAGAAGAAGCGTGGCATTGCAAGTGTGGGTACGACCTTTCATATTCAAATACAACTTCAGACAAATGTCCAGAATGCGGAGCAGATGTTCATTTAGAATGGTCATCTGAACATGGACATTTATCAAGAGGCACACGGCAAAGACTATATCTAGCCCTTTTATTAATTGGTCTTGGAATTGTCTTGTTTGTATTGGGGTGGTTCACGATGTTAGTGAACAAATGGGCTCAAGTCTGAATAAATCACATCGGCTTATCATCGATTGTTGCATCGTAGATTGAGAGTAGTTTTTCTTTGTCAAAAATCATTTGCTTCCGTGATGTTCCAACAACTTCATATCGTGGTGTCAATTCAATTGCATCACACGGGCATGCTTCTTCACACATTCCACAAAAAATACATTTGAGCTCATCAATTTCAAAGGAACGTGGTCGTTTCTCTCGATCATCCCAAGGCGCTTCCTCGGCAACAATTTCAATACAGTTAGCTGGGCAGGCGGTCGAGCACATAAAACATGCCACACACTTTTCTCTGCCTTCTTCATCTCGATTCAGGCGATGGACGCCTCGAAACACAGATCGTTCTTGACCACCCTCTAACACATCTCTGTCGTCTCGTTTTTGTTCTGGATATTGAACGACCCAGACATTCTTTTTGTTCGAACCACCTCGTCCCATGTTGCCAAGGCAGTGGCGAAGGGTTGTGCCAAGCCCACGAAGAACTGCTGGGACAAAAAAGTAGTCCGACGCAGCCAATGGCTTAGGCGTGACATCAATAATGTGATCTTTTTGTTGGCCCATAGAGTTTAGATTATATGGTGTCTGACACCTGGTGTCTGACACCAGGTGCCAGACACCATACTACAATGCCGCGATGGCGAAAGATTCACAGACGAAGAAGTTGTGGAAGCTCTCTGCAATGGGATTTACATTCGTGTCAATGATTGTTGCTGGAGGGTTGCTCGGGTGGGGATTGTCTTGGGTATTCGGACAATCAGAATACGAGCGGACATATGTAGTCACAGGTGCAATCATTGGGATAGTTGTTGGGATGGTTGATTTCATTCGTGACTCCCTTCGAGCAGTCCATGAGGATGATGGATGAGCCAGCCTGAAATCTCCCTTTCGTTCCGCAAACTTGCCATCGCCCAACTGATTGGTTCCGCCCTTTCAGCGATTCTTTGGGTTGTCGGCGTACTCTCATTACATGGGGTCATTGAGGGCTTAGAGGCAACAGATGCAATCGCAGGGGTTGCGGAATCTGGCTTGATGCTTCTTGTTTCTTTGGTCGTGTTGGCACTCTTTGACCCTCGAAGATTACGCCCAGTGGCTTCGGTCCCAACCGCGTGGTCAGCCACCTCTTTTGTACGCTTTATCGTTGCACTTTTATGCTCTTCCTTGCTATACTACGTGGCTCAATTTGGGCTTCGCCCATTGTTGTTTTCGTTCCTTTTGACCGCCGTTTTCCTCCTTGTGGCAGAGACTAGAACACTTTCCTCAATGCTGTCGGAAATCGGCAAACAAACAAACGAGTAATCCCCCGTTATGTCCCCAATTCTTGCCAGCAACAACCCGATTCACCATATCCTTGACAAACCAATTACGTTGTTTGGTCATCCGGGAATTACCATTCACATGGCTTCACTTGTGATCGCGGGATTTGTAACCTTTCTTATCTTGAAATCCGCAGCAAAACGAATTGCAGTCGGGAGTGAGAGTGAAGGAACAGATCGATACCTTACAACTGGTGGACTCGCACAACTCATTGAAGTGATTACCCTCTATTTGAGAGATAAGGTCATCGAACCTGTCCTCGGTCATGACACAAACAGATTCCTCCCCTACCTCCTCTCACTTTTCTATTTTATTCTGACCTGCAATATCCTCGGCATGATTCCATTTGCTGATGTCCAAGTCGTTGTCGGCAAAATCACCACTGAGAGTGAGATCGATTGGGCGATGTTTGGTGGAACCGCAACAAGCAATATTAACGTCACCATCGGACTCGCGCTGATTTCATTCGTTGTCATCCAATTCCACGCGTTCCGATCATTAGGGATTGGCGGTTGGGCGCATCACCTCACTGGCGGTGCTCCACTCTACTTACTTCCAATTATGCTCCCAATCGAATTTATGGGCATGTTCATCAAACCAGCAGCACTCGCAATTCGTTTGTTTGCGAATATGGTCGGAGGACACACGATGCTCGCTGTGCTCACAATGTTTGGGATGATGGCTTTTGAAGCAACGTCAAGTTGGCTACTTACAGGTTCTATAGAACTTGTTTCAACAATCGCAGCTGTCATCATCAGTTTCCTAGAACTATTCGTCGCCTTCTTACAGG
The DNA here is from genome assembly GCA_964630505.1 of uncultured Isosphaeraceae bacterium. Classification (GTDB taxonomy): domain Bacteria; phylum Planctomycetota; class Phycisphaerae; order Phycisphaerales; family SM1A02. Next base: position 42,723 of record CAZVVI010000002.1, on the reverse strand, counting down.
CATTTATTTTCATGTTCCTCACAACTGTATTTATTGGGCAAATGTCCCATCATGGTGAAGAACATGACAACCATGCTCTGGAGAATGCGTCACACTAATTAATGACCCATCGTGGGAATGGGTCTTGAACTTCTTTTTTACAGCACTTGCACCCACGGCAACTGCAACACAAATGTTTAGTAAACAAAATGGATGAAATTATGAAAAAGCTCGTTGCTTTCACTGCTCTGGCCACATTAGGCCTCATGGTATTTGACGTAGATGCTGCTTCTGCACAAGACGCAGCGCATGGTGCAGACGCTGCTGCAGATGCTGCAAAATTAGCACACGAACGTGCTGTTGAAGTTGCAAAGGCAACCGGCGCAGGCTTCAAGGGTCTCGGTGGCGGTCTTGCTGCTGGTATCGGCGCTCTGGGTGCTGGTGTTGGTATTGGACGAATTGGTGGAGGCGCTGTTGAAGCGATTGCTCGCCAACCCGAAATGGCTGGTTCAATTGGCACAAACATGATTATTACCGCCGCACTTGTTGAAGGTGTTGCGTTGTTTGCAGTTGTTATTGGTCTTATGGGAATCATGTAATCACTGGGAGCGTCGGGTGCCATGAACGCTACTGAGCACTCACGCAGACCGTAATACACGGAAGGACCTCACATGATGAATCTATTCATTGCATCTGAGAATGCATCCCAATCTCCCTTCGACATTCAGTTCCTTACATTAGGAACAACGATTGTCGTCTTTCTGATCTTTTTGTTTCTCGCGTCAAAATTTATCTGGCCACAAATTCTCGGTGGACTGGAAAAACGAGACTTGAAACTTCGTGAAGACCTTGATGCCGCAGAAGAATCACGGCAACAAGCAAAGGATGCTCTTGCTGAATATGAGCAAGAACTTCTTAAAGCACGAACAGAAGCAGGTGAGATGATTGCCAAGGCACGTCAGGATGCAAAGCAGGTGGCTGAAGAACTTCGTGCGAATAACACTCGAGAACTCGCAGAGATGAAAACTGCCGCAACAGCAGACATTGATGCTGCCAAGAAAGCGGCAATTGGTGAACTTCATTCTGAAGCAAGCACGCTTGCTGTTGCAATCGCTAGCCGAATTCTCGACCGTGAGATTTCGGAATCTGACCAACAGGCACTTATCGACAACTCTCTTGCTGAAATGGCGGAATCAAAGTGAACAAACAAACCGACGCACTTTCAAATGTTTACGCCCTAAGCTTGTTTGAATTGGCAAACGAGGCGGGTGGGCATGAAAAAGTGCTTGAAGTTGCAGACGAACTTGAGCAAATCTGTGAGCTTGCGGTTTCAGACCAAAAGATTAATTTGTTTTTTTCATCGCCAATTATTGATAGTGACAAACGAGGCGAAGCCCTCTCGGCTATTTTCTCAAACAGGGTGACCGATCTCACTCTACGTTTTTTACTCGTTTTAAATAATAAAGACCGTCTGAATTATTTACAACAAATCTCTAACGCATTTGACAAAATTGTTGAAGATGCAATGGGCCGTGTTGAAGTTGACATTTTTACTCCAGTAGCAATTGATGCAGGAGTCATTGCAACCATAAAACAAAAGGTACATGAAATGCTCGGTAAAGAACCAGTACTTCATCCCTACGTTGAACCAGCAATGCTCGGCGGTATTAAATTAAGAATTGGCGACCAACTTATTGATGGATCAGTACAAACAAAACTTCGGCGGCTCTCTGAAAATGTCCAGAACAATGGGCTTGTCGCAATTAGAGAACAATTTGAAACGTATCTAGACGATTCCGAAACGAATTCGAAATCCCAGACAAAAGGTGAAGAATACAGTGAAGATTAAAACAGACGAAATCACATCCGTCATTAAACAAGAAATTGAACAGTTCACAAGTGAACTTGAAATTTCAGAAGTTGGGCAAGTAGTCGAAGTAGGCGATGGTATCGCACGTATTTACGGACTCTCGGGGTGCATGGCAGGTGAACTTCTTGAATTTGAAACTCCAAGAGGAACTGTCATGGGGCAGGCAATGAACCTTGAGGAAGATACGGTTGGTGCGATTATCTATGGTGATTACCTTGCTGTTGAAGAAGGCAACACGGTTCGTACTACAAGCCGATTGCTTGATGTTCCAACTGGCCCTGAACTACTTGGGCGTGTTGTTGATCCTCTTGGGAATCCAATTGATGGCGGCCCTCCGATTAATGCTTCAAGCAGTTCGAAGTTAGACATTGTCGCACCCGGAATCTCAGCGCGACAACCAGTTGTTGAACCAATGCAGACTGGGATCAAAGCAGTTGACTCAATGATTCCAATTGGTCGAGGTCAACGAGAGCTCATTATTGGTGACAGGAAAACTGGTAAAACCGCTGTTGCAATTGACACGATTATTAACCAAAAACAATATTGGGGAACAGACGAAGCCGTTGTATGTATTTATGTTGCTGTTGGACAAAAAGATTCAACTGTTGCCGGCGTCATCGAAACATTGAAAAAACACGGCGCGATGGAGTATACGATTGTAGTTGTTGCGGGCTCATCCACTGCAGCACCACTTCAATACATTGCTCCATATGCTGGCTGTGCAATGGGTGAATATTTTATGTGGCAAGGTGCTGAAGGCAAGTTGCCAAAGCATGCCCTTTGTATTTACGACGACCTTTCTAAACAAGCAACCGCATATCGACAACTCTCACTCCTTCTTCGCCGTCCACCTGGGCGTGAAGCATTCCCAGGTGATGTGTTTTACTTGCATAGTCGATTGCTCGAACGTGCGACAAAACTCTCTGATGAAAATGGTGGCGGTTCGCTCACTGCCCTTCCGATTATTGAAACGCAAGAGGGCGATGTTTCGGCATACATTCCAACGAATGTCATTTCAATTACTGATGGACAGATTTACTTGCAACCAGAATTGTTTGCAGCAGGTGTACGGCCTGCGATTAACGTTGGTATTTCCGTGAGTCGTGTGGGCGGGAACGCTCAGATTAAAGCGATGAAAGAGGTTGCAGGTTCATTGCGGCTCGACCTCGCTGCGTACCGTGAACTTGAAGCGTTTGCACAACTTGGAACTGAACTCGATGCGGCTTCCCAGCAACAGTTGAATCGTGGAGCACGTCTTGTTGAACTTCTCAAGCAAGGCCAATACACACCATTCAAAGCTATTGACCAAGCCATCGCGATTTACGCAGCATCGAAGGGTTTCCTTGATGACGTTGATCTTACGAAGGTCCATGTTTTTGAATCTGGACTCATCGAATACATGAATTCCTCAGCAAAAGAGACAAAAGATAAGCTCGTAGAAGCGATGTCATTTAAGGGTCTTGAGGACGAATGTAATCAAGCGATCAAAGAGTATAAATCCACCTTTTTAGGCTAATTGCTAGAGTCTGACCAGTTGCGAACCATCCCCACTATCTCCCGTAGTAGGGTAGACTTCTCATGATTATTATGAGCGTTTTTTGCCGATTAGAGAGGATATTATGAGTTCACTTGTCACCCAACATCGTTTGATTCCAGCCGCCCTTGACGCCGTTTGCACAAGTTGTGCTGTTTCGCGGGCTGTTCAATCAAATCTAGACCAACTCCGTCAAGCCACTAAAGACGATCGAAGCCCTGTCACTGTCGCAGACTATGCCGTTCAGGCGATTGTTTCGCTGATGCTATCTGAATCCCTCGATGATGTAGATTGCCTCATTGTTGGCGAAGAAGACGCTGCCGAACTTCGAACGGATGAGCAAGCGACCATTCGACAAGCCGTCCTTCAAGCAGTGCAATCATGGAAACCACAAATCACCGAGGAGCAAATGCTTGATGCAATCGACAGGTGTAACCACGATGGCTCAAGCGCCGGCTATTGGGCACTTGACCCTATTGATGGCACGAAAGGATTCCTTCGCGGGCAACACTACGCTATTGCCCTAGGGCGAATAGAAGATGGGGAAGTTGTCGCGGGAGTCATGGGGTGCCCAAATCTGTCTTGTGATCAGTCATTTCCACTCGATCAAAATGATCCCGAAGGTGTTGTGTATGCAGCATCGAAAGATGCTGGGGCTTGGGAGTTTGCTGGTTGTGAACAAACTGACTCTCCTATGCGAATCATTGCTTCAGAATATGATGGTGAACGACCATTACGTTTCTGTGAATCAGCAGAAAAAGGTCATTCGAACCGAGGAAGTAGCGGTCAAATTATCGATAACATTGGTACCGAGGGCGAACCAGCAAGACTCGATAGCCAGTGTAAATATGCACTTGTCGCGAGGGGTCAAGCAGATGGCTACTTGAGGTTGCCAACGAGTAAAGAATATGTAGAGAAAATCTGGGATCATGCAGCTGGACTTTGTATCGCAACCGAAGCAGGTGCCGTTGTAAGTGACGTTACAGGTAAATCATTAGACTTCAAGCATGGAGCGAGGTTAGAAGAAAATCGTGGTGTCATTTGCGCAATCAACGGACTGCATCATAGGATTATCGCAACAATCGATGAACTTGCGATTGCAAAAGAGTAATGGGAATTGATGGCTGGATTACCTTCAGTGTGATCATTATTATTATTCTCGCGTTAATTAACAAGAGAAAAATTGGTCCAGATTTAGTGATGTCAGGGGGGCTTGTCTTGTTGATGCTCTCTGGTGTAGTTAAGTTTGATCAAGCGGTTGTTGGGTTCGCACAACGTCCGCTACTCATGATTGCTGGGCTCTTTGTTATTGCTGCAGCCCTTCAAGAAACTGGAGGGATTGAACTAATCGGCAGGAAACTCCTCGGAAAACCGTCATCACTAGGAACTGCTCAATTTCGATTGATGGTGCCAGTTGCGGTGATGTCTGCGTTTATGAATACAACACCAATTGTCGCCATGTATTTACCGATGGTGAGTGATTGGGCAAAACGGTTGAAAATTCCTGCATCAAAATTGTTTATGCCTTTGAGTTTCGCAGGAATTTTAGGGGGTCAGGGCACCATGATTGGTACGGGGTCAAACCTCATCATTATGGGTTTGTTTATAGATTGGTGGCAGGACCCTCCAGATTGGGCTCAATCGCTCTCTGTTGGAGCTCCAAGTAACATGGTCTCTATGTGGGGTGCTGCTTGGATTGGTGTGCCAGTCGCAATTGTTGGCATTGGATTTATCCTTCTCACTTCACGATGGTTGTTGCCTAACAGAACCCCACTTGAATCGCCTGATCTTGGAGAACGAGATTACGAAATTAAAATGTCCATCGAGAAGGGCGCGTCAATCGTAGGAAAAACAATTGCAAATGCAGGTCTTCGGAATTTAAGTGGGCTCTATTTATATGCAATCGTGAGAGAGGATCAACTCATCAATGCTGTTTCTCCAACTGAAATACTTCAACAAGAAGACAAATTAATTTTTGTTGGCGATGTGAAATCGGTCATCGATTTACGAAAAACCAGAGGACTCATTCCGTCCACGGGATCGTTGCAGGATATCGACGGACGGCCTTTTACAAGAACAATGATTGAAGCTGTTGTTTCAGGGTCATCAAAACTTGTTGGACAATCGATTAGAGAGTCCAAATTTAGAACTGAGTACAACGCAGCGATTCTCTCAGTTCATCGAAGAGGGCATCACATTAAAGGAAAAATTGGTGATATCCGACTCGAACCTGGTGACACACTTCTTATTGAATCGAATGAAGATTTTGTAACCACATTCCAGCACAGCCCAGATTTCTATCTGATTTCAAAAGTTGACAATTCGCGTCCACCCATCCATAACAGGGCTTGGCTTTCTCTTGGCATCCTTGCCCTTTTAATCGCATTGTTAACGTTCGGGTCTCTAGAGCGGGTTGCTTCAATATGGCTCTGTGGCTTGTTAATGGTCGCGACTGGGTGTATTAATGGGCCAACCGCGCGAAGAGCCATCAATTTTCAAGTACTTATCGTTATTGGGGCTGCGATGGGAATAGGGAACGCGGTGCAATCAAGTGGGCTTGCAACGTTTGCAAGCGACGGGCTGCTAGATTTTGCAGGAAGTATCAGTCTTGGCAACTATGGAACTCTATTCCTTGTCTTTCTCATGACAAGTATTGCTGCTCAATTGATGACAAACTTCGGCGCGGCGGTCATTATGTTTCCGATTGTCATGAGTGCCGCACATGGGCTAGGAGATGGTGGAGTGAGCCCCTACCCATTTGTCTTCACGATGATGGCGGCAGCGGGGTGTAATTTTATTACACCAATTACATATCAAACAAACCTCATGGTCTACGGTCCCGGTGGATATCGATTTATGGACTTTCCTCGGCTTGGAATCCCTCTGACTTTACTTGTTGCAGTATTAGCGACAATCATTGCACCTCAAGTTTTTCCCTTCTAACTGCTAGCGATGAAACACCTGCCAAGAATTGTAGGAATTTTCACGGGACTGATTTTTGCATTGTGGTTTTGTGGAATCGTTCTTTCAGATCGCTGGCTCCTTAGCCAGTGGTTTGCGTGGATTCCAACACCATTTGTAGTACTGTTGCTCCTTTGTTCTTCAGGATTGTTTTTTGTAGAGAAACGGAAGTTCAGTGGACTATTTTTGTTTTGGCTTGCTGTCACGATGTCTACTTGGTTTTTGGTCTTTGAGCGAAAAACATTTGATAAAAGTTATGAGAGTGGAGATGTCACGATTGTTGGATGGACGATGAGCCATTCCAAACAAGATGTTGCAAAGGAATCTGCAGAATTAATTGTAGAATTACAGGGTGACATCACACTGTTAACACATGGGTGGTATGTTCGGGGTCAAGATTCGATTCGCCAGTGGGTGGAGCGTGGTGGTTACAAAGTAGTCAACAGTCAATTCACACTTCTCTCCAAGTACAAACCAATGTCTGTTCAGACAATCATTGCCTCTGACGAGGTGTACATCTCTTCGTTCACTCTCGATACAACAGAAGTGTTGGGCGATGTCCTTATCCTCTGGGCGATTGACCTCCCCTCTTCTGTTTGGGATTCAAAAATGGAAATCGCACACCGAGTTCATCGATTGCTGCAAACGATTGAGTACGCATCTCCTGATGTTGTGATGGGGGATTTTAATATGACAAGAAATAGCATTGCGATGCAAACGATGTTTCCCACGCTTTACGATATTTCTAATCGAGTAGGCGTTGGTTTCATGGCCTCCTTCCCCATGAATGTGCCTTTGTACCACATAGATCACACTCTGATGAATCAGCGCTTTACACCAGTAAGGTACGAACTCTTTAATCCGCATATCGGTAGACATCGCATCCAGATTGCTGAAATTACATCAAAACAACGAAAAGCCCACAAATAACTCGTGTATGTTTATGACCGAGTTGAGATTTTACTCGAGAGAGAAAATCTCGTAAATCAAATCATCGAGATCACGAAGTGCATCGCCATCGAGAGGTGGAAGTGAAGCAAGTTGTGTGCGGACAACCACATTGTCTACCCAAACAACTGAGCAGTCACCACGCAATTCGTTATATCCAACACCGTGGCTGTATTCTGAAATGGTACGGAGACCGTCAGTCATCAGAATCAGTTTTTCACCTCTTAATAATGAGTGTCGTCTACCTGTACGCCAATCTTTATGACCAACGTACTGATAGTTCCCATAGAGATCTTCGTCAATTTGTTTCGTATCCCACAAATCACTACACTCTTCAAGAGTGTGTTCACCTTCGTGGCTTGGGCAGTAGTATGTCTCCTGGGCACCACAGTAATGCCAACGATATAAATGACCTAACCCGTCCCATGATGAATCTTGTAGGGGTTCTGGAATAGGGTTGTCACCACCGGCGAGTAATATTCCACCGTCTACTGTTTTGTTTCGTAATTTTGCAAGTTGACTCGGATCTGGTTCGCTCGAGTCGATTGCGCTCGCATTAGGTAATTGATATCTTCGGGAGCCGCCATACATCGTGATGGCTTGACCAAGTTGCCGTTGGTTTGAACCGCAAAGGACACGGTGTGAATTTTCACGTACCGAAGAAAGTGCGGGTAACAAAAGTCCTGCTAAAAGTGATGTGATACTGATGACAACAACGAGTTCAAGCAAACTGAATCCTCTCCTACAACTGTCTTGTTGTCGTTTTTGTGACAACTCAGAAGGCTGTGAGTGTAGAGAAGATGTGCTGGTTATATGACTCATGTTGAAATATGACCCTTGTGTAGAAGGGTCTCCATTTACAGCATAATGATGTTTTGAGAATTTGCTAGAATTTTCTGCAAAAATCAGACAAATTATCGGTACACTTCAATATATCGCGCCACGCCACGAACTTGTTGTTCGGTTTTTGTACGGGCGTAAGATAGAGCGATTTATACTGTTGGAGATGGCTTTTGCCAGAACAAGAACCAGATTATCGATTGATGCGTCGTGTCGCCATTGGCGAAGAGGATGCCATTTCTGAGTTGTATGACCGATTTGGTGCCTTAGTTTATAAACTTTCAATTCAATTTCTCTCTAATAACGCCGAGGCTGAAGACGCTGTACAAGAGGTTTTTGTACGGCTCTGGAAGACTGCGGATCGATTTGACCCAAGAAAAGCCAAGTTAGTGACTTGGGTCATGCTTATTACCAGACGTCATCTCATCGACCGTATTCGGCGAAAAACCGTACGTCCGAAATCATATGAACTTGGTGAACACCACGATGTTTCTGCAACCGATGTGCCAAATCCATCGAACATAGGGGTACAAGAACGTAATGCAGCTCTTTGGCAAGCATTGCAAGCACTCCCGGAGATACAACGAATTGTGATCGAAAGGGCGTATTTTCAAGGGTTCACTTTACGTGAAGTGAGCTTACAACTCGATGCTCCACTTGGAACTGTGAAGTCTTCTTTAAGCCGCGGCTTACTGAAACTCAGGGAGCATGGATTAAAGGATTCATCCGCCCTCTAGTCATAAAGAATGGCGTAAAGAGGTGTAGAACAACACGGAATGTAAGAAAATGACAAACGAATCTCACAACTACAAACAACTCATAGAACTCGCCGTTCTTGATGCGCACGGGTTGCTTGAACCGATTGAAGCTGGTTTGTTTAACCGTTCGTTTCATGATGCTCCAGCAGCGGTTCAAAATGAGATTATTCAACTACAACTTGAGTTCGCCCGCGATGAAACCTTTTTACCTTCTGAAGCACCTTCAACTGAACTTAAACAACAAGTTTTACGGGCTGTTGCCAAGGCTGCAGATAAAGAGGCTCAACGTCTTGCACCACTAGCACTTATTGGTGCAAGAGCAAGTTCTGCAAAAGCCCAATATGGCAAATCAAAACAAACATATTATTGGCGTATCGCTGCTCTGGTTCTTTTTGGTATATCAGTTGTACTTGGAATCGTTGCTGTAGACGCACAGCGACGAGCGACAAGTATTGCTGAAGTTGCGATGGATTTAGATGCAGCAACCACCCTTTCCACTATTGCTGGTGAAGAGTTCAAGTCTTTTATAGACAACCCATACTGCAGAGTTACTCGACTCGAACGAGAAACAGGAAGCCAAGATGGTTATCTTCGAATTGCAGTGAATGAACGATATGGTGGTGGTTACATTTTGGGTCTTGATTTAGTCGATGGCGAAGAGATCATCATTCAAGGCACAACTGCAACTGGCGAACTCATTGAACTTGCTCGATTCACTGCAAACAGTTCGGTTGTAGGACGCAGTTTTGAAATCGACAACACAATTGCGAAGGGACTCACAGTCACTGCAATTGATGCAAGAACCGGCAACCGCTGGATTTAGTGACTGTCACCACACATGCAGTGTGACAGTCACAAAATAGGTCGTTGTGCGATGCACATGCAACACGTGAACTCAAACCCAGTTCCGTTAAGGTGGGTTCGCTAACCATCATTCCCTGTCTTCCACCTCAATCGAGGAGGCATGACATTCGTTGCGGTCAACACGATCCCTGAGGGTTCGATAGGATCGAGCACATTCGTGTTGCTTGTACATCGCACAACGACCTTTTCCTACGTCACTTGTACAATACCATCCATTCGCAACATAACGAATGAAAAGTAGTAAAAAAACGACAGAACTTTCACACCCCACGCAGCAAAAACGTGAATTGATTGCTTGGGCTTTTTTACCAATGATGATGGGGGCGGTTGATGGGGGTGTTGTAGGAATCCTCACGAAAGGTCTTTTTGAGGGCCATGTACAAGAATTGCTCCTTGACTGGTCTGTCGCGACCCTTGCTGCCGCGCAAGGTTTTGCAAATATTTCTAGTTTTCTATGGGCAGCAATTAGTAATGGGCGGCACAAAGTTAGGTTTATCACCCTTCTCAAAGTGTTAATTGTGCTCTTCATCGGAAGTGTTGCTTTTGTACCTCAAACAACTACTGGATTGTTTTTTCTGCTTGCAAGTGTCATTGGAACTCGTGTTTGTTACACAGGTATTGTCACACTTAGAACAACTGTTTGGCAGGCAAATTATCCTCGTGCAAATCGAACTATTGTTGCAGGAAAAATAGCAACTGTGCAATCTCTCGTACTTGTTGGCGTTGCGTTTGGAATTGGCCAAGTTATGGATATCAACGATCAATCTTTTCGATGGGTGTATCCAATTGCTGCGAGTTTTGGTCTCATTGGTGCTTGGATCTATAGCAGGGTACGCGTTAAAAATCACAAATCTCTTCTTGAGCAGGAGCGGAATGCTTCAAACCAAGTCTCCATATTGCCATGGAAAACATTTTCGCTACTGAAAGAAGACATTCCCTTCGCGAAATATATGTCGTGCCAGTTTGTTCTTGGCGTAGGCAATTTAATGCTTACTGCACCATTGGTCGTTATTCTTGCAGACCAATTCAAACTTGACTATTTGGGGGAAATTTTAATCATGACGATCATCCCAATCATGATGATCCCACTTAGTACGCCGTTGTGGGCGAAACTGCTAAATCGAACACACATTCTTACGTTCCGCTCCATCCACAGTTGGTTTTTTGTCGTTTCATCCGTTTGTATTGGGTTGAGCATTTCTGCAAATTACGTAACTGGACTTTGGATAGGTGCAGCGATTCGGGGGATCGCATTCGGAGGTGGGGTACTTGCTTGGAATTTAGGGCATCAAGACTACGCTTCAGTGGAACAGTCTGGACGATACATGGGGCTTCATGTCACACTCACTGGCATACGGGGCCTGCTAGCACCTGCGGCGGGTATGGGGCTGTTCACCCTACTACACTCAAACGGAATGCCCTGTGGCCCTATTGTGTTCTACGTTGGAGCAGGGTTGTCTGCATTGGGCGGCATTGGGTTCATCGTGCTTGCAAAAACACAGAGAAACAACTCAAAATAGACCTTTTTCCTGCTTCTCCTTTGGTATCATGTCCAGTTCGCTTGTTTTTCAAGACAGGCATGTGAACCCCCACCTTCTGTGTTCACTGAGGTACGGTGCCTCATCAGATCGTGGCTCACATCAAGCAACTGCACAACGCGGCCCCGCAGCCAAGACGAATAGAGCCGCACACACATGGTTGATCATAATTTAATTGCGGATATTGGGATTGATATGGACATAGCCGATGCGTTGATTCGCGAGGCTTTAGGAGAAGATGTCGCCGGGGGAGATATGGATTCTGTCATCGTTGCAGACATTCAGCAGTTTGTTCCTGGAAACATGCTCAAAGGCAAAATTGTCGGGAAGGCTGGTGATGACGCTGTTATCGATGTTGGTTTAAAGTCAGAAGGGCTGATACACAAAAGCGAGTTTGAAGATTGGGACACACTTGAAGCCGGTACTGAATTAGAGGTCATTCTTGAAGACCTTGAAGATGATAATGGCATTGTTAAACTTTCAAAACGAAAAGCTGATCGCATTCGCAATTGGGAGAAAGTACTTGAAACATACTCAGAAGGCGATATCGTCGAGGGGTTGGGTGTTCGAAGAATTAAAGGTGGTATTCTTGTTGATATTGGTGTACCCGCCTTCCTCCCTGCTTCACAAATTGATGTTCGCAGACCGGGAGATGTCAATGAATTTATTGGGAAAACAATTCGTGCTGAAATTTTAAAGATTGATGAACCACGTCGAAACATTGTTGTGAGTAGACGAACACTCATCGAGAACGAGCGTGATGAAGCAAAACAACGCTTACTCAATACTATCAATGAAGGTGACGTTGTCATCGGCAAGGTCACAAACGTTGCTGAATTTGGAGCATTCATTGATCTTGGCGGTATCGATGGTCTACTTCACGTCACAGATATGAGTTGGGGACGAATCAAACACCCAAGTGATATTTGTAAGACTGGCGACGATATTGAAGTGAAGGTGTTAAAGGTAGATTTTGATACCGAAAAAATTGCACTTGGACTAAAACAGAAAGAAGCCTCACCATGGGACGATATCGAACAACGATTCCCAGTTCAAACAAAAGTCTCAGGCAAGGTTGTCAATCTTGTCAGTTATGGTGCCTTTGTGCATCTTGAAGACGGTGTTGAGGGGCTCGTTCACGTCTCTGAAATGTCATGGCGGAAACGAATTAATCACCCGAGTGAAATTGTCAATCCTGGAGATGAAATCGAAGTCATTATTTTAGACATCGACAAAGACAAACATGAAATTTCCCTAGGAATGAAGCAAGTTGAAAGTAATCCTTGGGAAATCGTTGCAGAGAAGTATCCAATAGGGACAATCGTTTCAGGAGCCGTTCGCAACCTGACAAATTATGGTGCGTTCGTTGAAATTGAACCTGGCATCGATGGTTTACTCCATGTCAGTGATATTTCTTGGACAGAAAAAATTGCTCATCCGAATGAGAAATACAAAAAGAACGATGAAGTTGAATGTATGGTTCTTGAAATTGATCAAGAGAAACAGCGGATTAGTCTTGGCATCAAGCAAATGCACGAAGATCCGTGGCAAAACGCAATTCCTGAAGCATACAAGCCCGGTATGGTTGTGCACGGAAACGTGACTAAAATCACAAACTTTGGCGTGTTTGTTGAACTTGAAGAAGGGCTAGAGGGCTTGTTACACATTTCAGAACTTGCTGACAAGAAAGTTGAAAACCCTCAAGATGTTGTAAAGCCCGGTGAAGAAGTCAATGTGAAGATTCTAAGGGTTGATTTAGAAGATCGAAAAATTGGATTAAGCCTTAAACGTGCCGCTTCTGGAGAAGACGTTGAAGAAGAATGGGAAGACCATGTCCCTCAATCTGAAGCCCCTGAACGTGGTGGTATGGATGATCATGGTGCCTTAGGCACAGATAAAATTGAATTTTAATTTTTTAATATTTTTAATATTATTATCTCAGTACAATTGGAAACGGTCCGTCTCAATGAGTCGGACCGTTTCTCTTCTCTCTTCTCTCCACATCGGGATTCTGAAGCTGTCTAGCACAGGGCTAGGAATGTCAACACTGTTAAAAGGACGAGTTTTCGCCTATGTCTTGTCAACTCTGTCGCATGCTTCAGCATTCGCATCTCTCGTTCCTCTACTCTAAACCTCATTCTAATTCCCCCTTCGATACCGTTATCATGCGCGAAGATTAGTAAAAGGCAAATGAATCACCACAATAAAATGACAATCCCCTTGCAGATACGTCTAATTTCAATCGTATTAGCCCACATTTCTACCGTTTGTGCGGGATATGCAGCCGTTGTGCCCCTTCCGCCACCTATGGTTAGTCCGTATTTTGATGCCGTTCGGGGGTGGATAGAGAACGATTGCAAAGTCTCAAGTGACCAGAGCCCACCCTTTGAACATGAGTCTGCTTGTGTCATCCTCCGACATCATGGTGAAATTCTGGGCTATGGCACCGCAGAAAACTTGGTATTCGCTTCAACAATAGCACTTCGCCAAGTTCGGAGTCATGCCGCCTTCAAAATACCGCTTGATGAAGATTTGAAGAAGGGAGTTGTCGATTCAATCTCAATTGAACTCGAGTTAGGGAGTGCACCTATACCGTCTCCTCATACGAACATTGATCGATTTGCATACACCTTCAATCAAGGTGTCGATGGAATCGCAGTCAGAAAAGGAACAGAGTGGAATGTGCGATTGCAGCCCGAACTGCGTTTATCTCCGTACCGCCCTGTTTCAAATGTTGTTGAATCTCTTTGTATAAATCTTGGGGTCCATCCAACGGTCGCACTCTCTCATGAACTGCCGTTGAATGAAGATATCACCATGTATTCAATTCCAACGATCTCTTTTATACAAGAAAAAGAAGGTGACGAAATTATTGCACTTTATCGTGGAGATGAAGTGGTTACAGAGTCCAATGTTCACATTTCTCATTGGCTAGAACTTGCTGATTTGATTGCAGAGCATCTCATGAAAAGCACCGGCGATCATGGAAAAATGATTGGGGGATACCAACCAGAAACGAATACGCTCACCAATATGTTCGCAACGCATTTTGTTCAACTTTTATCTTCTTTTGCATTAGAGGAATATGCAAAGTTAAAACCCTCTGAAGTAGCATCTCAAACTGCAACAGCAATCATTGAGTCAGTTGCTAACGATGTTCGCAAGACTGGGACAATTGATGATGAGAGTGCAAGTTTGTTCGTGTTGATGAAGTCACATTCAGTTCAGAATTACAGCGAACAAGTTCAGGGCTTGTTACAACTTTGTGAAGAAACAGTTCAAGTTGGTTGTAGCCGTGCATTGGCATCAGATTTTACGAATGAACGACCGTTCGTCCTCTCGTTACTCGCCGCTGCTACTCAACGGATGGGCGAGTTTAACTCGGATCCTCAATTGGTGGAACAAGGCGAAGAATTATCACTACGATGCTTCCGTGATATCCCACTGCAACCAAGAATGTCAATCATCCCATGGATTATTGAGCCGGCGATCTCTTCAAAAACAACATTAGAATTTGAAGAACATGTTCGAGAATTGCTACAAATTGTTCTCGATTCGCAAGTTAATGATGGTGGTGAGCAAGATCTTATTGGAGGCTTCACAATCATCACACAAGACAAACGTGTTGTTGATGCTAGAGGGTTGAGAATGTTGCCATTTCTTGCAAAACTTTGCAGGTCCTCGTACGCAATGAAGAGTGATTCTTTCCATGCAATGATGGCAACATTGAGATTTACCGAGCAACTCACCACCAGCAAGCAAAGATCTTTGAGATTCGATTACCCTGAGATGTCATTGGGCGGAGTAAGAATGTCAACGTGGAATGCCGCAATGCCCACTGAAGCATCTGCTATGGCACTTCTAGGCATCACTGAAGCTGTGAAGACGCTCAAAATTCTCCAATCGACTACCCAGTAATGCGTATACTCTTCGTATGAAATGTTATCTGTTGTGCTTTGCATCTGTTTTTCTCACTGTGAGCATCACCGGAGCGCGTCAAGTTGATGAACATGTGAATGCAAGAATTTTGGGGCAATTGGTCTATAACGATATGACGCTGAACGTAGAAGGGGAAAGTTCAAAGGATGTCATTGAAAGCTTCAAAGAAGAGAACGATCTTCTTCTGAATATTTATTGGAAATCTGATAAGGGAAAGGGACTTGACCCAACACAAGTAATCACGTTCCAACTCAAAAACCAACCTGCACTTACCGTACTTGAGCGCATCGTTGAACAATTAGATGAGGATGGCAATGCTGCTTGGCAACTTCGCCACGGCACCTTAGAAATTGGATTAAAGGAACATCTCGCATCAGTCGGCAGGCAACGGCTTGAAACATATTACATTCGTGATTTGCTATTCGTTGTCCGGGATTCTACTGCGCCGAACTTAGGATCTTTCGATGATGATCGTGGTGGTTCATCTGGTGGTGGAAATTCAGGGGGAAACTCTGGGGGTAATTCCGGGGGTCAGCAAGAAGAAATAGATGAACTGATTAATTTGATTGTGCAGTTCACCGAGCCGGATCTTTGGGAACAGAATGGTGGTCCATGTTCAATTACGAATTACAAGAAAACGTTGCTCATAAGGGCACCGGATTTTATGCACAGGCAAATTAATGGTTATTCATTTCTTCCGAGAAAGCCAGAAAATGTCCGCAGGCGTCGCGTCCTCTATAACGATGATGGTACAAGAGTCATTGTTGATCGTCTTCCTCTTCGCTAGGTTCGGCGACTGGTTCTGTTTCAAATACCCACCGCTGTAACCACGCATGATCCCATTCTATTTTTGCTTTTCGATGCGACATTTTAGAAAGCCCATGACCTGTGTTCGGGTAGATGACAAGTTGCGTTGGCACATCAAGATAATCATGTAATGAACGGTAGAGCGCTTTCGATTGTTCAGCAGGAACCCGAGCGTCGCCTGCGCCAACATGGATGATTGTTGGAGTAGTAATGTTGTTTGCTTGGAAAATTGGAGACATTGCTCTCAACTCTTCTTCTGCGGTCCAAGGTAGCCCTTGAGCATAGTTCACAACATGACCTGGGGTATCTTCAATCGCCCATTGCATTGTTTGGTCAAAAACTCCAGCGCCACTACTTGCTGCTTTAAAACGTGGTGTTGCTGCAATCAAGCAATTTGTTAAATATCCACCATTGCTCCACCCTCCAACAGCAAGTTTATCTGCATCTGCGTAACCACGTTCAATCATAGCATCAATACCTTTCAAGATATCTTGCACTTCGATATCGTTTTCTCGGCCGATGAGATCTGTTAAGAATGCGTCTCCATATCCTGTCGACCCTCGATAGTTCGGGCTGAATACTGCCCATCCGTTTGATGAGAGCAATCCCCTGCCATACATCGAAATTTCAAGTTCACAAGTTTCGGCTGATGTTGGGCCTCCATGTAAGTTGACATACATTGGTAGTGGTCCATCAGTTTTCTCATATCCATGTGGCAATTCCAACACACCCTCGATCAGAGTTCCATCAGATGCTTCCCATGAAACAGTTTGGACTGAAGGAAGATTCCAATCTAAGATATGTGTGTTTGGATCAACAATAATTTGAACAAAATTTGACTTGTCCGCTACCCGAACAACTTTGGCTAATGAATTTGACGTCGTCACAATTGCAGCAATCTCAGTCGTGTTTTTTGAAACTGAATAGTCCCAACAAATGAGGTTGTTTGTAATGACTTCTGTCGTTTTCCCTTGTATGCCAGCCCCGACTGAAGAAACTTTAAGGAGAGGTCTGAATGTTTTGTCTTCAGCGATGTATAGGAGATTGTGAGTATTCGGAATCCATGTTGGTGAAGAACCTAGCGTCACCTCGTTGATCCGTTCAACTTTTTGTTCAACCACAGAACCTTTAGATACCGTTGCGACAAACATTTCGCGAGGATAGCCATCGAAATCAACTGAAAATACAAGGCGTGTTCCGTCAGAGGACCACTGAGGCGATTCGACCCAACCATAGGGAGAGGGTGCTTCACTGCGCCATAGAGAATCATTCAATAAAAGGGTTTCATCTGTTTCCACATCATAAATTCCGATTGTTGACCAACCCTCATTTGTAATGAGTCGATTATCGGGAGTCGTAATGATTGCAATTTGGTTGCCTGATGGAGAAGGAGAAAAGAACTGGATTACAGCATCTTCATCCCATACTTTTGAGTGTTTCCACGTTTGTAAATTGAGATTCCAAATTTCAGAATAGTCAATCACACCATGTCCATATTCGACATCGGGGTGACTACTGCGCAGAGACTTCCATCCATCATCGAGTTGGGTTTCGTCATCAAGGGTGTAATAAATCGATTCACCATCTGCAGCGATTTCCCAATCAACAACACTTGTTGATAATCGAGTAACCGCCATCAATTGCGTGCCATCGGGGTGGATTCTCCAGATTTGTTTTTTTCCGTTCCGTGGAAGGTCATCTCCCCTGCTTCCTCTACGCGAAGAAAAATATAACCACTCTTCATTCGCGCCCCATTGGATGGAACCGTCATAGGCCTCATCAAATGTGAGTCTGCGTTTTTGGTTCCCATCAGAAAGCGCAATCCAGATATCAGTGTTCCTTCGATCGAGTACTTCATCCCACCGGCCCTCAGTCCATGCGGTGTACGTTGCATTTGGGGATATTGCGCAACTCGAAAGATATGAAAGACTGAAGTAATCGTCTGTCGTTATCCCTTTAGGCTCGCTTGCACCCTGTAGACAGAGTGTTAATACGATCAAAACATTCATGACTCGTCCTCTCTTCGTTAATCGTGCCGCAATGCGACAATGGGGTCTTGTTTACTGGCAATAATTGCCGGATAGATGCCAAAAATAAGTCCAGTTCCTGCAGCAACTAAAAATGAAACGATAATTGACCATCCAGTGATCTGCGTTTCAAGTTTCACTCCAACATCATCAACTGAAAGCCAGCCGAGCATTTCTGCAAGCCACGGGAAAAAACCTTCTAATCCGATAGAAATGCCAACGCCAAGTGCGATTCCAAGAAGCCCACCCACGGCACTTAAACTTCCGGTTTCGATTAAGAACTGAATCGCAATGTCCCCACGGGATGCCCCAACTGCACGGCGGATTCCAATCTCTCTTGTTCGTTCAACAACTGTCGCGAGCATAATATTCATAATCCCTATTCCGCCAACAAGTAAACTGATTGCAGCGATCGCGGTAAGCAAAATATTCATCGTAGCAGTTGTCCTCCTTACATTTTCGAGTAATTCCCATGGCACAATGATTTCAACATCCCTCAAATCAGGATGCCCAACCTTCATAATTGAGCGGATGTGGTCTGCCATCGAAACGACTTCGTCTGTTGAAGGAGCCATAATGTAAATTTCAGAAATCTGAACTTCTTCACCACTGAAAGAGCCAGACTGCCTTCTCACAACAATATCACCGAACTCTAATTTTGCAGTTGAAAGGGGGATGTGAATATCTTTGTTCAAATCTCTCCCAACCAATGCCGAGCCAGTTCCGCCTGCTAAGCCGATTGGTTCAAGAACTCCAACTATTGTAAAAACTCTTGTGTCAATTCTGATTTGCTGCCCAACAGGGTTTGAAAGTGGGAAGAACAATTTTTCAATTTCAGACCCGATGACTGCGACTGGAATTCTCCGTTCGACATCTCCTTCTACAAGGTATCGACCACCAGCTTTCACGTGGAGATTCGCTGTTTGTTGAAGTTCTGGAACTGTCCCGAAGGTTTGGCTTGTAGTACGCAAAGCGCCTTTAGAAATTTCTGAACCTACAGCTTTTAGGGGGATGATTGTTTCAGCATCTACAAACTCATTAAGACGATTCAAGTCTGCTTGTGTCATCCCGAATACAGCGACAAAAGATCTTCGCTCAGAACCAACATCTTGAGACTCTGGAGGTCTTTGGGAACGAACAATAATGTTCGTTGCACCTAAAGATTGAATTGCGCGTAGCGCGCTTTGTTTATTACCTTCCCCAATTGAGACCATCACAATTACAGAAGCGACGCCTAGCACAATTCCCAAACTCGTTAGCACTGAACGCAGCGCATGTAACCGAAGGCTTTTTGCCCCCAACATAAATGTTTCTGTAGATAATTTCATGCTGGCATAAGTGGTTCTGGGATTTGGGGAGCGAATGTGATAGGGAGTTCCACAAAGAAGGAAGCACCGTTTCCTTTTGTCGATTGTACCGAAAGATTTGCATGCAATAAGTCTGCAAGTTCACGGCAAATCGCTAAACCGAGCCCGGTCCCTGCATGTTCACGGGTATGCGTTGCATCAATCTGTCTAAATTTTTCAAAGACCATGTCCATCATGTCCTCAGGAATCCCAGGGCCAGAATCTTGAACACAAATACGGATGGATGGGGCGTTTGGTGTAGAGTTTTGCAATTTGCAACGAATTGTTACAGTAGATTCCTCAGGTGTAAATTTGATTGCGTTAGACAAATAATTGTAAAGAATCTGCTGAAGCTTTCCTGGATCAGTTTGTATAGGCGGAAGGTTGTTTTCGATTTCAAGAGCGACCGTCACATCTTTCGATTTTGCTTGTGGCCGCATAATGCCACTTAGCCCCTCAAGTAAATCAGAAATGTTTGTCAATTCTAGATTCACTTCCATTCTTCCTGCTTCGATCTTTGCCATATCGAGCAACTCGTTAATCATGTCTAAAAGAGAGCGCCCGCTTGTTAAAATATTTTTCAAGTAGCGTAATCTTTTTTGCCTGTCTTCTTCGGTTTCAGTCGGCATCCCCTCGAGTAATTCAGCAAATCCAATAATTGAATTCAACGGTGTCCTTAATTCATGGCTGACATTCGCAATGAATTCATTTTTCAACTTACTCGATTCAAACAACCCAATATTTACTTCAGCAAGTTCTTCTACTTTGAGATCTAAGGATTCATTCATTTTCTGGAGTTGTTGTTGATCTGCTTCCATTTGATCAAGCATTTTATTAAACGCAATAGACAACTCTTCAAACTCATCCGCTGTATGCAACGTGGCTCTTGCCGTTAAATCACCTTTTTGAACACGTTCTGAAACTCGGCGCAATCTTCGAACAGGTGAAAAGATTAATCTTTTAAGAATGATAAAGAAGATTAATGCTGAGAGAATTGATCCCACGATTCCTGCAATAATGATTCGTGTTCGACTTCTTGCAATTTGCTTTTGGGCAAATCCTGTTTTGCGGCGAACAGTCAACATCGCTTCGATGGGATCAGAAATGGAGGGGTCGAAAACACCCGAATCAAAATCAATTGCACCTTCATTCCTTGTCGTTGCGAGCTGAGATTTTGTGATTGGTCGAGCATACTGAAAATAATTCTGTTCAGTCCTGTCATCAACTTCGTACACATGTTGTTGCGCTTGTGCATTTTCTTGAAGAAAAACATTTCGAGCGCGTTTTAGAAAAGAATCGTCACCGATACCAATATTCTCTAGATAGACGAGTTGGATCGCAACGTCATCATCTTCAAATCCTTCTGCAACAACTTTCGACTGCAACCATAAGTCTGCCAATTGTTCAGAAACTTCTAACTGGTAATCTTGTACAAGAGCGGATGATCGAGCCCACGGAACAGCGAGTGTGCTTGCGATAATAACGACAATAGCACAGCCAAAAATTGCAAGGCATTTGTTGGCTAAACTTACACGTGTTCCCATACGTCCCAAGATACCTGATGCTAGGGGGTGGTTGGTTTTACCCAGCCCCAATGTTTCGATTTAGTCAGCACACCTGCAGATTGTTTAATGCATCGTTTGCAAATGGGGGCAATGGGCTCCACAGAACCAAACCATACAGGGTCTTCCCTATGCTCTAAGCACATTCTGCACTTTTCTGTAGTTTCTTGCGATTCCCCTTCTAAAACAATCGCTTTATAGGCATTCTCCAGGCAATTTCCACAAACAATACTTCCTTGATGCCCCTCAACGCACGGCTCTTCCTTTGCCCATGCTGCTTCACCACAAAAATCACAAAGAATATCTTCTGGTTGGACGTTTTCTGGATTTATTCCTTCTCGATGCATCAATCAACTCGTACCAGTGTGGTTGAATGAAAGGGTCGACCCTCTCTTCTATATTTACGTTCAAAGTTAGTCCCAACAAGTTCTCCATCATCTGCTGATGATGTGCTATTGAAGGGCTGTTGTGTAAACAGATTTGTATGTTTCTGAAAATGCTCTTCGCACCATTCCCATAAATCATCATGGTCTGTCACAACGTGAACCACTCCACCTTGTTTTAACACTCTGTGGAAGTGCTCAAGTGTGCTGTCTTGAATGACTCTACGTTTGTGATGCCTTGTTTTTGGCCATGGGTCACTGAAATACAGATGGATAACATCTGCAACATGGTCTTCGCACCAAAAACGAAGAAACTCAGTTGCGTCACCATGCATCATTTTGACGTTGGATAGGTGGTGCCTTCGAATTCGATCGGCTGCATACCTGTAAAACTCAGAAGCCCATTCAAAACCAAGATAGTTCGGCTCTTTTCTAAGTTGTGATTCTTGTATTAAAAATGTTCCTTTACCAGAACCAATTTCAATTTCAAGTGGTGAAGAGCCGTCTTTGAACCAATTTCGGGGGTCGATGCGACCATCTTCACAGGGTGGAAGGGAACGCAAATCGATTCCCACATTACCTACATCTAATGTTTTACCGCGAGAAAGCCCAAAGCTCATCAGGAAATCCCACTATGCGTCGAGGTTGCTCTTGCTGCTGCTGCAGCTGCTGCAAGCGCTGCTTCTGATCCGCCAGCCGAAGTCCCTCTGACGGACGCAATACTAGTAATTCCCATCCCATGCCCTTTTAGTTCGTTCTCCCACACCAAACTTCCAGTTGTTGGCTCTAAACAATATGTATAGCCCTGCACAGAAACGATGAGCCGATCTCCATCAACAAGTATGGCAGGATAGCCAGAACCCTCAGGAGATTTCCACTCCCATACTTTTTTGCCGTTATATCTGTCAAGAGCGATGACTTGCTTGTTAAACCCAACGAATACTAAATCATCTAGCACTGTTGGCTTTTTCTTTTCTTCATTAGTCGACATCAGTTACCTCCGATACCCAATCGTTCATCACTTCTAGGACAATAGGATCAATTGTCGTTTCAATAAAACCATACTCCGACACAGCGCCAGTTGTTGCTGGTTGGAAAAGGTGGTTTAGATTTTCAAATTGAACAACTGTGAGTAACGAAGCATTCTCTAGCATCGCTTCTTCAATTGCAGGTAGGTTTTGTTCAAAAGAAACTTGAACATCAAGTGTACCGTTTAATGCCAACACGGGGCATTGCACTCGTGCGAGAACTGGTGCGGGATCGTGGAAAAGGAAAAACTGCAGCCAAGGCGATGTCATTGTCTTAAGAGCATCTTCGATTGCTGTTTGTAGTATTTCTTCTGAGAGTTCAGTACCTTGTATCGATAGTTGGATTTCTACAAGTTCTTTCAATTGTTCTCGCAACTCGTCTTGGCTTGCTCCTGCTTCAATCAATTCATACAGAGACATTGAAGCGTGAACGACTGAATCAATAAGAGTAGGGTCTGCCCCTTCAGATTGATAGAGTAATGCTTGTTGAACGGGCAGCAATTCTTGCCCTGACACACCCGGGCCTGCAAGCATGACAACGAACGCGAGCTTTTCATCTTCTACAGCAACCATGGGGCCGATGAGTCCACCCTCACTATGCCCAATGACACCGACTCGTTTTGAATCAATCTCAGGATGCATGCGAGCAGCGTCTACCATTACTGCTGCATCAGTGGCAAAATCTTCAGATGTCACCGATTGTAGATCTTCCCAGTTTTCTACAACTGACCCCCCCACACCACGATCATCAAATCGCAGTACTGCAATACCGTTTTTTGTGAGGTCATCTGCAATCACAAGAAATGGTTTATGTCCCATGATTGTTTCGTCTCGATCCTGCATACCCGAACCGCTTATCAATACAGCACATGGAAACGGACCTCTTCCTTCTGGAATCGTCAGTGTTCCTGCAAGCAAATGTCCATCTGGATGGAGTGCTGTTACTTCTCGTGACAAATATGGATATGGTTCAATTGGATGTTGGGGTCGGTGCAGTTCAGGTAGCCCAGAAACACGTTCAAAATCAAGCGGAAACATGAGCCCTTGCTCCATATGTCCAACGAGCCGAGTTTGATCTGCGTTTTCTTTCACAACAAATGTTAGGTTTGCTTGAGGTAACGTGGCCTCAAATGAACCGTCTTCAAGAACGATTGCTTCAAGCGGTAAATTTTTTGCGCCTTGTTTGGGTACTGTAAGAAGAACGTAAGTGCCTTCATCACTCTCTGAAATCCCAAGAGACATCTCAAGTTCACCGAGGGTGGGAATGTCGAGGGTTCCAGAATAGAGACGGGGCTCGTCGCTACCAAATGCTCTACATGTGAAAACAAAAAGCCAAATCGTGCAGTGGCTTAAAAATCGTTTGAACATTGTTATCTCCTAAAGAAATTATGCGGCTGAAGATTCGCTGGAAATCTCAGTCCGCTTCGAATCCGACCATAAATCTTCTAAATCATAGTATGCTCGTCGTTCTGGTTCAAATAGGTGCACGACAACAGAAATAAAATCGACGACAATCCACGTAGCACCTGTATCAACATTCTTTCGGAACGCTGGGAAGCATGAGTCGCTGCCTAATTTCGCAAGTTCAGAAGCAACTGACTTCATTTGACGGTCACTTGTACCTGTTGCAACAATGACATAATCACATACTTGGCTTAAACCGCTCACATCAAGAAGCACAACATCTTCACAATGTCTTTGGGCGAGTAGTTGCCCTGCTTCAACTGCAAATGTTGCAGAATCTGAAGTATTGGGCATTCCTTCGTTCTTTAGAGTCATTTAGAGCCCAAGTAAGCCTGAGATTGTTGGTCCAAAATTCACGACGAGCCCTGCAAACACAACTGAAACAATTGCAATCAGTTTAATCAGAATATTCAGTGCTGGTCCAGAGGTATCTTTGAATGGATCACCAACAGTGTCTCCAACAACACTCGCTTTATGTGCATCCGAACCCTTACCACCGTGTTTACCTGACTCAATGTACTTCTTCGCGTTGTCCCAAGCACCACCTGCATTTGCCATGAAGATTGCAACTGCAAATCCACTTGTCAGACCACCAACGAGTAAGCCCATCACGCCACCTACTCCTAAAATCAATCCAACAAGAATAGGAACTGCAATTGCAAGGATTGCAGGAGCAATCATTTCCTTCTGAGCACTTGCGGTTGAAATGTCAACACATCGACCATAATCTGGGTATGCGTTTCCATCCACTGTTGTTTGTTCTTTAGGCCAATTCATCGGATCGGAAATTTCTTCATCGCTCATACCATTCTTTTTGAATGCTTCTTTCATGATGCCAAACTGTCGTCTACACTCATACATCATTTGGTAAGCAGCTCGACCGACTGCGTTCATTGTTAGAGCACAGAAAACAAATGCAAGCATCACACCAAGGAAAATGCCACCAAGAACACGTGGGTTCATAATCGTAATGTCGTAAAAGTTCAAAAGTTGTTTGATTTCAGCCTCATCTGAACGGACGATTGAAAAGTTTGTGTCTCCAACAGTCACTTCGTAAACATTTTCGTTTTCGTTCTTAACGAGCTCTGAGGTGCTAGATGACCCTGCCGCCCAATCAATATCTTCAATTTCATTTCTCGTATTTGTTGAAGATATGAGCAAACCGCCAAAAGATTCTTCTCCATCATTTATTACGAACTCCCCATTGCCTAGATAAGAAATTGTGTTCGCGTCTGATACTAGTTGGAGGTGTTCATCTGATGCAATTTTGTCATTCAAACTAGTTTGAACAACTGAAACGTATGCTGCAAGAAGTGCCAGCGCAGTGAGTGCTGCTGAGCCAATTGCAAATCCTTTACCAGTAGCTGCAGTTGTGTTACCAAGAGAGTCAAGCATATCTGTTCGTTCGCGGACAATAGGCGGTTGACCTGTCATTTCAGCGTTGCCGCCTGCGTTGTCTGCGATTGGACCATATGCATCTGTCGCAAGCGTAATACCAAGCGTACTTAGCATCCCTACTGCTGCAATTCCTACGCCGTACAGACCAAGCAAAAAGCTGTCATTCCCGCCAGCGAATGTGAATGCAGCGATGATTGCAACAACAATAACAATCAGTGGTGCCCATGTTGAAATCATGCCCTCAGCTATGCCTGAAATAATAGTCGTTGCTGCACCGGTTTCTGTTTGTTCAGCGATTCGCTTTGTGGGTGCGTGCTCATACGACGTGTAGTACTCTGTTGCGTACGCAATGATGAGCCCTGTTAAAAGACCAGTAATAATGGATGCCCACGGTCCCCACCACACGATTCCAACTCCTTCTAGCCCTTCAAACAGATAATAGAACAAACCGCCACAAAGAATTGCGATAAGAAACGATGCAACATACACCCCCTTATGCAAACCTTTAAGAAGTTCGCTGAACGATGCATTTTCTTTTGCACGAACCACAAAAACACCCACGAGTGAGCAGAAGATACCTAGTCCGGCGAGTGCCATTGGTGCAACTGCAAGTTTAATCCCAACTGACGAATCATTAAGTGTCATTGCAGCAGCAGCTCCAAGTGCCATTGTTGCAAGGATTGAACCGTAATAACTTTCATACAAGTCAGCACCCATACCTGCAACGTCACCAACATTATCACCAACATTATCTGCAATTGTCGCTGGGTTACGTGGATCATCTTCTGGGATGCCTGCTTCAACTTTACCAACAAGGTCTGCACCAACGTCTGCTGCCTTCGTATAGACACCACCGCCAACACGTGCAAACAAGGCTTGCGTTGAAGCGCCCATACCGAAGGTTAACATCACAGATGTAATTTCCACAAGGTTACCGGTTTCTGGAATAATGAATTTGTTCCAAACATAGAACCAAACTGATACATCAAGTAATGCGAAGCCAACAACAACAAGCCCCATGACAGCGCCTGAACGGAATGCAACACGCAAGCCGTCATTTAAGGATTGCTTCGCAGCCCATGTTGTACGAGCAGAAGCGTTGGTTGCCATTTTCATTCCAAACCAACCGCACAGTCCAGAAAACAGACCTGCGATTGGGACACCAACTGCAGACATTAACGGCTGGATATCAGCAAACCCGAGTAGTGCAAGAATCGCGACGAGCACGATAAACACAACAAACACAACTTTGTATTGACGTTTGAGGTACGCCATTGCACCAGCACGAACATGCTCTGCAATTCGGATCATTTCTGGCTCACCTTCACTCTGTGCCATCACACCTCGGCTAAAAATGAACGCCATAAAAAGAGCGACAATCGCTCCTGCTGGTGCAAGGTAGTACCAGTAGGGAAGTACGGTTTCTTCAGCAAGCATGAGAAGGTTCATTGTTGGGTATCTCCAAGTTTATCACGCATGTTGCGTGTTTTTAAAATCAGTTTCTTCGCGATGATACATCGCCACTTTTGAATAAAAGAAATTCGCGACATGTACCGCTGCGAATTTCGAATGTCTGTTTAATAATCTGCCATTCACTTATGAGCGAGTTCGTTGCTGCGGAAAGTGCAGTTCACGATATCGACGAGATTCCGCCTTGCGACGTGCACGACGCTTACGTTCTGATGGTTTTTCAAAGTATTGACGTTTCTTAACGTCTTTCGTGAGATTTTCCTTCTCACAGAGTTTTTTGAACCGACGGAGCATTTGTCCTGCGGATTCATTTTGTCTTGCTTTGATACGAATTGCCATATAAGGGGGTCTCTTTTTAAGTAAAAAACTGTGCTGAGCCACGTATTAGAACGCAAAAAGAGGTGATGTGCAAGGGGCGACTTGAATATGCCTAACCCTTTTATTAACAGGTGTTTGCGTATTTTGCCAGAGCAGATATCCTACCCAATAATATGGAATTAATGATTGATACGTGGAACGTGCTTCATCAGACAGGCATTTTACCCCCAGAATCGGCGGGGATTGGGGTTCAGGGACTTGCAAAACTTATCCAAGGGAGCAGGTGGGGAAGTGAGCGAATTACGCTTGTGTGTGATGGAACTCCATCTGAACTTGGAGCGGGTGGACCTAGGATTCAAACTGTGTTTACTGGTCCCAGTCGGACTGCTGATGATGAAATTATGCAGAGGGTCTCAAATTCATCCTCAGCCCGCAACATTTTGGTTGTCACAAGTGATCGGGAAATTATTCGTTCGATTAAAACGAAGGGTGCACAGCACATTGGCTCAGCAGCATTTTTACAATCTCTTGTTGACGATGTTAGGCATCCAAAACAAAAGAAAGTCCACCGCCCTTCTGAGATTTCAAAATCACATGCCCAAGAGTGGCGTAAAGAGTTTGGTATAGAAGAACAATCTGTACAAGGCGAAGAACAAACGACTCAAGAAGAATCCTCGTTACCAAAAGCGTTGCTTGACGAAGCACGACGATTATTGGGTGAGTGAATGTCACGAGACAACCTTGCTGTGGGGACATGCAAACAAAAATATCGCAAAGCGATATTTTTGTATGCGTGTCCCCTTTGCGAACTCTTAGATATTGGTCTGTTTTATTGACAATAATCATCAGAATTGCTAGTCTGATTACGACTAATCATTCTGTAGGAGGCGAATAATGAAGTGCAACACTTACAATTTTTTCCCTGAAAATAGTTTATTAGCAACAGGCATGCTGTTCATTGCTGCATGTTCTGCCATTGCATTCGCTCAAGTAAACGAAGCAACTCTCTCTCGTTCTACTTCTTACACGACCGAAGGCGGTAAGGACAAACTTGTCCTTGGAACTGAGAATAATCCTCCAGACGAAGTACGCCAAGATCTTGAAAAACTTTCAGAAAAAATAGATTCCTTAGACATAGCGTTTTATCGTAATGACGGAGCACTTATTGTTTCAAGAGATGGCAAACGAATCCTTCATCAAACTAACTCTGACACGAGTAGAATTCAGGTGAGACATGATTCAGACGACCCTACAGGAGTTACTGTTTGGCCAGATTGGAGAGATGCAACGAACACACTTTTTTTCCCTGAAGCGTCAAGAGGACAGTGGCTTTCTCCACATCATGTTTTACTTGGGCATTGGACGCCATCTGTGAGTCTTTCTGCAATTGTGGATATTAGAAACCCTGCATTTGCATTTGATATCAATGGTTCAATTCAGGATTGCAGGTGGTCACCTCAAAACGTAGCAATCAACTCAATGGGCCAGATTATTGGAGCAACAAAAGGATGTGGGCTATGGATCGGTAATCTAAACCAAGACGAAGAAGTAATAGAGGGTCATTTTGTTGAAATGCCCGCATCCGTTTGCGATGTGCATTCAATTGATGATCGATGGCATATCCTACAAACAAATGAAGGGCAAGATTCTCGGATTTTTATCTTTGACTCTGACAACGAGTTAATTACAACAGAAATTACAGGATACCTATCTGGTATGTGTGGGCAGTTTCATACAGATGGGAATCGCTTAGGAAGGCGATCGTTCTATTTCGAATCACCAGAAGGAAGAAAGATTGGATCCGTCGATGAATCGGGACACTTGCAATTACAAGAATGGGATTCCACTCTCTCTGTGATGATGCCATCACCATCTGGTACCGTTGTGTACGCCCGTAACACTACTCAATATCCTCTAAGATCGACAATTGCAAACACTCCAGTAGCGCCACCTAATTCCTCTACTCCAATTTTTCCAACCGAGCCAAAAGGGCCACTTGGAATTCACAAACACATGGATTTAATTGGATGGCTCACGTGGGAATAGAACAGATACTCACTTCCTTTAGGGTATCTCAATGTGTCATTAGTTTAATGCCATGTATACTGATAAACACAATGGTGACAGGTTCACCTAATCACATTACTCACTGCATTTCGTGTGAAGAGAATCCCATCATCGTTCAATCAAAACTGATTGACGACGATATGGATGACAATGATGGTAATGGGAATTCTCAAACAATATGGGTTTGCTGTTCAGTGATTCCTAGTGACAATCTTCCTGTAGCACTCCATTGCGCTGTTGTATATGAATGCTACGACAAGTATGGGAACAAGACCGTCTGTGCTTGTTCTGCAAATCCAACTGGTTATTTTGGCGATATGACAGGAAATGACCGACGCAATACCAACTGCGATAACTGGTGGTGGCCATGGGATGGAGCGTGGGGTCCGATCGTTCCGTACTGTGGACCACTCCACAGAGGGCATCCTGACGATTGGCTATGGGATGAGTTACCTTTAGATGATAATTTTAATCCCATATTTAACCCGGGTCAGCATAATTGCACTGAAGTAGACGTATCTAACAATCCAGATTGGCGCGAATGTATGCAAAGTATTTCAGAAGCAATTTGGAATTGTTGTGTTCATTATGAAGCACTGGGTGATCATGGACCCAATAGCAATTCATTTTTATGCTTGATCGCAGAGCGATGTCTTGCCTTAAATCATTTGCCTGACCATCTCAAAGAGCATGAAGATGATGAACCTACTTGGTTCGGCGCTGAAGGATGCGACTACAATTGGGTTGACCAGTTTTGTGGGCAAGATGCAGACGAAGATTGTTCATCGCTGTGTGAACTTCTCTTAGAGTAAAAACGAAAAGTAAAATCTTCTCTCCGCGCTCTCTTTGACTCCGTGGCAGGTGTGGCTGTCACCACACTAAGCGGCTGTCACCGAAGGTGACTGTCACACTGCATGTGTGGTGACAGTCATTTCGCTTTTGTGTGACAGTCACGTCAAATTATGGTTGTAACCGTTCCCACGACCAAACATCATCTTGGCATACATACCGAATTCGATCGTGCAATCTACCTTCGTGACCTTGCCATAACTCCACCATGTCTAATGACACTCTATATCCACCCCAAAACTCTGGACGAGGAATGTCTCTACCCATCCACTTTGCAGCAACTGCTGCAACTTTTGCTGTGAGGACCGTTCTGCTTTTCAGTGGTTTCGATTGCTTACTCGCCCAAGCGCCCGCTTGGCTTAACTTTTCTCGGGTTGCAAAGTATGCATCAGACTCCTGGGGCGAAATCTTAGATACCGATCCTTGGATTCGAAGTTGGCGATTGAATTCGTCCCAGTGAAACAAGAGTGCAACTTGGTTGTTTTCTGCAATCTCGTTAGCTTTCTCGCTTTCGTAATTTGTGTAAAAAACCGCTCCATGCTCATCGAACCCCTTCAACAACACCATTCTGGAGGATGGGCGCCCATTTGAATTGACCGTTGATAACGCCATTGCAAGCGGATTCGGGGTGTTGCAACCAGATTGTGCTTCGTCGAACCAGCCTTGAGTTGCTTCGATTGGTGTTGGTGGAGGAGAATTGAAATTCATCTATTCATCTTTCTTGAAAAGGAGTACACTATCTTGCGTAGAATACAGTTGTGTGAAAAGTTCGCCGCAAAGTGAACGACTAATGCGGCCTGTTTCCTCACAAGGAGCTAGGAAATGCATGAGAAACGCAATTTTGCATTGGTCCTTCTACTTGCCGCTAGTTTTCTTTGGACTGGCTGGGCTTGGTTTTATTCAGAAACTGAGGGGATTTCCTTCATCAAAATTGCTTCCACCGTCATTACCCTGCTGTTGGGTGGTTGGCTGGCGTATGCATTGACATTGGAAGATAAATTGCCTGACACACTTCTTGATTATGTAGGAACTCAATATTTTGATGCTGACGGGGTCTGTATCTTTCCGGTCATTCGTTCAAGTGATGCGGGTGCAGAGCTCTCAATCTATTATCAAAATAGATTTGAAAACTCTGCTTCGGTCATCGTCCACTTGAGGCCAACCTCAGAATCGTTTGACGTCGTTCAGGGTGCAACTGATGTACATATTGCATTTATTGTCGCGGGTGGAGATGTGGGAATTATTCACCAACCGATTCATGTTCCAAAACATCTGCAGGGAGAAGTGGTCGAATTACATATGGTCGCAGTAAGTTACTATCCACATTCGCACGGAGCAAAGTTAAGAAGTCATGAGGGTCGACCTTGTGGATCGATGACCGTTGATTGGGCGGGGAACGCAATGCGGACAGGTGCACATGAAGTTGACGGGACAATCGAATTAAAGCAACCTGTCACACTTCATCTTGCCATGCCAAAAGATTGCTCTCAACAATCAACTAGAGTCCGTACTTGGCGTCAAGAAATTTTGCCTGTTGTATAACGATTACATTGTGTACACAATATCGAGTGCTTTACCAAGCCGTTCATGCATATCTTCAAGGTGTGAAAGCGTATACGTATCTACATTCGCATCACCCTCGTTTTGCTCAAGAACTTGACCAATTGTGTCATACAGTTCTCTTGCATGGTAGAGCGCGAGCGTACGCACTGGTCTAAACATTCTTACACGACCTGTGGAAAGGTCAATCAAGCGATCAGTCATTTCTGCTTGAAGATTTCTGTCGAATGATGAAATCATTGGCGAGCGGTTTGACCACTCACCGTCAGTATTTTCTAGATTTGCATAAATCGAATCCATGAGCGTTTCAAATATCTCAGCAACTGTGAGGGCATCTTCTTCAGCAGGAACCATGAATTCGTTGTCGTATACCATTCCAAGCCTGCTTGGCGCAAGAATTGCTGAAAGCATCGATGCTTGAGTCCCTAAAATCCTGTCATGAATCGGCCATGTTGGCTCACCATTTTCACCACCGCCGCCATACCACTTATCAACATTAAAATGTGTGATGAGGTTTGGGGATAAGCCATATGAATCTTCATCAAAAATCGTGTTCACAATAAAATCAAGTGCAGCCCGTTGCTGCTCTGCCGGAACGACTTGAACAGGAGCAACATCTTCGTCACCAAAGTCGCCCTTTTTATTTCGATTAGTATGCGCTCCGCCTATCCAATCTGACATCATGCTTGCGGCACTGACTTGCATACGCAACGTCGTTTCATATCCACGGCGTGCTTTAGACCAGCTTTCACCATCTTCTACATATTGCGAAAGCAGATCTTTTCTCAATTGATCCACAATACGCATTTGATTTTCTGCGTAGGTTAATGGGTCTTTACTAAAGTCATATCGTTTCGCAAGTGGGTCTGGACCGCTTGTATCTTCATCGGTGAGATATGCATGCTCAGGTTTGTTAGATTCACTCAATACTTCATTTGCATCACCTGTTGTATAACCATACTCAATTGCCCACATGTCATAGGGTCCAATGCCAATCATTGCAAAATCACCTTGAACATCACCAGTATCCATATTGAAATTCACTGGGTTGTAGTCCATCACTGATGAAGTAAATGGTTTCTTGCCACGAACTTCTTCTGAATTAATTTCTTCAAGGGTGTACAAGCCAGACGCCTTAAAATTATGACGTAAGCCAAGTGTATGTCCTACTTCATGGCAGACAAGACCAGACATCAAAGGACCAATAAACCATTCTGGAATTCCATCTAGTTCATCTGAGGTCGCACGATCGTTTTCTACTGGTGCATCGCCCAATTCAAGAAGATGCAATGTCTCAAGACCGAGCCGAGCAAATGCCATTTGGCTTGCTAACTGATATGCCGCAAGACAGTGCCTATCCTCATCACCAAGCCAACCAGCAATTGCTGCAAGGTCCTCATCATTGGCGAGAATCGGATCAATTTCTGCGGGTGATGATTCACCGTCTTCACGTGCTTTAAGCAATTCCGCACGCTCCATTGGGTCGGCTAAACGAATACGGGGATCCCACTCTGGATATTGCTCGAGCCATTGAATGTCTGAAGGGTTCATTGCTGCCATTGCTTCAGCTGACTTTGGTTGTTGGTTATACCAACGCCAATACGCGCGAATCCAACCATCAGTAAGCACAATGTCTGCATCAAGAATTTCACCAGTCATTGGATGGGCACGCGATGGACCGATTGCAGTTGCAACATCATTATGTAACCATCGTAAGAAATTGTATCGAACATCTTCTGGATCCTTGTCCATGTGTGCACCTGTTGCTGCATCTTGATAATAGACTTCGATTGCATTATCAATACCAATATTTTTAAATGCTTCGTTCCAATACAACACACCATCCCGAACCCAACGACGATACCGAACAGGAACTGTGTGTTCAATGTAAAACACAAGAGGTTCTTTTGGAGGGCTGAGCGTTAACTTTGGATCTCGTTTTTGCAAGTCCCAGCGATTGACATAGTGCACCCATTTATCTTCTTCGTGGTATTGACCTAAATCACGGAAGGATGTTGCAAAATAACCGACTCTTTCATCTGCTTTTCTCGGTTTGTAACTTCCACGTTCAGGAACTTCACTAATCGAGTAATGAATTGTTTTGAGCTTGCCTCCAGAGGTTGGCATTTCAAATGCTACTTCAAGATTTTTTGGAAATGATTTTGCTTTGTGTATAGAAGCGAGTTTACTATTTGCACCGCTAGCAACTGAGCCAGCGAGTTTTGTTGCATTATTGACGAGCAAATTATCCAAATCAATAACGGGCTGACCGTTTGGGCCAGTTGCAATAATTGGGACATCAAGAAGCACTTTGTCTGTAAAAATTGTGTCAACAGAATCTTTTGAAGATTTGTCACCAGTTGATCGAACTGAAATTTCTGGAGAAATGAATGCTAGCCGGTCACCATATTTTCGAAGATACACGTATGCTTCATTCCCTTGTAAGCCAGCAAACGTTACTCCTGCTGATGGAGTCACAGCGATAAAGAATTTTTTGCGATCCCACCCACGGGGTAATTCTGCGAGCAGTTGCTGTTCTTTTGCATTTTTCCAAAGCCCGAACAATGGCGATGAGCCATCGACTGTAGAAACGACTTTCGTGTAGCCTTCATTGACTTCATCGAATTTTTTCGGTTTCCCGAGTGCTGTAGAGCAGATTGAAGTGATGAGTCCACAAAGGATGATGTTAGTATGAAATTGCATGAAATTGGCTCCAGTTATCTTCTCTCCCATACGTCCATG
This sequence comes from uncultured Isosphaeraceae bacterium, assembly GCA_964630505.1. Lineage (GTDB taxonomy): Bacteria > Planctomycetota > Phycisphaerae > Phycisphaerales > SM1A02. Next base: position 8,471 of record CAZVVI010000002.1, on the reverse strand, counting down.
CATGGGCATTTTGTTCTAATTAAGGGGTTGATACTTTTGTAGCATCGGTACAGTGTTTCTCACCGCAATACAAACAATACGGAGAGCCATGTATTGTGGTTCTCGGACGTTTAAAAAGCAACCAAAAAATGTGTTTATTCAAGGGAAGTTGTTGTATTTGCTTGCGTTTCTCTAAACTCAGAAAACCGCTCTGCGAGGGCAGAATCGCCCATCGCAAGCATTTGGACTGCAAAAAGAGCTGCGTTCGTTGCTCCAGCACCACCAATCGCGAACGTTGCGACAGGAACCCCTTTGGGCATTTGGACTGTGGAAAGGAGCGAATCCATGCCGTCAAGGGACCATGCTTGCATGGGGCATCCAAGAACAGGCTTTTCAGTATGGGCTGCAACGACTCCTGCGAGGTGGGCTGCACCACCTGCTGCACATATAAAAAGTTCTACACCTCTTTGCTCAGCATCTAAAAGGTACGAACGAACTAAATCTGCGTTTCGATGTGCTGAAAGGGCATTGCATTCATGTACGACGCCAAAAGAATCAAGCGTTTCACTTGTCCGCTTCATGGTTGACCAGTCTGAGGCAGATCCCATCAGGATTCCGACTCTTGCATGTTCAACTGTCGTGTAGTTTGCCATGGGGGGATTATACATGGGCTGTCCTGTATGGTGTCTGACACCTGGTGTCTGACACCAAGTGCCAGACACGATTTAATCGTCCGAACGGAGTTTTGCGAGGACTGAGAAATCTTCTAAGGTCGTCACGTCTTGGTTTGAATCAGTACCTGCAGCAACATCTCGTAACAACCGACGCATAATTTTTCCTGAACGAGTTTTTGGAAGAGAATCTGTAAATTTCAAAATATCTGGCTTTGCAATTGCTCCAATTTCGTTGCCAACGTGCTCCCTAAGTGTTTGCTTTAACTCTTCAGATGGTTCGTATCCACCTGCAAGTGTACAGAACGCTGCAATGCCTGTCCCTTTAATGTCATGTGGAACGCCAACGACTGCGGCCTCAACAACAGATTCATGACTGACCAATGATGATTCCACTTCCATTGTTCCAAGCCTGTGACCTGAAACGTTAATGACATCATCGATACGACCCATAATCCAAAAGTTGCCGTTTGAATCGCATCTTGCACTATCCCCTGCTAAATACATCCCCTCGACTCTTGAAAAATATGTGTCGATAAAACGGTCTCGGTCACCATAGATTCCTCGAAGCATCGAAGGCCAAGGTTTTCGAACTACAAGTAGTCCGCCTGTGTTGGTTTGTACTTGTGAGCCATCTTCATTTACAACTGCTGCATCAACTCCAAAAAAAGGACGAGTACATGACCCGGGAGTTGTTGGGGTTGCGGCAGGGAGCGGAGTAATCATGTGTCCACCCGTTTCAGTTTGCCACCACGTATCTACAATCGGACAAGTATTCCTGCCAATCACATCTCGATACCACATCCATGCTTCGGGGTTAATTGGTTCGCCCACAGTGCCTAACAATTTTAAAGATGACAAGTCATGTTTCTTAGGGTGTTCATCTCCCCACTTCATAAATGCACGAATTGCAGTCGGTGCTGTATAAAACTGTGTAACTTGGTGGCGCTCAACGATGTCCCAAAATCGATCACTATCAGGGAAATTTGGTGCCCCTTCATACATAATGGTTGGAACTCGGTTTGGAAGAACACCATAAATAATGTAACTATGCCCTGTAATCCAACCAATGTCAGCTGTGCACCAATACACCTGATTTGTATCGGGTCGTAAATTAAATACCCACTTACTTGTTAAATAGGTGTAGACCATGTATCCACCTGTTGAGTGAATAATTCCTTTTGGTTTTCCTGTCGAACCACTGGTGTACAAAAGAAAAAGCATGTCCTCGGCGTCCATTGATTCACATTGACAATCTTCGTCTTCACCATCACAAAGGTCATGCCACCAATGGTCGCGCCCTTCTGTCCAAGACACTTCGTTCTTACATCTTTTTAGAACGATGACAGTCTCAATTAAAGAAGTTAACTCTGTTGCAGCATCTACATTATCTTTCAATGGAACGACTTTGCCTCGCCTCCAAGATCCATCACACGTAACAACAATCGAGCTCTTCGCATCGTCAACGCGATCTGCAATTGCTTGAGATGAAAACCCGCCAAAAATCACAGAGTGTGGTGCGCCTATTCGTGCACAAGCAAGCGTTGCGATTGCAAGTTCAGGAACCATTCCCATATAGATGGTGACGACATCTCCTTTTTTTACGCCTTGTGCTTTGAGCGCGTTGGCGAACTTGCAAACCTCAGCATGCAAATCGTGATATGTGAATCGGCGAATTTCTGGTTCCCCATCGCAGGGCTCACCTTCCCAGATAATCGCAGTGTCATCACCATGCCCCATATTGATTTGTCGGTCAATACAGTTGTGACAAATATTTGTCTTCCCACTTTCAAACCACTTTACATCTGGAAACTCTCCTGATTGCACTGTGTCCCAACGTTCAAACCAATCAAGTTCATCTGCAACATCACCCCAAAAACCATCTGGATTTTCAATTGAACGAGTGTACAGTTTTTCATATTCATCGATTGATCCGATATAGGCACCACCGATTCTCTCACTAAACTCTTTTGGGGGGTCGAAGATTCGATCTTCTTGAAGGATCGACTCTATATTGCTTTTGTCTGACATTCTAAGACTCCAATCTTATGGCTCTAATGTAACGCATGATACGGTTTACCTGCGCGAAGACCCTCTTCGATTCCGCTTAGGTTTAGATTTTTTACCACCCCTTTTTTTTGACTTGCCTTGAGGGGCGTTTGGCTCAAATACCTCTTCAATGTGGCGCTGAGGCGTTCCTGTCATCCGTATTTCCATATGACGTGTTGCCAAATCAATCGAAACAATTTGCACTCTCACCCGATCTCCGATTGATAACACCGCTCCACTTTTCTCTGCAACGATTCTGCCAGTTCCTTCAAGAGGCACCCATCGATCTGCTCTCTTAGATGATCTTGGAATTGTGTCATACCGCGCGATGCCTTCTACGAGAAATCTCTCTAAAGAAACAAATACTCCAGAGGAAGAGAAGCCAGTAATAATTCCTGTAAACTCATCCCCAAGATGATCATCGTTCAAGAATTGTAAAACCAGAAACATTCTCAACGATCGTTCGGCTTGTTCTGCATTTCGTTCAGTTGACGAACACCGTTCCCCAACTTCTAAAAGTTCCCCTTCAGTAAGCACGCGATTGTCGTTTCGAATGTTTCCTATGAGTGAACGCCTCGATTTACCGCCCTTCATTGATTTCCCATTATTCGTAGCGTCCAAATACGCCGCAAGTGTTCTGTGCACTGTTAAATCTGGATACCGACGAATTGGACTGGTGAAATGTGCATAGTGTTGACTTGCAAGCGCGAAGTGCCCAATTTCTGCTGGACTATATGTTGCTTGCGTGAGTGTTCGTAACACTGCAAAGTGTACTGCTCTGGATGAATCGCTATCGCTGGTGGCGATCAATAGCCTTTGCAAATCTTCTCTTGTAGGTTCTTCAGGCATTTCTACACCTACACTTCTTGCGAATAATCTCAGCTCGCCCATGTCGCCGAATTTTGGTTCGGGGTGTACTCTTCGAATTAGAGCGATATCAAGCCCAGCAAACGTTCGAGCAACTGCCTCATTTGCTTCAACCATAAACATTTCAATGATCCGATGCGTGAAAGCATTGTCTTCAGGGTGAGCATCAATAACATGACCATCATCATCAAACTCTAAAACGACTTCTGGCAACTGAAGTTCAATCATGCCATCAATTCGGCGCCTTTTTAGTAATTTTTTGGCGAGTGTGTTTGCAAGTTTGAGTGCTTCAATAAGTTGCTCAGTATATTCACCACCCGTGACGGATTGTTTTCTGGCTTCCTTTTCGTTCCCATCAATCAGTGCTTGCGCTTCTAGATATGTCAGTCGTTTTGCTGAACAAATGACAGAATTTCTGAAATAGTGAGAAATCACTTTTCCTTTTTTATCAAACCGGATAAACGCCGACTTTGCCCAGCGACGGACACCTTCTTGTAGCGAACAGACACCATTTGAAAGGACTTCTGGCAACATTGGCACAACATGCCTTGGAAGATACACACTGTTGCCTCTTTCGATTGCTTCTCTATCCAAAGCACAATCTGGGATGACAAAACTAGCAACATCTGCGATATGAACTCCCAATTCCCATTCATCTAACTTGCTGTCGTAAGAAATTTGGATTGCGTCATCAAAATCTCGTGCATCTGGCGGGTCAATCGTAAACACGAACGAACCTGTGAGATCTTCACGATCTTCATCTCCAGTTTCCTCAAAATGCGCAGATGCTTCTCGTGCTTCTTCTTTGGATTCTTCTCTAAAATCTTCGTGTATACCGTACGCAAGAACCACTGCTTGTGTTTCTACATCTGGTCTCCCTGCGTCACCAAGAACGCGGGTAATAACTCCCTCACCGTAATAATCTTTTTCAGGAAAGTGGAGCATCTCAAACACAACCTTGTCACCTACTTTTGCATTTTTTGCTCCAGCATCACGAATAATGATAGGGTCATGAAGTTCTCGACCATCTGGTTGTGCGAGCCAACTTTTTCCTTGTTTGATAAGCGTGCCAACATACTCCGTGCGGCCCCTGTCGATGACCTCAATGATTCTTCCATAACTCCCCTTCTTTTTTTTCCAGTTGTCACTGCTGGAAACAGCAACCCGAACGGTATCTCCAGAAACCGCATCGCCCTCTGAACCTGAACCAATGTAGATGTCGCCTTCTCGAAACCGTTTTGATGGTTTGACAAATCCGAAACCTCTTTTGTTTGAGCGATACTTCCCGACAATCTCTTCTGGAAGCCTTGGCAATCGAACATTGCCATCTTTTCCGATTTCAATGGACTCTGTTGATTGGGCGTCTTGGATTGCTTCTTCAAACGTTGCAGAATCCTGTTGGTCTATTCGTAGCTCCTTCGCAAGATCACGAACCGATACTGGACGATAGCCATCGTGAGACAAATGGTCAATGATTCTGTTGATAAACCTTAGTGGCATTCTAGGATGCTAACTACTCTTTGGCGGAGGTGAACTTTTTTTCGATTCTTTTTTTGCGCCATCACTTTTTTTTGTCTTTGTAGAGGGTTCCGATTTGTCTGCTTTAGCATCCTTTTTATATGCATCGCTTCGGTAGTCGGTTTCATAAAACCCACTCCCTTTAAAAACGACAGCAGACCCTGAACCGATGAGCCGTTTTAACTTGAGTTTGCTGCACTTAGGACATTTTTTCTTCACTGGAGCAGACATTTGCTGAAACAACTCGAATTCGTGCCCACAATTTTGGCATTGGTATTCGTACGTTGGCATGGTTATGAACTAACTGCAACCTTTGCTGGGCTAATGATAATGTCACCGAGTTGAAAACCAGTTTGCATCACCATCACGATGTGATCTGTTGCAATATTTTCATCTTCTTGCCGCATCAGTGCTTCGTGCTTTTGAGGGTCGAATTCATCACCAATCTGAGGATCAATCACAGTAACCCCACAATCTGCAAGTCCTTGGAGTAAGCCATCAAGCGCCATTTGAAACCCTTTTGCAACAGCATCATGTTCAGCATGGTCAATTGCCAAATTCATCTGTTCAATCGAAGGAAGAATCGCTCGAATAATTTCCGCTTTCCCAGTGTTTGTGGCTCTTGCTTCATTTTCAAAACTTCGGCGTTGATAGTTCTTAAAATCTGCAAGTGCACGTAGTTTCTGTTCGTTCGCTTCTTCAAGATCTAGTTTCAGTTGTTCTAATTCAGAAAGTGGTTCTTCGATAAGTTCTTCATTAGATTCGATAAACTCTTCTGATGTATTTGGATCAGTCATCATTGTTTGATTCCTCGGTGTGGCGAGATCGCCCACCCGTTACGACGTCTTTAATTTTTTCCCAAAATGAAGTTTCGCCTTCATGTACGGGGACTTGTTCACTTTTTGCATATTCTTCCAGAAGTGATCGTTGTTCTTCGGATAATTTTTTTGGTATTGACAGTCGAACAATGATGACAAGGTCGCCTCTTTTGCCTGAACGAAGATCAGGCATTCCAGCGCCACTAACTTTGAAAATTTCATTTGTTTGAGTCCCACTTGGAATAACTAAATCGTGGGAATTGTCAATAGACTCAACTTTCACAGTCGCGCCTAGTGCTAATTGTGTAAATGCGACGGGGACAACTTGAATCAGGTTGTCGCCATCTCGTTCAAACCGCTCGTCACCTGTTACTCGAACAACCACGTGTAAATCGCCTGAAATCCCAGACCCATCATGAGAAACTTCTGGAGGAGGAGGTTCGCCTTCCCCAGTAACACGGACTGCTTGTCCATGATGAATACCTGCAGGAATTTTTACTCGAAGCTGGCGGTGTGTTGCAACCCTGCCATCGCCACGACAATCTTCACATTTTTCAACAATGACCGAACCTCGCCCATGACAAGTAGGACAAACTGAAACCATCCTAAACATGCCGCCTAGCCCTGCTTGAGCAACATTCCCTTGCCCTTGGCAAGTGGAACACGTTTGTGGCGTGGTCCCTGGCTTTCCCCCACTTCCAGAACAAGTATCACAAACTGCAAGCCGATCAAACTCGACATCTCTCTGAGTTCCTGTCAGCACTTCTTCCAATGTCACTTCAACATCAGTTTCTAAATCAAATCCACGCTGCTGACGAGTCCGCCCCCTTCCTCGCCCAAACCCTCCCCCAAATGAAGCGCCTCTTCCGCCACCAAGAATATCGTTAAACATCGAAAAGATGTCTTCTACATTCATCGAGTTAAAATCGTGCGTCGCGTGGCCTCTACCTCGAAGCCCTTCATGACCGTATTGGTCATAAATCGTTTTCTTTTGAGAATCTGAAAGAACTTCGTACGCTTCGGCGCATTCTTTAAAACTACGTTCTGCTTCAGCATCATCTGGATTTCGATCCGGATGATACTTCATCGCTAAACGTCGATACGCTCTTTTTATTTCTGTTCCATCAGCGGTACGTTCAATACCAAGAACTTCGTAATAGCATCGTGTAATAGTCATTACAAAACTTCAATAACTTTAGAATGTTGCTTGTTCAATTGGGTCTTCATCATCTTTCAAGTCTGTAATCACAACGTTCGTTGTGAGTAACAAGCCCGCAACTGATGCTGCGTTCTGAATCGCAGTACAAACAACAAGGGCTGGGTCAATAATCCCTTGATCAATTAGATTTCCATACGTTTGGGTTGCGGCGTTGTAACCGAAACCATCACTTCCTTCTTTAATTTTTTCTACGACAACATCACCCTCATCTCCAGCGTTGGATGCAATGAGAGCTGCTGGTGATTCAAGAGCTGAAGCAAGAATATCAAAGCCGATCTTTGCGTCGCCTTTTGCGTTTTTTCTTGCTTTTACAATCGCATCAATTGCTCTTATGTAGGCAACCCCGCCACCAGCAACATAGCCTTCGCGAGCTGCTGCACGAGTTGCTGAAAGTGCATCGTCTACACGGTCTTTGCGCTCTTTCATTTCAACTTCGCTCGTGCCGCCAACTTGAATAACAGCAACGCCACCAGTCAGTTTTGCGAGACGCTCTTGCAATTTTTCCTTATCGTAGTCGCTTGTTGATCTTTCAATCTGGGCTGTGATTTGCTTCGCTCTTGAATCAATCTCTTCTTTTTTGCCGCCGCCACGAACAATCGTAGTTCCGTCTTTGGTAACAACAATTCTTTTTGCACTGCCGAGTTCTGAAAGTTCGATGTCTTCGAGATTTCGACCTAAATCTTCAGAGAAAAACTCACCACCTGTTAGGGTTGCGATATCTCCGAGCATTGCCTTACGACGATCGCCGAATCCTGGCGCTTTCACAGCACAAATATTCAGCGTTCCACGAAGACGATTGATGACTAATGCAGCAAGTGCTTCATTTTCAATATCTTCAGCAATAAGCAATAAGGGCTTGCTTGACGTTGCTGCTTTGTTAAGCAGTGGCAACAAGTCTGCTAAATTTGAAATCTTCTTTTCATAAATTAGAATGTTGCAGTCTTCAAGTACACACTCAGCTGTTTTAGGATCTGTCATGAAGTAAGGGCTTAAAAAGCCTTTGTCAAACGCCATTCCTTCAACATATTCAAGTGTTGTTTCCGCAGTTTTTCCTTCTTCAACTTCGACAACACCATCACCACCAACTTTATCAATTGCTTCTGAGATTATCTTGCCAATTTCTTCATCATGATTTGAAGAGACCAACGCAACCTTATACAAGTCGTCTTTTCCTTTACATTCATTTGATGATGCATTCACAGCATCTGTCGCAACTTTTGTCGCTGCAGTAATTCCACGCTGAACAGCTACTGGATTTGCTCCAACGGTTACGTGCCTTAATCCATTACGGAAAATTGATTCGGCAAGAATCGTTGCAGAAGTCGTGCCATCTCCAGCAATATCTGCAGT
>CAZVVI010000001.1:75181-150991 GCA_964630505.1 uncultured Isosphaeraceae bacterium | reverse complement strand
GACGAAAGACGTTCCACTCAACAGTTGAGGGTCAGACCCAGTGACAGTCACACCTACCTCACACCTGCAAAATCGCCTTGCCTATGCTATTCTGCCGATGAAAGGTCTACGGATGGATCGATGCCGAAAGCAACGGATTGCGTTGGCACTTGGGTGTATCTCTGTACATGCATGCTGTGCTATCACTATGGCTCAATCTGCGGGGTTCCAAGAACAACTCAAAGGTCTTCAAGAATCGCTTGAGAATGCGAAACTTGCCAACAGGGCGGTTCGACTCGAACTTGATGAAACCCGAGATTCACTTGACAATGACCAGTGGCTCACTGAAGAGAGAGCCGCTTCAGTGATGACCCTCGTTCAAGATGTCTTGGCAGATAGCAATGAACGCGTGAATCTGTATGGTGATGGCACAATGATGGGATGGAACAATGGGTTTCACATGACCAGTGCAGATGGTCGATTTCAACTCAACATCGGTGGTCTCCTCCAAACTCAATTTTATGGAAGGTGGCAAGGTGTCAATTCAACGAACTCAAATAATTACGATGAATGGCGGTATGGTCTTGGTTCCTCTCGAACGCAACTGAATTTTGGGGGACATGCATTTGGTCGAGGGCTTTCCTATTACATGGAGTTTGGCTGGGGGAGTGCAGATCCCTACAACTTGACAGCGCAAGGGGCGTTCTACATTCCAAGAATGTTAGAGGCATGGATTGCATTCCAACTTAACTCTGAAACTAAAATCAGAATCGGACAATTTTCTCTTCCCTTTACAAAAGAAGGACTGATTGATTCACCGTATCAAATGGCAGTGAATCAAACCCTTGTTGAACTTCGAATGGGCTTAGAGCAATCACAAGGTGTTGAGGTAGATTGGAAATCTGACGATAGGCATTTTTCGCTCGTGCTTTCCAATGGCTCGCCAGCAATGTTTCAAGGACCGCTCTGGCTAAACTGGGGTCCAAATTTTGCTGGAAATCCTGCTTGGAATGCAACACCGCCTTGGCCAGCACTACAGCGAGACACGCTCTACGCCGTCACCATGCGACATGAGTGGAAGGTCCTTGGAGATTGGGATCAATTCAACCAATTTACAAGCCCACCCGGAAGTGAACGGGGCGTGCTTATTGGACTCGCAGGTCACAGGCAGAACAACGAATTGGATAGCCCAGATGCAATTGGAGGATTTCCAGACGGCGTATTCTGGGGTGTGACTGCTGACATCATGATGCAATTCGATGGTGCGTCTCTCTACGGCTCAGTCATCTATGAACGAATCCGAGATATCAATCTCATTACGTTGCCTACCTTGAATGCACTTGCATTCGTAGTCCAAGGCAGCACATATATTACGAATCAAACGGAATTGTTCGCTCGATGGGAATCTGGTGGTCCTGATCGGGAAGTCGTGGGCGGAGATCACCTTCAGATTTTAACTCTGGGTATGAATCATTACATGGATGGTCAAGATTTGAAACTCACTGCAGATATTGGTTTTAGTTTTGGTGAAGTTTCAGGCGTGATGGCGAATACCGAATCGGGCTGGATTGCTGATACTCGGCGTAGAGATCAATTTGTATTCAGAACACAATTGCAACTTATGTTTTAAGGTCAAGAGAGATGGCAAGTAAGATAAGGAACATCACACCGAGCATCGGAATAACAGCAACGCTGTTGATGTGCTCGCTCTGTGCTGGACAACCATCAGGCATCCAACAGCAAATTGATGAAATGCGTGAACAACTCGACAGTGTGCTTGCTGATACTGAAGAGATGCGGCTGACTCTTGATGAGTTGAAAGCGAAAGATGCCGATTGGCTCACAAAAGAACGGGCAGAAGAAATTCGAGTGCTTGTGCAAGATATCCTTTCGGATTCAGATTCTCGAAACTCTCTCGTTGGAGATGGACTCCTTGGAGGATGGGCAGATGGATTCTTTCTTGCAAGTAGTGATGGTCGGTTTCGATTAAATATAGGTGGACTAATCCAAGAGCGATTCATGTTGAATTTTCTCCGCAGCGACAACACAGACCGATGGCGAGGTGGAATTGAAAGCACTCGCACTCGGTTAAATTTCAGTGGGCATATTTTTGATCGAGATACGACATTCCTCGTTCAGGCAGGGTTTGGGTATATTGATCCAAACGCACTACTGCCAAGTATCCGAATTACTGAACGAATTTGGGATGCGTGGTTGAAATTTAAGTTGAACGAGCATTGGTCAGCAAAAATTGGTGTCTTTATGTTGCCGTTTACAAGAGAGTCATTAGTCTCAGATCAATATCAACTAGCAGTCGATCGCTCTCTCATTGATTATCGACTCGGATTAGCGCGCTCCCAAGGCATCGAGTTCACATGGGCAAATGAGGCAACTCGAGTGTTCCTTGCAACATCATCTGGCTCGCCTACGCTTCGAGGCGTTCCACTTTCTCAAAACAACCCAACACCACCATGGCCAGCCCTTGGGCAGGACACAGATTGGTCAGTGACGGGGCGATTGGAGTATTTACTTGAAGGAAGTTGGAGTCAGTTTAATCAAATGACGTCTCCTCCCGGAAGTGAGAAGGGCGTGTTGTGGGGTATTGCCGCACACGCCCAAAACGGTGAACGAACAGGTCAAGCGGGTCGAAAACAAGACCAAGTAGGGGTGACGTCTGATATTTCAATTCACATGGATGGGATGACGTTTTTTGCTTCAGGCACATTCCACAATCAGAAGAACTTAGCGGCTGGAATCCCAAACGGAGATTGGGTTGGATACGTCGTTCAGGCAAGCACGTATATGACAGATACGACCGAATACTTTATCCGGTATGAGGGAGGTGGCGTAATTCAGGACTCCCTTGGCAATAATGATGTGAATATATTGACCAACGGCATAAATTGGTACTTAGACGGTCAGGGATTAAAAGTGACAAGCGACTTTGGCTGGAGTTTTGGTGAAATCAGTAATGGCTCAAATGGTGCACCAAGCATGTCCAACAATATGGTAGGTTGGCGTACTTCGGTGAATCAGAACGCGGAATGGCTCTTTAGAACCCAACTCCAACTCGCGTTTTAGGGTCTGGTACCAGAACCTCATATTATTTGATTTCGACGGTTGAAATGCCTTCAGAGAGCATTTCATACGCTTGGGTGACGTCATCCGAGTGCATGCGGATGCAACCCATGGAGGACTGCATGCCGATGGTTTGGGGCTCGATGGTGCCATGGATGCCGAGCCCAGAGAGGTCTCTGGTGCGTTCCTCTATCCCCTGAAGGCCAATCCACCGCTCACCAATTGGATTCTCCGGATTGTCTGCAGAGAAAAACTCTCGGGTACGTGGATTGATCCACGTTGGGTTGACAAGTTTGGAATGCTGACGAACTTTGAATAGACCAATCGGTGTCGAGTCGTACTCTCCAAGACCGACTCGGAAGGAGCGAACAAAAACACGTTCATCACCCTCTCCAAGATAGAAGTCAATTCGATACATGTCCTTGCTCACAACAGCGTGAAAAGGACCAGTAATCAACTTCAAATTCTGTCCCGGTCGAATCCCACTTGCTTGCTTGATTCCATTAATTCTTTGTATGAATCGCCAATCTACTTGCAAGCCCATTTTGTTCACAATTCCACTGAGCGTGTCCCCGCCCTTAATGATGTACTCAATGGAGTATTGATCATCAGCGGTCATCGCTGGCGAAAAGACAAGGGTATCTGAAATGTCAGTCAATACTCCTCGGGCTTGAGCAGCTTCGTTCACACTAAGGGTTCCACTATTAAGTGCACTGGATAATTCTTTTCTTGCATCAACATACAACCCTTGGTCAAGCAATTTCATTCCCTCTTCAAGATTTGCCGAAGTTGTTGCAGCAAGTGGAATCGGTGTAATCGTTGGTGTGACATCTTGAACAATTGGCTCAGGTTCATTGGCTTCAGCAATGACGGTGTCTTCTTTTGGTGTAATTTCAACCTCAGCAACATGCTCTTCAACAGAAGTCAGTGGCTCACTCAGTATTGGGGGGGTTACAAGTGGTGGTTGCTCTAGCACGAATTCAGCGGATTGATCAGGGGCCTCAATCGACTCGCCATCGGGCCAAACAAGCCAAATAAAACCACCGACAACAACAATCGAGAAAATCCAAGTGACGCCCCGTCTTCTTCTTCTTCTTCGTCTCCGATACATACCACCGCCGCGAGCTGAAGAAAATCCGCCTTGACTTGGTAGTGCCATGCACGGGATTGTAGCGACATTTAATTAACCCGCGGTTAATTAATTGAGCAAAGTTCTCGATTGGGTGACCACTGCGGACATCCTTTGGTCGTGGGGCTCAACGTGGATGCTGTTTACAATTTGTTCATCGAATGCGACACCGATGACAATCGGAGGATGGGCATCACAAAGGTAACGGTCATAAAATCCGCCACCTCGCCCCAATCTGCCACCAGTTGCATCGAATCCAACACCCGGCACGAGAATCACATCAATATACCCAGCAGGAATCGGATGGCGCTCACAAGGTTCAAGGAGCCCATGTCTTGTTAACTTGAGCGCGGCATCCTCAAGAGTGGTCAGCATTCCAGCTTTCATTGTCTTCTCTTCCCAAGAGACAAGCGGGACCCCGATTGTCCTAGACTCATCAAGCCACGTCGCAACAAGCGGCAAGAGATTCACCTCATCCTCTAGTGGTAAATATGCAAAAATCGTATCGGCGGATGAAACAGAAGCAATTGAGCGTAGACGTTCACAAATTGCTTCGCTCGCCAATCGTTTTGATTCTTCCGGCATTGCCACAAGAGTTGCTTTGAGGTTGGATCGTTGAATCTTCTTACTCATCGAAGTAGGTCGCAGTGATTGTTGGGAGAGCATCCGGATCGTGATCTGATGGAGCGAGTACAGTTCGTTGATTAGAAACATCATCCCTTGCTTGAAGGATCGCATCACACGATGCACGAGATTTCGGTGCCTTGCAAAGATAAATCACAAGTTGGCTTAACGCAAATTGGCATTCCGGAATGCCAACTCGATCCACAATGAGCCAAGCCGACGCAGCTTGCTCCATTGCACGAGGGTCAGCAAGCCCCACATCTTCACTTGCGAATATGGACATTCTTCTTGTAATGAATCGTGGGTCCTCACCCGCTTCAAGCATACTCGCAAGCCAGTACAAAGCCGCGTTCGTATTACTTGCACGAACGGACTTAATGAGTGCGCTCGCATAGTCATAATGTCCATCGCCAAGTCTGTCGTATCGAATAGCTTTTTGTTGTATGGATTGTTGTGCTATTTCTAGGTCGATGGCTCCATTTGTACTATTCACAGCAACTTCCAGGGCATTCAATGCTTTGCGAGCGTCTCCGTCTGCATACTTCGCCCAGTGCTGAATGGATTCATCAGCAACATTGATGTTTAAGGCACCGTACCCTCGCTGATCTGAAAGGGAGCGGTGAAGGACGTCTTGGATGTGTTGCTCAGACAATGGCTCAAGTTGAAAAATCGTCGAACGGCTCAACAATGAATTATTCACGGTATATGCGGGGTTTTCAGTTGTAGCACCGACGAGAATCAGAACGCCACTTTCAACTGCTTCAAGCAACACGTCTTGTTGGCCTCGATGAAAGCGATGAATCTCATCTAAAAACAAAATCGTTTTTCCGGAACCATGATCAATTCTGTTCTTGGCTTCTTCAATGATTCTTCTGATATCTGATACCCCAATCATTGCAGCGTTGAACGACTCGAAATGTCCATGAGTCTCATGTGCGATGACATTCGCCAGCGTGGTCTTGCCGGTCCCAGGAGCCCCCCAAAATAGAAGCGATGACAATGTGTCTCCAGCAATCATTCTTCGCAGTAAAGTTCCTTCACCCAATATGTGTTCCTGACCAACAACCTCATCTAAAGTGTTTGGCCTTAGCCGGTCAGCAAGTGGTCGAACTCGGTTCCGTCTCTCTTGTGATTGCTCAAAAAATAAATCGGGCATATGGTGATTGTAAACCCAATACTTGCTCCGATAATTGATCTGCTTTCCGTTTTTCTGTTTCAATGTTCGTGGTTGTGGTGTATTCTTCTTCTAGATGTGTGGAATAGTTGCATATATTGGCTCAAAGCCAGCACGAGACCTTCTTCTTGAGGGATTAAAGCGATTGGAATACCGCGGATACGACTCTGCTGGGATGGCAGTTCTTAATGGCGGCATGCATGTTGCTCGAACTAAAGGTCGTGTATCTGGGCTCGAAGAAACTGTTCACGATGATGATCAATTTGATGGAACAATTGGAATCGCCCACACTCGATGGGCTACACACGGAGAGCCATCCGAACGAAACGCGCACCCCCAAGGCGATGATGTAAAAAATGGGCACAAAATTCAAGTCGTGCACAATGGCATTATCGAAAACTATGGTTCACTCAAGCAGTATTTGCAAGACCAAGGACATACGTTCACAAGTGAAACCGACACCGAAGTACTCGCCCACCTTATTGGAGAGTTGTACGAGGGCGATCTTGAGACAGCAGTACAGTCTGCCCTTCGAGAAGTAACAGGCGCTTATGCAATCGCTGTTCTTTGCGAAGAAGAACCCGAGGTGATGGTAGTTGCGAGAAAAGGATCACCCTTGATTGTTGGCGTTGGCAAAGATGAATATGTTGTGGCTTCGGATTCAAGCGCAATCGTCGCACACACAACGCAAGCATTTTTGCTTGAGGACGAGACGGTTGCCAGATTAACCAGAGATTCATTTCGAACAACCACAGTTGATAACGTAGAAATTACTCCAAAAATTCAGGAACTTGAATATACACTTGAGCAAATCGAACTCGGCGATTTCGAACATTTCATGCTCAAAGAAATTCATGAGCAACCAGCGACCCTCACAACTTGTATGCAGGGTCGAGTCGATGCAATCGACGGGAAAATTATTCTTGGAGGAGTTGCTGACTTCGAAGAAGAACTCGCAAAAGCGACACGTGTGTTACTTCTTGGACAAGGCACAGCATTACACGCATCGATGGTTGGTGAATATTTGTTTGAAGGACTTGCTGGTATTTCAACTGAAGTTGAGTTTGCAAGTGAGTTTCGATATCGAAATCCCATTGTTGAAGAAGGCACAATTGCAATTGCAGTAAGCCAGAGTGGCGAAACAGCAGATACGCACGCTGCAATCCGTGAAGCCAAACGCAGAGGTGCAATCACACTCGGGGCTGTGAATGTTGTGGGTTCAACGATTTCTCGCGACACAGACGCAGGTGTGTACTTGCGAGTTGGACCTGAAATTGGTGTTGCATCTACGAAAGCGTTTGTTGGGCAAGTTGCAGTTCTAGCGATGCTCGCAACGTATGTTGGCAGGCGCCACCATCTTGCTCGTGAGGAAATGTTGGAATTGTTAAGTTCACTTGAATGTATTCCTGAGCACATTCAAACAGTGTTGCAACAGTCTGATCACATCTTGAAAGTCACCAAAGGAGTTGTGAATCGCGACAATTGGTTATTCCTCGGACGAGGAACAAATTATCCAGTTGCCCTCGAAGGCGCACTGAAATTGAAAGAAATTAGTTACATCCACGCAGAGGGAATGCCAGCTGCTGAAATGAAGCATGGCCCAATCGCCCTTATCGACAAGGGGATGCCTGTGGTGATTGTGGCGACCAAGGGGAGCCAATACGAAAAGGTGATCGGCAACATGGAAGAGGTCCGCTCTCGTGGTGGTCATGTCATCGCCGTTGCTACTGAGGGTGACGGTAATATTCAGAGCCATTGCGACGATGTTATTTTTGTCCCCGATGTCCCTGAACCACTTCAGCCATTATTAACAGTTGTTCCTCTCCAATTGATTGCATACCACGCAGCAGTCCTTCGAGGCAAAGACGTCGACAAACCCCGAAATCTCGCAAAATCTGTCACTGTGGAATGAGTTGGAACGATTGCATTTGGCTCAGAGCTAGCAGCAAATTCGAATCGGCTCTGAGCCAGTAACAAACCCGAATTGCCTCTGAGCCGAGGTGTGCCTTATTTCGTACAAGCGAAGAAAGGCACGAGAACAGTATTAATGCTGAGCGAATTTCATTCGGATGGACGCTGTGCGGTCGAGGAAGATCGCACCAATAAGTGAAGCAAGTGCGAATGAGGCAGGTAGTACACCCGCTCCAAAGAGTAGGGCAGTCATACATAGTTGGGAAATGCCGCAATCGACAAGAGGGAGAGAAAGTCGCATGGCGTTCTCGCTATTTCGACCTCCAAGAAGCCCAAGACCAATAATACCGCCAAGCCACCGAGCATCAGCGCAGAATAAGATGACAATCAAAATAGGCCAGAACGATAAGTCCCTAAGCGGATGAATAAGGACAAGCGCAGTTGCCATCACGCTTGGAATCGCAGCATAATCAACAAAGAGGGTCAACCATCTCCAATCGCGAGGTGGAAGACACCAAATCACTGGAAGAAGGAGTAGAGGGAGTAACCAAACCAATGACATTGCACCCTGAATCTGCCATGCCGCATAGAGCGCAATGCCACTAGCGACGACCCACGCCACACGCCCACATCGAAGCATCATTGATGCTCCGTTTTGCTCAGAGTCATCTGCCGCCTGACGTTCCCAACGGGAAAGCGTCCATGGGCCTGCAGCAAGGCAAGCTCCAATTGCAAGTGCACTTGAAACACTTGAATCCCAAAGCCATACTGCGAACAGTGCAGTGATTCCGCAGGGAACAATTGCTGCCCAGACGCCAACTGAAAGCGACATCAACGGAGGCACAGTGCCTCGAACTCTGCTTTGCACGCTTCCTCCTAAAAAAATGAGAAGAATGAGCACGATTGCATAATCTCTTAACGTCCGCTGATCTTCCCACTGAGCCTCCGTCCATAGTTCTTTCTTTTCAAGAAGGTCGTACTGCTGGTCAGCGGCGAACTGACTGAGCATCGCATCACTCATCCCAACTTCTTGGGCAGCAAGATAATCTGCTTGTTGTTGGCGTTCTAATTGTTCATATTGAACATGTGCGGACTGCCCACCTTGAAATATTCCTTCCCAATTCTTATGAGAAACCGATCCAAACACCGCTGGACCGAGCAATACCCCAGCAAGAACACCCGCTAGTAATGACCATGAGCGAACTCTCGAGCATTTCAAGAGTATTGCGAATGCGAGTGGAACCAACAACAACAACGTGTGTTGAATTGAACTGTGAATGACAAGCTCTAACATCTTCCTATACTCTACTTTCAGTGAAACAACGAGCCACATCATGGCAATGCGGAACAAGGATAGTATCCCTTGAATCACCAATCCTTGTTGGCATTTTGAATGTCACTCCAGATAGTTTTAGCGATGGAGGTGCATTTCAATCTATCGATCAAGCGGTTCAACACGCATGTTCGCTCATCGAGCACGGCGCAACCATTATAGATATTGGGGGTGAATCTACAAGACCAGGTGCAGAACGGGTGAGCGCCGAAGAACAGATTGACCGGACAGAACCAGTGATTCGTGCCCTTCGAGAACAGCGCGATGTGTGTATCTCAATTGACACAAC
This sequence comes from uncultured Isosphaeraceae bacterium, assembly GCA_964630505.1. Taxonomy (GTDB): domain Bacteria; phylum Planctomycetota; class Phycisphaerae; order Phycisphaerales; family SM1A02. Next base: position 141,474 of record CAZVVI010000001.1, on the reverse strand, counting down.
GCTTGCTCAGGTTGCGAAGGCTGCAATTGCAGCAGGTGCCGACATCATTAATGATGTTTCAGCAGGCGAGGAAGATGAGGATATGTTCTCGTTGGCGGCAGAAAAAAATGTAGGCATCGTACTGATGCATCGAAGAGTGCGACCAGAAGATGATCAATACAGTGATGCATATACAGAACCACCGCTTTCTGAAGATATCGTGTTCGATGTGGCTCATTGGCTTCAGCGTAGAGGGGACAAAGCAATTGAGGCAGGTATCCCACGAGAAGCGATTGCAATAGACCCTGGCTTTGGCTTTGGGAAAAGTGTAGAGCAAAATTGGCAACTCGTAGAGAACGCCCATCAATTTGTAGATCTTGGATACCCAGTCTATGTCGGCGTCAGCCGAAAGAGTTTCATCGGTGCATCTTCAGGGATTTCCACTCCAGAGCAAAGGGATTTACCTTCAATTGCAGCAGCACTTGAAATGGCGGTACAAGGTGTGCAAATATTTCGAGTGCACAGTGTTTCGATGCACCATCAAATGCTACAATCCATTCCCGCAATTCATCACGAACTTTAGGAGAATGTCCAGTGGCACTAGAATTTACAGACGCAAATTTTCAATCGGAAGTCCTCGACGCAGAGCAACCAGTCCTTGTGGACTTTTGGGCAGAATGGTGTGGTCCCTGTAAGTTACTAGGACCAGTCATTGATGAACTTGCTGTTGAGTTTGAAGGCAAGGCGAAAGTTGGTAAAGTTGATATTGATACGAACCGCGACGCAGCAGTAACATATGGAATTCAATCAATTCCAACTGTTCTTGTTTTGAAGAATGGTGAAATTGTGAATAAGTTCGTTGGCATTGCTTCAAAAGAAGATTTAGCCGAAGCACTCAACGCAGCAATGTGATGTATTCATTAGGGGCCGTAGCTCAGTTGGGAGAGCGCTTGCATGGCATGCAAGAGGTCGTCGGTTCGAGCCCGATCGGCTCCACTCCCGCGACTGTCACCACACATGCAGTTGACAGTCACCTTCGGTGACAGCCACTTAGTGTGGTGACAGTCACGAGGTATACTAAGCCAATGGAAGCAAACACAGCAAGAGTTATGGCGGGGAATCCATCGACGAATAAATCACTCTATCGGTTGGTACGATTTATGGTGCACGATGCAATGATTGCAATCGATTTACCCGACGGCTCACGTTCCCTCATCCTAAGAGAAATTGAGATGGACCGTGCCAAAAAACATGCTCGGGCAGACCGAGTCTATGGGTACAGCGACTTCGCCCCGAAAAGCGGGTTATCTGGGGATAGAGACATCGCTGCAGCTCAATCGACCGCTGAATGCTTAAAGCGAAATGGAATTACAACAGTCGTTGCTGATCGAACGTTACCGTTGCTCTATGTCGACGAGATGCAAGCTGCGGGCATACACGTTGACCTTGATGCTGACATGGGTGTTATCGATCGCAGAGTGAAAGACGAGGAAGAAATCGTCCATCTCAAACACGCTCAAAAGATCACGGAAGAGGTCATGAAAATGGCATGTGAAACGGTGGCACGTGCGAACACAGATGACGAAGGTGTCTTGCACGTTGACAATGCGCCATTAACTAGCGATCGCCTTCGAACAATGATTGATGCATTTCTTCTTGAACGAAATTTTTATAATCCGCCTTGTATTGTTGCAGGCGGTACAGATGGTGGTGACTGCCACGAACTTGGTCACGGTCAGTTAAAAACAAGTGAGCCAATCATCATCGATATTTTTCCACTTGATAAGAAGACTTTCTATAACGGTGATTGCACACGAACTGTTGTTCACGGCGACATCCCAGAAGAAATCGAAAAGATGCATTTAGCTGTCGTTGCTGCAAAAGCAGCAGCAACCGCAATCACAAAAGCGGGTGTAACTGGTGAAGATGTTCACCTTGAAACAATTCGGGTGTTAGAAGAATATGGATATCCAGAAGGACTGCCAACAGAAAATGACCCACCCACATTTTGTTCGATGCCACACGGTACGGGTCATGGGATTGGGCTTGATGTCCACGAGCCACCACTGCTTGACCGCAACGGCCCAGAACTTCTTGCCGGAGATGTCATCACAATTGAGCCAGGCTTGTACAGTCATGCCATTGGCGGTGTACGAGTGGAAGACATGGTGCTTGTGACTGAGAATGGGTGCGAAAATTACAACACACTTCAAGAAAGTCTCACATGGGATTAACAATTGTTGTTGCGATTGCGTTGTGTTCTCCAACTCCAGAACAATCTTTTGAACTGTTGCATGTACAAGATGGGTACTCAAAACAGTTGATTGCTTCAGAGCCCAACGTGATGGACCCCGTTTCATTTTGCTTTGATGAGCATGGAAATATTTTAGTTGCAGAATCATTCCGACAAGAAAATGCTGTGCCAGATAATCGCTCAAGCCCATTTTGGCTTGAAGATGATTTACAAAGTCAAACACTTGAAGATCGGCTCGCCATGTTTGAGTATTGGGCAGATCAACGAACCAACGGAATGGACTTTTACACTGAATTCGAAGAACGGATTCGACGACTTGAAGATGTAGACGGAGATGGCGTGTTTGAGACCTCAACGGTTGTAGCAGATGGTTTTAACAATCCTCTAGATGGTACGGCTGCAGGACTTTTGATGATTGATGGTGACCTCTGGTTTACATGTATTCCATCGCTTTGGCGATTACGAGATGTAGATTCAGATGGAACCGCAGAAATTAGAGAAGAGATAATCCGTGGGTTTGGTGTTCGAGTTGCATTGCGTGGGCACGATTTACACGGGCTCGCACTCGGATTAGATGGCCGTTTGTATTGGTCGATGGGCGATCGGGGGTACCACATCGAATTAGATGATGGCTCTGAATTACACAGTGCTGGCGAAGGTGGCGTGTTCCGATGTGATCTTGATGGAACAAACCTAGAACTCTATCACCACGGTCTGAGAAACCCACAAGAACTTGCTTTTGACAACTTTGGCAATCTGTTTACAGGAGATAACAATTCTGATGCTGGTGACAAGGCGAGACTTGTCTATTGTGTCGAGGGTGGTGAAACTGGTTGGCGAATGGAGTACCAAACGTTAGAGGGAGAGAACAAACGCGGACCGTGGGTACAAGAAAATGGTTGGGACCCTCATGCCAAGGAACGTCCAGCATGGATTCTTCCTGCTATCGATACGATTGGTTCAGGTCCATCGGGTCTTGTTTCGTATCCCGGTGGTGGATTGTCCCAGCGGTATGACGGGCACTTTTTCATGTGCAATTTTCTTGGTAGTGCGAAACACAGTAACGTGTTGTCATTCGCAGTAGAACCAGATGGAGCTCACTTCACGATGGTTGACCTGCATCCTTTTGTTGAAAATGTATTGTGTACAGATGTTGATTTTGGGTACAACGGGAAAATGGTCATCAGCGATTGGGGCGAAGGGTGGAAAGGTAATTATGAAGGACGACTGTATTGTGTATGGGATGAGAAACATGTTTCTGAAGGAGATGTTTCTGCAATATTCGAAAATGGATTTACAACTCAAACAAGCGATGACTTGAAGGAAATGTTGTCCCACACCGATAGGCGAGTTCGGCTACGAGCACAAATCGAACTGGCAAACCGTAAAGAGACAAGTATCTTGCATTCGATTGCACTTCACTCAAAGAATCAACTTGCTCGCATCCACGCCATGTGGGGATTGGCGATGATCGATCGAGCAGGGGGAACAGAAAGCCAACGCATCGTGCCACTTCTTCACGATATGGATCCAGAGATTCGTGCTCAAGCATGTAAAATTCTGGGTGAAGCAAATAATACGACTGCATTCCCCATCGTAAAGGTCCTTATGAACGGTGATTCTCCCAGAGTGTCATATTTTGCAACGATTGCTGCTGGGCACCTTGGCGATCCTATAGATGAGGTCGTGGGGTTGCTCGAAGATAATAATAATAATGATGTGTATCTTCGTCATGCAGCTGTCATGGCGCTTGCAAGTAGCCAATACCCATCTTCTTTGATGAACCTATCTGAGCATCCATCTGATGCTGTGCGACTTGCTGCAGTGCTCGCCCTGCGAAAATTAGAATCTCGTTTTCTAGCTGAGTTTCTATATGACAAGGACGCTTCTGTCGCTACTGAAGCAGCTCGGGCAATTCATGATGTCCCAATTCAACCATCAATGAAAGCACTTGCAGACTCGCTAGAGTTTGCGACGACAGAACCATGGAAACGAAGAGCATTAAGTGCTGCCCAACGGTTAGGGGCTACAGAACACTTAGAGGATGTCATATCCTTCGCTGCGAACTCCGAGAATAGCATTCGATTGCGTTCTATTGCACTTGGCATCATCAAGTTATGGAAGAATCCGCAGCCAAGAGAAATAGTTGAAGGAAGATGGCGACCTGTTCAGAACGCCAAAGCGCGTTCGACTGAACCACTTGAGGAGTCGATTCACACTCTTGTTGAACAAACTTCAGGCGAATTGTTATTACAAGTGTTTGAAATAGCGAAGGAGTATGGTCTTTCGTTGCCAATGGAAATCAACGAACAAATTCTTGTTGATGAGTCAAAGCCCATTGGGCTTAGAGTCCACTGCTTGCGTTCTCTTCAGGACGAGCCGTCAGTAGAGTACGCATTACAACATGATGCTTGGCAACTCCGCGCTGCTGCTAGAGATGTGCTTATGAACTTGAATGAGGAACGTGCAGTGAGTGAACTCCTTCTGTGTATTGAAGAAGGTGAAATGCAAGAGGCACAGGCTGCAGTACGAACGTTGGCACGAAGCGAAGAAGGGTTTGCAATAATCGATAAGAAGTCGTTGCCAGTTGAATTGCATTTGGAGTATGCACACGCAAGTGGCGACCGGTTGATGTTTGGTGACCCACTTCAGGGGTGGTGGCTTCTACGTGGAGGCAATCCTCAGAGAGGCAAACAAGTTGTGTATGAAAACTCTCGTAGCGAATGTATGAGGTGCCATCAGATTAACGATTTTGGTGGGATTGCTGGACCACCTCTTGATGGAGTGGCAAGTCGCCTCAGCGAACGACAATTGCAATTAGCAATGCTTGTGCCAAACGCAGAAATCGCAGATGGGTATGGTGAACATTCGGCAATGCCACCGATGGGCGTGCTCCTTGACCACAGAGACTTGCGAGATGTGCTTGCATACCTTAAGACTCTTGAGTAACACGCGCAGAAGTAACCATCGATTTTGATAGTGCGATTGCGATTGCTCCAAGGAGATAACTAAGTGCGATTGCAACAACAACAATATACAAGCCATCTTGAATTTCGGTTTTGACTAACTCCCTTCCTTCTGTCGCGACAAGAAAAAGTGCTAAACCAAAAACGTCTAGCATGCACCATCTTGATGTTGAGTCGATGACAGAGCGTATTCGCATGTGACTTTTTATTTTCATTGGAATTAGCCATCCAATGAGGACGAGCAGCAGGCGGAAGAGGGGGAATATAGCAAGAGTCCCAACCATAACGGCTAGTAAGACCCAATGTTGTTTGTCTTGCAGTATTTGCACAATGTCAGTGACGCTATACGAATACGAGACAAGAAACAGTTGTGTGATTCGAAGGAACGTTGCATGTAATGCTTCAACAAGTGCCACAGCAGAAATGACGACAAGTACAGGGACGATCCACCCTATAAGTAACTTGTCAAAGAGAAGCCACACTCTTTTTGGAGTGTATTGAACGGTAGGATTATCTTGATTGAGTTCTCGACGAGCCATTCCAATAACGATTTCAGATGTAATCATGCTTAATGTAATTGCACCGATGAAGAAATACACGCCTTCGTGAATGGTTGATGAGATAAAAGATTGATTGCTTGTTAATGCAAGCAACAAGACAACAACGAAAATGTCCATGTATGACCACTTTCCGAGTAACTCAATGAAATGAAGAAATTTGACGCGGCTTGAGGGCTTCCAACGAAGGAACCAAGCGAGATAGAGGGAAATGAGTTTGACAAAGGGGAAGATGATTGAGAAGCCAAGAATAAGCCCTGCCACGAAATACAGTTTATGTTGCCACATGAGTTCAACAGAGTGGGGAAGACTATAAATGACGCCTTTGTGAAGCGCAGCATCGATTTCCAAAAAAGGAAGAATGAGACCCAGAATGTTTAGAGCCAAAGACGTCGTCAGTAAGAGGGGAATAATCCATCCTTTACCACCAGCCCACTTACACATGGAATTTCGAGTTGACATCCTCCCATCATATACGCTCAACTGAATGGTGACCAAGACAAATTCAGAGTACAATCCCCCGCATGGCAACTGTCTTAATTACAAATGGCTTATGGATAGCGTTCCTCCTCGGTTGGTGTTTACTCTGTTTCGCTGATGCGAAGAATCAATCAAACTAGATGTGACTGTCACCGGGTCTGACCCTCAACTGTTGAGTGGAACGTCTTTCGTCTAATTGTTCTCTGTTGAGTGCAACAACGTTTGACTTACCAAGGGGTCTGACCCTAATCGGGTATGCCTGTCACTGTCGCTCGAGGACTCGCTTTTGTGTGACAGTCACGAGACTATCTTGCTGTGGGGACATGCATACAAAAATATCGCAAAGCGATATTTTCAATGCGTGTCCCCTTTGCGAAATTTTAGAGATTCGCCTGCGATTTTTGATTCTAGTTCAAGAAAGGCATCAACAACCATTGGATCAAAGTGCTGCCCACTTTCTTTTCGAATGATTGCGACTGCGTCTTCGTGTGACATGGCTCTTTTGTACACACGCTCTGAAGTCAATGCATCATAGACATCAGCAACAGCAACGATTCGTGCTGGTAAATTAATCCCCTCGCCTTGAAGCCCAAACGGATAGCCACTGCCATCCCATCTTTCGTGATGCCCGAGTGCAATTTGAATTGAAGTATCAATCCAAGGGTCTCGACCAAGTTGTTCCGAGAGTGCAAGCAAAATGTCTGCACCAATTACACTATGGCGTTTCATCTCTGCAAATTGTTTGTCGTTCAGTTTGCTTGGATGTAACAACACATCATCTGAAATGCCAACTTTTCCGATATCGTGCAAAATTGACGCTGCACTGATAATCGAGACTTCGCCTAGGGGCATTTGTTGAGGATGTGTTTCAGCAATTTTTTGAGCAATCATCGAAGTGAATTTGCTGATTCTCAGTAAATGAGTTCCAGTATCGTCATCTCGTGATTCGGCAAGTTTAGCAAGCCCAGAAATCATCGCCATTCTTGATGGCGGCGGGTCTCCGTTTTCTTGAGCAAGATCAACGACAAGCAGAGCCGTCTCTGCTTCTATCCTTGCTTCTTGTTCAATTTTCAATTGTGCTCGAAGACGGGCATTTTCTTCTTGAAGAGAATTATTACTGGCTATGATTGTTGGTGTTGGTAATATAGACATGTCTGCTTCGCAGACAAGCCACCAACTTTTGGTTGTTTTCAAAAATTTCAGTAATTTTCGTTGGCCGAATGAAGAGATTAGTAAATTTCGTGTTGTTCCCCCCAATACCGATGGTTTCTCCATCTCCTTTGATGACAAAACGATTCCATTGTCCTGAAACATCACATGGCAATTCTGTCTTTATGCCATCGATCATAATGAATGCGGTTGAGCCATTGTTCATACACAAATAGTCGAGCATGATTTCATATGTGCCGTGGGAGGTCGTCGTTTCTAAGACCTCACTCTCTTCATAACACTCTAAAACATTGTCATGCACAGACCAGCCTGAAGAATCTGACGTGGTCCAGCCATTTAGGTTGATGCCAGTAAAGAGCGTTTTAAAACCGCGGTCTTCATCGGCAATTTTGTCTTCGCTAATCGGAGGGGCGCTTGGGGGGAGTTCCAAAAGTCGAATGTTTTTGAACTCCGCTTCTGTCCCTTCTGCTTCCAAACATATGTAACCTTTTCGAGGAGTGACATCATGCGCACCTGAGACAAATGCTCCATTAACAGACAAATTAATTTGCCCATCGATACATGTTAAAACATAATGATTCCACTCTGGAGCAGGGTTCGATCTTCGTTCACTTGGCAAACACCGTTGGACTTTTTCACCCATCGGATGTGGGTCATCTGGAATCATCGATGCCCCCCAGATTGAGAAAATGTCACCATGTGTTGTATACCAATCAAGTTCTTTTCCATCCATGATTTGAATTTCGATGCTTCGTGTAAACGGCACTCCTTTTGCAGGAATCGGATCTGACCAAACGAACAAGCCTGCATTGCCGTTTGGCTCGAGATGTCGCCAGTCAAGTTCCAGAATAAAGTTTTCGTACATCTTGTTTGTGCGAAGAACTCCAGTTGGTTTTCCAGTGGTGACAATTTTGTTGTCCTTCGCTTCCCATGTGCTTGAATCGCCATTCACGATGGTCCAGCCATCAAGCGTATCGCCATTAAAAAGGGGGGTCCACGAAGAAGACTGCATAAAGCAAAGGGAGATCGTAAGGAACTGAGAAATCATGAAGGGCATCATACTCATTCTTTACATAAAAAATGCTCTTTCAATCTTGAATGAGTGGATGATTTCCTATACTGTGGCATCAAGAAAAGGAGAAAGTTCAATGTTCCAATGTATTTTTCTATCCTATGCACTGATTTTCGGTGCTCCCCAAACCCCTCAATATTCCTACAAACATTTCAATTCTACGATTGATTTGACAGTGGATGTTTCGATGGTCGCCGTGTTTGATCGAATGGGGACGCCTTCAGTTCCATCTTTTGCTGTTGGGAGGGAAAACTGCTTTTCTCAAAGTGGAGTTTTTGGGTGGGCGTATGTAAAAACACCACACTCACTTCGAACGATATCTGCAATTGAGAATGTTGTGGACAAACTTTCATTTGAGCAATCGCACGACTTTGTTTCGCCAGTGTTTCTTGGTTCAACTGGATTGCCATATATTCCAACTGCTGAATTGTTCATCAAAAGAACTGCTGAAGCGGATGAACGTCAAGTGCATTCGTTACTTCAATCTCATGGTGAAATTCTAAGTTCACAGTATGCAGGAATGGAGCGAGTCTATCTTCTTCGCACTGATCTAACAGATGGCCGAGCGGTTCTCGCCCTAGCAAACCAACTTGCTTCGATGGACCTGTTTGAATTTGCAGAAAGTAATGCAATAACTTGGGTGAAACCATTTCACATCCCAAATGACACAGAGTTTAATCAGCAGTGGGGATTGCATCAGGCAAGTGATGACGACATGGACCTTCCAGAAGCGTGGGATATTTCGATGGGAAGCGAAGATGTCGTTGTGGTCGTTCTTGATTCTGGGATTGATCAAAATCACCCTGACCTTCATCAGTTAACAGGCGAGACGTTTACAGGAAGCAGTAGCAACGGAAACCCAAGTAATAGCTGTGACAATCATGGAACTGCTGTAGCTGGTTGCATTGCAGCAACAATCGATAACAACCTTGGTGTTGCCGGCGTCGCCCCACATTGTTGGGTTCGTGCTGGAAAGATTTTTAATGAAATGGATATTTTTGGATTTTGCCTTGGATTTCTAGAATTTCAAGAAAGTTGGGCAGTTGATGGAATTATGTGGGCAGCAGATTCAGGTGCAAGAGTGACAAACTCAAGTTGGGGAGGCGGTTCACCACTCTCGGCAATTTCAAATGCATTCAACACAACTCGCGATGGGGGTGTTTTTCACGTTGCTGCAGCTGGCAATGATGGTACTTCAACTATTGGATGGCCAGCAAATCTATCGAGTTTAATTTCTGTTTCAGCACTCTCTGACAACGGCACACTTGCAAGTTTTAGTACGTTTGGAAGTGGGTTGTTTATTAGCGCGCCGGGGCAAGGCATTCGCACAACCGATCGAAGTGGTTCAGACGGTTACGGTTCAGGCAACACAACAACTATTGATGGCACTTCTTTTGCATCTCCATATACTGCTGCAGTTGCAGCATTGGTGTTATCTGTAGACCCATCGCTTTCGCCAGATGAAGTTCAAGATGTTCTTGCAAGCACCGCAGTTGATTACGGAAGCACTGGGTATGACACAACGTTTGGTCACGGCTTCGTCAATGCGAAGAATGCACTTGATGCACTTGATACAGGCGATGCATGTCCTGCTGATGTGGACAATGACTCTTTTGTTGGAGTATCAGATTTGCTTGCAGTTGTCGATGCGTGGGGAAGTTGCAGTGGATGCGATGCAGATATCAACGGCGATTCATTAGTCGGAGTTACCGATTTACTTGCAGTTGTCGATGCGTGGGGTGCGTGCGAGTAACGAACTGTTCTCATTTTCAGTCCTCTTACTGTCAACACCATTGCCAATTGCCAAACCGTTAACATTCTGTCCATTGGATAATAGGGCTCAAGGTGTTGGATTCGAAAAAAGCATCGCAAAAAGTACTGTTTGTGTAATCATGCAACGATGGTGCAGATTACGATGTACACGTCATGGTACAAACACTACTCATGGTTCTTTTTCTTTTGCCTCTTCCTGACTTTTCGATTGCAGGATGCCAGCAAGAGGTGTTGGATTCGATTCCTCTAGTTCAAGTCAATATTATCGATTTTGGTGCAATTCCAAATGATGGCATTGACGATTCCGTAGCAATCAATGCCGCAATCGCATCTGTTTCTGAACATGGCGGGACGGTGTTGTTTCCAGAGGGTCGCCTTGTTCTTGAAAAGCAGATTGAGGTAAACGCAAGCAATATTCGTTTGCTCGGTCAAGAGACAACACTTTATTGCCCGAAACCACTCGCAGATGTATATGGTGAGAGTAAAAATTGGAGTTGGAGTGGTGGTTTTTTACGACTTCGACCTTCTGGGAAAGCTCGCGAACTTGGGCATGTGATTAAAAATGCGAAGGATGCTGCGACAAGGCTTGAAGTTTCGTGGGAAAATGAGCCACCACCAATTGGAGAGTGGGTTCAACTCTGGTGGTTTAATGATACTGGGGACGATACGTTGTTTCGATGGCTCTATGGGGACGCCGTTTCACCCAACCAATACGGCAAGGAGTTGCAACAATCTACCAAACGAAGAGTGGTCTCTTGGTTCAAGGTGACAGATGTAACTGATCATTCTGTTTCACTCTACCCACCACTACCAATGCCCGCTGAAGTACAGTGGAACGTAACAATTGCCAAGGTTCCATCTCTACGTCACTGTATTGTTGAAAACTTTCATTTTGATTTTGTCGAATCCGAATATCCAGGGCACTTGAAAGAAAGGGGGCACAATGCAATTGCGGGTAGCGCACTTGTCGAATGTTTGTTTAAGAACCTGTCGACGACAAATGCCGATAGTGGGATTATTCTTGGCGGCTGTGGATTTACCACGGTTGATGGTTTCACAACTAATGGTCGGTACATGCACCATCCGATTTGTTTAAGTTCATGTAGCCACTGTTTAGTGCAAAATTTTTCGTTGAAAGCGCCACATCGGCACGGCACCACAATTTCTTGGAGTAGTCATTTTAATGTCTTCACAGATGGCGTAGGACATGAACTAGCAATGGACTCCCACCGCGCATGTTCTTTTAGGAACGTGCACCAGAATATCACGATTCTTCACGGGGAAAAGCCAAAGCAACCACTTCGCAGTGGTGGGTCCGCACCTAGAGGGTTGCATGCAGCCCGAGAAAATGTGTACTGGAACATTGAACATCTGTTTCCATCTGAAGGTGAACCATTTCGCATTTCATATCTCAAAGATTGGCCACTTGGAGTGTTTGCGCATTGGCACGGAAACAGAGAAATCGCCTTAACACCAAAGCGAAAAGGTCAAGTTATTTTGCATACGAATGTCGCCTCGGGCGAAGAGCAATCACCCTTCAACCGAAAGTCGCCTAATTGAAAGAGTAGCGTTTTGGATATGAATCCGCATTTCATCGCTCTTCATCTCTGGAACATCATTCGCATTCATAATTTCAATGCCATTTAATGAGAGCCGTGTAGTTGATTCATCTTGATGAACTTCGATAACACACCATTCATTTTGATCGATGAGGTTTGTCCGCATTGGGTGGTTTGTGATTCCTCCCGTTTTTCGTTCTCCATGTGTTGCAATGTCTAGTTCTACAGAACCAATTTGAATTGTTGCTCGACCTTCGCCTTGTATCTTGGTATCAAACCTTATTGACGAAGTTAATTCTCCAAGAGGTAGTATGAGTTCTCCTGTTCCACTTACTTCAAGATTTCCTGCATCACTTAACTTCCATGTGGCGTCTGATGTCGTGTGAAGTTCTTTTGTATTGATGCCGACCGGCGTCCATTTTGTTGCCTTGGAGGACATGTCATTTTGTTTTAGACGCACATCTCCAAAGGCAATCATTCCCTTTTGGCTTTCAATTCGTAGGGTGTTCGAGCCACTTTTCTTGGTTTTCAAATGTTGCTCTGCGACGACACCATTGATTTCGACTTCTTCAATTACTTCATCGCCGTACGTGATAAGTAAGTTGTGCCAAATGCCTGGAGAAAGATAGCCGTCAGTCGGTTTATCTTGAAGTGTATATGTCATTCCGTTTGGAAGATTGATTGAGATAACAGCACCTTTCGTGAGCATGTATGCCAGTTTCATTTGTCCACTTCCTGCAGTACATGTAGTTTCCATCCAATTGTTTTCGTTTGCAACAAGTGCTCCATTGCCATCTGTGATGTTGAATTGTGCTGGGTTTTGTATATCGAGTTCAGCATCGCATAATGAAACGCCATTTGAGTTCCATAATCCAAATGCATCTGCCCAAGTGAGGTAAAGCCATCCTTCGACTTCTTCTCCTCGTTCAATAGGTGGCTCAACAGTTTTTGCGATGTAATGAAGTTCCCCTGCGGGCATGGTGTTGATGGTGTAGGAAAATTCTGGATGCAACAATTCTGAACCATCTGTGCTCATTGCACCCGAAAACTGCACCATGACACACTTGCCTGATTCTAAGTTATCGATAGTGACAGTTGCTTTGCGTCCGTCTGGGCTTAGGTCAACGTTGCTGATTTGCAACGGCTCAACGTGTTGTCTAGGAGATCCATATTCCCACCAATAGTTGTAGTCATATTTTTCTCCAGTAACAACTGGCACTTTTTCCAATGGTTTCGTAAATGTAATTTCGAATCCATGATCAATAAGGTGTGCAGATTGCATCTCAAGTGGTAAAACACCGTTGTATTTCACTCGTGCTATGCCACTTCCAGGAGCAAGCCCTCCCCAGCCACGATTTGTCATTCCAGCATACAACGTTCCATCTGGTCCATATTCGATGTGATAGGAGGAACCAACACGTTCGTGTGCAGGCCAACAGGCCCCTTGCAGAACCCCATTGATAGTTTCAAAATTTGCTCGAAGAATTTGTCCGTTTGTGAGTTCAGCGATGAGGTACTGCCCTTGAAAAGGTCCACCGGAAGTGTCAAGGATGACATTTCCAGTCGACCGAGACCATTTGTATGGAAGCCAAAGGGCGGGGTGTTCCCTTGTAACATCGGGGTGCGGTAATGTGTCAGAGGGTTCAACGTCTGGTTGATCTTCATACCAACGCAACGAAGCGGGGTGTCCATAGAACGCTCCCTGCTTGATTGCAAAGACAGGGCATACAGGCATCCAATCACCTTGATTGTCTGTGACAAGAAGCGTTCCATCTTCAAGCAGTCCCATGCCAGCGGGGCTTCGAAGTCCTCCCGCCAGTGGCATGACAGTTCCATCTGGGGCAAGTTTGAGTACCCAACCGCGATAGGGTGCCCGCGATTTTCCATGCCACCAATGTGGGTTCCAGAACCCAACATTCAAAGAAAAGTACATGTTTCCCTCTTGGTCAACAGGAAGTCCAAAACCAAACTCATGGTAATTCCCACTCATCCCAAAATCTTGCGTAATGGTCTGCACTTCGTCAATCAATTCGTCGCCGTCTATATCAAGAAGTTTTGATACTTCGCTACGCTGCATGACGTAGATTTCATCTTCAAGAACAGCAAGCCCAAGTCCCTCATGAAGGCCTTCGCAAATCAATTTGAATGAAGCATCACTTGGATTTTCAGCATTTGGATTTTCAATTCTCCAGACTTGTCCACGCCGGGTGCTGACAACCATGTCGCCGTCTGACATAAAACCCATACCACCAACCTCAAGGACTGCCCCATCAGGTGGAGTAAGGTAATCAGTTGTCCACGGACTCTGTGCAGTACAACTCGATGCAAGAATGATGAACGAAGCGAACATCATTGGGTTTCTCCCGAATCTTTACCGTACACAGCGTGAGTAATGATGTACTCATGTTTCCCTTGTGGAATGAGGGGCGCATTGGAAATATCAGTTGAAGTTGGCGGGTGAATCAAGATTGGTTCGGTTGTATCAATTGTGAGTTGTTGTTCAATTAAAGTACGAGTGCCTGTTGTTGGGACACACGCTTCTTTAACTTGAGCAATGCGAGTTCCATCAGAAGTCATCAAGTCATACCGAACGATGCCATATTTCCCCAAGGTGTTTGTCGAAGTCAGTTGTGCTTTGAGTGGTGTGCCATCTTTGGTTGTGAACAATCCATACGGTTTACCACCCTCGACAGTAACCACGACTGATCCTAATAGTTCAAGAGGTGCACCGCCTCGCTCGCCCCAATCTGGACGCCGCACGAAACCGCCTTGACGTACTGCTAGCAAACAGACATTATCTGCAAGATATTCGTAACTAAATCGATCTGGATTTCCGACAACAAATCCTCTTGGATGTAGTTGCAACCCCTCTTGAAGAGGTGGAATCATGCCACGTACGACTAGGGGCCTGTCTTGTACAACCATTTCGGTTTCATCGGGAGTTGCGTCCTGTATTGAGGGTGCGAATGAACGGACATACGTTGCAACTTCATCTATTTGTTGTTGACTTAGAATGTCGACGAATGGTGGCATTGGTGTTCCTGGTATGCCAGAAGCAGTTGTCTTTGCAATTGCATGCACTGTGTTGCCAAACGAAAACCCGCCGTCAACAAAACTTCGTGCAGGTCGGTCGAGTTCAATAAACGCTTTGCCATCACCTTCTGCACCATGACACTGAGCACAGTACATCATGTAGGTGTCTTGTCCAGTTGGAAGCATACCCTCTTGAGTTTCTACTGTTTCTTGTGTTGATGGATCACTACAACCAAGAAGGAGGCAAAAACTTGTCAACAAACAAATGAGTTTCATAACTGATTAGGGTACATGATTGGCAAGGTCTAAGGCCGCTAAGAACGTCAGTTGCGTTGTTTTTGCAGCAAGATTTGGGAGTATTTTGTCTACTTCATCTGTGACTCTATGGTAATCCTCATGATCTTCAACACTGAGAAATACAGAAGGAACGCCGACATCAAGGAACGGGGCTTGGTCACTTCGTTGTAACCAATCTGGATGCTTTCCTTGAACAATGTTGAGCCCAATGGTCTCGTTCGCTTTTGAGATTGCCCTTGAAATGCGTGGAGCATCTGCTGCTCCCTCCAAGAAAATCGTATTTGCTTCTCCGCGACTTATCATATCGAGATTGAACAGCGCTTGAATTGAACGCATTGGAATAGGAGCACTCTGTACAAAATATTCAGAACCAACAAGACCTGCTTCTTCGCCTGTAAATGCGACAAGAACAATGGAAGCCGATGGTTGTTGTTGAAGTGAACTTAGCGCATCTGCGATTGCGATAAGAGCAGCAGTTCCTGAAGCGTTGTCATCAGCACCATTGTAAATTTTGTCTTCGCCTCTTCTTCGTGGTTTCAGATGGTCATAGTGCGCGGTAATCAACACATATGAATCGCCTGTGCCCTGAAACATCGCTGCAACATTTGGAGAAACCCGCGGGTTGTCAGTTGGTAAATACATTGACCTTTTTCCATGAAGTGGAACCAGCCCAGCATCCTTCCACTTTGTTGCAATGTATTTTGCTGCTAATCTTGCCTCATTTGAGAGATAATATCGACCTTGTAACTCATCAGAAGATAGCCACCGTACATCAGCAAGAATGTTGCTTGCAGTGATTGTTTCAACAGGTGATTGCTTCGGTTGAGTGCAACTGCACAACAAAAGAAGTGGAAGAAGTAAAAGTTTATACATGCTCAACTTCGATTCTACCAGCAGCCGCCAAACCAAGAATGACTTCTTTTTCTTTTGTTTGAAGGGTGATTGAATCTGCGATGTCATTTTTTGAGGTAATCGTAATTGTTGCTCCTAAAAGTAGACCATTTTCTTCAGCGAATTGCAAGAAGTCAGAATCTTGGTCGCCAATTCTTGCAACCGCAACAGATTCACCTTCTTGGCAGGAAGCGAGTTGTGTGAGGTGACGGTGTGGTAATGTCCCATCAGCGCTTGGTATCGGATCCCCATGAGGGTCAACTGTTGGGTGCCCAAGCAGTGCATCTAGCCGCTGCACAACTTCGTCTGAAACGACATGTTCTAATTTTTCTGCTTCTTCATGGACTGCACTCCAATCCATCCCAAGAGTTTGAACAAGAAAGAGTTCTACGATTCGATGTCTTCTTACAACATGAATGGCAAGATTTCGACCAAGCGGCGTTAACTGCACTCCATAATGAAGTTGATGCACGACAAATCCTGACTCAGCGAGCGTTTTAATCATTGACGTCGCCGAGCCAGGGGTTACGTCCATTGATTTTGCTAATTCACCCGTAGTCACCTTCTTCAACGCGTCTGGATCAAGAAGAAACAGGGCTTTTAGATAGTTTTCAATAGTTGAGCTAATCATCGGTTGATTTATAGCATACCATAGATTATACTTTTGACTAATCAAAAAGGAGTCACCATGATCTATAAATGCATGTTTTTCATCTTATTCACCGCTTCGACCTTGTGCGGGAAACCCTTAAACATCATCGCAACAACAGGAATGGTTGCTGATATCACGAGGGAAGTTGCCGGTGACCACGCAATCGTGACAAACTTGATGGGCGAAGGTGTTGACCCACATCTCTATAAACCAACTGCGGCTGACGCCAAAGCAATTGTCAGCGCTGACATGGTGTTTTATAGCGGGCTTATGCTTGAAGGCAGAATGACTGACACGTTTTTCAAGGCAGCACGACTTGGCAAACTCGTATTTCCAGTGACGGAGTTGATTGATGAATCGTACCTTCTTGAACCACCAGAGTTTGAAGGGCATTGGGATCCACATGTGTGGATGGATGTATCAGCGTGGTCTGGGGCAGTTGATGCCGTTGCAGAAGCACTCTGTCAACAAGATCCAACACATTGTAAAGAATACAAGTCGAACGCCATCCATTACCAAGAAAAGTTGCAACATCTCCATGAGTATGCGGTCGCGTCAATTGCCTCTATTCCAAAAAATAAACGGGTCTTGATTACAGCACACGATGCGTTTAATTACTTTGGTCGTGCGTACGGCATTGATGTTGTTGGTATTCAAGGGCTCTCTACTGAATCCGAAGCTGGCATTGAAGATGTGAACCGTCTTGTGAATATGCTTGTTGAATCTGGGATTACTGCAGTGTTTGTTGAGTCGAGTGTGTCTGACAGAAACGTAAATGCGTTGATAGAAGGTGCTGCCTCAAAGGGACACAAAGTTACGATTGGTGGTCGGCTTTTTTCAGATGCGATGGGACAAAACGGTTCATACGAAGGGACCTATATTGGAATGTTGGACCACAACATCACAACAATCACAACTGCACTAGGTGGTGATGCCCCTAGCGGTGGTTTCGCATCCTTACACCCTCAAACTGACTCAATCGTCATCGAGAATTAAGAGGATGACGCTTGAGGCTGGTCATTCTGCTGATTCTCCAATTTCGATTCATGATTTAACAGTTGCATATCATCGAAAGCCAGTCCTTTGGGATGTTGATCTTGATATTCCAGAAGCCAAACTCATTGCGATAGTTGGACCAAACGGTGCTGGTAAAAGTACGCTACTAAAGGCGATCCTTGATATTGTTCCAAGAGCTTCTGGTGATATTTTGCTCTATGGAAAGCCACTCAAAAAACAAAGAAAATTAGTCTCTTATGTTCCGCAGCGAGAGTCAGTAGATTGGGATTTTCCTATCGACGCACTGGGTGTTGTGTTAATGGGGCGGTATGGAAAGATTGGGTGGTGCAAACCAATTTTTTCAAAAGATCGTGCAATTGCAATGGATGCTCTAAAACGTGTTGGAATGACAGAGTACGCACACAGACAAATTAACCAACTTTCAGGCGGGCAACAACAGCGTGTGTTTTTAGCTCGTGCGTTAGCTCAAGACTCAACGATTTACTTGATGGATGAGCCATTCGCAAGTGTTGATGCAGCGACCGAAAGAGCTATTGTAGATGTACTGAGTGAACTCAAGGCACAGAGGAAAACAGTGGTGGTCGTACACCATGATTTGCAAACTGTTCCCGAATATTTTGACCACGTCATTATGTTGAACATGCGCGTTGTTGCACACGGGTCAATTAGTGAAGTATTTACAAATGAAAATCTAAAGAAAACATATGGTGGACGGCTAACCCTCTTATCTGAGGCCGCCGAACGGTTGGCAAGGTCGAAGGTATTGAGTGACAGTTAACCATTCTATTTCTGATGCTCGAGTATCGTTCCCCTCACTTGAACAGATTACCCAAGTCCTACTTTTAGAAGAATACAACACTAGGGTCGTTGTCTTAGGCGTCATGGCTCTTGGTGCAGCAGCTGGAATTGTAGGGACATTTCTTCTACTAAGAAAACGTGCATTAACAGCGGACGCTCTGAGCCATGCAACGCTGCCCGGAATTGCAGTTGCTTTCATGATTGCAGTTGCACTTGGTGGAAGTGGAAAGTCGATGTTAGGGTTGCTACTCGGTGCGTTTGTGTTTGGTTGCATCGGAGTCTTGGTGATTCTTGCAATTCGTCACACAACACGGTTGAAAGATGATGCAGCAATCGGCATTGTGTTAAGTGTTTTTTTTGGGCTTGGGCTTTGTTTACTAAAAATAGCAACAGAGATGCCCAGTGGGAGTGCTGCTGGTTTGCAAGGGTTCATCTTTGGAAAAGCGGCGTCAATGGTTGCAAGCGATGCGATGACCATGCTCGCAGTTGCGGTGGGTGTCATTCTTGTCATCGGATTATTCAGAAAGGAGTTTACGCTTCTTTGCTTTGATGAAAAGTTTAGTAAAACGCAGGGTTGGCCTGTAATGACTTTGGATATTGTGTTGATGGGATTAGTTGCGATTGTCACTGTCATCGCACTGCAATCTGTTGGGCTTGTTTTGGCGGTGGCAATGCTTATCATTCCTGCAGCGTCCGCACGATATTGGGCAAGAGGGACTGCATCAATGTTGTTGTTCGCAGCGCTGTTTGGGTGTTTGAATGGCTGGCTTGGGGCAACTGTGAGTGCTCTTGTACCTCGGATGCCAACGGGACCAATCATTGTTTTGCTGTGTGGTTTCTGGTTTATTGTGAGTTTTGTTTTTGGAAGGAACAATGGGGTTGTTGTCAACCAAATTGCACGAATCCGTTTAAACAGAAGAGTCGCTATGCAGCACTTGTTAAGAGCAGTCTGGGAAATCAGTGAACGTGAACAATTAGAAACAGTTGGTGTAAAAGAAATTGTTTCAATGCGCTCATGGAAGAAAGTATTCGTTCTACGTCAACTTAAAAGAGCGCAGAAAAAAGGTTTCGCAAAAAAACAATCAGAAGATGTTTGGGCAATGACTCCCAAGGGTGCACATGAAGCGAGCAAAGTGGCACGGAATCATCGATTGTGGGAAGTTTATCTCATCAACTATGCCGACATTGCACCTTCACACGTTGATCGAGATGCTGACATGATTGAGCATGTCCTTGGTAGCGACATGGTGCAAAAACTTGAAGCGCTTTTAGATTCAGTACACGATTTAAAAAGCCCTCACCCAGTAGGTGTTGATTCATGAATTGGACAGAAGTCGACACTTGGATTGTCATCATTGGTGCACTCTGTGCTGCTGGATGTGCAATCCCAGGAACAATTCTCGTGCTCAGGCGGATGAGTTTGATGGGTGATGCCATTAGCCACACTGTTCTGCCCGGAATTGCAATCGCCTTTTTGGTGACAGGATCAAGAGACCCCACGGCAATGCTCATTGGAGCAGTTGTTGTAGGACTCATCACGGCATTTTTAGTGCAAGCGATTCAAACTCTTGGAAAGGTTGAAGTGGGGGCATCAATGGGTATCGTCTTTACTGTGTTGTTTGCGTTTGGTCTAGTCTTAATGCGGCAAGCGATTGATCATGTTGATATTGATCCCGATTGTGTTCTCAATGGCGCAATAGAGTTTGCTTGGTTTGACCAACCAATTGATGGATGGGGAATACCAAGAGGTGCAATTGTGAATGGAGTCATGCTAGTTGCCAACGCACTGTTCATGTTGGTGTTCTATAAGGAATTAAAAATTACGGCGTTTGACCCATCGTTAGCAAAGTCTCAAGGGATTTCCCCATCCTTTATGCATTACATGCTCATGACGATGACCGCTGCAACAGCTGTTGCTGCATTTGAAACAGTTGGCAGTATTCTTGTTGTTGCGATGTTTATCGTTCCTCCTTCGACTGCATATTTGTTGACTGATCGTTATCGCACCCTCATCATCTTGTCATTGGTGCTGGCAGCCTGTTCTGCTGGGCTTGGGCATCTTTCTGCAATCACAGTACCGACTTGGTTTGGGTATAGCGGAACAACAACAGCAGGGGCAATGGCAGTTGCGACTGGTGTTCTTTTTACAATTGCTTGGTTCATTTCACCAAAACAAGGATTAATCTCAAGAGTGCTTCGCGAAGTTGAAACACGAGCACATATCCTTAGAGAAGATATTTTAGGATTGCTGTGGCGAATCGAAGAACGGAATCAAGTCGGTATTCAAACAGACGAACTTCCTCAGTTGCTCGGCACATCTCAACACGCGTTGCGAAAGGCGCTCCGTCGTTTGCTGAAGCAGGGGACAATTCAAAAGACCAACACTGATTGGAAGTTGACTGAAGCAGGGCGGTCTAGGGCGACTTCGCTTATTCGGTCTCACCGACTTTGGGAAGCCTATTTAGATAAACACTATCCTCAAGACTCACACCAACTTCATCATGCTGCTGAGCTACTCGAACACGTAACGACAAGAGAGATGCAATCTGCGTTGGGAAGTGCTGATGTCGACCCACATGGAAGCCCAGTGCCAGAAGACTCAGAAAACGAATGAAGATAAAGAGTGGTATGCTTTCACAATGATGATTAGAAATATCCTCCTATGTGTATTGTTTATCTTGCCTTCATGTGCATCGCCAGCCAAAAATGATGGAAGTGTTATCACAAGACCATTTTCTGCAGTGGATCAAGATCGTGTCATCGTGCTTTCCCCTAGCCATGCGTTTGAAATTGTATTGCCAAGCAATCCAACGACTGGATACAGTTGGGCTCTTCATATTTCCAATTCAGATGTTGTGAAGAACGTCTCTCAAAAGTACGTTCCCCACGCAAGTGGTCGAGTTGGTGTCGGCGGGAACACAACTTGGACGCTTAGGACAGCAAAAGTAGGCGAGACTGAATTGGAGTTCTCTTATCTAAGGCAATGGGAAAAAGATGCTGAACCGACGAGAGTCGTGAATTTTACGATTCACGTTCGCTAGATGCTTTGAGATACATTGTTTCATATTGCTCGGCAACACGATCTGTATCGAGCCATTTGAGGATGTGTGTTCTTGCTTGTTTTCCGAGTTTCTCTAATTGTGAGGTGTCTTCACAAAGCGAAGCGATTGCATCTGCAAACGCTTCAGGTGTTCGCTCTGCAATGAGTGCGCCACCCTCTTGTAACTCTCTCCATATGTCAGTGCCTTTGGTTCCAATCGTTGGAGTTTCACAAAGCATTGCTTCAGCATAAACGAGCCCAAAATTCTCCTGTTGGGTTGGCAACGCAAAAATATCCGCCATTGCATAAAGAGAAAGTTTAAGAGACCCAACGACCATCCCTAAGAACGTTACGTCATCGGCTACTCCCGCTTGGATAGCCCTTGCTTGAAGAGAATCAATATACGACTGCTCTCCAGTTCCAGCAATGAACATCCGTATTGGTACCCCTCGTTGCTTCAATAGCGAGGTTGCATCAATTAAAGTTTCAATTGATTTCTTTTCATGCACTCTGCTTAAAAAAAGGACTGTTGGGCAATCACTTTCTCCGAATGTTTCCAGTGCTTCTTCAGGAGTTGGGACTTCTTGATATTGATCGAGGTCAACAATACAAGGGATGACATCGATGTGACTGTGTTTTAGCCATTTCGTTGCTTGTCTTCGTTCCTCTTGTGCTGTTGCGAGAAAAATATTTGCATTTCGAATGAGCCTGCGGCCAGCAGTTGCTAAGTACAGTTTCTTTTTTAACCCCCTTTGATTCATACACCAATCATCAAGCATGCCATGGATACTTAAAACCCAAGGTGTATCTGTATCGTCGCACGCTTTTGCGATTTGTGGATTTGAAGGCATCCACATTGCATGGATGTGTGTGACATCTACATTTTTCATCAATTCGGCAGCGAGTGTGATTTGTTCACTCGTTAACCGCTTGCCAGATTTTTGCAGAGGCCCAAGTAAAGAAACTGTGGGTGTGTTCGGCTCGCCATTTTTCCAAGAGTCTGGAACATCAGTGTCATCAGTAGTCAACCAAACGACATCATGACCTCTTCTTGCCAAGACTGCGCTTAAATCAAGAGCCACCCGAACTGTTCCGCCTTCTTCTAAACGAGTGGTTGGAAAGTAATGGAGAATTTTCATGGTGTTGTCATACTTTCTTCGGTTACCCACGCATCATCTGATTCGTCAGATGTTTCAATGAGAAAATCAGAGATGACCGCGCCGTATTGCTCTCTTAGTTGGGGTGTAAAATGATTTTTCCAATCACCAGAAATCCCCTTACGGGCAAACTGCGAATCAGCCCCTTCGCCACGAGTGCGGCCTCCGCTCATGTTTTTAAAACTATGTTGTTCTACAATCTGTTCAATTTTTTGTTTTGAGTGATCGAGATTAAACAATTTTGCAATCGTTGTCATCGAATCCACAGGATTCTCGAGCATTTCTTCATATCGAATTTGAACAGAGTGGTTTGGATCTGCATTCTTTTTCCACGACCGTACCCAATGCACATACTGAGGGAGCATTCGTTCACAAAAGATTTTTAACCCTTCTTGTACATCAGAATCTGCATGGAAGTGGTGTTCAGGATGCCAAGGAGTATTTCGCACGTAGAAGTGATAACTTACAGCGACATCACGAAGATCGCGATGAAGAATTACATAATTGATTTTCGCTTCCTTCAGTATTTCAACATTATTTAATGAACCATGGCTGTGCATTTTGGTCACGACTAACATTTTTGTCAGTTTGTCGAACATCCCTATGGGCATTTCAAAATCATGGCTCCCGCCAGTTTGAAACTCATGTTTCGCGACCGATGGAAGAAGATATTCATGGTAACCATCGTAACTTGACACCATTTTTTCAACCCATGTCGATCCGCTTTTAGGAAGCCCTGCAATGAAGAGAATTGGCTGGGAGTATTGATCCCCATATTTAGCAAATCCTTGGCGACAAGCGCGAAGTTGATCGCGTGCTCGTAATTGAACTGCGAATCGTTTGCCAAATCTAGCAACAGATGGCGGTAGTTTTCTTGCTATTGATTCAAGTTTTTTGGTATTCATAAATGAACGTGCTAGTCCAAATCTACGACTGTATAGTCACCGCTTGTAATGTTATGCAAATGTTTTTCAGGTACTTTTCCCAGTGGCCATGCATCGGTGAGTTCAACAAGTACCCACTCATTCCCTTCATACCGAATTGAGTGGTCATCTTTTTCTGGAGAGAGTTGTACAGCAGCAAACAGATGGTCGTCCATGACAATAAATTTTACATCTACCAAATCAATACTCTTGACGAGTGAAGCGAAGAGCATGCTTTTTGAATCACAGTCTCCCCATTGTTTGGAAAGCGTTTCAATCGGCATCATTGCGCCGACTGTTACGATTTCTTCGCCCTCATCATTGACTCGATGATCAGGGGGGACCCGATACTGTAAAGATTGGACAAAAGAAGCGAATGCTCCAACGAGATTTCTTCGAGATCTGTATCCATTTTTTCTTGCGACGCTTCTGATAATCTTTGCAGCACCGCGCATGTCCCGTTCACTCTCTTGGATAACCCAGCCATAATCGATGACAAATTGAAGCCCGCCATCCATCATTTTTACGCCATGTTTCGATGCTTGCTTTTGCAGTTCCTGTTGTTTCTTTGCAAGATCCTTTTCATCGCTGTAGGTAATTGATGTCCAATTGCGAGGAATCCCAAATCGATCAATGGCGATGTCAATATCTTTCGAGTTCAGTGTGATTCGGCACGAGAGTTCTTGCATGGAACTTCCTTGACGGACGACTGCTGTGTCACCCTCCCAGCGGACAACATCTCTTGTATTAATGTCTGTCCAATCGAATGAATACCGTTCGATGGACAGGCCAAAGGCAGTTCCAGTTGCAAGGAGGAAGGAGGTTAAGATGGTGTTCATTCGTTTCATTGAGTACAAAGGTCGCTAGTGACTTGAATCGCTTTTTCGATGTCGTTTTTGTCTACGCCCATGTGTGTGACAAAACGAATTGTTTGAGGGTCAAGAGATTCAGCATATATTCCGTTCTCCCACAATTTTCGGCATAATGAGGGTCCATCTCCAAGCCAACTCTCAATATCGAAAAATACAAGGTTCGAGTCGGTTGTTTGAACGTCACAACTCAACCCATCAATCTGGTCTAATGCCTTGGCAAGGTGTTTTGCGTTGGCGTGGTCTTCAGAAAGTCGCCCGATATTGTTGTCCAGTGCATACATAGCAGCACCAGCAAGTATACCCGTTTGCCGCATTGTTCCACCAAACATTTTTCGAAACCGCCTTGCAGCGTAAATGATGTCCTTACTTCCAACAAGAATAGAACCAGCAGGGCACCCTAGCCCCTTTGAAAAACACGCGGAAACCGTGTCAAAAGGCTCTACTAACGATTTGAGATCGTGCTTAGAGCCAACACTCGCATGCCAAACTCTTGCACCGTCTAAATGTGTGTTCAGTTTTAAAGAGCGAGCAGTGTTACAAACTTCGTTGAGTTGTTCTAGCGGCCAAATAGAACCACCACCACGATTGTGAGTATTCTCAAGCGAGACAAGTTTGCTTCGACCAAAGTGCGAGTCGTCTGGTCTGAACAAAGATTGCACATCTTCTGGAGTAAAAAAACCGCGTGGGCCAGATGCTAAAGCGAATGTACAGCCACTCAACGCAGCAGCGCCTCCCGCCTCGTAATGAACGATGTGGGAATCTTCGTGAACAATTATTTCGTCGCCCGGTTGTGTGTGACATCGGATCGCAACTTGGTTTGCCATTGTTCCAGAAGGCACAAAACAGGCATCTTCTTTTCCGAACAGTGAAGCGCATCGTTCTTGGAGAGCGTTGACAGTTGGGTCATCCCCCCAGACATCATCTCCAAGGGGTGCCTCCATCATGGCGTTTCGCATTCCTGAAGTTGGCTGGGTAATCGTATCGCTACGTAAATCTACAATATGTTCAACCATAGAGCGTGATTGTAAGCATGCACGGGCTCTTCTGGGTACTATTCTCATCATGATCAACTTGAAATGGTTTTTTATTGAGGGTATCGCGCTTCTCATTTTGGGTATTTTTGCAATTGCAAGGCCTGGCTTTGCTGCTGAAGTCCTCGTTGAACTCCTTGGGTGGTTACTCATAATTGTTGGAGGGCTCTCCCTCTTTGGCGGATTGAGTTCGCAATCAGGACCTCGAAAGAACATTTCATCTGCAGCGGGAATAGTTGCTGTGGTGTTAGGGTTGATTTTTGTTTTCATGCCCCAACCAACACTTGCGTTGCTGACAATTTTGATCGCAAGCTTCTTCCTGCTCACGGGACTTGCAGAAATTTCATCCTCGTTTGCACTCCGCTGTCAGGGTGGACATTCAAATCATTGGGGGCTTGCGTTTTTTAGCGGTCTCATTGGAGTTGTGCTTGGCATTCTGCTACTCACATGGTGGCCTGATTCACTAGAAATAATAGGTTTACTTTTAGGTCTTAACTTTTTATTCAGTGGTTGTTACTTGATTTCTCTTGGATGGTTTTTTAAACACTCTCCATCGACATAAACAAACCGTATGGAAACTCAAAAGAAATGTAGACTTTCTCCACTTGCTTGGCTAGTCGTCATTATCGCAGCAGTTTTCGTAGGCTTAGTGGCATTCTATTTTGCTTATGTGGGAAGGCAGTCAGAAATATTTCGTGCCTCACTTGGAAAAGATGTATCTTGGATTCTCTATCTTCTGCCAGCAATTGGGCTGACCATCATTACTCTTCTGCGAGTTAAATTGTTCATTGGTACTGAAGGCACTGGGATTCCTCAAACAATCGCCGCATTAGACATGAAGTCAGAAAGCGACAGAAAGAAAATGCTGTCGATGAGAATTTTGATTGGCAAAATAATATTGACAACGCTCGGGTTGTTCAGTGGAGCGTCGATGGGTCGAGAAGGTCCGACCGTTCAGTCGGGTGCTTGCATTATGTTCTTGTGCAGAAAAATCATGGTTTTTCCTCAACACCTTGTACAACGTGGACTCATCCTTGCTGGAGGAGCTGCTGGAATAGCCGCGGCATTCAATGCGCCGATTGCAGGGATTGTTTTTTCGATTGAAGAGATAGGCCGTTCGTTTGATAAACGAAATCTTGGTGTCATTCTCACAGTGGTTTTAGTTGCTTGTGTGGTTTGCATTGGTTTGTTTGGGGACTATTGGTTTTATGGGAACGTTCAAACTGAACATGCATCGATGGCGTTGTGGGGATGTGTACCAGTCATTGCGATTTGTATGGGACTTTTAGGTGGCATCTTCTCAACATTTATCGTTTCTACATATCCACGGGTATCATCACTCCTAATGCGGCGACCAATAGTGGCGCCCTTAACAATTGGATTGATCATCGGGTTGGCAGCATGGCTCTCGGAAGGCAGTTCACTTGGGACTGGCTTCTTGGAAGCCCAGCAAATGTTGATGCATGGAGAAGAAATGCCTTGGTATTACGCGCCTCTTCGCTTAGTTGCAACAGCCCTTACATTACTTAGCGGTATTCCGGGCGGACTATTCGACCCATCACTTTCTGCGGGTGCAGGGTTTGGAAATTGGTTTACAACGGTTGCTCACAATTTTGAATCATTGCAAAGTGTTGATTCAAAACTAGTCATGATGATTGCAATGGCATGTTTTTTTGCAGCAGTTGTACAAAGCCCTGTGACAGCCGTAGTCATCATGGTCGAGATGACGGACTCGGTCCATGTCACATTACCAATGTTTGCGGGCGCACTGATTGCATATCAGATTTCTAAATGTATTTGTAAAGATTCGATTTACACTGCTCTTGCAAGTAATTACTTTAGTGATAATCGTTGACGTGGCCCTTGCTTGGATGCATGAATTGAATCACGAGCGATTTTTCTTAATCGCTGGATTCTGCAAAGAACGTCACTCATAGACATGCTCATCACAACGTGAATTTCCCACGCCGAGAGTCTTTCGGCAAAATGTAACGCAAGAATCTGACGATCTGTCCACGAGAGATTCGAAAAGAATGACCCGAGTTTGTCATCATGCTGGTCAGTCTGCAACCGAAGATGTTTGTGTTGATTTGTGGGTAGCGATTGTGGGCCGATATGGCCTAGTGGTGATGTGTCGGCGATCATGGGCGACTTCCTGTCTTGTTGTACAGCCAACACTCCGCTGGCTTGGTGAGATAAGCACAATTCACCTTCATTTCATTCAAAAATGAGAAAGAACAAAAATTTGCATTTTTTTTATTTGAATTGAAAGGAAGAGCTTGCTGCATGATTGTCGTCCTGTGGCAAGGATGCCACTTCTACTAAAACTCCTCTCTCTTTCTTCTCTCCTCTGCGCGCCGCCGTACATACGGGGGCTCGCAGTGTTTTTACCCTGCATTGGCTCTGAGCCGACCCCGCCCCCCTAAACCGTCAATTTGAGCCAAAAAACCAGATTCCGCAGTGATATCCGTCATCGTCTGGCTCGGAGCTACTCCAAGCGACCATCATTGGTTGGTGTACAGAGGAGCCCTCGGGGAGATAGCGAGTAATGACGCCAGTCATGCCCTCAGAAAGGGGGAATTGGGAAACAATTCGCATTCCTCCCTCGCTTCGATCGACGACTTGGTACCGAACAGGGGTATCAAAATCATGGCTCCAGCGGAGTACCGCTTCGCCAGAATACTCTGTACGGTCTTTATTTCTGCGATTTTGGTTCGAAATATCTGATTGAATGTTTGAATCGTAAATCATCCCATTGGGATCGGAAAATAAAGGACCTTACTTAAGGCGAGTCCAAAAAAACCTCTCTTTTCCGCCGATTATCCCTTTAAATTGAATTCTCGGACCTGCTCCTCGGCATGAAAGGAACTTCTCACTAATGGTCCTGACTCAACCACCCTGAATCCCAACGAAAGCCCTACTTCTTTGTACATCTCAAATTGGTCTGGATGTACCCATCGATCGATCGGTAGGTGGTTTCTGCTCGGTTGAAGGTACTGCCCAATCGTAATAATCTCGGTTTGAGCCTTTTCTCTGATGTCTGAAAGCATGGTGATGACTTCCTCGTCACGCTCGCCGATTCCGACCATGATTCCCGTTTTGCTGACCAAGCCAGATTCCTGAATCCTTGAGAGGACCTCCATTGAGCGGTCGTAGGTTGCTTGGGGGCGAACTGCCCTGTGCATTCTTGGGACAGTTTCAAGGTTATGTGCCAATATTTCTGGTGATGATTGGATTACCACCTCTAAATCACCCTTATTGCCCTGAAAATCGCCTATGAGTGCTTCAACGGATGTCTCAGTGGCGTGCGTATGTACCGACTGAATCGTTTCTGCCCAAATTGCTGCACCGCCGTCGGGTAAATCATCTCGATCAACACATGTAATCACAATATGCTGTAACCCCATTAATGCAACAGATTTACCTACATTCATAGGCTCGTCAAAATCGGGTGGTTTTGGCTTTCCAGTTTTTACATTACAAAAACCACAACTGCGGGTGCAGACATCACCAAGAATCATGATGGTCGCAGTCCCGCGAGACCAACAATCACCAATATTTGGGCATGATGCCTCTTGGCAGACGGTATGAAGACCGTGTGTTTCCATGTTGTGACGAACCGCACGATATCCAGCGCCGCTAGGAAGTTGTGCTCGAATCCAATCCGGTTTTCGTTGCATCATCAGCGTTTGCGAGCCATCATCGTTGTTGAGGACCTGACCACTGAGATCAACAATCGCTGAACTTCTTGTTTTGCGTGCCGTATCACCCCCTAGCGCTCCTTTATGTCGGGGCGTTGGGAGTGCAGAATGAGATTGAGATGGATTTGACACAGAAAGCGTATTCTACCAATCAAAAAGGGGGTTGGCGTTCAACTCCGAACTCTAGATTGGTCGATGAAGTCCGATACCTTCCCCTTTGCGATATCGCTGGGGGCTGTTTCTATGTTTTTTGCAAAAAGAAAGTTCTATGAAGACAGGATGATCATGGCGTTACGATTTAAGAGAATCATTGGTGGGGCTTGTTCACTGGCACTCATCTTCGTGCTTGCAGGATGTAACGCAAACGCATGGATGGGGGATCCAACTGCAAATGGGTACTACAAACCAACCCCAACGACAATCCCAATTTTGGATCGCATTGACATCATCGAAGAACCTACCGTCTATCCAAAAGTAACAAAAGTTACACCTGCTGACTTAACGCCATCCGATTTGGAATACCGAATTGCACCAGGGGATGTGCTCGACGTTGAAATATTTGGTCTCTACGCTCAGGCTCAGCGACATCCAGTTCAACGAAGGGTTGATCAAGGGGGGTACTTTCGAGTTCCAGAAGCAGGTGAAGTACTTGTTGCAGGACTTACACCCCAAGGCGCCCAAGACGCAATTACAAAAGCACTTGCAGACAAAGTAATGACACACCCCAGTGTTCAAGTGAGTACGTTGGACCAAACAGGGTTTACATATACAGTGTATGGAGGGCTCGCACGCTGGGGAGTCTTTACGCTTCGCGATCCAGATCTTCGGCTTGTGGATGTGCTTGCATTAGCAGGTGGCGTACCACAATCAACGAAAAGAATTCATGTCATCAGGCAATTACCTGTGAGTGACTCCATGTTGCCAGCATGGAATCGCGAACAAAAACCACCTTCAAGTTCTCATTTACCAAAAGCGGATACTCACCCACGTGACACAACACCCACTCCAACGACAACTCCAAACATTGAAGACCTCATCAATCAATTGGATACAGGTGACACTGATGGCTCAGAAAAACCTGACCACAACAAGACACCAGAGCTAGAACCAACTTCTGAAGACCACTTAAAAAATCTCGGCGATATAGATGAATCGATTCAACACATCGATGAACTTATTCAACAACTCGATATTGGAGATACTCCAGAAGAACAACCAGCCCCTTCAGTTTCACCTGGAGTATTGCAAGCAAGTGATCATGCAATTATAGATATTGATGATCTTGTGACTCCATCTCATGGGCAACACCAACCGGTCGATGTTGATGAACTTACGAATAGAACGACCACAGGGGGAACATCTGACGCGGCGTATATTTACGTCCCAGAAAGCGATACATGGATTTCAGTAAGTACTGATCCTACGAAGCGAGTCACCTCAAAAGAAGATGCCTCTAGAGAAGAAAAGAAAACTTCGCCAAAAGTTCTTGAACGCATCATAGAAATCCCATGGAATTTACTGCGTCAAGGAGATAGTTCATACAACATTGTGATTCGACCTGATGATCGAATTTACGTTGAGCCTCCACCGATTGGGAATCTTTACATCAGAGGTCAAATTACAAGACCGGGCGTGTTCAATTACCCAAATACAGGTGAGAAAATCACTCTTTCAGAGTTCATTACTTCAGCAGGAGATTTAGGTCCGATAGCAGTTCCTGAAAAAGTGAGTTTGACACGAAGAATTGATGACAATATGCAAGCCACAGTTACGCTGAATTATGCAGCAATTTTGCAGCGAACAGAACCAGACATCTTTCTTAAACCAAATGACCATATAAGTATTGGTACCTCATGGGGTGCTACGCCAATGGCAATCATTCGAAACGGTTTCCGTGCGACATATGGCTTCGGATTTCTTCTTGACAGGAATTTTGGTAACGATGTCTTTGGAAGACCTCCGTAAACGGTCGTGTTGTTCAGAAAGGATTTCTTTTGTTTGAACCATCAACCGGACAAGAACGTATTGGTTACATTGGATATTTGAGGATAATAGGGATTCCGAACTTGAGAGAGCATAGGTCATGACCGATCAACATACACCATGAAGAAAGGTAACGAGGATGTATCTCTTCAAGAGGTGTCGTCTGGCCAGATAGTACTTTGGTCATCGCTCCTTCTTATTGCGTTTGGGTGGATCTTCTGGGACTTTCTACAACGACAATTTCGGTTTGCGATTGAGCAACAGGCAGACTGGGGACACACCCTTGTGATTCCATTTATCGCAGGGTATTTTGTGTGGCTCTGTAAAGATAGATTGTTGGAATACCCTTTCAAAAGAGCATGGTTCGGCGGATTATTTTTCATTGTGTTGGGGTTGGGCTGGTACAGTTTATGTGCACTTGGACCAACTTCAATGCATCATCACAACTTGATGGGATTAGGTGTCTCGTGCACGTTTGGCGGGCTCGTTTTGTTTATCTTTGGCTGGAGAGCCATGAGATACTTGTGGTTCCCACTACTTTTTTTGTTTATATTTGGACAAACCGTTTCAGACCGGTTCATGGAGATTGTCACATTTAAACTCCAAGATATTGCAACGTACGGCTCTTACATTGGGTTTTCGATTCTTGGATTTGACGTAACGAGAGCAGGGAATACACTAGAGTTGTTTTATGACGGAAAAAGTTACCCACTAAACATTGCGGAAGCATGTTCTGGAATGAGAATGTTGATGGCGTTCTTGGCGATTGGTGTTGCGATGGCGTTCACATCGTTTCGATTTACGTTGAACGATGTTGTGAGAGTGGATGAAAATAATCAGGAGAGTGGCTTTGGACGTGCGTTTAATGTTTTGAAGTCATTTCTCTGGCATGTCTGGCGACCTGCTTTGCTTATTGCGTTAACCCTTCCGGTTGCAGTATTCGTCAACATTCTTCGAGTGATGACTCTCGGGCTCCTTAGTATTGCTGATTCAGGATTTTCTTCTGGCGATTTTCACACGTTCGTTGGAACGTTATGGTTAATCCCAGCATTCCTCATATACCTAGGTTTAGTCTGGGTTCTTAAAAATATCATCATCGAAGAAGACGAAGAAGATGAACCAGTCTATCGCCCAATTCAGTTTCAAGGTTCTGCGATAAGAGGTTTTGTCATTGCAGTTTTCCTTTTGGCAATTTCAGCAGTCATTTTTCAACTAGGAGCCAACTACTTAAATGTAATCCTGCATAAGAATCCAGTGTATCCAAGAAAGACTTTTTCTCTCTTGCCAGTTGAAACAGAACACTGGAAAAGACAAGGGAAAGACATCCGCTTTGATGCTGCAGGTGTTGAAGCCCTAGGGACAGAAATTTACTTAAGCAGAACGTACTTTAGTAAAGATAAAAATATGCCCCCACTGCAGTTGCATCTCGCGTATTACACAGGTCAAGTAGATGCTGTCCCGCACGTTCCGGATCGATGTATGGTTGCTGGCGGATTTGTGCCATTGACGGCCGAGCCATTGACGCTCGCAATGGAGATTGACCAATCAGCGTGGTTTGACGACCCATCGGAGACACTCGATGGAGTTCCTTATCAAGTTGTGGCAGAAGATTCCGAGATTGTCCGGCTCCCGTTTGGCGATTTTGAGTTACGTACAACCGAGTTCAGCCATCCTCAAATTGGAGATGATCACGTCTTTGCAGGATACTTTTTCGTTGCCAACGGGAAGACAACAGCATATCCATCTCGCATTCGGTTTCTTGCCTTTGACCGTTCTTCCCAATACGCATATTATTGCAAGATTCAATTGACAATTCGTGGTGATCGTGAGTTTACGATTGATGAATATATCGAAATCGTTTCTTCCTTTACTTCAGATATGCTACCGGAAATCATGATGTTACTTCCAGACTGGGCAGAAGTCTTGTCACAACCAAAAATTTAGTTTTACTCAAATCAGGACCTACACACTCGATGGCAAAGAAACCCAACTACAAAAAAATGAAAAAGCAACAGAAGCAACTAAAGCAAAAAAAGAAAAAGGTTGCTCGAACGAACAAGAAACTGCTCACGATAGTGATCTCAATCATCGCAGTTGCAATAGTGGGGGTTGGAGGTCTATGGTTTTATTCTGAATACCGTGGTGCAGAAAGGAACATTACGGCAGGGGATAACCTGTTCGCTGCAGGAAAGTTTAGTGATGCAAGAAAACAGTATGGCAGAGCAGTTTCAAAAGAACCAGCAAATCTCCCATATGTTCAGAAATTGCAAGATGCAGTGTTGTCAATTGTGCCAGTGACTCCTACTGAAGCAAGGACAACGTACGATGAGTATGTACGCACACTGATCCATGAAGCAAGATATAACCCTCAAGATATAGATGCTCATCTTAGAGTTGCAGAAGAAATGTACAACGCTGCATTTTTAACTGGAGCAGATGAATACTGGTTGAAGTTAAGGGTGGTTGCTCAGACAGGACTTGATCGAGTTTCTCTTAGCAATCCAAGAAGGCACGAATTGAATTTATATCGTGGGTTAGCGACGCTTAGAATTGATGATGCAACGATGACAGACACCTACGATGAAGTTGGAAATGTTCGATTCCCAGGAGAGAGCGACTTCGAACTTGTGCTAGAAAAAGATCCGGGAAATGCAATGGCTTGGGCTGCACTTGCTCATGGACGCATGGCAGTGTATTACAGACTAAATGACGAGGGAAAAACAAAACAAGCAGTTCGAAATAGAGTTTTTGCAGATGAAACAATGGAACAAGCCCTTGAAGTAGCTGGCGATTCTTTTGAAGTAAATGCGGCTTTGTTAAGAGAGATGTTGCTCCAACGAACAACACTTCTTCAAGAGAAAATTGCAAACCCTAATTCTGTGACTGATGCTCAAATTGACTTAGCAACACAAAAGATTGTAGAAGTCCGCGACAAGGTTATCCAATATTATGACCCCGCACTTCATCACCCCAGAGCGGGAGAGGTCACTACCCTAGCCGTGAATTCTGATGACGACGGTAAAGAAGTGGCCATCGAAATTCTAGAAAAGACAATAGCGTCGAACCCAAATGATTTTGGACGTACGTATATGCTCTCAGGATTGCTTGGTCGGATTGATAAAGGAGAGGAAGCAAAAGAATTGTCGTTATCGATTCTTGATGCTGAAAATCAAACCACTGGATTACACGCTATCGAGTTGTATTCTTTACGCCCAATTGCTGCTCAATCACTCATCAGAATGGCTGTGGAGAATTCATCCAATGCAGAAAATGAATCCGAACAAGATGAATATATTCAGGAAGCAAAGCAATATCGTGAAATCCTAAGCGATTTAGTGTCTGGGGATGAAATGAATCAATACCTTCTGTATTCAGATGGAGTGATCGCACTTGCTCAAGAACAATACGATTTAGCTGCCAAAAAACTTGAACAAACAATTTCAAGAAATCCAGATGTTGATGCTTCTGTGTATAGGCAAGCAGCATTTGCGTTAACTAATACTGGTGCAAGGGGATTGGCAATAGAAAGAATCCAACGCGCGATTGAATTAGAACCCAGTAATCTTTCAAATTATCTTGCCAAAGCAAGACTAGAAGTGCAACTCTCTGACCATCAGGCAGCGGCTTTGACGCTTGCAGTGTTACCCCTAGAAACTCGGAGTAGAGAGGACGTTCAAGAAGTACTAAATCTTATTGCGATGCAGCAAACAGACGCCAGCCAAACGTCATTCTCTGATCCTGCACTTCGATACATCGCAGTATCTGAACAACTCTCGAATGAGAAAAAATATGATGAGGCAGTCGATTCCTTAACTGAAGCCATCGACCTCGCGCCAGCGCCAGATTGGCGATTGTTCTATGCAATGTCAAATATATATGCAAGAATGGATGAACGGGAGCAAGCAGTTCAGTGGCTTCAGAACGCAATCGACATTGCGCCGAACCCAACAGCCCTTCTTCCACAACTCCATATTCTTCAATCGGATAATCGAATTGAAGCTCTTATCTCTCTTATCGAATCACAAGATGACACAGAAGCAAACAAAGCAGAGGAGTTAGCGATTTCCCTTTATGAGTTAAGTATGAACTCTTTAGGAGACTCAAATCGTTGGATGCAAATCGGTAATGTGTTAGAGGGAGAGAAATCAAAAGAGATGTCTGATCAGGCGATGGAGGCGAGCAAACAGTATCAAGAACTCGCTGAGTCTTTAGGTGCTGATATGACAAGAATAAATCTTCTTCGATTTAACCAAGAAGTCACAGATGGAAACTTTACATCCGCAGAACAGTATTTAGAAGAACTTTCACAATCTTCAACAAATCAACAAGAAGTAGATAGTGCGAGAATTTCTTTGCTGTTAGCAAAAGCAAGCGATGCAAAAAGCCGTGGAGATCTTGCGGTTTTCAACTCATTGACATCGTCAGCAAATTCAATTGCTCAGAAGATGGTTAGTGAATCGAGCATTTCAGATTTTGCTTGGCGAACTCTTGGTCGAGTGCTTGTCGAAATCGGTGAAATGGAAGAAGCGAAAAACGCGTATGCTGAAGCGTATCGAATTTCTCCAAAAAATAAGGAGAACATTCGGCGATACGTCAGTGTCCTTGTCACGCAACCAGATGAGCAACAGCGGATGTTGCGTGTCCTTAGAATTGCAAGGGAACAGTATCCAAATGATCGTCAACTTCAAACAGCGTGGCTAGAAGCGGAGGGAAAATTAGGCGAGAGATGGAAGGTATTGGTGTATAGGATGAATGAACTCGTTCTAAGTCCTGAAGATCGCACAAATGCACTTGAACTTGCATATGCACTTGTAAACCTAACTCCAGATCGCGGTTTACTAAGAGATTTAAAAGGGAATGAACTTTACTCAACACGAGTGTGGGAGCAAATGCCTACTGCTTTGAAACAATCTGCCTTAAATGATGCAAGGCGGGAATGGGACAAGAGTGTAAAAGACATTCTTGAAACTGCGGGTGAGCAAGTAGATCCAAGTATCAGAATCGCAATGCTTCATGCCTCAATACACAGAGACTTAGGGCAACTTGAACAATCTTCTGAAATATGGGACCGGTTTATTGCAAATGCAAAGGGGACAGAGCGGTATACAAATGCAGTGATTGCTGCAGCAGATTTTTTACAAAGAGCAAAACGAATACAACAAGCAATTCAACTTCTTGAAAACGCAAGAGACTCCCAGAGCGAACTCCTTGAAATAGATGGCGTTCTTGGTTCTTTGTATTTTATCCTTGGTGAGCACAAATTAGCGACAGAGTACATGGAACAGCCGGTCAAAGTAACTAAAAATAAAATCTTACATTCGCGGTATATCGAAGCCCTTGCGATGTCAGGTCAGTTTGATAAAGCGATGGATGAGTTAGATCAATACACGACGACCAACTCTGAATATGCAGAACAGATGCTCAGGTCACTCATCAGCAGAGTGAAGAGTGAACAAATGCTCGCGCAGGGAGATATTGAAGGAGGCAAAATTGCGTTGCAAGAATATCGCAATTCACTTCGTGCTGCCATCAGTGCAGATAGTCGAAATCCAATTCCATATATTCGACTTTGTAGAAGTTTGCTCAATGAATATCGACTTACTCAAGACAAGCAACTTCTTCAAGAAGCATTGCAAGTTGCAGATGAAGCGTCAGCGACAGAGCAGCGATCAGAACAGTTCATTATTGTTCGTGCAGATGTTTTACAAGCCGACGGTCAACTCCCTCGATCAATTGATCATCTGATGAGATATCTTTCAGAAAATCCAGATTCATCAAATGTTCGAACTCGGCTCATTGAAGCGTATCTTGATTCAGAAAATATAGACCGAGCACTTGCTGCTGCTAAAGATGGAGTTGCGGTCGATCTTTCAGATCCGATGTGGCATCAACGGTTAGGTGATCTATATATACGAGCAAACGACGATCGGGTTGAAGGTGTGAAAGCATACCTTGAAGCAATTCAACGAAATCCAACTCTTACGTTATTGATGAAGATTGACGAAATGACAAGAACTGACCAAGAACTTCCAAATCAAGAGTTACTCGAGATGGCTAGAGGTTCACTTTCAAAACTCCATCCAATTGCAGGTGCAATCGAAGCAAAAGCATTGAATAATCTAGGAAGGAATAGAGATGCTCTAATCGCGATGGAAAAATCGTGGCGGATTTTTGATCAAGCGGTAAACAATAATTGGATATCGCCTCAGTCAACTGCAAGTTGGTTTCTTGATTTGCTTACTCTTTTTAAGGAGGACCCAGCTGCAGGCGAAACGTTCGTTCGTGCACTTGCTGATGGACCGTTAACACAACATCAACTTGCTGGTCTTGCCGGATATTATCAATATGCCGGTGAAGAATACGTTGACAAAGCCCTAGCGATTATCGATGGCGCCCTTGCAATGGAAAACTCTGACCCAGATGCACGGATTCGACTGCTTATGATGAGAGGAGGGTTCCTTGTTGAAGCAGGTCGATATGGCGAAAGTGCCGATACCTTTAAACTATTAGCAGAAGAATCAAACTCACCTCTCGTGCAAAACAACCTTGCATACGTTGTGGGGGTCTATCAAGACAACCCTGAAGAGGGGCTACAGATCGCGAAGGATGCAGCGAAGCAATCCCCAAGAAACGCTTCGATTATTGATACAGTTTCAACGATGCACCATCGTTTAGGTGAGCACCAAAAAGCAGCTGACTCTTTAGATTTCTTGTTACAAATCGATCCATCGAATTCAAAAGCAATGGCAAAACTCTCATTACTCTATTCAGAAGAACTCGGTGATCCGGCTCGTGGCATCGTGTTTGCTGATCGGGGAAGAAGTCAAAATCCCCGTTCGCCCGAGGTGCTCGATGCTCTTGGGTGGGGATATTATCGGATGGGTAAAATTGAACAAGCCGAGGAAACAATCAAAAGATCAATACGTAATGGGGATACGATGGAAGCGTATCTCCATTTAGCACAAATAGTTACAGAGAATATGGAATTTGATGAAGCCCTTGGGCACATCCGTATGGCCCAAGAACTTGCAGAAGATCCCTATTCCTTGAAGAGAATTCAGGCCCACAAGGACGATATTCGCAAGAAGAAAGCGGAAGCCGAAAAGTAAGAATATCAACATGCCAGCACCAACAAACATTGGAACACCCAACAGACCGATGCCTAAAGGCAGAGCCATAGATCCTGTACGTGTACTTCGCAGGTACTGGAAGGGAATTCCTATTTGGGGCATCATTGGGGCAATCATCGGAACGGGTGCATATTTTTTGTTTGCTCGTGTCTATCCTCTCTATTCTGGCGACATTATGTTCGAGGTTCGACCTGGTCTTGGTGAAGCAACCGAGATAGGAACTACGGACACGATTAACGAAAAAATGGTTGAACGAGTTGCAGCAACCCAAGTATTCCTTATCAAAGAAAGGTCTATATTGACTGTCGCAGTGAATGATCGAACAATGATGGAAACGGAGTGGATGCAACAATTTATTGTTCCAGAAACTCAAGTAAAACTGATTGATGAAGCAGTTGACATTCTGACAGAAGAACTTGACACCCCAATTAAAGCGGGCACCAATCTTTTTGGAATTAAGTGGGCAGGACATGTACCATCTGATGTTCCGATTGTTCTAGCTGCGATTGCTGGTGCGTATATGGAACGAACGAAGGAATTAGATGAACAAGGATTTAGAAACAACGCGAAGTTGTTTGAGGATGAAGGCAGACATATTAAATTTATGTTGCAAGACTTGAATGATGACCTGCAAGCGTTCATTCAAGCGAAAGGAATTACAACCCTAGATGACACTCGATTCTCGACAACGATGTTTGAAATACAGAAACTGACTGAGAATTTGACAATAACAAAGCAATCGCTTGTCTCGTTACAGCAACAGTATCTTCAGATAGCAGCAAAACTTGATGGAACACTTGAGCCAACAATGGAAGACCGTCTTGCAGCAGAACGAGATCCAATTATTATTAGGCAAGAACAAGTGTTGGAATCTCTTGAAGCAAGCCTGCGTGCGTTTAGAGAAAAGTTTGACACATCCCACCCACAAATTAAAGAAGCCGAAGTTACTGTTCGGGCAACAAAAGATCAGATTGAATCGAAAATAGAAACAATTATCAGGAGAAACTTAAACGCGCAATTGAGGGAACTTGTTTCTTCGAAAGATCAACTGTTAGTTTCACTCGAACGAACTGAACAGGATATCGAAGTTAAAGATGCTGCATTACGTGATCTTGCATCGAATCAATCCGTGTATGAACATATGGAATCTACTCGTAAGCAGTTAGAGATGCAACGAGACGAGAATCAACGGCTCATATCAAGTTTACGATTGATGCAACTTCGTGCAGACGCGAGTCGAATTCGACAAGCAACCTTACCCCTTGAACCAAGAGAAAAGTCATTCCCAAAAATTGAAATCATGCTCCCAGCTGGCATCTTTCTAGGCGTGGCAGCATTTGTAGGTATTATTTTTCTTAGAGAAATCACTGACCAAAAGATTCGAAGTGCTAGCGACGTCTTTATTATTCCAGGAGCAAGAGTTGCAGGTGTATTGCCTGATGTTCATGAAGATCCCTCGGGTCTTGAAACGCCTGAACTTGCGGTCTTGCATAGCAACGAAGGTGTGTTTGCGGAATCATGCCGTCAAGCATGGGCTGGGGTTAATCGCTCATTACAACAATCAGCACATCAAACATTACTTGTGCTTGCTGCAGCCCCAGAAGC
Organism: uncultured Isosphaeraceae bacterium; assembly: GCA_964630505.1. Classification (GTDB taxonomy): domain Bacteria; phylum Planctomycetota; class Phycisphaerae; order Phycisphaerales; family SM1A02. The sequence continues at coordinate 101,534 of CAZVVI010000001.1, read as the reverse complement.
GGGTTCAACAACAATCATCGGGAACTTCGCAACATCAGCACATATTTCTGGCTCTAGAGTTGTCGCGGTCGACTGCAACTTCAGGCGCCCAAATCTCGGCTCGATGTTTGATTTAGACGACGCTTCACTAGGCGTTGCAGATTTACTTGCAGGAAGTGTTGATGTTGCAGGAGCAATTCAACACACAGAGGCAGGTGTTGACGTGATTACTGCAGGATCTCCAGCGAATAGGCTGTTCCAAAGACTTGGAAGTGAACGCATGAAAAGTATTTTTGCTCAATTGAGGGATTCATACGATTTAATCCTGATTGATGCACCGCCTTCAATCGTTGCGGGTGATGCAGTGTTGCTCGCGAACCTAGTTGATGCGATTACGTTGGTTGTGCATAGTGATCGTGATGATCGTGGGCTCGTTGCAAGAGTCCTTCGTGAACTTGGTCAATCACGTGCTGAAATACTTGGCGTCACACTGAACGCCGCAAGAGGAACAGTTGGTGGATACTTCCGCAAGAATTACCTTGCGATGATTTCATACTCTGATCAAGAAGAAGACGACGACGAATAGAAATACACGATGCCCACTGATACCTCTTTACCTTTTCTTCAGATGGGATGGATGACATTATTGTCAAAGTATTGGGTTGTTTTTGCAATTGCATTCGCAGTTTCAATCGTGCTAACCCCTATCATGAGATTAATTGCAATTAAAACAGGGGTGGTTGACCGCCCAAACGAAGCGAGAAAAATTCACACAAAACCAATTGCATACTTAGGTGGAGTAGCGGTTTTCTTTTCGGTATTCGCAGGAATCATCGCGAGTTATGTTTGGGTAGAAGCACCCCAGATATTCCAACCATTTCCAATCGTTGTCATTTTAGGAATGATTGCAATTGGTTTAACTGGTCTTGCTGATGATGTGTTTGAATATTGGGATCCATGGTGGAAAGTTGCAGGGCAGTTTGTAGCAGCAGCGGCAATGGCTCAGCAGGGTGTGGGCACTCGTGTTGCAGAAGGATTTTTGAGACAAGTTCTAGGTATTTCCGAATCGGTTTGTAATTATCCAATCATCAACGCAACCGAAATGATGCCCGATCCAGTTACGCTGACCTATATCACGGGGCTCATCATCATTGCGTTTTTTGTCCTTGGGGCATGCAATGCTGCAAATTTAATAGATGGTCTTGACGGATTACTTTCAGGGGTCGTTGGTATTACAGCAATTGGATTTATCATCATAAGTCTGATTACTGCAACGACTTTGACAACAGATGATTTAATCAATATCCAATCTCACTTACCCAAGAATGGTTTTTTAAATAATAGGGGTTCTGGAGTTACTCTTGTTGGTGCTGATATTGTGCTGGGGTTATCAGCATTGGGTGCAGTGCTTGGATTCTTAATCTACAACTTTAATCCCGCCTCGATTTTCCTTGGGGATTCGGGCAGTTTGCTACTTGGATATCTTTGCATTGTGATGGCGCTCATGCTTGGCGAAAGAGGACAAACGTTTATCGTTGTTGCTGGTTTGATTGTTTTTGCCTTGCCAATCCTCGATACGTTACTCGCGATTATCCGCAGAAAACTAGCAGGCAAACCAATGAGTGAACCAGACTCTAATCACATTCATCACATCATCAAACGAAAACTCGTGAGCGTTCGTAAAACAGTTCTATCTTTGTATGCGATTTCATTCGTATTTTGTGCTCTTGGGGTCTCTCTTGTCTGGGCACACATGACAGAGGCAATTGGCGCATGGGTAATTTATCTTGCAGCGATTATTATTTTTGGTGGAATAAGTTTACTATCACTGCGAGCAGCAAAGAAACATGAGTGAATCCCCCCAAAAAATCCTGTTCGTTTGTATGGGCAATATATGTAGAAGTCCTGCAGCAGAATGCTTCTTCAAAAACGCAATCGAAAAATCAGGTCGAAGCAACCATTTTCTGGTTGAATCAGCAGGTACAGGAGGGTGGCATGTTGGCAACGCACCAGACAGAAGAATGAGAGCGGCTGCAAAAAAAACAAGGATTGCGCATCCAAGGCGTTGCAAGGCAAATCACATCGGATGACTTGACAGAGTTTGACTTGATTTTCTGTATGGATCAAGATAATTTCGAAGATGTCATTGAAATGGGCGGTGATCAGAATAAAACGAAACTTTTACTTTCTTTCGTGGGGCATTCAGAATATACTGAGGTGCCAGACCCATATTATGGCGGTGATGATGGTTTCGACGACGTTGTAAAGTTAATCCATGATGCAGTAAACAAACTCGAATCCCTGCTGATGTAATGCTAAAATACGGGGATGGCTCATCAAACAATTGAATGTTCTAATATAGAGGATGTATCGATGGATGCATCTACTGTGATTCTGCTGGCAGACACATTTCCAACTGATGCAATTGCAACATTGGAATCTCAAGGGTGCATTGTGGAATCTGATTCATCTTTGAAAGATGAATCTCTTGTGAATGCAATCTCAGAGAAAAACCCAGATATTCTAGTTGTACGGTCAACGAAGGTTACTGAAGAGATGATGGATGCTTCTTTGCGACTAAGCATTATTATCCGTGCTGGTGCAGGGTACGACACAATTAATGTGGCCGCAGCATCCAAACGCGGAATTTCAGTTGCGAACTGTCCCGGAAAAAATTCAATCGCTGTGGCTGAACTTACATGGGGTCTCATCCTCGCCTGTGATCGAAGAATACCAAGCCAAGTGGCTTCGTTGAAGTTGGGGTGTTGGGAAAAAAAAGAATTCTCAAAAGCAAACGGGTTGTTTGGCAGGACAATCGGAGTGATTGGACTAGGAGGGATTGGGCAAGAGGTCATTCACCGTGCGAAGTCATTCGGGATGAAGGTTGCCGCATGGTCACGAAACTTAACTCCAGAAAAAGCAGAGCAACTTGGCGTTATGTTTTGTAAGGATTTGCAAAGCTTGGCAGAAATTTCCGATGTCGTTTCAGTGCATCTTGCTTCAACAGACGAAACCAAACATTTGATGAACGATTCTTTTTTCCAAGCAATGAAAGATGGCGCTATTTTTATCAATACGAGCAGGGGAGCCGTTGTGGATGAAAAGGCACTCGTTAAAGCAGTTCAGTCGAAGAGATTAATGGTTGGACTTGATGTGTATGAGAATGAACCAGCGTCAGGTGATCGTGAATTTCGACCAGAAATTTCTACATCTGATCGAGTGTATGGAACACACCATGTAGGGGCATCAACTGCCCAGGCTCAAGAACAAATTGCAACAGAAGTCATTCGAATCATTCAAATATACAAAAGCGAAGGGATTGTGCCTAATTGTGTAAACCAAGCTGACGAGTGCTCTTCAACAGTATTGCTCTCAGTCAGGCATAAGAATCTTCAGGGAGTGCTAGCCCACGTGTTTACGGAGTTAAATCTTGCTGGGGTCAACGTAGAAGAGATGCAGAACACAATTTATGATGGCGGGCATGCTGCGTGTGCTCGAATGCAATTGAGTATTATTCCAACCCAAGAGCAAATGAATACGATTAAAAACAATGAGAATATTTTCTCAGTTACATTAACAACTCAGGAATGAATAAGGTAGAACTATGACAACAACGACTGATCGCATTTTAAATTTCTCAGCTGGTCCCGCAACATTACCAGAGCCCGTGTTGCACCAAGCACAAAAAGATCTTTGGAATATTGATGATAGCGGCATAGGAGTTTGTGAACACAGCCATCGAGGTCCTGTTTTCGATGCTGTCATCAACGATGCTGTAGCGAACTGCAAACAAGTTGGAAACATTCCAGATGATTTTGAAATTTTGTTCATGCAAGGTGGTGCGACGTTGCAATTCGCCATGCTAGCGATGAATTTTTTGGGCGAGGGTGAAACAGCAAATTACATCGACACGGGTGTCTGGGCGACCAAAGCAATTAAGGAAGCAAAAAAATTAGGGAATGTTCATATTGCGTACGACGGTTCCGCCACGAATTTTGATCACTGCCCAGCGCTGGATGAATTGGACACAGTAGAAAATGCTGCATACACACATTACTGCTCCAATAACACAATTTATGGCACCCGATTTCAAACCGCCCTAAAGCTCAACTCGCCTGTGATTTGCGATATGAGTTCAGATATTTTTTCAAGAAACATCGATTGGACTCAGTTTGACATGGTGTATGCAGGAGCACAGAAAAACTTAGGACCCTCAGGGACTGTTCTAGTCGTTATCCGTAAAGCAATGCTTGAAAAATGCTCTGAAGATTTGCCTCTCTTATTGAACTACGATGCGATTGCGAAGAAGGGTTCAATGCTAAACACTCCCCCGACATTCGGTATTTATTTGATGGGAGAAGTGTTTAAATGGATTTTGTCAGAGGGTGGGTTGCAAGCAATGGAAGCACGCAATGAACGCAAAGCGGGAATGATTTACCACGCACTAGATTCATGTGCAGATTTTTACACAACATTTGCACAAGAAGAGAGCCGTTCTAGGATGAACATTTCCTTCAAGACGAAAACACCCCAGCTCGACGCTTTGTTTTTAGAAGAGTCAGCAAAAGAAGGGATGTCCGGTTTGAAAGGGCACAGAAACCTAGGTGGTCTAAGAGCATCGGTATACAACGCTTTTCCAGAAGAAGGGTGTACTCGGTTTGCAGAGTTCTTGCAAACGTTCGCTGCAAACCACTAACTCAATTCGTGAACGAACAGTCCGCTCCGCAGTTTTGGTTCAAACCAAGTTGATTTTGGGGGCATGATTTGGTTGGCATCAGCAACATTAAGAAGTTGTTCAATTGTTGTCGCTACCATTGAGAACGCGATTGCAGCATTGCCACTGTCGACTCGTCTTTCGAGTTCCTTTGTGCCGCGTATCCCACCCACGAAATCGATTCGAGTGTCACTTCGAGGGTCGCCAATTCCAAGAAGAGGCGTGAGTACGCGTTGTTGCAGGAGTTCTACGTCAAGTGATGCAATTGGGTCGTCATGATCAATGTTGTCAAATTGAAGTGAATACCATCCATATTCTTTTCCAAGATAGAGACAGCACGTACCTAAGTCAGTCGGTGTTGGTTGATCTGTTGGTTCAAATCTTCCGAGTTCTTTAAATTCTTCAAGGAGTTGTTCGGTTGTTTTTCCATGAAGATCAAGGACAACCCTGTTGTAGGGCAAGATGTCTAACTGTGACGAGGGGAACAACACGGCTAGAAACCAGTTGTATTCTTCATCACCGTTATGGTCTGGGTTTTCACTTGCGAGTGTTTCTGCAGCTCGAGCAGCACTCGCACTTCGGTGATGACCATCAGCAACGTATGCAATGTCAACCGAAGCGAATGCGTCTAGAAGTTCTTTTTGCCTCTCAACTCTCCAGCCGGTATGGGTGACACCATCGTCAGCGACGAAGTGGAACATTGGTCGTTTAATCAATTCGGCTTCAACGATTTTGTTAATAGACTCATTTCCTCGGTAGGTAAGAAAGACGGGACCTGAATTAGCGTTGATGCTCAGCACATGTTTTGTTCGGTCATCCTCTTTTTGTTGTCGTGTCTTTTCATGTTTACGTATACGATTTTCTTTGTAATCATCAACGTGACAACACGCAACAAGCCCAACTTGGTGGTGATCACCCATGCACTGCCTATATAGATAGATGGATGGAGCCTTGTCTTTCGTTAAGGCACCAGAATTGCGAAGCGATTGATAATTTTGATTTGCTTCTTCATATACACGGTCGTCATACGGTGAGCATTCGATGGGTAACCCTATTTCAGATCTCACAACTCGCATGAAACTGTCTTCGTTTCCCTCAGCAAACTCGGCTGCTTCTTCACGATTCACCACGTCATAAGGAGGTGAAGCGACCTTGGGAGCATCACTCGTAGGGGGGTAAACAGCAAAAAATGGTCGTATTCGAAGAGATTTCATAGTGGAGGAATTGTACTAAATGAGAAGTTAGGAAAGGAACTCGGGTTACGCATGCTTATCATCTTTGTGCATTTTTATTTGCCTTCATATTCCATTGGCAAGACCCGAAGAGGTCTAAGCAACCGAGGTTTTGTGCCATCAGGAAGAGTATGGCACAGAACTAAGTCGCACCGCTGCCAGGATGGAGGCGGAAACCCGAGGTTCAAGATCACCGTGATCTTGTTCAATCACTGAAACCCGATGGTAATCACGATTGCATATTGATTACCGCCTTAGGGAGCTACCGTATGAACACTCTTACAACTACCAACACTAACATCATTAGACGCGGATTTACGCTGATTGAAATTCTTATCGTCGTCGTCATCCTCGGTATTTTGGCCGCAATCGTCGTGCCTCAATTTACCAATGCTGCTGATGAAGCGAACGACGCTGCTGTCCGTAGCCAACTCCAGACCCTCAGAGGTCAAATCGAGTTGTATTACGCTCAAAATGCAGCGTATCCAGATCTTTTAACTGACTGGAGCGATATGATTGATGGCGACTACCTTATGGGTGCACCTGTCAATTCACTGACAAACTCATCAACGTGCGCTGGAGCACCTGCCGCTGGTGTAGGTTGGGTATGGGCTGAAAAAGCTGGTCCTAGTACAGCAATGGTATTAACCGGTGTCGCCGCAGACGGCACAGCATTCTCTGAATAAAACACTCCCTGCCACCTCGGGCAGACTATTTCCAGCGGAGCACATGATGGAGGTCTTGTGCTCCGCTGTTTCACGCACCTTACGCAGGCTCAGAGCCAAATCGTTGCACGGTTTGGCTCTGAGACGTTGAAATGTTAAGTCATTTTGTAGCAAAACATTACGTCTCAAAATAGTCCGATAACTGGCACAACGCAATAGTTCATCGGCAATTGGAAGAACTGACTTGTGTTTGGCCTGAAATGACCCGATGCAATCGATGTCCCAAGAAGAGGATTGGTTGATTTATGCCTAAAAAACACCTACACACAACATCACGCCACCATTATGGCTGGACGCTCATCGAACTGCTCATCACAGTGGTCGTGTTGGGGATTTCCTCGTTTGTGTTGATTCCATACGCTACTTCAGGAGATTCGGCATCAGGTCAATCAGCAACACGTATGGTCGTCACCGAGATTCTTGCGGCTCAAATGGACGCAGTTGCAACGCAAGGCTACCGAAGGATTCATTTCTTTCTAGACGGAAGTGGCTGGTGTGTTGAAGAACTTGATAGTACTCAATTGATGAACGCGTTTGATTTTGGAACAGCTACTTTTGCAGAAGATGCTGCTGAGTCACAAGGACAAGGTCAACAATCAATCATACGATTTACAGAAGACAACCGTTTTCGTTTAATCACAATCCAGAGCGCTCGTTTTGATGGTGTAAATGCAAATGTTATTTTCGATCCAACAGGTGGCATTATTGCTCCAGATGGTTCGCCAAGCACCGGAGGAAGTTTTGAACTTCATAGCGGAGAATTTCAATGGGAAATTCAACTCGCTCCTCTCACTGGAAAAATTACAGTCAATGAACTTGGCGGTGCACCGTGATGAATCTGCCATTCGGAAAGAAAAGCAAGGGTCGAATTGGAATAGCGCTCCATGACGGTGGGGTGACCATAGGTCAATGCGATTGGAAACTTGGTGGATATCAAAACCCAACTGTGTACCGTGTTGAAAACAATCCGCGTGAGTTAAAAGCCGCTGACTGGAGAAACATCATTTCAGATTCTGGAACTTGTGGAACTGAATGCACAATTACGCTTCCTCCCTCAATTGCTCACCACCAAGTTTTACGCTTGCCAAACATGAATGAAAGTGAAATCAAAGAAGCCGCAGGTTGGGAAATGGCTGATAGGGTTGGCGTTGATCGCTCCACACTCCAAATCGATTCCAGCCCAATTGGTTCAGGCGGAGATGTGTTGGCAATTGCAATTGAACATTCGACTCTCGCAAGTTTGCTCGACCCAATGTACGAAGCAGGGTTGCAACCAATTGCGATTGAGCCCCAATGTCTTGCTGCAACGCGAACAATGAGTATGCTGTACCGGAGAAACAGTGATCAGTCTATTGTCCGGTCGGTTCTTGATTTTGGAATGAACGATTCTGCATTTATGGTGATTGCAGGAGATTCACTGATGTTCTACAAGCACCTAGATTACTCTGGCAACGCACTAATTGAATCGATCGCTTCGCATACTGGTGTGACAATTGAACAAGCAATTCAAATGCTAGAAGAATCGTGTGATTCAAACAATAGTGGTGATATCAACAAAGCAGTTAGAGATGCAACTCGTTCAATACATGAGGCAATTGCAACCGATGCGATGAAGTGTATTCGCCACTATGGCGTGACAAATCGAGGTCCACTTTCAACCCAACTCGTGATTACTGGCAGTGCTGGCTGGAATAGTAATTTGTCAAATGTGCTGTCAATGGCGTGTAATCAAGATGTTGTACAAGATATTTCTGCAAATCACATTCAAACACTACCAACTGTAATCCGAGAAACATGTGGTTGGCACATCGCTCTTGGTGCAAGTTTGGCTGAATTAGAAGCCACAAAACAAAGACGTGGTAGTGACACTCTCGGGAAGGAGGCTGCGTGAATTTATTGCCAGAACAATATGTTGAACGGTCAAAAAATAAGGCTAGGAGTAACCGAGTTGCGATTGCAATCATCATTGTGCTTTGTGCTATTGCAGCAATCGCGACGCACTCAAGGTTATCAATGAACGCTTCTGTCAAGAATTTAATTGCTACTCAGGTTCGAGCAAATAGTGCCGTAGAACTTGAGGTGGATGCGTCTTCTCTTGAGGCAAAAAAAGCAAAACTAGAATCTTTTGTAAAGCGTTATGAAAATGAGAAGACCATATTTGAGATGGGTGAATTGGTTGCAACAATTGCGAACATGGTTCCAGATCAGATGACTTTAGAAGAACTATCACTAGATATCATTCAGACCGAAGCAGGAAATGGTATCAGTGGGCGACTCGCAGGATTCGCTGAAAGTGATGAGAGGATTGCAAGTTTTGTGTCTTCACTACAACAAACAGAACCGTTTGGTGCGGTAAGCATGGACTTCAGCCGATCCAGAACAATTAGAGAACAGCGAGCTCGTGGTTTTAGAATTAGTTTTCATATTGATTTAGATAAATCATGGAGCGTGTCAAAAACGTTCGTAGCAACTGGAGGTGAAGAATGACCGCAACCCGTGAACGATGGATGTTATTTGGAACATTTGTATTGTCAGTTTTGTTTGTTTGTTTTTTTATCGTGCCAAACTATCAAAATGCTGATCGTGCAACTGAAGAAACATCTAACTTGGAAGCACGTATCCAACAACTTGAACTTCGCCAAGCAGAAGTAGAAAAAATGCGAACTGAATATCAAGCCTTGCGGCAACAGGTGAACTCAGATTGCAAACGTGTTCCTTCTACGCCAGATATGTCTCAGATTGTGCAGGCATTATCTTTGGAAGTTGACGGCCAAAAAGTTCTTGATCAAAGTTTTACATCTGGAAACTCAACATTAAAAACAGCGAAGGATGAATTTTCAGTCCAGCCACTTGCTGTTACGTTGAACGCAGATTTTGAATCAATTTTTTCCGTTATTCAAGACGTTGAATCGATGAATCGACTCGTTCGTGTTTCTTCAGTTCGTGTAACACGCAGGGAAGCGGAAGCAGATCAATCGCTACCTGCACTTGAAGCAGCGCTTGGATTACACGCCATGTATGACGGGGTGGAGGTGGAATAATATGAAAACGAAATTGAAAAAAATGTGGATTCAACTAACTTCTGACCGTCGTCGTTTTGGTCTATTCTGTGGTTTGTTGCTCGTAGGATTGTTGCTGTGGGCTCGAATCATCGTGATTGCAAGACCAGCAAGGACAGCGGTTGCACAGCCATTGATTCAAACCGCGATTGAATCATCGATGACGTCCGATAATGTCACAATCCCAGTTTCACTCCAATCAGAGCCAAAAAGAAACCCATTTTCAGTGAATCAAGAGGTCTTTCCGTTCCAAACAAATTCGAAAGTCAACACTGTTAAGGCGCAGCAAACATCTCGAACAACAAGTGAGAATGAAGTAGTCAATTCGCTGAAACTCGAAGCCGTGATGGGAGAAATGGCAATGATCGATGGCAGAGTGATTCAAATTGGAGATATTGTTGGTCCTAAGCATGTCCAAGAGCCCTTGCGCCTCTACTCAGTGGAAGGTCGAATTGTCATCCTTTCGGCAGGAGACCGCCGATATGAACTCTCAATAGCGCCTCCTCACCAATAGCGGTGGCGGGTGCGCGTATGGAGACGCACCCGTGAAGTATGCACACACTTTCATCCTCATTTCTATCTTGGGTTTTGTTTCATTTGGTACTGCTCAAGAGGAACCCCCGGAACCCCCGAAAGCGCCAGAACCCTTGGAACCTCTAGAGGCACCGGAACTTCCACCCGCAGAAGAATTCGTAGGCGAAGAAACCTCCGAAGAATTTGCTGAAGAAGAAGTTGTCGTTGATGAGTTTGGGACGGTTGATCTCATTGTCAATGAAACTGAAGTTTCCCAAGTTCTTGAGATGCTCTCAATCCAAAGCCAGAAAAATATCATCGCGAGCAACAGCGTGACTGGTGTTGTATCCGCGAATTTGTATGACGTCACGTTCAATGAAGCACTCGATGCTATTTTGCGAGTGAATGGCTTTGCATATATTGAAGAAGGCAATTTTGTGTACGTCTACACGATTGATGAGTTAACTGAAATCGAGCAAGCAAGGCGTAAAACAGAGAGCCGCATTTATGAACTTCAATATTTGTCTGCTACTGATGCTAACGAGTTTATTACACCTCTGTTAAGTGAAAGTGGTGAAGCAGCATTCCGAGGTGATGTTGAACCAGGTTTTGCACCCACGACTTCTGATGCTGGTGGAGATAGTTACGCTTGGTCAAGTAAACTTGTTGTGAACGACTATCCTGAGAATCTAGAAAACATTTCATTGCTTCTGCAAGAGTTAGACACAGCGCCAGCACAAGTAGTCGTTGAAGCGACGGTTATCCAGACGAATGTTCAAGAAGACAATGAGTTTGGAATTGATTTTACAGCGCTCTCAAATGTGCGAATTCAGAACATTGTAAATCCACTCAATGCTGCTCAAGATCTCATCACAGGAGCGCTAACACCAGGACCACCTGCCAATTCAAACACGTCTGGTGTTTCATCAGGTGTTGGACAAACAGACTCAGCCCCATTTACAGGCGGACTCAAAGCGGCCATTATTCAAGACCATGTTGGTGCATTTTTAAAAGTACTTGATAAGGTTGTAGATACAACTGTTCTTGCACGCCCGCGCATTACATGCCTCAATCGACAAGCCGCACAGGTTATGGTTGGCATCAAGGTTGGATACTTATCAACAGCAGTAACTGAAACAACGACTTCTACTAGCGTACTATTTATAGACACAGGAATCCAACTCAACTTCAGACCGTTCATCTCACCCGATGGCATGATTCGACTTGAGTTGCGGCCTAGTGTTTCCTCAGTTACTTTCAGGACCGATGGTGGGAACCAAGTTCCAAATGAAACAACACAAGAACTGACCACAAATATCCGCTGCCGCGATGGCGAAACAGTCATTCTTGGTGGTTTGTTCAGAGAGAACACATCAGTTGACCGACACCAAGTCCCATTTTTTGGTGATATACCTGTTATTGGAGCAGCGTTTCGTGGACAAAAAGACGTACTGATTAAAGAAGAAATTATTTTCTTGTTGACTCCAACCATTATTCCAGACGAACAACTTTGGGAAGCAGGAAAAGATTCTCTTGAACTTGCTCAAGCAGTTCGAATTGGTGCAAGGGCAGGGCTCCTTCCCTTTAGCCAAGAACAAATTACCGCGAGGTACAACAGAGATGCACTAGATTCATATAGAGCGGGTGACTTGGATCAAGCGTTGTATTGGACAAACCTCTCACTTCATACAGCAACCCTACAACCAGAAATGATTCGTTTGCGTGAAATGATTACGAATGAAAAAGAATCGCTATGGGAACGTGATCTCATGCGAGAACTGATTATGAGAGAGCAACAATTTGTTGAAGTTCAATCGGAGGAGTTTGAATGAAGCAATTCATAGTAGTATTCGGTTTATTTTTATTTTTGCTTATGCTTTGTATTGGTTGCAATGGTCCAACGAAATCAGGATTAGAAGCAAGAGCAGAAGCTCACAAAAGGATGGCTTCTGTCAATGCAGATCTTGCTGCTCAACAAGCAAAACAACAATTTGAAGTCGGGCAACTTGACAAAGCATTTGGAACAATCAGTGCTGCAATCGCTCGGTACGATGAAAATGGTACGTATCATTTGCTTCAAGGGCGCATCATGCTTGAACAGCATCGTCTAGACGCTGCATTTCATGCACTAACAAAAGCAACTGAACACTCGCCAGAACTTGCAGAGCCATATTACTTTATAGGTGTTCTTCATCAGCGCTGGGGAGAAGACGAAGAAGCGCTTGCAGCGTACAAACTTGCAAGGGAGAAAGACTCATCGCACTTGCAGTATTTTCTTGCAACTGCAGAAATGCACGTCGCACTTGGACACTACGATGAAGCGATTGCTCTTTTGACAACATCAAATCAAGAGTTCCAGCATCATCCAGCTGTTTCGTCACTTCTAGGGCAAATATATTTAACGACTGGACAACCTGAAATAGCAGCAACGTGGTTTGAAGATTCACGAATGCTCGGGAGTGCAAGTACCGAGGCGTTAACCGCGCTCACCACAACTCAATTCGAAGCAGGTCTATATGCAGAGTGCCTACACTCACTATTGATTTTAGAGGGCGATCGCGAACCACTTTCACCAACCTTGCAACGAATGAAGGGCAAGTGCCTTAGCGCAACGGGGCACCCTATTCAAGGTCGTGATATTTGCCTTATGGTGACTCGAGAAACACCAAATGATGCAGGGGCTTGGGTTGATTTAGGGTTTATTTCTTGGCAAATGGGCGATTATGAGAGACTCTCAGTATGTGGCGCGAATATCAGTAAACTCGCCCCCTCGATGCCAGAAGGAGCACTTTTCGAAGGGGTCGCAGCAATGCATGATGGGGATGAAATGCTTGCACATCAAAAACTCGCCTTATTGGGGTCCGATAACACCATTCATGGCGTTGACATACTCGTCAATGCGTATGCAAATCAGATAAAAAGAGGGTCAGAAACACCTATCCGGCTTGATATGCCCATAAAAACCGCCGATGGCATGGGTGAACAACACCCCACTGAGGGAAGTGAAAACCACCCTTTGGCAAGTGTTGATTCAGATGCCCCGTAGACAGACATTGCTGCTGGGCATCACCAAAGGCAGCAACCGTGTTTACAGACCCAATCACACTCTCAATACTCGCATGTTCAACTGTAACTACAGTTGTAGCGATTGTTGTTGCAATGAAGTGGAAAGCGAGAGAGTCCGCCGCCGTTGCAGCAATGCAAACAGCAAAACTTGACGTCGATGAAACTCAAGCAGCCCTTGATGCTGCCAAAATTCATGGCTGTATTGACCGAACACATCGACGTCAGGTTGAAGCTGTATTTGATGTGCTGCGAGATGCAGTGCTTGTCATCGATGCTCATGGAGAGATCCTTCATGCCAATGAATGTGCGGCGGGTTTGCTCTGTGTAAGTCCAAGTGAAGTTGCAGGACAACTTCTACAAGACGTCGTTCTTGACCACCAATTAGCTTCAACAATTGCAGATGCTCGCAGTGGTTTACCAAAGGAAGGCCGATTGTATGAACAAGAAATTAAGATTGAAGGGGAACCTGTAGCTTTTGAAGTTCATTTGCAATCTGTTGGTCGAGCCGATGAGCCGATGCATGCGGTAGTGACTGTATTGCGTGATTTATCTAAAGAGCGAGAAATAGCAAGACTTAAAAGCGACTTTGTTTCAAAAGCAAGTCATGAACTCCGTACGCCTTTGTCATCAATCTCTGCATACATCGAAATGCTAGTCGATGGCGATGCTGCTGATGAAGATGCTCGTCAAGAATTTTACAGCGTTATTACTACAGAGACAGATCGCCTTCGGAGAATGATTGACAACTTATTGAACATCAGCAGGATAGAAGCTGGCTTGATGCACATTGATCGCGAACGAGTTGATTTCGTTGAATTATTGAACCGAGCAGTCACAACAATGACACCTCAGGCAAATGCGAAGGAACTAGAAATCCACACTCAACTAGCATCTTCTGAACTTGCAGTAAAAGGTGACAGCGACATGCTCTATCAAGTTGTCGTGAATTTATTGTCAAATGCAATCAAGTACACACCAAACGGCGGAAGAATTACAGTTGTGGCAGATTCAGAAAACTTAACTCATAGTCTTCATTTTTCGGTGTCAGACACTGGGCTTGGAATCGCGCCAGACCAGACTGAAAAAGTTTTCGATAAATTCTATCGCGTAGAAAATTATAGGCATGTCGCACATGGCACAGGCCTTGGGCTGAACTTATGTCAGCACATCATTGAGACGCTACACAGTGGACAGATTGGTGTCGAATCAACATTAGGTATGGGTTCGAAATTTTGGTTTTCAATTCCAGTAGGAGATTACGCAGCAAAAGTTGCAGCGTAAACAAACCGCATGTCAAACACACACAAAATTCTAATCGTTGATGATGAAGCGCATATCCTTCAAGTGCTTACGTTAAAACTTCGAAGTTGTGGTTATGACATTTCAACTGCTGTTGATGGTGAAGATGCGTTACATCAAGTCAAGAACGATGTTCCAGATTTAATCATCACCGATGTCCAAATGCCATATATGAATGGACTTGAATTTGCAGACGAATTGTTAGCAAATCAGGAAACTTCCCATATTCCAGTTGTTGTACTGACTGCTCGCGGACACACGTTGCAAACTAGCGACACAGATTTACCTAACATACGAAAAGTACTCAGCAAGCCATTTAGCCCTCGCGGTATTGCCCAACTTGTGGCGACCTTACTTGAAGATGTTCCTTTCAGGGACTCAAACAGTTCGGAGGCAGCGTGAAAAAGACGGATTGTATGACAACTCAATCCCAGCACGTTTCAGCACTTGAGAAGCAAATGCGTAGCGCTGGAATCATCGTTTTACATTGTGATGAAAAAGGAAACGTATTTTCTTTGAATCAAAACGACTGGCTTATAGATCTATTTACAACATCTCCATTAATCGGACGAGCAATTGGGAAGAAGATGCCCGAGTGGGAAAGTCAAGATGTAGCCTTAGCGACAGAAGTCTTTACTGGTGCGTGGATTGTTCCTGTGAAAATCCAACAATCCAAACGAGAAAATAACGTTGCTGTAGGACTCATCATCACGGATGAATTATGTGATGGAGAGTATTTTTATGCATTGTGCCAAGCAAGCAGTGCAGATGTGACAGTGATGCGAGAGCTCATACTGTCAATTCCACCCGTTGCAAAGCAAGATGTGCAGAAGATGGCTACGCTCTTCCAAATTGCTTGGGATGCTCATGTAGCAAACAATGCGAGCAAGACTACGATTGAGTCTTTCGGACAGGAACTCGCAGATTCGTATGAAGAAATTAGCCTTCTCTACACAATGACAAGCAGTATGAACACGGTGAACCATCCTGAGCGGTTCATCGAACTTGCTTGTAATGAATTATTACAAACTCTTCCATACGAATGGATAGGAGTAAAACTGTGTATCGGTGAAAATCTTCCTTCATTAGGGAATGCAATTGTTCTTGCGAGTCATGGATCTCAAAATGAAAATGAAATCAATAAGAAGACCCAAGATTTCTTTGAGAACCTTCAGTCAAGCGCAACTCAAATTGCAAATGGAAATGACGAACTTTCATCCCAGTTCGGTCCAGCAACAATCGTCGAGCCGATTTTGAAGGATGGCTCGACAATTGGGGTATTGATTGCGGCGAATAAACAAGGCGATGATTGTACTGCTTCATCTGTTGATATCAAATTGATTTCTGCAACTGCAACCCAACTCGGTAAATTTCTTGAAAACGCGTTGTTGTACGAAGATCTAAATGCGACATTTCTTGGAACTCTTGAAGCATTAACAACTTCAATTGATGCGAAAGATAAGTACACCTGTGGTCATTCTCAAAGGGTGGCTTTACTCACTTCACAACTTGCAGCAGCGTATGGTCTTGACGTTGACCAGGTTGAGCGATGTCGAATTGCAGGACTTGTGCACGACATCGGTAAGATTGGCGTACCTGAGCATGTGCTCTTAAAGCAAGGTGGGCTTACAGATGACGAGTTTGCCACAATTCAGAAGCACCCAGAAATAGGCGCCCATATTTTGCGAGATATTCCTCAAATGGAAGACATCCTTGGTGGTGTACTCCACCATCACGAAAAATATGATGGCAGTGGATATCCATATGGGCTTTCAGGGAACGACATTCCTCTCATTGCAAGGCTAATTTCACTTGCTGACACTTTCGATGCAATGTCTTCAAGCAGAACGTACCGAACTGCAATGACAAGACAATCGGTTCTTGAGGAGATGAAGGTCGTCTCAGGGACTCAATTCGACCCAGAACTTGCTGAAGTGTTTTTTAATCTTGATTTCTCGTTGTGGGAAAAAATGATGATCGACCACCAAGCACGAGTTCCTATAACAATGAAGGATGCAGCATGAATATAACCTCTGAATTACACCGTGCAGCAATGGTTTTGACTATCTCAGGTGAGTTTACTGTGGATAATAACGATTGTTTTCAGCGCAACGTCCGAGAAACTCTTGATCAGTTCAATGAAAATGTCATTATCGATTGTAGCGATTTAGGGTTGATTGATTCGGTTGGGCTTGAGTCGCTCCTTTGGTTATCCGATGAACTTAATCGTAATGCAAAAAAACTTAAATTTGCTCTTGTGCCTTCATCAGTGCAACGAGTATTTGAACTTACCCGCTTAAATCGCGTTTTTAGTTCGTACGAATCTATTGAAGACGCAGCAAGGAGCTTTGCCTAACACGATGTCGAATGCAGATCAAACAATCCCAGCAATACCTGCCCAAGCACCATTGGGTCAGTTATTACTGCGCAGAGGAGATCTCACTCAAGAACAACTTGATGAAGCATTGAGACATCAGCAAACTTGCGATGAGCGAAAACTCATAGGCGAAGTGCTTGTTGAGCTTGGGTACGTAGATGAAACAGGTGTTTTAGAAACACTCGCAGAAGCATACGGTATTCCATTCGCGTCTGATACTGCGCGTCTTGCTGACCCGAAGGTCATCGAAGTCCTTCCTCGCGAATTCCTAGAAGAACACGGTGTATTGCCAATGTTTCTCATCCGTGGAGTATTGACGGTTGCTGTCAGTGAACCCGCGAACTTGTATTTACTTGAAGAAATCGAGCGTCGAACAGGACATCGAGCACAAATTGTTGCTGCCACTGCAGATGATATTGCAGCAGCACATCGATCATATCTTCCAGCGGCAAATGTGTTTGTCATTGATGAAATTTATGAAGATATTGATGAACATGATTTTGCAGTAATCGAACAAGATGCAACTGAACTTGCAGACCTCGAAGAAGATGCTGGGCATGGGCCTGTTGTCAAACTCGTTAACTTTTTGATTTATTCAGCTGTGCAAGAAGGCGCGTCTGACATTCACATCGAACCAGATGACCACTCTCTTCGTGTTCGGTATCGTGTTGACGGTCGATTGTTTGAAAAAATTCAACCGCCATACAAAATGCAACAAGCAATTGCAAGCAGAATTAAAATCATGGCAAACCTCGATATTTCTGAGCGTCGTCTTCCACAAGATGGTGACTTCAATGTCATGATGGACGGCCGTCCAATTGATTTGCGAGTTTCAACAATGCCAAGTAAATTTGGTGAAATTGTTGTCCTTCGAATTATTGATAGCAAAAACAATCGATTGTCGCTTGATCATTTGGGATTTAACGATCAAATGCTCAGTGATTGGAAAAGTGTTGTTGAGCAACCCAATGGTGTCGTGCTTGTCACGGGACCTACAGGTTCAGGTAAATCGACAACGCTGTATTCCGTTCTGTCTCAACTTGACACAAATGAAATCAATGTGTCAACGATTGAAGATCCAATTGAAGCGCAAATTAGAGGAATCAACCAATCGCAAATAAATGATCGTGCTGGTTTTACTTTTTCCAAAGCACTGCGTTCGATGCTTCGGCAAGACCCCGATGTCTTGATGGTGGGCGAAGTTCGTGATTCTGAAACCGCAGCAATCGTTTCACAAGCAGCATTAACAGGACACCTTGTCTTCTCAACGTTGCACACAAACGATTCAATTAGCGCGGTCACTCGCTTAGTGAACCTTGGAATTGAACCCTATCTTGTTTCAGCAACGGTTCGAGGAATCTTGGCACAGCGCCTTGTTCGGAAAATTTGCCCACACTGTAAAACAGATTGGGAAGGCGATGAAGCGGTCCGGAAGGCGTGTGGCGGTGGTTCGTTCAGCATGGGTGCTGGATGTAATCGGTGCAGAGGAACAGGATTTGCAGGTCGAATCGGCATTTTCGAATTGTTGCTGCCATCAAATGAATTGCTTGAGGCAATCAGTAATGGTGCATCACTTCAAGAACTTCGTGCATTGACAAATCATTCAACACTACGAATGGATGGGCTTGATAAGGTTGCAAATGGTTTAACAACACCAGAAGAAGTTCTTTGTGAAACAAGGAGCGTCGCTTGATGAGTGCTACAGCAGTTAAGGAAACCTTTGCGTGGAAAGCAAGAGACATTCACGGCCGTGAATTGACTGGTTCACAAGTTGCAACGAATGAAGATGAAGTTGCAAACTCACTTCGTACGCAAGGGTTGTTTATTACAGCGATTGATCCAGAGCCACTTTTACAAGCAGACACAGTAGTTAAAGATGACATTCGGACTGCCATTGCTCAAAAACGAGTTAAGCAAGATGACGTCATTGCATTCTGCCAACAACTTGCAGTGATGCTTGAGACAGGCGTTCCACTTTCTGAATCATTAGAATCGCTCATGCACCAAACGAAGCAGAAAGAGTTTCGTGAAGTGTTGAGAAGTATTTATGATGACGTATGCAGTGGCGATCCACTTTCTACAGCATTAGCGAGAAAAAGAAGGGTATTTCCGAGGATTGTTGTGAGTCTCGTACGAGCATCAGAACTTTCAGGAACTCTACCGATGATGCTTGAACGTGTTGCTAGCTATATGGCTCGTGAGCGAAAAACAATGCGAGAAGTGAAAGGTGCGATGACGTATCCAATCATTATGGGTTTTACTGCTGTTGTTGTCACTACACTCATTATGACATTCGTTTTGCCGCGGTTTGCAAAAATTTATGAAATGAAATCTGCTGCGTTACCAATGCCAACTAAAATTTTAATGGCAATCAGTGACGGATTAATCGGTACGTGGATGTACTGGATTCCAGCAGTCCTTGTTCTATTGATTACAGCGATTGTTTGGCACAAAACCCCAAGTGGCAAAGGCGTGTTCGACTGGTTGAAATTACGAACCCCTGTAATTGGGCCAATGTTTTCGCAACTCTATACAACTCGCGCGTCAAGAACGCTTTCAACATTACTTGCAGCGGGTGTTGGCGTACTCGATGCAATCGGAATTTGCAGAGACGTGACAAACAATGTGCAATTTGACAGGTTGTGGACAGACATGGAGACGGATGTGCGAAATGGTCATCCATTAAGCGATGCGGTGTTTGAATCTCCGTATGTTCCGTCATACGTTGCGTCGATGATGGCATCTGGCGAACGCTCGGGCAAATTGCCTTCAGTGATGGATCGTGTTGCAAGTTTTACTGACGAAGAATTAGAATCACGGGTGAAGAAAGTTTCTTCGATGATTGAACCCCTCATGATTCTTGTGATGGGTGGGGTTGTTGGCGGTGTTGCGATTGCAATGTTGCTTCCAATATTCAGCATGTCAAAGGTCATCTCGGGCGTGTAGGACAGGTGTGGCTGTCACTGTCGCTCGCGACTCGCTCTTGATTCTAGTGACAGGCACTTTGCGCGGTGGCTGTCACAGAAGGTGACTGTCACTCCGTTTTCGCTTTTGTGTGCCAGTCACGAGACATCCTTGCTGTGGGGACATGCATACAAAAATATCGCAAAGCGATATTTTCAATGCGTGTCCCCTTTGCGAATTCTTAGATATTGGCCCGCTATTTAGACATAAACGGTGTGACAGTCACATTCGACCACGCCTCGAGTGCCTCGCGGATTTCGTCCGCACTTTTTGCAAGACGAACACGTTCCTTTAGAGGCTTCACATGCCCAAGAGTTTTTCCATAGAGTGCAATGCGATTTGTCATGCAATGCAGTGCAGCACGTTCCCCCTTGTGTTTTAAAATCAATTCGAGGTGCCTCAAAATCACTTGTAATTTTTCACTTCGCCCACGAAAGCTTGGTGTTTCGCCTTGTAATGATTTTGCAATGTCATCAAAAATCCAAGGAGCCCGCATCGCACCGCGACCAATCATGACACCTGAACAACTAGTGTGGTCAAACATTTTAACTGCACTCTCAACTGAATCGATATCACCATTCCCAATAACAGGAATCGAAACCGATTGAACAACTTTCGCAATGCCATCAAGATTCGCATGTCCCTTAAACATTTGATTCGTTGTTCTTCCATGGACAATAATCGCAGCAATGCCAGCATCTTCCAGTCGCTTTGCAAGGTCTGGGGCGGTGAGGTCATGTTCGCCCCAGCCAAGTCGAACTTTCGCGGTTACGGGAGTATTCCCGCATGCTTCAACTATTTGTTTTGCAAGGGTTGCGGTTTTGTGAGGAGTCTTTAATAGAAGTGAGCCACCATTCTTTTTACAAACCTTATCAACTGGGCATCCCATATTGATATCTACGATCGTTGCCCCGTGTTCAGCCACCCATCTTGCAGCCCTAGGCAGTGGATCTTCTACATTTCCATATACCTGTATGCATACAGGAGAATCTTCTTTAGGTGGAATTGCTTTTTCAAGGATTGCCGGCACACCTCGAACAATCGCATGACAATTTAAGAGTTCAGTGCAAGCGAGACCAACGCCACCAATTTCACGGCATAACAAGCGAAACGGAAGGTCGGTGATTCCTGCCATAGGGGCGAGGAGAAGTGGGGAATCAAGTTTGACAGCACCAATTTGCATGTGTGCCATTCTGGCATATTCGAAAAAAGAAAACCATGTTTAAAGCACAAAAAAGCACGTTATTTTTCTACTTTGGGAAAGGCACAAATGGCATCCCGCTTGCGTATTAATACATCGTGAAGGCGTAAAACCCATCGAGGAGCGTCTTTACAGAAGGAGTAACAATTATGTCAAAAATTATAGGTATTGATCTTGGAACAACAAACTCGGTAGTCGCCGTCATGGAAGGCGATCAACCTAAAGTTCTTATTAATAGTTCGGGTAACCGAACAACCCCATCCGTTGTTGGTTTTACTGACAAGGATGAACGTCTCGTTGGACAGCCAGCACGTCACCAACAAGTGACGAACCCTACAAATACTGTCTTCTCGGTGAAGCGGTTCATGGGTCGCAGGCACAACGAAGTGCAGTCTGAAGAAACAATGGTGCCATACGGTGTCCTTGGTGGAGCAGACGATTTAGTAAAAATCGGTGTGCAAGATAAAGAGTACACCCCACCTGAAATCGCAGCGATGATTCTTGGCGAACTCAAGAAAGTTGCAGAAGATTATCTAGGTGAAAAAGTTGACCGTGCAGTCATCACTGTGCCCGCTTACTTTAATGACGCACAACGTCAAGCGACTAAAGATGCAGGTGAAATTGCTGGTTTAACTGTTGAACGAATCATCAACGAGCCAACCGCTGCAGCACTTGCATACGGTCTTGAAAAGAAGACCAATTCAAAAATTGCAGTCTTTGATCTTGGTGGTGGTACATTCGATGTTTCCATCCTAGACATTGGCGACGGTGTTTTTGAAGTGATGGCAACCAATGGTGACACGCACCTTGGTGGTGATGATTTCGATCAACGACTCATTGATTACATTGCTGACGAATTCAAGAAGCAAGAAAGTTTGGATTTAAGAACAGATCCTATGGCATTGCAGCGATTGAAAGAAGCAGCTGAAAAAGCGAAGTGTGAACTCTCGCAACAAAAAGAAACCTCAGTGAACTTGCCATTTATTACAGCAGACCAAAACGGTCCTAAACACTTGCAAGTCACAATTACACGTGCAACATTTGAATCCATTTGTAGCGATTTGTTTGATCGACTTCGTGAGCCATGCTTGTCAGCATTGAAAGATGCTGGTCTCGATGCTTCAGGTGTTTCAGATATCGTGATGGTTGGTGGTTCAACTCGTATTCCTAAAGTACAAGAAATCACGAAAGAAATTTTCCAAACTGCGGAACTCGATAAATCCATTAACCCAGATGAAGTTGTTGCAGTTGGTGCTGCTATTCAAGGCGGTGTCCTTACTGGCGATGTCAAGGACGTTCTTCTTTTGGACGTCACCCCACTCTCACTTGGTGTTGAAACACTCGGTAGCGTGATGACTTGCTTGATTGAACGGAACACTACGATTCCAACTTCAAAGAAGGAAACGTTCTCAACTGCTGCTGATAATCAATCATCAGTGACGATTCATGTCCTTCAAGGTGAACGAGAGTTCGCTGCGGATAACCGTTCGCTTGGTCGATTCGACCTTTCAGATATTCCACCAGCACCTCGTGGTACACCACAAATTGAAGTTGAGTTTGCAATTGATGCCAATGGTATCCTTGAAGTTTCAGCAACTGATAAGGCGACAGGCAAGAGTCAACGAATTGAAATCAAAGGCTCTTCAGGTTTGAACGAAGACGAAATTGAAAAAATGAAGCAAGATGCAGAAGCACATGCTGAAGATGACAAATCTCGTCGCGAACTCGTTGAAACGAAGAACAAAGCAGAGTTGATGATGCATTCAACCAAAAAATCGCTTGAAGAACACGGCGATAAAATTTCAGCTGAAGCGCGCGGTTCAATTGAATCTGCACTCTCAAACCTTGAAGAAAAACTTAAAGGTGATGATAAGGATGCAATCGAAGCAGCATTAACTTCCCTTGGGACAGCAGCCGAAGAACTCGGCAAGGCCGTGTACGAAGCAACTGCAGCCGAAGCGACTGGTTCGCCAAACGGTGGCGATGCTGGCGAGGAAGGTTGTTGTGGAGGCGAAAGTGATGATTGCTGTAACAACGGTGATGACGTCATCGACGCTGAATATGAGGTGAACGACGAATAATACGAAAAAACTGAATCTCGCGAGCATAACCGCGGGATTCGGCCTGCCGATGCAGGATGGAGCCAATGTCACTGCAGTGACATTTCCACCCTCATCAAGCGGTTTCAAACCTCCCTCCCTCGGAACTTTCTGAAAAGTTCCAACCGCAGAGCCCCGAGCAATCGGGGCTCTGTTTTATGGAGCGACGGGTGTGACTGTCACCTTACGTTCGCAGACTCACTTGGTGTGAAAGTCACGTTGTTCCTTGCCTTCGACAGTTAAACGCGTCGGATGCCCGAACCAAGCGTTAATTTCTGCTTCACCATAGTGGTCCTTGAGAATGTTTGTGACATCTTCCATTGAACCATCAGCTTTTGCCCACCCCTTGAACACATCTGGAAAATCTACACTGCAGTTCTCGCATTTCTTTGTATTGTCAAAACGAATTGGGCACCAAAACGACTCAACATTACGAAGCATTTCAGAGCCAAGCGACCAGACGCCGGTCATCCAATCGCAATACAAACACCAGATAAGGTCGTGCCCGACTAGGTTTTCGAATTTGTACCTCCCAACGCGTACCCACTCACTTTGTTTGTAGCGTGGGAAACGGACAAGCCACACAAGCCAGGGATACACAACGAACTCTGCAAGCCGAACAACAATAAAGACAGGAACTGCAAGGGCAGTAATCCACACAGCAACAAAATGTTTAATCGGTCCAACAAGTTTGTTGTGCACTTTGTATATGCGAGGACCCTTTCTCGCAATTGGATGTGCAAGCCCATGGAAGATGGTCCAGATCATGACGGCAAGGACTTGAGCGATGATGGAAAAGCCAAGCCCAATCTATCCACCAAAGACTGGTCCAAGAATGAGTGGCAAGGCAGTAAAGAAGGCAACGACTAGATCGAGCCCAGGAGCGACGCAAAGCCACTGCGAGATTGCTTTGCCAAGAGAGCCAAGGCGAGGGATAAGGTGAAGAAGGCAGGCGCCGACCAAAAGCGAGCCAAGCGTTATACCGCCAATCGTTAAACCAGTACATATGTAATCGTGCATGTCAGGGATAGTATCAGGTGTAGAATGCGACACTATGATTATTCTTACTGCACTTCAAGAAGAAATACCAACACTTCACAAGGAAGACCATGTGTTTGTCACAGGTCTTGGCAAAGTGAACGCTGCATTCCAAACAACTCAAGTTATCTTGGAAAACAAGCCAACACTTATCGTAAACTTTGGTACAGCAGGTGCTGTGTCAGACGATATTAAATACGGGCTTGTCGAATGCACTGGCTTTGTGCAGCGGGATATGGACTGTTCGCCGCTTGGATTTGAAAAGTTTGTGACACCATTTGAAGAGAGTGGGCACATGATTGGTACCCCCGAAATAATCTGTGCAACTGGCGATAGTTTTTTGACAGATGCTAGCGACCTTCCGGGCTGCGTACATGTAGTAGACATGGAAGCGTACGCAATTGCGAAAGTGTGCAGTCACTTCAATATTCCGTTTCGTTGTTTTAAATACATCAGTGACAAGGCAGATAAGACCGCTGGTGATGATTGGTCCACCTTTGAGCACGCCAAGGCAGAATTCCTATTCATCGAACAACTCGCAGTGATTCGCGCTGGAATTAATTAACCCGCGGTTAATTAATTCTTCTACAATAGGTGCATGTCAACACTACAAACAACCCCGATTTCTCAAGACACTATTCAATCATTTCGAGATGCGTTTGAGCAGGATTCTTCTGCGAAAACAGCCCAAAACGCAGTTACCCAAACGACAATCGACGATGTCGCGCTTGTTAGGGACGTCGTACAATCAACTGATTTTACGTTCTCGTCTCGAATCGATGAATGGAAAGTCACAAATCAGAAAAAGTCCGGTCGCTGCTGGCTCTTTGCTGCACTCAACATGCTTCGTGTTCCTGCAATGAAGAAAATGAATGTGAAAGAGTTTGAGTTTAGCCAGAACTGGGCAATGTTCTGGGATAAGTTTGAGAGAGCAAACTGGTTCCTTCAACATATCATTGATACTGCAGACCGTGATGTCGACGATCGAACAGTTGCTTTTTTGCTAAATGATCCAATTGGTGATGGGGGTCAATGGAACATGTTTGTCAACGTTGTGAATAAACATGGTCTTGTTCCAAAATCAGCAATGCCCGAAACCGAAAGTTCTTCGTGCACAATGAAAATGAACATGATTCTGAGGTGGAAACTACGCAGTGGGGCAGAACAGATTAGGGCTGAAGGAGCTGATACAGAATCAGTTCGTCAAGAAATACTTTCAGGAATCTGGCGAATCCTTTGTATTCACCTTGGAACACCACCACAAAAGTTTATGTGGCAGTGGCAAGACAAAGATAAAAAGTTCACAAGACAAGGCGAAATGACACCGCTTGAGTTTGCAGCGGCATATATCGAGACTTCACTCGACGAATATATTTGCATCGTCAATGACCCTCGGCCTGATAATCCCTACATGCGAACGTATACCGTTGAGTGCCTTGGAAATGTTGTTGGTGGCGACTTAGTGAAATATTTAAACGTTGAAACATCAGTGATGAAGGAAATGACTCAAAAAATGTTAGAGGATAGCAAGCCCGTATGGATGGGTTGTGATGTCGGCAAAATGTTCCGACGTGATGTTGGAATTTGGGATGCAGAACTTTTTGATTTTGAGAGTGTTTACGGAACAGATCTTGGATTAACAAAAGCACAACGGCTTGAATATCACCAAACATTAATGACGCACGCAATGTTGTTTACTGGGGTTGATGTGCACGATGGTGTTCCAACCAAGTGGCGTGTCGAAAACTCGTGGGGTGAAGAAGAAGTGGGCGTAAAGGGTTTTCATGCGATGAATGATTCTTGGTTCGATGAATATATGTTTGAAGTCGCAATCGAAAAGAAGTACGTTTCACCCGAAATGCTTGCTGCACATGAAGAAGAACCAACTGTACTTGCACCCTGGGACCCAATGGGTTCGTTGGCTACGTGACAGTCACCACACTACGTGGCTGTCACCGAAGGTGACTGGGGCAGGTGTGACCGTCACCACACTACGTGGCTGTCACCGAAGGTGACTGTCACACTGCTTGTGTAGTGACAGGCACTGGTCGCTCGCAGACTCGCTCTGTGTGCCAGTCACGTCGAAT
>CAZVVI010000001.1:0-75081 GCA_964630505.1 uncultured Isosphaeraceae bacterium | reverse complement strand
CGCTCTGTGTGCCAGTCACGTCGAATTGATTCTAGTGACAGTCACGCGAGCAAGTCAACGATGCCAGCGGTACCAAGCACTAAACTCACGACCCCGTTCAAGGTAAAAAACGTCAGTGCAATTTTTGTCGTTCCCCATTTTTTCACGGTGAGGTGTTCAAAAATCAGTAGTGCTGTAATGAAAATGATTGCACCAAGGAACAACCACCCAAATTTCGGCTCAGTTGTTGCAACACCAAACAAAAGCGCAACACAAATGCAATGCAATATTTGACTAATGAGCATCGCCGGTCGTTCGCCAAGTGAAGCGGGCATGCTTTTTAAGTTATCGCGTATATCACACTCCACATCTTGCAGGGCATAAATGATGTCAAACCCAGCAACCCAGCACATGACCGCTCCAGAAAGAAGCCAGATGGGCAAGTGCGACAATGTTTCGGGTTGAACAGCGATTGCTGCGGCAAGAGGGCTTAACGCAAGCGAAGCACCAAGGTATACATGACATAACCACGTCCATCGTTTCAAGTAAGGATAGACACTAAGCCACGCAAGCACTGGAATTGACAAGTAGAGCGGTGAATAGTTTTGCCATCGAATAAAAAAGAGGGTTGTACCAATAAACAGCAAGACATTGATGAAGTAATACATCTTTGCAATATTGAGGGCGACTGCACCACTAGCAAGTGCTCTATTTTTGGTTCTCGGATTTTGAGCATCGATATCACAATCAACAATACGATTCCAGAGCATTGCGACGTTCCTAGCAAAGAACATGCATAAGACGATGAGAACAAGTTGTCCCCCGAATGATGACCAATCAATAATCCCCGTGTAACTTGCTGCCATAAACCCTCCGAGTATCGCAAAGGGCATTGCAAATATTGTGTGAGAAATCTTGATGTCAGCGAGCAGAGAGGCAATGTGCTTCATGTTGGGCATGATAGAATCCACAGCACATGACAACAGCGACAAAAACAGCAATTACTCCAACTCGGAGCGAGGATTACCCTCAGTGGTACCAAGAAGTCATCAAGGCGGCTGACCTTGCTGAAACTTCGCCGGTTCGGGGTTGTATGGTCATCAAACCTTGGGGATATGGGCTTTGGGAGAATATCCAGAGAAGTTTGGATGCACGGTTTAAGGCAACAGGGCACAAAAACGCATACTTTCCTCTGTTTATTCCACTGAGTTATTTACAACGAGAAGCCGATCACGTCGAAGGTTTTGCAAAGGAGTGTGCGGTTGTGACGCACCATCGGCTCGAACCCGATGCAGAAGGCACATTGCAACCAACAGGCGAACTTGAAGAGCCATTGATTGTTCGACCAACTTCTGAAACGATCATTGGAGAAATGTTCAGCAGGTGGATTGAGTCATACCGAGACTTGCCCTTGCTCATCAACCAATGGGCAAATGTTGTGCGTTGGGAAATGCGAACACGATTGTTTCTGCGTACTGCGGAGTTTCTATGGCAAGAAGGACATACTGCACACGCTACGAAAGAACAAGCCATCGAAGAAACGTTACAAATGCTCGACATCTATAAAGACTTTGCTGAAAATATGATGGCGATGCCAGTGATAACAGGGGCAAAAAGCGAAGGTGAGCGATTTCCTGGAGCCGTAGAAACATATTCAATTGAAGCCATGATGCAAGATGGGAAAGCATTGCAATCTGGCACTTCACATTTTCTTGGGCAAAATTTTTCTAGAGCTCAAGATATTACATTCCAAAACGATCACAAAGAGTTGGAATTTGCATGGACAACAAGTTGGGGTGTATCAACTCGTCTCATTGGCGGCTTAATCATGACGCACGCTGATGATGATGGGCTTGTTCTTCCGCCACGACTTGCACCAGCACATATTGTCATTATTCCAATTACTTTCAAAGCAGACGATCCCGATGCAATTTTGAATTATTGTCACAAGTTAGCAGCCGATTTGAAAGTGCAAAATTATCACGGTCGTTCTGTTGAAGTTGAAATTGACAACCGAGACATTCGTGGTGGCGAGAAAACATGGGGTTGGATCAAGAAGGGGATTCCAATTCGTTTAGAAGTTGGACCTCGAGATATGGAAAGTGACTCTGTCTTTATGGCTAGACGAGATAAAGGGCATAAAGAAAAACAGGGTGTTCCTAGAAATGAATTTATAGAGACCGTGACTTCGATACTTGATGATATCCAGCAAGGGTTGTTCGACCGAGCACTTACTCGCCGAGAAGAAGCAACAAAAACAATCGATTCCAAAGACGAGTTCTACGAACATTTTGCAGGTGATGGAAGTGGTTTTGTGTATGCTCACTTTTGCGGTGACCCAGCGGTAGAAGAAGAAATCAAAACTGATTTAAAGGTCACACTTCGTTGCGTTCCACTTCATGGACACGACGAAGAAGGCACCTGCATCTTTACCGGAAAACCTTCAAAACAACGTGTTTTGTGGGCTAAAAGTTATTAGATCTCCTTTTCTCTCGTATTACGTCCTCAATACTTGACATGATGTAAAGGGGGGGGCTCTTATTATGCTTGCTGTAACACAGGGAACCCGCCGCATTGTAGGTGTATCAATAACAATACTCCCCAACGATGTGATTCAGGGGGATTGGGCGCTACTGAATGCTCCGTAGCGGATAGCAACAGCGAATAGCACATAGTATTAAAAACCCAAATAATCGTTATCGGCTCAAGTGGGGGGCTTCAGTACGTCGATGACTACTAGCCGCCAATGGTGGGCGGCGGTCCCTGAAATTATCGGTTGTTGCGGGAAGAGCAACAATCGTTTTTTCTTGGATAGACTGGAAGTTTGTGAGAATTAGGATACTGTGTACATATGCAAGTTAACGGAACAATTTCAATAGCCCTGCATCCTGAAACGGTCGCAGCGCCGATGCAACAAATTGTTGCCGCGCAATTGCCGGGCAAAGTTGACTTTGATGATGTTGAACACACTAGTGTACAGCCACTGCAACTGTACACTCGATGCGCCGATCGAATTGAAGCTGCAACTCGAATCGCAACTGGTCAACAACTCAATATCCAAGCATAATTCTTTCGTGACTGGCACACAAAAGCGAAAGCAAAGTGCCTGTCACTAAAGTCACACCAAGCGAGTCTTCAAGCGCAGTGCGGTGTCAAACCGCAGCACAGCCGCACCACTTGGCATCACTAACGTGGCGTTTGTTACTCCTGCTGGTAACAAAATAGTTGTGCCGGTTGGTGCGTCTATTGAAACATCGTGTTTCATGTTTGCGTGCCCTTCAACTACCATCAACACAACGGGAGTTTCTTCAGCAACGAGTTCAAGTTCTGCATCTTCGCTCGATTCGATTCGTTCAATTGAAAAGAAAGGAGTGTCAACAAAATGTGTTGTTAAGAAGGGGCCACTTTGTAGTGGAGTCGATTGCTTAAACGTCATGGCTGGGGTATTGAAATCGATGCACTCCATTGCTTGTTCAACATGCATTTCGCGTTCCGTTCGTCCCCAATCCCAAACACGAAACGTCGTGTCACTTGGTGTTTGAACCTCTGCAACAAGAACACCTGCACCAAGAGCGTGGCATGTTCCACTTGGTAGGTAATAACACTCACCACGTGAAACAGGGATGGCGTTGAGAAGTTCAGGGACTGAGTCATCCGCAATTGCTTTGCGTAAATCGGCTTCGGTGGTTCCTTCTTTTAACCCGACGTAAATTTTTCCGTCCGATGTGGCATCGAGAATAACCCACGCTTCACTCTTAAGATGTGATTCTTGATGGGTAGCTGCATACTCCTCGCTTGGATGAACTTGCACGGAAAGGTTGTCTCGAGCATCAAGGAACTTTATGAGAAGCGGAAAGGATTCATCAAGTTTCGTTCCTGCAAGTGGTCCATTTGCAATAACACTCTTCCCACCTAGAACACTGTCAGGTAAATCAGCAACTTCCCACGACTCTCCAATATTTACATTGTCTGGAAGACTCTTTCCAAACTTTTCGAGCGTTCTCCCACCCCAAACTTTTTCTTTCAGGATTGGTTCAAACGTAAGCGGATATGGTTCCATCACATCATCATGCCAGTGATTTGTACTTCAAAAATAAATTTACCATCAACATACCCTTGTGCTTCACAAACAAATCGACGACGTTGAAATTTCCTTTCAACCGCAACGAGTGCCAGAGTATCACCCGGGACAACCTGCCCTCGGAAGGAGCAATGATCGCATCGCGTGAAACCCATGAAATGATGTTCTTCGGCTTTGATGTGATAAAGGACACTGCTGATTTGTGCTGCAGCTTCAATCATCAGGACTCCCGGATAGATAGGGCGACCTGGAATGTGACCAGCAACCCAAAATTCGTCATCTTTGACTTCTTTAACTCCAACTGCAAGCGTATTCTCATCATTTAGGTATGCAACATAATCAAGTTGACGCATGTCGCCTGCTTGAGGGTTCATGTCTCCAATTGCTTCAGGCGAGAGTGCTACCTTGGAAAGGTCTATCGCAGAGATGTCGATCAGCGGTTCTATGGCCATAGATGAGCAGGGTATCAAAGAAATAGGTCCAAGCGTTGCTCGGACCTCTTTCTCTTAATCGTGTCTAATGTTTAAAAATGTTTAAATAAGTTATCCGTCGCTATCACGAAGACTTAACACGTCTTTGCGAACGTCTTGAGCGGCGGCTTTAATATCTTGCATTGCTTTTCTAACTCGAGTGCCAGCAGCTTTGTTGCCACCTTCACATTTTGCCATATCGTCGGTCACGTCACTCACGAGTTGAACTAGTCTGTCATACGATTCCATTTGTAGTGCCTCCACAGCGTTGTACTAGGAAATATCCTAGGGGTGTGTCTTTTGGGGCAAACATCAATGCCCCTTGTTATGCGTTTCAATGCATTCTTTATCGGCAGACAGGGCTTTGCAACCCCGTAATTGCATAAAAATATCAAAAATGACCCACTTGTTAGGGTTATGTACGGGTTTTAGACCCGTAATTCTTGGGTTTGGAGGGCTGAATCGCCGTAAAGATTCTGAATTGATTGGGCGACATCGGTGCAGAATTCGTCGACTTGTTCTGCTGCTCGACCAATATAATGACTCGGATTTGCAGCATCTTCTAGATTCACACCCTCAAAAATTGGCTCCTGAGCAAGAATCAAAAGCAGCTCATTCTGTGCTCCCTGCTCCTTGATTTTACGAGCAACTTCAATGGCGTGTGCTCTAACGACCTCATGAGCATCTTGGCGGTCAGCGCCTTGCTTCACGGCTTCCATAATGAGCCGTTCCGTGGCAAGAAATGGCATTTCGAGTTTGAGATTGGACTGAATTCTTGCGTCATTGACGATTATTCCACCAGTGACATTGATGAGCACATCGAGAAGCCCATCTACAGCTAAAAATGATTCTGGCAATACGAGCCGGCGATTGGCAGAATCATCAAGTGTCCGTTCCATCCATTGCACACTTGCAGTTTGAAGTGCATTTGGTGGCATGTTCATGACGAATCGGGCAAGCGCACACACTCGTTCGCACCGCATTGGATTTCGTTTGTATGGCATTGCAGATGAGCCGATTTGTTTTTCTTCAAACGGTTCTTCAAGTTCTCCACGATTTGCGAGCAATCGAAGGTCAGTTGCAAATTTATGAGCTGCGGTTGCAACGAGCGCTATTGAAGACAGGATTTGGGCATCTACAATTCTAGGGTATGTCTGTCCCGTAACAGAAAAGTTCTTCTTTGAAGGCCAGCCCATTTTTTCTGTGACAAGGGCGTCGAGTGCTGTGACTTTCTTGTGGTCGCCATCAAACAAATCTAAAAATGATGCTTGTGTTCCAGTTGCTCCACGAACTCCGCGGAATCTTAATGTCTCCAGACGAAACTCAAGTTCTTCCAGTGCAATCGAAAAGTCTTGTGCCCAAAGCGTTGCACGCTTTCCAACAGTTGTTGGCTGAGCGGGTTGATAGTGAGTGAAGCCGAGCGTGGGGAGGTCCCGATAGGTTTTTGCAAATGAGGCAAGATTGCATATTACTTTTGCAACTTTTGCAGCGACCAATGTTGTTGCGTCTCGTAACTGCAATATCTCGGTGTTGCAATTCACATACTGGCTCGTTGCGCCAAGATGAATAATTGGTCTTGCGCTTGGAGCAACATCTCCCAAGGCGTGAACATGAGCCATCACATCATGGCGGAGGTCTTTTTCATACGCAGCGACAACTTCATAATCAATATCATCAAGATGCTCAGCAAGTTCGTTGATTTGCTCATCAGAAATCTCTAAACCGAGTTCCTGCTCAGATTCGGCCAAAGCTAGCCATAATCGCCGCCAAGTGCTGAATTTCCGCTGTGACGACCATATTTCCTGCATCTGAGTAGAGGCATACCGACCCGAAAGTGGCGAGTTGTACCCAGTTTGCTCATCCATACCCGCATTGTACCAGTTTGAGAGTCATGCCTGGGGTCAGACCCTCGACATGACCCCCGACATGACCCCCGACATGACCCTCGACATGACCCTTTAAAATGCGTGGATGGCGTGGATAACAGTATTGGGTATTCCCGCAATGGTGTACGTGATGAGTGTTACGGCACTGTTTTTTTGTATCAGTGAAAAACCACAAAACCCGCTGCTTCTCATTGGGGCGGGTCTTCTTACAGCTGGCACTTACATTTTCCATCGAACCTCGATTCAAGCAATCGAACCTATGCAAGAAAGGCACAGACTCGCTGTACGACATAGGAAGAAGTTGTTCTTCGTCTCGGGAGTCATGTTTCTTTTAGCCATTGCAGTGTTTGCAATCCACCATCCGTTTGCAACTTTGCTTGTATTTTGTTCCTTGGCGGGCATCGTTGTCTACGGTAGAAAAACGATCACAAAACCGCTTCGTACATTTCCCTATTTGAAACCACTTGCTGTCGGACTAGCAATAGCACTCTTTGCATGGGCACTGAACGATTTTTCAAACACGACCATAACGGTCATCGCTTTCATTTTGATTTGTAGCTCAGACGCGTTGCTCTGCGATTTGGTAGACCGAGAATATGATTTTTCGAGTGGTTGCCCAACACTGGCTTTACAACTTGGCGATCATTGGACTTGGATTCTCGCAAATGCAATGTACTGTGTAGCTTCCATCGGCTTGCTATTGGCAATTGAACATACAGTCATAGGGTTATTTCTTTTTGCTGTTTTTGTTGGCTCGTTACTATGTCGAAAATTAGATTTAAGATTATTGGTTGACCTTCGCCTTGTTCTTGTACTCCTGATAGCATGGGCAGAATGGATGTTTTGGACTGGACAATAGCAATCATTCTTTCGTACCTAGCGGGGAGCATCCCATTTGGTGTACTAATTGCAAAAATGAAGGGCGTTGATATCCGCGAACATGGTTCAAAGAACATTGGCGCAACGAACGTTGGTCGAGTTCTCGGGAAAAAATCAGGGCTCTTGTGCTTTTTTCTCGATGTCCTCAAAGGTGCGATTCCAGTATTTGTTGTTGGCAAGATTGCGAACACCTTTGGGCAACCAATTGATGTCATTAGCACGAACGCAATGTTGTTATGGATTTGCATTGCATTTGCTGCATTGCTCGGTCACATGTATTCCCCTTGGCTTCGATTTACAGGAGGGAAGGGGGTTGCGACAACCTTCGGAGGGATGGTTGTGATGTGGCCATTACTCACCATCCCCATCTTGCTTGCATTGGTTGCGTGGGTCATCACGGTACAAGTAACAAAAATAATTTCTCTTGCAAGTGTTTTGGCTGCGCTCGTCTTGTTTGCTGACGCTGTGGTGATTGTTTTTCTTCATTCAACAATTCAACACGCTTGGCCCTTGCTTGCTGTAACAGGACTCATCGCTGTGATGGTTTTTTGGAAACACCGGTCAAATATTGGACGAATCCTTCAAGGCGAAGAGCCGAAGGTTGGTGCTACGAGGAAGTAGAAGAAATGAATTGCTTCGCAATCGCAATGACATCGCTTGCAGGGATGTTGTTGATGTCACAGCGCTGAGGATTGCTGTTGGCAATAAGTTCCTCAGGTAAAAAGGGATCAGAAAGCACAGGAATGTCGTGCGAGCAGTCATATTTCGTCCATCGATAATCTGTTGGGCCATAGACCGTAATGGTTGGTATTCCAGAAGCAACGGCGAGGTGCCTTGGTCCGGTGTCATTTGTAATCATCACATTTGCCTGTTGTACAACTGCTTGAAGTGCTCCAAGTGTAATTCCCTCTTGAGTTAAATCATGCACTGGTGCCCACGCAGCATCAATAATCTGCTGCACAAGTTCATGTTCATCCTGCGAACCTATTGCACAACATGTTGCACCTAGTTCAGACAAAGCGTCTGCAACTTTTGCAAACTTGTTTGGTGCCCACCTCTTTTCAGGTTTACTCGCACCTGCAACGAGCAGAACAATTGGTTTTGAATAACCGTTCAGCGCGTTAACTTGTGTCGTACACGTGCCCATCGAAGGCAACGTGGGTTTTTCATCCATACCAAAAAGTCCGTTCGCAAGATAAAGATAATATTCACTCGTCGGAGTTGGTTTGTGTTGTTGAGGAACATCCACGCCATCGGTTAACAACCATGAACGGCGATCCCGTTTGTATCCACCTCTAACAGGGACTTTCGCAAGCCGTGCAATCAGTGCAGATCGAAAACTATTTGGTAGCAACACAATTGCGTCCCCCTTAACAGAACGTAACAGTTTCGCCGCCTTGAAAACGGACGACTTCATGTCCAACGATAACACCTCATCAATCTCAGGAATCCCATCAAGCAGGGGGGCGAGATGGGGTCGAATGACACCAGTGATCTTTGCATTTGGGTACTTCTTTCGAGCCATTCTCCAAACACATGAGGACATCACCACATCGCCAACCCATGAGGGCAACAGAATGAGAAGGTGGTTAAGTGTTTCGGGAAGTGGCATAGTGTGTATTCTATGGTGGTGAGAAAAGCAGTATTTCTAGATCGAGACGGAACGATTATCGATAATCAAGGCGATTTGGGCAATCCAGATGGTGTCAAGATTTTGTCAGGAGCAAAAGAAGCAATCTCGACCCTCGCAGAAGCGGGCTGGTTGCTCATTGTTGTCACAAACCAAGCAGGCGTCGCGAGAGGCGTTTTTACCGAAGAGGACATTAAAAACGTTCATAATCGGATTGACTCTCTGGTTGGTCCTATCGAAAAATATTATTACTGTTGTTACCACCCAGAAGGCGAACTGGAGCAATGGCGAGCAGACCACCCAAGTCGAAAACCAGCACCAGGAATGCTATTGGAAGCAATCGAAGAATTTAAAATCGACCCATCATCGAGTTGGATGGTAGGTGACACGGCTCGTGACATTCAAGCGGGGCAAGCAGTTGGTTGTCACACAATCTGGTTGACATCTTCTGGCAGAGTGACAGATGAAGTTCAGCCAACTTTGTTTGCCCCAACGCTCTTAGAAGCAGCAAAGTTTATTCTTTCAGAAGAAAAAGTTTCTTAATCACCAAAGCAAGTATGCATTGCCCGTGCTGCACGGATAAATCGATGATCAGTTGGAACAAGCCTTTGAGTGTTCGCAGCATCGAGGATGTTCTGTGTTTCCATGTGTCCTTCTTGTAAGCCAACCATGACATTGAATTTTCCTTGCATTGCGAGTTCAAATGCAGCTGTCGCAAACGTTGTCGCAACAACTCGGTCAGTTGCAGCAGGTTCACCCCCGCGTTGAATATGCCCGATGGTTGTTGTGCGAGTTTCGATACCGGTTCTCTGTTCAATCTCATACGCAACTTGTTGGCCAATTCCACCTAAACGAATCGGATCTGGGCTATCTGCAATTTGTTTTGATACAACTTGATTGCCATTGATTGGCCTTGCACCTTCAGCGCAAGCGATAATCGTAAAACCACTATCTCCACTCCGCCTCTGAGTTGCAAATTGGCAGATTTTGTCGTAATCAAAAGGAGTTTCTGGAATTAAAATCACATCTGAGCCTGAAGCGAGACCGCTACCAAGCGTCAGCCACCCTGCGTTTCGTCCCATCAGTTCGCAAATCATGACGCGGTGGTGACTGTCACCAGTGGAGTGCAATCGATCAAGAGACATCGTGCCAATCCGAAGTGCGGTTGTAAAGCCAATTGTTAAATCAGTTCCAACAATATCATTGTCAATTGTTTTTGGTACCCCAATGCATCGAAGCCCAGCATCAACGAGAGGCTTAGTACACGTAAATGTACCATCGCCCCCAATGACAAACAAAACATCTATATGTTGTTCGTCAATTGTTTTTAGGCATCGATCAACAGCATTGATATACACAGGATTACCATCTTCGTCTTGACCAGTTTTATACCGATCAGGTGCACATCGATTGTTTGTTCCAAGAATGGTACCACCTCGAGTCAGGATTCCAGAAAGTTCATCCATCGTAAGAGGGT
This sequence comes from uncultured Isosphaeraceae bacterium, assembly GCA_964630505.1. Classification (GTDB taxonomy): domain Bacteria; phylum Planctomycetota; class Phycisphaerae; order Phycisphaerales; family SM1A02. The sequence continues at coordinate 64,679 of CAZVVI010000001.1, read as the reverse complement.
GTGTTCTGTTTTCGATGAGTCCTTGGTATCCATCTTCAATGCCGATGACTTCGACATTGTGGTACAACGCAGATTTGCCAATGCCACGTATTGCTGCATTCAGTCCAGGACAATCTCCGCCACCAGTTAAAATTCCAATTCGTTTTATCTCGTTCATGTTGGTAGTATTTGTTTTACTGGGCGAACAGTGAGTTCACCTATTTCTACATGTTGAGGGGTATTCAAAATAATTTCCACACACTCTGCGATGTCATTCGGGGACAACACGCCTTCTTCAGATTCCATCCCGCATATCAACGCTTCTTTCGCAGGTTCAAAAGTAATAGATTCTGCGAGCCCTGTTTTTACAAATCCCGGTGCAATCGTTGTGACTCTAATGTCGTTGCCGTCTTTTTGGCTGCGTGCACTTAAATCCATTTGCAATCCTTCACTGATTGCTCTGACTGCAAATTTAGAACCACAATACACCCCAGCTCCAGGGATAACAGATCTTGCTGCTTCAGATGTGATGTTGATAATTGTGCCAGTGCTTCGCTTGAGCATATGCGGAAGAACCGATGCAATCCCATACAGTACGCCTTTGATATTGGTGTCAATAGTGTTTTCCCAATCGTCGACCCTGCAACGGAGCATAGAACCCATCGGTGCGACACCTGCATTATTAACAATCGCATCAATACTGCCAAATCTTTCGAGGGCAGCATTCGCAAGTTGTTGTACGTCAGCCTCTTTTTTAACATCGCACTGAATGGGAATGACATGCTCCCCAAGTTCATGGGCAAGTGCTTCAATTCGGTCATACCTTCGGGCTCCGATAACGAGCCCCTTGGCACTCGGAGCGAGTTTTGAGGTGATGGATTCACCTATTCCAGAACTCGCACCAGTAATAATGGCAACGCCATGCCATAGATTGTCGCGTTGGTCGTTCATTACAGGTACTATTCTACTCTCTATGGCAGAACAACAAACAGAACAACAAGATGAATCCCAGCTCGTTGCAGCTCGAAGGGCAAAACTAGATCGTTGGATTGAAGAGTACGGCATTTACCCTTGGGGGAATCGTGTCGACGGACTTTCTTCACTTGCAAAAGCGAGGGGATTGTTTAACCAAGAAGCACACGATGCTTTCAAGGCAGATGAGAACAATGACAATCGACCTAGAGTAAAAGTCGCAGGGCGATGTATTCAACACAGGGCGATGGGCAAGTTAACCTTTCTAGTGGTTCGTGATGACACCGGTGACTTGCAAATCAGTTGTTCAAAGTCTGCAATGTCCGCTGAACAATTCAAAGTTGCAAGCAAACTTGATTACGGAGATATTGTTGTTGCTGAAGGTGCAATTGGCATGACGAATAAGGGCGAGATTTGCGTTTGGTCTGACTCGTTTGAATTGGCATGTAAGTCGCTAGCGCCTCCGCCTGAAAAATTTCACGGTTTAAGTGATGCAGAACTTCGGTACCGCCAACGGTATGTTGATATGTACACAAACGAAGAAACAATCACTACTTTTAAGCAACGGTCTCTCATCGTCTCAGCAATTCGTACGTTTATGGAAAATGAAGGGTACGTAGAAGTCGAAACGCCAATGATGCAGTCAGTAATCGGTGGTGCAGCAGCAAGACCGTTTTCGACTCACCATAACGCACTTGGGATTCCACTCTTCTTGCGCATCGCGCCCGAGTTGTACTTAAAAAGATTGCTCGTTGGTGGGATGCGAAAAGTATACGAAATTAACCGAAATTTCCGTAATGAAGGAATCTCCAAAAAACATAATCCAGAATTCACAATGCTTGAGTCGTATGAAGCATTTGGTGATTGTGAAACAATGTTAACACTTACTGAAGGCATGATTCGGTATGCAGCGAATGCAGTTTCTGATTCTGCTTCAATTCAGTTTGGCGAACTTGAAATTGATTACGCAAAACCATTTGATAGAGTGAAGTATGGAGAATTATTTGAACAAGCAATGGGTTGCTCAATGGAAAATGAAGAGGCAGTACGAGCAAAGGCAACTGAATGTGGTTTCTCTGACGCGTCAACAAAAAATCATTGGTTGCTCGTCAGTGATTTGTTTGATGGTCATGCTGAGGCTAAACTCGATGGTCATCGACCAACATTTGTAACTGATTTTCCAAGTGCGATTTCACCACTGACACGTCCACATGTTGACAACCCTTCTTTATCACACCGATGGGAATTGTTTGTTGCAGGAATGGAAATTGCAAATGCGTACACGGAATTAAATGATCCCGATTTACAATTGCAACGATTTACCGAGCAACTCGCTGGCGCTGACGAAGAAGTAGATGCTTTCCGCTCACTTGATGAGGATTTTATCCATGCATTGCGTGTCGGAATGCCACCAGCGGGAGGTCTTGGTCTCGGAATCGACCGTTTGGTCATGTTACTTACAGGAATGGAATCAATACGAGATGTCATCCTATTCCCACTTATGCGTCCACAGGAACTTAATGATGAAACTAATTCATAAATTTATTTTACTACTCTCAATTGTTATTTCATCAGCAACTTTTGCTGATTGGAGCACGCTCTCAGACCACTGGTATAGCGTTTCCATAGACGGGACAAAATCTGGTTGGGCACATGAACTTGTAGAAGTTGAAGACGAGACAGGAAATTTAAAAACAACCAAAGTGCAGACTATGTCACTTTCACGGGCTGGTTTTGAAATTACGATTACTGTGAACTCGACATTTCTTGAATCGTCTGAAGGCAAGCCAATTTCAGTTGAAACTTCACAAAACGCTATGGGTCAAATACAAAAGACGAGGTGGGTTTTTCAAGAAGATTCAATCAGGACTACAACTGAAGCAGGGGGAACTCCCATAGTAAAAGATGTTCCTTTGCCAAAAGAAAACTGGTTGACACCGCAGGCAGTGAAGCGATTGTTTGTGAATAAAATGCAGGAAGGCGCAAACGCAATCACGTACCAAACAATGACGCCTGAACTTGGTACTTCTGTTATCACTGTTGTCATGACAAAAAAGGGTGAATCTACAAAAGACATTTTGGGAAAAGAAACACTTGTTTCATCTTGGGAAACGGTTAACGACAAAATGCCAATTGTTGGCACAGAATATTATTCCAACGATGGCATGAGCATCGGCTCATCGATGAATGCGGGCTTTGGTGCAATAGAGAATACCCTCATGTCGAAACACGAAGCACTATCACCCGTCAATGAAGTCCCAGAATTGATGGTCAGTCTATTCGTTGAGCCATCAGAACCAATCGATAATAAAGCGACAGAATTATCGATGCACGTAAAGAGTAAAGATGGAACTAAAATTACATTGCCAACGGTTGGTTCTCAACGTGCGACGGCAAATGAAGATGGTTCTGTGACAATTGTTGTTGATTTGGACTACTCAGGTGAAGCGACGAAGGGCGAATTAGCGAACGAAACATATCTAAGTGCATCAGCAATTTGTGACGGAACTGATGAGGCAGTCATTGCGGTTGCAAATGAAGCAATTCAATCATTGCCCGCAGACGCAACTGATTTGCAGAAAGCATTACAACTCCGCAAAACAGTGAATGAGTATATTGATAATAAGGGGCTCTCGACCGCTTTTGCTTCAGCATCACAAACCGCTAGAGACCGTAAGGGTGATTGCAGTGAACACGGTGTACTACTGTGTGGGGTGCTGCGAGCAAGTGGCATTCCCTCACGGGGTGTTATGGGGATGGTGTACGTCCCTGAATATGGAGCGCCAAACGGAGTATTCGGCTGGCACATGTGGTCACAAGCGTTGATTGATGGCAAATGGGTTGATTTAGACGCAACATTACCAGTTCCATTCACTGTCGGACACATTACGACAATCACCACATCTCTCTCTGATGAGGATTTTGCTACAGAGATGAGCGGCATTCTCTCTACAATTGGGAATATTGAAGTTGATGTTGTCTCTGAAAACTCGACCGACGAATGACTCTTCCGCCACTACCGCCTAGACCTGCAGATGGTCACAAGGGGACATTCGGCAGCGTTTGTGTTGTTGGTGGACAGAGAAGTGAAGACGGCATCGTCATGGTTGGAGCACCTGCACTGGCAGCGAACGCTGCGATGCGGAGTGGTTGTGGGAAAAGTTTGCTCGCCATGCCCCAGACGCTTTTACAAACAGGACTTTCACTTTCAGAATGTTCTACAGGGGTTGAACTTCCTGTAGATGAAGTTGGTCGACTGATTCCAAGCGCAGCAATCGAAGCGATTGATGCTCATGCAGCAGGATGTCGTTGTCTTGCTGTGGGTCCAGGATTTGGTAGTGGCTGGTCACAACAACAAATCATCACTACCTTACTTTCAAGAGATGACCGACCAGTTGTTCTTGATGCAGATGGCTTGAATGCACTTGCACACATCGAATCTGCACAATTGGATTTGAAAGCACCAACAATATTGACACCCCACGTTGGTGAATCCCTAAGAATTGCCTCAGCAGTTGGAATCGAAACAGAAGTGTCAGCAGAAAATCTTGCTCAAACGTACGGGTGTGTTGTCGTTCTAAAAAGTGACGCGACAACCATTTCAGATGGTGTGAGAACAACAACAATTGACCAAGGTGGAGTTGAACTTGCAACAGGCGGTAGTGGAGATGTGTTGACAGGAATCATCGCCGGCGTGCTTGTGCAATATGGAATAGATTGCGTTTCACATCTATTTGATGCAGCAGTTCTTGGTGTGCACATCCATGCATTAGCAGGAAAATCGTACAAGACCCGCCATGGCAACACAGGAATGCTTGCAACTGACTTACTCGAACACATTCCAGATGTAATTTCTTCTTTGCGAGACTGACCTTTTTTTGGAAAATGCCTTTTTTCGGTTTGTAGAAATAAGGCATGCCAAGGCTCAGAGCCAGATTAGCAGCGGTGTTAAAAACGGATATTGGTGAGCGGCTACGATGAAAAACGGATTCGGTACACTACACGCATGAGTTCAACAAAAGTATCGGAGATGACAGGGCAAGGGTTCGTGCATGGTGTATATGCACTTGTAAACCCTCAGATTGGAACAACCAGAAACGGGGAACCATTTCTTAAATGTTTACTTCGCGATGCCACTGGTGAAGCGATTGGGCGGAAGTGGCGATTCAATCCATCTACGATGTCGGAAATTACTTCTACAGGGTTTGTTGGTATCGAAGGTGACCAAGAGATGTACCAAGAAAAACTGCAAGTGAAGATCAATGATATTTGGGTGCATCAACCATCCACAGAAGAACTGACTGAATTACTTCCAAGTTCACGAAGAAATCTCGATGAAATGTTCACAGAGGCTCAAACACTGCTTCAAACTCTTGTACACCCAGCAGCTAAAGCACTCGCCCAAGCGTATCTTGACGACAAACCTCTTATGGATGACTTTAGGGTTGCCCCTGCAGCGATGCAAATTCATCACGCATGGATTGGTGGCCTCCTTGAACACACGTTGCAATTGATGAACTGTGCAGACGGGATGTTGCAACATTACCCTCGTTTAAACCGCGACATCGTGTTGCTTGGTTTATTCATTCATGATTTGGGCAAAGTAGAAGAACTTCGGTGGGATAGAGGCTTTGAATACACACGAGAGGGCAACCTTGTTGGGCATATTGCCCGTGGGGCAATGTGGCTAGAAGCGAAAGCGAAAATTGCTGAAGAGCAACTCGGTGAACCACTTCCAGATGGTTTTCTCACAGTGATGCAACATATTGTGTTGAGCCACCACGGACTTCTTGAACATGGAGCAGCCAAACTGCCTTCAACACCTGAAGCCATCTTCATTTCACAACTTGATGGACTTGATGCTCACACTCAGACGGCGCTTGACAATGCCAGGCCATGGATTCCTACTGCATCAGGAGACGAGTCATTCACTGAAAAAGTATGGGCATTGAATACCAAACTCTACAGAAGAGACCCATTGAGGGTAACGTAGCCCCTATTATCGGGCGATTGCTTCCTTTTTTATCATTTCGGGAATCTTTTGTTTTGGAATGTGCGTATGAATGGAGTACCCTTTCTTTCATACCTACATTTTCATCCAAAGGAATAATTAACTATGTTTACATCTGTTCTTGCAACAACGTTCATACTATCAGCACAAGTCACTACCAGCGAGCGATTACCAGCAGAAGTAATCCCAGTCATGAGCGTAGATGCGATTGATTATGCTGCTCTATTCGAAGACGATGTGAAGCGTGAAAATTTTGGATTACCCTACAGGTTCGCTCAACCAAACCAAACGTTGATTACACCTAGAACACACGGGATTTGGGAAAAATTGCCAAACAACAAGATGCGCTGGTCATACCGTGTGTCATGTGAAAACGCTCGTTCTATGAACTTAGGCTTTACAAAGTACAACATGCCACAGAGCGGTTCCATGATTGTCATGAGTGCGAATGCGGATTTCCAAATTCGACCGTTTACTGCAGATGATAATAAGGATCACGGTGAATTATGGACACCAATCGTTCCAGATAACGAAGCAATTATCGAAATCGTAGTTAATCGCTCTGAGAAAAAATTTGTTTCAAAAAATATTGAGTTAACGTCTGTAAATGCTGGCTACAGAGGATTCCGAACTGGTGAAGACCGAGGTTCTTCAGAGTCTTGTAACATCGACGTCGTGTGCCCAGAGGGAGATAATTGGTGGGATGAAATTCCATCGGTTGGCATGTACACATTAAGTGGTTGGGCAACATGTTCTGGAGCGATGATTAATAACACCGCCGAAGATCGAACGCCTTATTTTCTTACGGCGAATCACTGCGGAGTCACAAGTAGCACAGACTCAACAATTGTTGTGTATTGGAATCACCAAAACACATATTGCCGAACACCTGGGAGCAGTGACAGTGGTGGAAATGGAAACGGAAACTACAGTCAGTTCACTTCTGGTTCAACAATGCGAGCGACACGATCTTATACAGACTTTACCCTTACTGAACTCTCTTCCATTCCAAACCAAAACTGGGGAATCACTTGGTCTGGTTGGTCAAGGGCTTCAAGCACAAGTGGTGTAGGAGCAGGGATTCATCATCCAGAAACAGCAGAAAAACGAATTTCATTCCCAGACTACTCAACGGCAAGTGGTGAGTATTGGAATGTCAATTGGAGTGAAGGTAGAACAGCTCCTGGATCTTCAGGATCACCTCTTTATGATTCGAATCACCGAATCGTTGGTCAACTTTGTTGCGGTTCTTCATATTGTCCTAACGACTTAAATGATTACTACGGTCGTTCGCTTGGTCTTTCTTGGTCTGGTAGCAGTTCGAGCAGTTTAAGCACTTGGCTTGACCCACTTGGAACAAATGCGATGAACATTGATTCTTTGAACCCAGATGCGCTCCCATCTGGTGCATGTTGCATTGGAACAAGTGGTCAGTGCATTCAAATTCTTGAAGCCAACTGCAATGCAGGTGGTGGAACTTGGTCAGGTCCAGACACACTTTGCGATGATGGTCATTGTGAACCCGAGCCAACATGTGAAACCGATATTAACGGCGACAATGAAACGAACGTTTCTGATTTATTAGAAATCGTTGGTGAATGGGGTAACGATGGCTCCTCAGCAGCTGATGTCAACGGGGATGGCGTTGTTGGAGTTGCTGATCTTCTTGCTGTTATCGATGCTTGGGGACCATGCTAATTAAGGTAAAAAAGCGATTCAATCAACGAAAGAGCCCCGATTGGGGCTCTTTTTCGTGATTTTTCTCTTTTTTACATCGTTTTCTCGGAACTTTCTTGAGTGCATTCTGCGAATAGCCAATTAACATATTTGTGGGCGCAATTGGTTCATTATGTGTATGAACCGAACGTCTATAGGTCAATAAAGAGAGACTAGGAGTTCACATCATGAAAATCGTTCCCATTTTGCTCGCAACCGCATGTACAACGGTCCTTGCAGGACCAAGTTTAGATGTATCAGAAAGTAGATTGCCCAAAGACATCATTCCAGTCGTGACTGTCTCGAATTTGGATTATGCATCACTCTTTCAAGCAGACCGCGCACGTGAAATCACAGGTCAAGCCCCACAGTTTGCTCTGCCTCACGAACAATCGATTACACCAGCAACTGATGGTATTTGGGAACGAGTGAACATGAATACCCAACGTTGGTCACTTCGTGTTTCATGTGAAAATGCACTTTCAATGAATATGGGGTTCGGTAGGTTTAACATGCCATCAAGCGGTTCGATGTTAATCACTGATGGTACTGGGGATTTCAGAGTTCGTCCATTTACTGCAGATGACAACAAATCTCATGGCGAACTCTGGACACCAGTTGTACCTGGTGGCGAAGCAATCATCGAAATTACAGTAAAGAATGAAGAACGTGCTTTGATTGTAAAGGGCATAGAACTTACATCAATCAATCCCGGCTATCGTTGGGTCCATGATGCAGCAGGACGAGGGTCTTCAGAGTCATGCAACATCGACGTTGTTTGCCCAGAAGGAGATCCATGGTGGAACGAAATTCCTTCAGTTGGTGTGTACACATTAAATGGATACTTAACTTGCACGGGTGTCATGATGAATAACACTGCGCAAGACCAAACTCCTTACTTCTTAACTGCAAATCACTGTGGTGTAACAAGCAGTAGTGACTCGTCAATAGTTGTGTATTGGAATCACCAAAACTCATATTGCCGAACTCCCGGATCTAGTGACAGCGGTGGAAATGGCAACGGAAACTTTAGTCAGTTTACAAGTGGCTCCACAATGCGTGCGACGCGTTCATATACCGACTTCACGTTGACTGAGTTATCTTCAAATCCAAATGCTGCATGGGGCATTACTTATTCTGGCTGGTCACGTGCAAGTTCAGCTTCTCTTGGTGCAGGGATTCACCACCCAGAAGCTGCAGAAAAACGAATTTCATTCCCAGACACCGTTCAAGGAAGCGGTGAATATTGGGACGTGAACTGGGGTGAAGGTCGAACGGCTCCCGGTTCTTCAGGCTCACCTTTGTACGATGGGAACCATCGAGTTGTTGGCCAACTTTGTTGTGGCTCATCCTACTGCCCAAACGATCTTAACGACTATTACGGTCGCTCACTCTATCAATCATGGGACGGAAGTAGTTCAAGTAGTTTAAGTTCTTGGCTTGACCCTGTTGGATCAAATCCTACTGGTATTGACTCCCTTGTTCCCGGTGGCGGTGGAGATCCACAAGGTGCTTGTTGTATAGGCACAAGTTGTACCTATGGAACGGAAGCGGACTGTGCTGCAATCGGTGGTGTGTACCAAGGCGACTATCAGTCTTGTACAAGTTATCCTTGTGGTGGTGCACCTGAAGGTGCATGTTGTATTGCCGATCAATGTTCAGTCATGACTCAATCTGATTGTGGAAACTTCGGCGGGAGTTATCAAGGCGATGGCACATCATGTGCAGCAGATACTTGCGACAATGGTGGCTGCGAGGTTGGCTATTCACCAGACTGTGCAGGAACATGTTTTGAAGACGCTGTCTACACAGATTGGACTGGTGATGGATACTGTGATGATGGTTCCTATATTCCAGCTGATTACGGATATGGTGGACCTGCTGGTGTACCAATCTTCTTGAATTGCGATACATTCAATTGTGATGGTGGCGACTGCACCGATTGTGGTGGTGGTGGCGATCCAACAGGTGCATGCTGTGTAGGAACAACATGTTCTACAGCAACACAAGCAGACTGCTCTGCTTCAGGTGGTTCCTATCAAGGCGATAACTCGTCATGTGCTGGAAATCCTTGTGGTGGCGGTGGCGGATGCCCTGCAGGCGAAATTGAAGACTGCAATGGCAACTGTTGTCCAGATTACTGGGTAGCAGATGGCTACTGTGATGATGGCACCTATTCATGGAATGGTGTTCCAATCTTCTTGAATTGCGATGCATTCAATTGTGATGGTGGCGACTGCACCGATTGTGGTGGCGGTGGCGGAACTGGTGCTTGCTGCATCGGTGAACAATGTCAAACCACAAGTGCTGACGATTGTACTGCAATGGGTGGCACATACAACGGTGACGGCTCATCTTGCTCCGGAAACCCTTGTGGTGGCGGTGGTAATTGTGAAGCTGGTTGGACAGAAGATTGCCAAGGCACATGCTTCCCTGACTATGTGTACGAAGCATGGCTAGGTGACGGCTACTGTGACGACGGTGCGTACATCCCAGCAGACTATGGTTGTGATGAATGCCCAGCAGGTGTTGCAATCTGGATGAATTGCGATGCGTTTGGTTGCGATGGTGGAGATTGCGAATGTGACCCAACAGATCCTACAGGTGCTTGTTGCTTCGGTGCAGATTGCTTTGAAACCGTCGAGGCTGAATGTTCAGGCAATGGTGGTGAATGGCAGGGTCCTGATACAACATGTGCATCAAACTCATGTGCAGCTCCATGCCCAGCAGATACTGATGGCAGCGGTACAGTTGATGTCAGTGACGTACTCAACATTGTTGGAAACTGGGGCACGAACGACGCCTCAGCAGATGTCAATGGTGACGGTGTAGTGGATGTTTCAGATCTCCTCGAAGCCGTGAGTGCTTGGGGTCCATGCCCGTAACGTTCTCTTGATTTGATTCCAAAGGGCTCTGCATCTTGCAGAGCCCTTTTTTTGGATCTGGCACCTGGTGTCAGACACCATACAATGTACGAATGCGAATTCTTGTTGGGATCCCCGTTTATAACGAAGCGAAGTACATTAACTCCGTTCTTAGTGAGGTTTGTAAGTACAACGATGACATCTTGGTTGTCGATGACGGTTCAACAGATCTTACGCCTGCACTTCTTGCAGGTCACAAGGTAGAAGTGATTCGGCACTCAGAAAACAGAGGATATGGACGATCTTTACAAGACATGTTTCGTTGGGCAATCGTAGACAACTATGACTGGCTGATTACGATGGATTGTGATCAGCAACATGAGCCAGCCTCCATTCCAGCATTCATCGATGCCATCGGCGATGACAGAGCAGACATCATTTCAGGGAGCAGGTATCTAGAAGTTCATCCAAAGAACGATATGCCACCAAAAGAACGTCAAGAAATCAATCGGCAGGTCACAACTGATTTGCACCACGCGCTTGAATTCGATATCACTGATGCGTTTTGTGGATTTAAGGCGTACAGAGTTTCTTCACTTTCAGGATTTGATTTCGATGTGAATGGATATGCTTTTCCAATTCAACTCTGGGTTCAAGCAGCTGCAACTCAGTTGACAGTAAGCGAAATTCCAGTTCGCATGATTTACAATGACCCCAATCGAACCTTTGGTGGCACACTCGATGACCCCGTGAAAAGGCTTGATCATTACCGTGCAGTGCTCTGTAACGAACTACGGAAACATGAGCCTCTTCTCCAAAATGTGCAGACGAGAGTCCCGTGTTAGCAACCCAAACTAATGTAACTCTCTCGCCAGAATTTTCAACGTGGGAATCATTAGTACGTTCTTCACAAGGTGAATTGTTTGGCAAGCCATTAAGTACTTGGCAATCAGAGGTCAGGGACTCATTGGATCTCCCAACAACTAAACCAATTGTAATGGTGGGACATCAACCAGTTTTTTTTCACCCAGGTATTCTTTCAAAGTTTATAGCTGCACATCGACTTGCCCAAGAAATTGGAGGTGTGCTGGTCTTTCTTGTTATTGATTATCACAAAGGCGACATTGGGACAATAGAAACTCCATCAAAAAAAATACGGATTGCGAATGTTAATCCCGATGTTCCATTGAATGAGCAAGCGAGAGTGAGTGTGTCGAAGACCTTTGATCCATTTTCAAACGCCTTATCATCTGCCGATGGCCAGAGTGCTGCAATGCAATTTGCATACGCAGTGAGCCGTCTCATGTCACCTTGGGTAGATGTTCACCATATTGTTCCAGCGAGTGCATTACTGCAAACTTCATTCGGCGAATCAATATTGAAGAACATGCAGATGGATTCTGACTCCTGCGTGGAAACATATAACACTGCAATTCAGTTGTATCCGGCTGGTCGTGTTCCGACCTTACAACAAGATGAGTTGCCTATTTGGGAAGTAGATGAAAGGGTGTATCCTCGAGCAATGCTCCTTACGTTGCTTGCTCGTCTAATTTGTTGTGACCTGTTTGTCCATGGCACAGGTGGGATGAAATATGACCAAGCAATGGAGCACTGGTGTAGAACGTGGCTTCATTGTCAACCATGTGCGTCAGTACTTGCAACTGCTGATCTTCGTTTGAATTTAAATCACACCACTATGACTGAAGCGAGAAGAACGTATGCATCTCCACCATTAGATTTAGAAACAAAACAAGAGTTTCTTAAACAAATTGAACAAGCACCATACAAATCACCTCAACGTCAGATTCACTTTCAAGGAATGCACAGATGGCTGAGATCAACGCAGCCTCCACTTGATATTGCTGCATTGCGTGAGGAGGAAAAGAAAATGAGAAGAAGAGACTGGGCGTTTCCTCTCTATCCATTAAAGCAATTGGAGCAGCTAGCCCAAGACATCAACTCAATGTGACTCACCAGAGATTGAGGGGTTCCCAGATTTTTCTTAGAGTTTCTGTTGATGTTCCAGTGATAAATCCATCGCTGTTTTGTTTTTGTTGAATCAACTGACCTTCTTCATTTACAGTTGTAAAGAGCGAGTCGCCACCGTCGCCAAATTGAGTTGCAATTTCTCTTGAACCATCAGGAAGTTCTTGGATTCGATCGCTTCTTGTCACAACCCTTTGGGTATTTCCGAAATTTTCATATGCCTTCCAAATAAATTGAGAGCCATCTTGATCTGTTTGAAGGAACGGACCAAGGACCCATACGAGTGCTCTTGGTAGCCAAGGTTCTTCAGTTACTGTGTTAAAAGGTTTTTCGATTGTGCTAGATGTTAAGTTTTGTTGTAAAACGATGAGTCTTGATTTTGGTGACCCAATTTCTGGTCGGTTTCGAAGTCCAGTTTCACTTTCTGTTGAACGAGCGTTCTCCAACCAGCGGGTCATGCGATTTGACCACCGTTCTTCCTTGCCGTCCCAACTCATCCAATAGCGGGCAAATGTATCTGTGACAACGCCCGTGTTTCGATTGGGAAGTAATCGCGAACGAACCGAAACGATTATCCCGTCCGCAGGAAGTGGAATCTGATTCTCTTTAACCTCTACCTCGTCTTTGTTGCCTCGTTCGACTTGAATAAGGGCATAGCCAATGTCACTAAGTGAGCCATCTTCTCCCTTGCTCTGTATTCTTCTCCACTCTTTAAAGCCGACCAACGGTTGAAGGGACTCTTCATTGAGCGATTCAAGTTTCGCTATCGCCAAATCAAGCCCATCTAATTTGTCCTTCATCAATTTGGAAATGTCCAGCGGAACGATGCTCTTGACCGTTCGCTTCATGAGTTCGCTTTGACTCTTCCATACTTGTTCACTTGCCCTGAAACTCGCCAAAATGAACTGTTCACCCTGAACAGGCAACGCAAAACGAGCAATAATTGTATTTCCAGACTCTTCTTCTGATTTTTCTACTCTCCACCACCCACCAATTGCATGAGCCTGCATGGCGTGATTTTCCAAAATGACAACATTTTCTGGCTCAGAGCCGAATTCTGAGTCATCAGGAGAGTAATTGAGCAATTCTTCAACTGATTTTGCCTCTGGATGAACACCTCGCTCTAGCCGTAAGTGCCAGATATTACTTGGGTTACCGCTGGAAACAAGGCAAAAAGGAGGGGTTGAACTTGTTGCAATCACAGAAGAGCCTTCTGGTAGGTCTATTTCAAGCCCTATGGCCCCATTTTGATATGGGGTCATCGTGAATGCAATTAACATTGTCAATACAGAGAAGGTCGCCATGATTGAGCACTCTAGCATGAGTTAGCACTTTGAAAAAGGGTGTGGATAGGTGCGAATCAGTTGACAAAACGCTCATTATGAGGATAGAATCCTCGATTCACCCCTTACTTTTGGGGTGATCTATATATGTATGGATTTGTGTGTCGCAAATCCTTAGGTTGATTGAAGATGGAGAACGGACCTGCAATGCAGATTATTCGTATCAGAATGGAAGCGTATGACCACCAAGCACTTGATGCTTCGGCGAAGGAAATTGTTGATCATGCAAAACGTACAGGCGCACGAGTCGCAGGACCAGTTCCACTTCCAACAAGACGTGAAGTGTACACAGTCAACCGTTCAACCTTCGTGAATAAAAAATCACGTGAACAGTTTGAAATTAGAACTCATAAACGAATCATTGACATCTCAGAACCAAACGCACAAACAATTGAAGCACTGAACCGCCTCGTTGTTCCTGCAGGTGTCTTTGTAAAAATTAAAGCATAACCCCCGAACCCCCGAACCCCCGGAAGTAACCCCCAAGATTTTCTACACAAAAACGAACCCAAAACACTCCGGTCAAGTCTAAAGACCCCTGACCAAAACCCTTAACCCAGCAGGACAAGAACAATGGCAAACACGCTACTTGGAAAAAAAATTGGAATGTCTCGATACTTTCTAGAAGATGGTACCAATATCCCTGTAACTGTCATCGAAGCAGGACCTTGTGTTGTGACTCAAGTGAAAACAGAAGAGGTTGAAGGGTATAACGCACTACAAATTGGCTTCGAAGACGTGCGTCCAGGCCGCGCAACAATGCCAATCATTGGACATGATGCAAAGGCAAGCACCGCCCCAAAGCGTCACCATCGTGAAGTCAAAATAGACGAAATTGGTGATTTTGAGGCAGGACAAACTCTAGACGTCTCTCTTTTTGAGGACGTCTTATTTGTTGATGTCATCGGAACGAGCAAAGGTAAGGGCTTTCAGGGTGGAATGAAACGGCATAACTTCAAAGGGCTTGAAGCATCACACGGTGTGAAAAGAGCGCACCGTCGAGTCGGCTCAATTAATGGACACGCAACCAATCTTGGTACAGGTCCTAAACCAAAACGTGGAAAAAGAATGCCCGGTCAAATGGGCAATAAGCAAATTACTTGTCGTAGTTTGCCTGTAATACAAATTGATAGTGATCGGAACTTGTTGTTGGTGAAGGGTGCAATTCCAGGGCCAAACAATGGAACAGTTCTTGTCCGTGAAGCGAAACGATTGAATAGGAAGAAAACAACTGCAGCCAGTGCCAAATAAAGCATTGGTAGATCATCAAGGCTCCATCTAAGAGAACCAGTTGATCGCGACAAACCGCAACAGTACGCCGAGTCAAGCTCTACCGAGCAACCACCGGACTACCCTCTCCCAAATTTGAGAGTGGTACACCGACAGCAACGGAGCGCAAGGCACACAACGACGAAACGTCACAGGTGATTAAAGAAATGATAGAACTTCCCATATATGACAGAAAGGGCAAGCAAGTCGATAGTTTAAATATCGATGAAGCAACGCTCGGAACTCAGGTGCGACCTACCTTGCTAAAGCAAGCGTATGTCATGTTCCATTCCAACCGAAGACAAGGTTCTGCTCGGACAAAAAGCCGAGGCATGGTTGATGGTTCAACTCGAAAAATTTATAAACAAAAAGGAACAGGAAATGCTCGAATGGGCCAAGTACGTTCCAACATTCGTAAGGGCGGTGGAGTTACATTCGCTAAAAAGCAAACACACGAGAATTTTCGTAAAGATATGCCAAAGAAAATGCGGCAACTTGCGAATAGGAATGCACTACTCGCAAAACTAGTTGATGGTGAAGTAAAATGCATCGTTGATCTTGAATTTGCTGATCCTAAAACGAAAGAGTTTAAAGCGATTCTCGATGCAGTTGGTGTTGACCGCAGTGCGTTGGTAGCGGTCGATAGCGAAAACCGAAATGCGGCAGTTTCAGCAAGAAACATCGAAAACGTTGACACAATTCGTGTGGATCAATTAAATGTCTTTGAATTACTCAATCATCGCTACTTAGTTGTTGACAAGGCATCCATGGAAGCATTTCTTGATGGTTCTGCTTGGAAGAAAGATGAGGAGGCAGCCTAATGGAATCAACAATCGTCATCAAAAAGCCTCTTGTTACCGAGAAAACAACATTCAACGCTACTGCAAACAATCGCTATGCGTTCAAAGTTGATTCCCGAGCAAACAAAGGTCAAATTAAACGTGCTGTAGAAGATATCTATGGTGTTCGTGTTCTCTCAGTGTCCACTCAAATGCGAAAAGGTCGAATGCGGAGAAATCGTATGGGCTGGTTTAGAGTTGGAAATGAAAAGCGTGCAATCGTAAAACTTCATGCGGAGGATCGCATCGAACTCTTCTAAGAGTGAGCGAATAAACAAATGGCTATTCGAGTTTACAAACCAACAACTCCTGGACGTCGAAATGCTTCGGTGAACCTTCATGTTGAAGTGACAAAAAGGAATCCAGAAAAATCACTGCTTACACCACTCAAAAAACATGGTGGGCGAAATAACCAAGGGAAGATCACAGTCCAAGGTCGTGGTGGTGGACACAAACGACGCTATCGCAAAATAGATTTCCGTCGACTTAAAGATGATATGAACGCGACTGTTATTGGTATCGAATACGATCCAAATCGAAGTTGCCATATTGCACTTGTTCAATATGAAGATGGTTCTAAAAGATACATCTTGGCTCCAAGAAATTTAACCGATGGCGATACAGTGAAGAGTTCAAACAGTGCAATTGAACCAAAAGTCGGAAATTGCATGCCACTCAAATTTATCCCAACTGGCTTGACTGTGCATAACATCGAGTTTGAACCTGGAAAGGGAGGAGCGCTTTGCAGATCTGCTGGTGCTGCTGCACGGCTTAGTAACCGTGAAGGACGCTGGGCAACAATCGTACTGCCATCTGGCGAGATTAGGCAAGTATCTGTTGAATGCAGGGCAACAATCGGTCAACTCGGTAACACTGATCATCAAAATGTCAAACTCGGTAAAGCTGGTCGAAATCGATGGCTTGGTAAAAGACCAAAAGTTCGTGGTATGGCGATGAGCCACCATGATCACCCACTTGGTGGTGGCGAAGGTCGTTCCAAAGGTGGAAGAACCCCAGCAAGTGCTTCCGGCACAAAATCTAAAGGTGGACGCACAAGGCAGCGTGGGAAGTGGACGGATGCACGCATCCTCCGTCGTCGTAAGAGTAAACGATATGGTCAACTGAAAGTCTGACCTTAGGAAACATAGAAATGTCAAGATCACTTAAAAAAGGCCCATTTGTAAACGAAAAGCTCTACCGAAAAGTAGAAGCGATGGCTTCTGCATCGAAAAAGGAGCCAATTAAAACATGGTCACGTGCATGCACAATTGTCCCTGAGTTTGTTGGCGTAACTTTCCTTGTTCACAATGGGCGAAAATTTAATGAAGTCTTCGTCACTGAAGACATGGTTGGTCACAAACTAGGTGAGTTTTCCCACACCCGATTGTTCCGTGGTCACACAAACAAGAAGGAAGGCATTAAGTCGTAACTTTGATTGGTAATACTGATGACGTATAAAGCAACACATAAATATGCTCGAATCTCACCGCGAAAGGCTCGCCTTGTCGCAGATTTGATTCGAGGTAAACGAATTGACGACGCACTCGCACAGTTGGAATTCTCCAAGAAGCGAGCTGCGTGGTATTTTAAATCAGTACTGAATAGTGCTATCGCAAATGCAGAAGAACAAGACGCAGATGTCTCAAACCTCTACGTTTCTGAATCACGTGTTGATGAGGGTTCTGTAATCAAACGATGGCGACCAAAGGATCGTGGACGTGCCCACCCAATCCATAAACCAACTAGCCACCTCATCATCTCTGTTGGAGAGAGAACATAATGGGACAAAAAGTTCAACCATTTGGATTCCGTGTTGGTGTTACTGAGGGACATAAGTCTCGATGGTACGCACCCAAAGCGCTTTTCGCCGAGTTACTCGTCGAAGATTATCGTATTCGTGAGTTTGTAGATCAACGACTGAACCGAACACCACCCTTCGCAGCAGTATCTGATATTTATATCGAACGAACACGTGAAGAGTTAACAGTTATTGTCAAAACAGCAAGACCTGGACTTGTAGTTGGACCAAAGGGTTCTGAAATAGACAAACTTGTTGCAGATTTACAAGCGATGACAGGGCGGAAGGCGCAAGTCAAGATCATGGAAGTCATGAATCCCGATACCGATGCACGCTTAATTGCTGAAGCAGTTGGCGAACAAATGCGTAAGCGAGGAAACTTTAGACGAATGCTTAAGCAACGTTGCGAATCAGCTATTCAACACGGTGCAAAAGGAATTCGAATTCAGATTTCTGGTCGGCTTGGTGGGGCAGAAATGGCCCGTAAGTTTGTTGTTCGAGAAGGTTCGATTCCGCTCTCAACACTACAGGCAAATGTCGATTATGCCATTGTTCATGCTGAAACAACGTATGGAATTATTGGTGTAAAAGTTTGGATTTATAAAGGTATGTATACAGACGCAGAAGAAGAGCAAGCAGATTCACGTGCAGCAGGTGCACGCGGGCGTGCTCGAGGTCGTCGTTAACGAAAGTCATGTTGTTCGGTACAACCGAACAGTTGTAAGGAGATTGTCCGATGCCACGGATGCCAAAACGAATTAAGTTCCGCAAACAAATGCGAGGTAAGATGAAAGGCAATGCCACTAGAGGTAATTTTGTGGCATTTGGCGAGTATGGATTGCAATCCCTTGATACTCATTGGGTTTCTGCAAGACAAATTGAAGCAGGACGGATTGCAGCTCAGCACTTCCTACGTCGTCAAGGCAAAGTCGTAATTCGTATTTTTCCAGACAAGCCGATTTCAAAGAAACCGTTGGAAACACGAATGGGTAAAGGTAAAGCGGATACAGATTTTTGGGCAGCTCGCGTAAAGCCCGGAACAATTTTATTTGAAATTAGTGGCGTTCCAGAAGACATGGCAAAACAAGCCATGGCTCGGGTTGCACACAAAATGCCGGTGCGTTGCCGGTTTGTTGGTCGAAGGCTCACTGTTTAACCAGTTTGAGAGTACCGCAGAAGGAATGAAGATATGAAAGCAAAAGCAGTCCACAAACTTGGTGATGAAGAACTTGAAATCGAAGTAAGTAATCTTCGCAAAAAACTTTTTGAGTTAAAGACGCAAGGCGTCACCGAGAAAATTCAGGATACGTCTCAATACGGCAAAATTAAAAAAGATATCGCACGATTGTTGACAGAACAAAACACAAGAAAACTGACTGCAGGAAGTGCGTAAAGGCAAAACGATGAAGAACTCTAAAGAAATCAATATTTCAGAAAATGCATCCCGAAAAATCGGTGTTGTCACATCAAGTGCTCGTGATAAAAGTTGCAAAGTCGAAATACAATTTTCAACGAAACACCCGAAGTACGGTAAGTATGTTCGCAAGCGTACTGTTATTCAAGCTCATGATGCTAACAATGAAGCAAACCTTGGCGACAAAGTAGAGATAACGGAGTGTCGCCCTATTTCGAAAACAAAATCATGGGTAGTGACTCGTGTTGTGGAGTCAGCTGTTGTCTAAACAGTTAATCAAGGAACAGAACTATGATCCAAAAAGAATCAAGATTAGAAGTAGCTGACAACAGCGGCGCAAAAGAGGTACTCGTGATTAGTGTCCTTGGTGGATCTACCGCTCGAGGCAAATACACACGTCGTACAGCTGGAGTAGGCGACAAAGTCGTCTGTGCTGTGAAGAAAGCATTGCCAAATTCACAAGTAAAAACTGGCGACAAGATACGCGCAGTCATCGTTCGAACGAAGTATCCAACAAGAAGAAGTGATGGTTCATATGTTCGATTCGATTCAAACGCATGTGTATTGTTAAATGAAGATATGAATCCAACTGGTACTCGAATCTTTGGCGCAGTTGCCCGTGAACTACGCGAGAAGAATTACATGAAAATTGTTTCACTCGCATCGGAGGTGGTGTAATGCCTAGACATATAAGAAAAGGTGACAAAGTGGTTGTTACTGCTGGAAATGATAAAGGTGCTGTAGGTGAAATCCTTCGAGTCCTCACCAAGAGCGACCGTGTTGTTGTGAAAGGTGTGAATGTTCGCAATAAGAACATCAAGCCATCTCAAGCGAACCCCAATGGCGGAGTCATCAAACAAGAAATGCCTATTCACATGAGCAATGTCAGCCCAGAAGTAGATGGCAAGCCGGCACGTGTTCGATATGAAACTCAAAAAGATGGTGCCAAAGTACGAATCGGTTTGATTAGAGATGACAAAGGTAAAAAAGTCGAGAAGGTCATTGGTGAAGTTCACTCCGCCGATGCACGTGCAACAGGAAAGTAATGATATGACTGCAACTATTGAAAAACCAAGATTGCAAACCCTCTACAACGATCAGGTTAAAGAAAGCGTGCTCCAAGAATTTAGTTTGGGTAACGTAAGTAAAGTTCCAACACTTTCAAAAATAACCGTGAATGTAGGAATAGGTAGATTTCTTGATAACCAAAAATTGAAACCTGAAATTCGGGATACTGTGATTTCAACACTCACCAAAATCTCAGGTCAGAAGCCAATTATGTTGATGGCGAAAAAATCAGTTGCGAATTTTAAAGTTCGTGAAGGTGCACCATCAGCATTCATGGTCACAATGCGTGGTGAACGGATGTGGCATTTTCTAGATCGCCTAATTTCCCTCGCCATTCCTAGAATCAAGGACTTCCGTGGTTTAAAAACTTCCGCCTTTGATAAGGCAGGTAATTACTCAATGGGATTGACTGAACAAGCAGTGTGGCCAGAGATCAACATGGCAGAGGTGAATTTTACTCATGGAATGAACATCAATCTTGTCTTTGAAAACTCTACACCAGAGTTAAGTAAATTTGTATTAGAAAAACTCGGTATGCCCTTCGTACGGGAAGAAGAATAAGGATTACAAATGGCTAGTAAACGCGTATTTGAACAAATGAAACGAGAACCAAAATTCTCGACTCGAAAAAAGAATCGATGTCAAATCACGGGCCGGGGTCGTGGCGTCTATCGAAAGTTTGGAATTAGCAGAATCATGCTTCGCCAATTAGCGTTGGAAGGCAAGATCCCCGGAATGCGAAAAGCGAGTTGGTAATCAGAAAGAATTAATGCACGGCACGAACTAGATGATGCCGTGTCTGGAGTACTTACAATGTCACAACAAGATTTAACAGCCGATATGCTTACACGCGTTAGAAACGCAGTGAGAAATCATGCGCCTTCTGTCTCTTGCCTGAATAGCAAGTTGAACAGAGGAGTTGCTAATGTCCTTCAGAAAGAGGGCTACATCGATGGTTTTGAAGTTATCGATGATGGCAGGCAGGGGCGGCTTGATATTCAACTTCGATATGGTGAACGTGGTGAAAAAGTCATCAATACAATTAAACGAGAATCAAAACCCGGTTGCCGAGTATACCGAAGCGTGGAAGACCTTCCGCGACCACTTGGAGGTCTCGGAATTGCAATTATTTCAACAAGTAGCGGCATTATGAGCGATCGAGAGTGTCGAAAGGAAAAAGTTGGTGGCGAGGTTGTTGCCACAGTCGCATAACGCGAAAGAGGATCGAGATTATGTCACGTATAGGAAAACAAACAGTCGCAGTACCCACAGGCGTTGAAGTAAAAGTCAACGACGCAAATCGTTCAATTGATATCAAGGGGCCAAAAGGCAATCTAACTTTCGATTGGCGAGAAGAAGTGGATGTTAAATACGATGCTGACGCAAAAGAAATTTGTTGTTCAATTGAGGGCGATATGGAAGCACCACGTCAAAACCGAGCGTTATGGGGAACGACTCGAAGTTGTATCAACAATATGGTTGAAGGTGTATCAAAGGGCTTTACAAAGAAATTGAAAATTGTAGGAGTTGGTTGGAACGCTAAAGCGCAAGGGCAGACAATTGTTTTAAACATTGGGTATTGCCATTCCATTGATTTACAAGCACCAGACGGTGTGACGTTTGAAGTCGAAAAGGGAACTGAAATTACGATTACTGGCGCAGACAAACAGGCAGTTGGTCAATTTGCAGCAGTGATTCGATCGAAACGAGAGCCAGAGCCGTACAACGGCAAAGGCATTATGTACCACGATGAGGTCATCATCCGTAAGCAAGGTAAAGCATTTGGCGTGTAATCACACGTAAGTACGACGAAGGAATATAACGATGAATCGGATTACATCACGAAACAAAAGATATACTCGCAGGAGACGCAGTGTTCGTAAGAACATCTTCGGAAGTCCATCCCGCCCACGATTAACTGTAACGAGGACTGGGAAAAACATGTACGCTCAACTTATCGACGACACTTCTGGATCAACGATTTGCTCTGCATCTACCATCGAAAAAGAAGGCAAAATTGATAGTGGAGCGAACTGTAACGCAGCGAAAGAAATCGGAACGCGAATTGCAACGAAAGCAAAGAAAGAAGGCGTTGAAAGTGTCATCTTCGATCGAAATGGATATCGCTACCACGGAAGAGTGAAAGCACTTGCAGAAGGCGCTCGCGAAGCAGGGCTTAAATTCTAAGGAAATAGGAAAACGAATGATGAATGCAAAAAGCACGCAATATGATGAAGAAAGAGGATCAATCGACTCAAATACAGTCGGTGTTTACCGAACAGCAGCTACTGTAAAAGGTGGTCGTCGGTTTAGTTTCTCTGCAATGGTTGTCTGTGGTGATCGGCAGGGTCGAGTTGGCCTTGGCTATGGCAAGGCAAACCAAGTCCCTAATGCGATTGAAAAAGCGCAAAAGAAAGCAAAACGTGAGATGCGTGAGTTCCCATTAACCGGAACAACAATTCCACACGAGGTGACTGGCAGATTTGGTGCATGTAGTGTGCGACTTGTTCCAGCATCTCCGGGTACTGGTGTTATTGCTGGTGCTGCAGTACGAGCTGTGCTTGACCTTCTTGGCGTTCAAGATTGTCTTTCAAAAGCGTATGGGTCAACGAATAATAAGAACTTATCGAAGGCAGTGATTGATGGGCTTCGTCAACTTAGAAGTCGCGACACAATCCAGACACTCCGTAAAGTTGAAATTGAAAAAACACACACGGAGCAATCGCACGAAGCGATGCCAAGCGTAGTCGTTCAAGAAGTGATTACAGAAGAAAGTAGCGAGGAAGCGGCTGGGTAACCAGAGCTCTTTATGGAGACAAATCGTCATGATGATTCATGAAATAACTGAAAAAGCTGGCAAGTATAAAACTCGTAAGCGAGTTGGACGCGGGCGAGGCAGTGGTTCTGGGAAAACCAGTGGTCGAGGCCATAAAGGTGCAGGTTCACGCTCAGGTTACTCAAGGCGACCAGCATTTGAGGGTGGGCAAATGCAATACTTTAGGCGTATCCCAAAGCGTGGTTTTACGAACACCCAATTTAAAACGGTCTATCACATTGTCAATCTTGCAGCAATTGCTGAGCATTTCAAAAAGGGTGCAACAGTTGATGCAACAGCACTTGTAGAAGCTGGGCTGATTCGAAATTTTAAAAATCCTGTCAAAGTGCTAGGTGATGGTGAACTTTCTGTTGCATTACACATTACAGCGGACAAGTTTTCTGCTTCGGCAACGAAAAAGATTGAAGATGCTGGCGGAAGCGTGACGTTGATCGAGAAGAAAAAGTGGAAGCGTACATGGCCAGAAAAAACAAAAACGAAGACAAAAACAGCAGAAGCAGCATCTGAAGAAGCTCCGGCTGAAGAAGTTGTAGAAAAAGTTGTAGAAGAAATAGCAGCAGAAGAAATTGTAGAAAAAGTGGTTGATGAAACTCCACAAGAAGAATCCACAGAAGAAGAATGACCTGCAGGTACCGACCTCATGATTCAAGCAATTATTAACATCTTTAGAATCGCAGAATTACGCAATCGCGTCTTTTTCACAATGGCGATGATTGCAATTTATCGCATTGGATTCTGGATTCCGCTTGCTGGTGTGAACCAACAACAAATGATTGATGCCGCGCAAAAGGCATCAGAAGATGCAAGTGGTTGGGGAAAATTCCTCGATTACGCATCCATTTTCTCTGGTGGTTCGTTCAAGCAGTCAACCATCTTCGGTCTTGGCATTATGCCGTACATCACGGCTTCAATCATTTTCCAACTCTTGCAATCGGTGATGCCAAAATTGCAAGAATTGAAAAAAGAGGGTGCGTCCGGCCAAGCAAAAATTACTGAATGGACCAGATATGCAACCGTTGCAATGTGCTTTATTCAGGCGATGATGTGGTTGAAGTTTATCGCTGCTCAGGGCTTGATTAAACCAGAATTTTTAAATCCTGGAGGCATGATTGTCTTCTACCTTGCAGGTGTCACAGCACTGACAGCCGGAAGCATTTTCCTGATGTGGCTAGGAGAGCAGATAGATAAATACGGAATTGGTAACGGTGTATCTTTAATTTTGACTGCAGGGATTATTTCTCAGATGCCAAACGCGCTGACATGGATTTGGGACAACTTTAGCACTTCTCAGCAAGCAACAGGCAGTTCAATTGGGATCATGGGAGTCCTTTTCCTTATTGGAGCTTTTGTCTTCGTTGTTGCAGGAGCTATTCTCATTACAGTTGCCCAGCGCAGAATCCCCATTCAACAAGCAAAGCATACTCGTGGTAGAAAAACATACGGCGGAGCACGTCATTACTTGCCGTTGAGAGTAAATCACGCAGGTGTGATGCCCATTATCTTTGCAAGCTCCCTCTTGATTTTCCCGTCTGCATTTTTTGGGTACCTTCAAACCTCAGCTGCAGCATCTCCAGACCCGTCAAGTTGGTGGGTTGCAACAACAACATTCTTAAATGCAAATTTCCAGATGGGTGAGTATCCGTACATAGTTTTGGAAATCATTTTGATTTACTTCTTCAGTTACTTTTGGACAACAATTGTGTTTAGCCCTGAAGATATGGCAAGACAATTGCGCGATAATGGAAGTTTCATCCCCGGCTTAAGACCCGGACCACGAACTGCTGAATATTTAGAAACAGTTGTTGAGCGAATTACATACGTAGGGGCTGGGTTCTTGGCTGTCATTGCAGTCATTCCATCGATTGTTTCAAAAGAAATGCAAATTCCGTTTTTCGTTTCAAGCTTCCTTGGAGGGACGGGATTATTAATTGTTGTGAGTGTTGGTCTAGACTTGATTCAACGAATCGAAGCGAACCTCCTCATGCGTAACTACAAAGGTTTTCACGACACAACTGTGAAAAGCCGTTCAGGCGGATTATCAAGGAGACCAAGCGGAGCATAAACGGTACATCTATGGCAAAAGAAGAAAAAATTACTCTCGAAGCAGAAGTTGTTGAAGCACTACCTGATGCAAGGTTCAAGGTGAAACTTGAAAATGGACATGAGATACTTGCGTACATCAGTGGAAAGATGAGACGGTTTTACATCCGTATCCTGCCCGGCGACAAAGTTTCAGTAGAAATCAGCCCGTACGATATGACCAAAGGTCGAATTACATATAGACATTAACAACACACCCTCAAACAGAGAGGACATCATCATGAAAGTAAAAAGTAGTATTAAACGAAGAACGAAAGATTGCCAAATCGTCATCAGAAAAGGCAAGCGATACGTTATTAACAAGAAGAACCCTCGATTGAAAGCTCGTCAGGGCTAACGAATAGTCCCGATATTGGAGAATTAACATGCCACGTATTGCAGGTGTAGACATCCCAGATAATAAAAAAGTGCGGTATTCACTCCGTTATATTTATGGAATTGGTCCTCAAACCGCAGATGACATCTTGAGCGAAACTAAGATTGATCCCGACACGAAAGCCCGCGATTTAACAGACGATGATGTTGGTAGTATCGCTGCGTACTTAGACACTCACCTCATCGTAGAGGGGTCGCTGCGTCGTCAGGTTCAACAAAATATTCAACGTCTACGCGATATTCGTTCATACAGAGGAGAACGTCATCGCAAGGGATTGCCAACTCGAGGTCAGCGAACGCGCTGTAACGCACGTACTCGTAAGGGACGTAAGAAGACAGTTGCTGGTAAGAAAGGCGTAAAAGGATAACTAATCTATTCGGCACGGTGCTGAATAACATCGCAAGGTTCCACTATAGAAAGATTCAAATATAGGTTACAGGAATCGCACGAGCGAAAAGGAAAGAGATATATATGGCTAAGAAAAAAATACGAAAAAACATAGGCAAAGCAATTGTCAATGTAAAAGCAACATTCAATAACACAATCATCACAATGACTGATTTAAGTGGTGAAACATTGTGTTGGGATTCTGCAGGTACAGTTGGATTCAAAGGTGCTCGGAAAGCAACACCGTTTGCAGCAGCACGAGCAGCTGAAAAAGTAGCACTCAAGGGTCGTCGAATGGGCGTTACTGAAGTAGAAGTTCGAGTGAAAGGTCCAGGTAGTGGTCGAGATTCAGCGATTACATCCCTAGAACAAAACGGTCTGCAAATTACAGCAGTTGAGGATCACACTCCAATCCCACACAATGGTTGTCGTCCGAAGAAGCAACGCCGTGTTTAAGTAAGAAAACGTTTCGCCCTTGGAGATGGGCGCGAGGTGCTGGCAGTCCCACGCGATCCGATTCTAAGAATAGCGAATATTTGGCTTTATGCCACTGCCGAAAGATAGAAGGAACAGAACAATGATGCATGTACGATGGAGAGGATTAGAGCTTCCAGCAAGTGTAATCCTTGAAGAAAAATCAGCAACCGATACATTTGGTCGCTTTATAGTGGAACCGTTCGAACGTGGTTTTGGCACAACAGTTGGAAACAGCCTCCGCAGAATATTATTGAGCACAATTGAAGGCTCAGCAGTAACATCAATTCGCGTAAAAGGTGCTGAACACGAATTCTGCACAATTGAAGGCGTGAAACAAGACATGGTTGACATCGTCTTGAATGTCAAAGGACTTATTCTTAATGTCGACTCCGATGAACCAAAATTGCTCCGATTATCTGCTTCAGGTCCAGGCGAAGTGACAGCAGATTTGATCGAAGCAGATTCATCGGTCACTGTTTTTAACCCAGATCACGTCATCGCGACACTTACAGATAAGATTGATTTTGAAATGGAATTGACACTAGAACGTGGCCGTGGTTACGTTCCAGCAGCTGAACAGTACGCAACGAAGGACGAACAAATCATTGGTGAACTTCCAATTGATGCAGTATTCAGTCCAGTCCAACGAGTTCGTTATCGAGTTGAAAACACACGTGTTGGTCAGCAAACAAACTTTGACCGCTTGATACTAGATATTTGGACAGACGGCACTGTGAGCCCTGAAATGTGCCTTGTTGAATCAGCAAAAATCCTTCGTAAACACTTGAACGCATTCGTCCAGTTTGACTCTCTTGGCAAGGCAGTTGTCAGTGCAGAAGCAGCAGCAGCGGCAGCAGTAGATGAAGAGTTGATTCGAAAACTAGAAATGTCTATCGCAGATCTTGATTTAACTGTTCGATCTTCAAATTGTTTAGAGCTCGCAAATATCGTGACGGTCGCACAACTCGTTTCACTAAACGATCGTGAATTGCTCGGGCTACGTAGCTTTGGGCGAACTTCACTACGTGAAATTAAGCGAAAATTGGATGACCTAGGTCTGACGCTAGCGATGCAAATGCCAGCTGGTGTTGATGGATACGTCGATTTAACAGATGCAACGTGTGATGACGATCCAGATTGTGATGACTCGGATTGTGATGAAATGGGTAACGATTTTCTTGACGAAGTCGAACTTGACAGCACAAGTCCGCAAGAAGTAATAGGTGAAACTGATAACCCCGGAGACGAAATCATCGGCTCCATTGATGAAACGGAATAATCAAAGAACAATCATTCTTTGTGAAGGAGTGTACCCATGAGACACAGAATCCATGGAAAACAATTATGTAGAGACAGCGAACATCGCACAGCAATGCTTCGCAATCTCGCTGCTGGACTCTTCGAGCATGGTCAAATTGAAACGACAATGGCGAAGGCGAAAGCAGTTCAGCCATTTGTTGAGAAAATCATCACGATTGCAAAACGCGGTGGTCATAATTCTCGCAAGCGAATCGAACAACTTATTAATGATCGAAAGATTCATTCGTGGGTTGCTGATCCTAATGTGCCAGACACAGCCAAGCAAAATAGTCACTTTGATTTGCCAAGTGAAGCTGATATCGAGTTCAATCGATATGGCGAAGTTCGAAAAGCGCCTAGGCTTGTCCAGCATATTATGACTGTTGTTGGTCCAAAGTTCTCAGACCGTGACGGTGGATACACCCGTGTCATCAAGATTGGAAAACGAAGACTCGGTGATGGAACTGATCTTGTACTTTTACAACTTGTTGGTGAAGAAGAAGGACCTCAACTTGGTGGTGGTGAATCTCGTCGACGCGTTCAAAAACAACGTCGGCGTGATTTTGCAGCGAAAGTACTCGTCTCAACCGCGTCTGCTGTAGAAGCAGAAGCGGTCGAAGAAGAAGCACCAGAGGCAGCCCCAGAACCCTCCAAAGAAGCGAACCAAGATGAGATGTCTGAAGAAAGCGCAGAAGAAATCATCGACGAAACACTTGCTGAAGAAAAAAGCGAGGAAGTCACAGAAGTGACAGAGGTCCCCGAAGCGCAAGAAGAAGAGTGATTCTTTCGTGACTGTCACACCTGCCCCAGTGCGCCCGATTAGGGTCAGACCCAGTGACAGTCACACCTGCAGAGCCTCGGAATCGTGTGGTACTATGCGCACATGCTTGAAACCCTTAACAAACTTCAGAAAGACGCAATCGGCGAGATAGACACAGTTCAGACTGTTGATGAACTTGAATCTTGGCGTGTTTCATATTTAGGATCAAAGGGGAGGTTAAAGGGTGTTATGCCTCTGATGAAGGAGGTCTCAAGCGACGAAAAACCACTTGTAGGAAAAAGGCTCAACGAGGTGAAGACATCACTAGAAGAAGCCTTCAAGTCGCGTAAAGACACACTCACAGGAAGTACATCCTCAAGGGAGCCACTTGATGTTACAGAGCCAGGAGAGGATGTGGCAAAGGGTCGGCGCCATGTCATCAGCAAAACCATCGATGAAATTACAGAGGTATTCGGTCGAATGGGTTTCAGCGTTGCGTACGGTCCTGAAGTTGAAGATGAACATCACAACTTTAATGCACTAAACATTCCAGAAGATCACCCAGCAAGAGACCCAATCGATAATTTTTTCCTAGAAGGCAATCGTATGTTGCGAAGCCAAACCTCTACGGTGCAGATACGCGTGATGGAATCTACACCTCCACCCATAAAAATTATCGCAGTCGGTCGTGTGTATAGACCAGACACACACGACGCAACTCACTTCAGTATGTTTCACCAGTGTGAGGGGCTTCTTGTTGCTCCAAAAGTATCAATGGTAGATTTGAAATCAACACTTTTTCAATTTGCTAAGGCGTATTTTGGCGAAGAGGCAGAAGTACGGTTCCGCCCGAGTTTCTTTCCTTTTACTGAGCCATCAGCAGAAGTTGATATGAAGATGAAAATAAAAGGCAAATGGCAATGGGTGGAAATCGGTGGGTGTGGACTTGTTGATCTAGCAGTATTCGAACAAGTTGGGTACGACAACGAGCAATGGCAGGGGTATGCATTTGGTCTCGGAATAGAACGGATTGCGATGCTGAAATACGGCATTCAAGATATTCGATGGCTCTTTGAAAACGACGCTCGTTTCCTCAGGCAATTTTGACTGTACAAACACAATATTCTGTCACTTGGCCCACGACTGTAGGTGCTTGTTGCATTGTTGTAGGTGGGCTTACGCTCTTTGGAGGATGTCTAGCGTTCACTGGGCTGGCAGAAATCGAACAACTCCACACAGCCATCCCCTTTGGGGAAGGCGAGATAAGTGATGAGCTAACCAAACAACTTGATGCTACAGCACCTCGAGTATGGATATCTTCAATTGCTTCAGTATGCAATATTATTTTCTCGCTGTTCCTTATTTATGCTGGCATGTCTTTGTTGAAACGCATTCCAAAAGCAAGCATTCATCTCATTGTTTGGTCTGTGTTGTATATCCTTTTCAAAATTGCCTCTGTAGCGCTCAACTGGTTTCCACGCTTGAGTTTAGTGCAAGAAAACTCAGAGGTTCAAGGAATGTTTTTAGCACAGTTAATGATTTCTATGCCCTTGTATCTTGTGCTCCCAGTTTTCCTCCTGATTTATTTGAATAAAAAGCACGTACGCAACGAAATATCCCTCTGGCGGTAAACTACCAATCATGCAATTCCTTGAAGAACTTAAATGGCGTGGATTGCTCCACCAAACAACAGGTGGAGACGAGCTTGCTGAACATCTCTCTTCTGGAAATAGGATTGCATATTGCGGGTTTGATCCAACAAAAGACGCACTGACGATTGGTAATTACATGCCAATCAAAATGCTCCGTCACTGGCAGCTTGCAGGCCACACTCCGATTGTCTTAATGGGAGGTGGCACTGGCTTGATTGGAGATCCGTCTGGAAAAGATTCGGAACGTCAGTTGTTGACTCCCGAGCAAGTTGCTGCAAACGTTGAAGGCCAACTTAAAAGTTTTTCGAAGGTACTTGATTTTGAAGGTGAAAACGCTGCAATCGTGATGAACAATGCAGACTGGTTATGCAATCTAAATTTCATTGATGTATTGCGAGGAGTTGGCAAACACTTTTCTGTGAATACAATGATTCAAAAAGACTCTGTGAAAGAACGCTTACACAATCGTGAACAAGGTATTTCATACACCGAATTTAGTTATATGATTTTGCAAGCGTACGATTTCCTTCATTTGAGAAGAGAGCATGATTGCACAATCCAAATTGCTGGCAGTGATCAGTATGGCAACATCGTTGCTGGAATAGACTTGATTCGCAGAGACATGTCCACAATGTCAGATGAACAATTTCGTGGTGCTGGAATTACAAACCCACTCGTTACAGCGAGTGACGGAAGTAAAATTGGTAAAACTGAAGATGGCGCAATTTGGCTGAGTGAAGATAGGACGAGCCCATATGCATTCCACCAATATTGGTTAAATGTGCCAGATGAAGATGTAGGTCAGTTCCTGCGTTGGTTCACATTTTTAGACAGTGATACCATTCAAACTATTGAGGCTGAGCATGCAGAGGCTCCACATCAACGCAAAGCCCAACGAGCATTAGCCGACGCGATGACAGAAACTTTCCATGGAGAAGAAAATGTACAGAGGTGTAACGAAGCGGCAAATGCACTTTTTGGAGGGGATATCAAATCGCTTGACAAGCAGATGCTAGATGAGGTTTTTGCAGAAGTTCCTGCAGGTGAATTTTCAAAAGGCTCTCTAGGAACAGCGGCAGCTTCTCTCGTTGAACTTCTTCCTCAAACCGAACTTTGTAAGAGCAAGCGAGAGGCTAGAGAGTTTTTGCAAAATGGCTCAGTCGCGATTAATGGCGAAAAATTAGCAGGGGACGACGCAGTTGAACGGGTGCTCACAAATGATGACCTTCTTCATGGCTCCACGATTCTGCTCCGTCGAGGTAAAAAATCTTGGTTCGCAAGCCGGTGGTCGTGACTGTCACCACACAGGCAGTGTGACAGTCACCCTCGGTGACAGCCACTTAGTGTTGTGACAGTCACGAAAGAATCCGCTCGTTAATTAGGGTTCTGTACCGCAACGGGTTCAATCTGAAGGGCGACTTCAAGAGAGGCAACATCTTGGGGTGTTGCTTTGACTTGAACTCCACTGCCATCTTCTAACATCGCCAAAAATGAAGTGACGCGTTTTGATTCAATTCGTTGTTCCATATCTCTTGACGCAAGTCTTACAATCGCAAAAACAGAAACATCTCCAGATGAAATTTTTGAGATTAAATCCTTGTCGGCCTCGATTGTCACATTCGGAATAATTTTTACAGGGAGCGAGACAAAATAATCTGAGTAATCTTCAGCAGAACCAGCAATCAACACGCGAACTTGAGGAAGTGTGGTTTTGTCGGTTTTCGATTGAATCTTAAATGAGAGCGCCACTCGATTTGGTTCAACTTGGATTCCCTTGCCATCCAACGCCTCTGGCAGTTGAATCGAAGCATCTCTCGTATGCACGACGCCTGGTTGTAATTGTTCTAAAACAGATTCGCTTACAACAGCCGTAACTGAAAGTGCTTCAGGAAGTTCATTGCGAATTTGCTTGGGAATACGAAGCAGAACAGTTGCTGGATCTACGGTGACATCACCACTAACTGTGACGTTTGGTAGAACGGGCTCAACCACGGCTTCAACATTCACCATGTTCTGGACCTTTAGAGTTAAAGAATTTGGATCTACAGCCATCACATCAGCGCCGGTTGATTTAATCGAATCAATGGCGCTGATTCTAGTTGCGACATCAATCGTTATCTCACCAGTGTCTGTAGCAATAGAGAGGTCAATTCCATTCCGACAAGCCTCATCAACAGCATCAAGTGACGAGCGAGGTCCTTTCAACGTGAGCTTGATTGGCTTCGACGATGGAGTCACTGTACTTGAAGAACCCTCAGGTGCTTTAAAATGCAAAGTTGTGTAGATGTTTCGCTCATCTTCTGTTCGTGCAGCAGACCACAGCCAAATCAGAACAGCAAGAATGGTGACGAACAAAACAGCAACCGTGTTGTCTTTTGGTTTCATTCAGTAGGTTCCGTTGATGTTGTTGTTGCTGAGGTTGTTTCTTCATCTGCGATTTGTTCGTCAACCGGTGGTTCGGAAACAGGATTTAAACGCTGTGACAGCTCTGTTTCAAAATCATCTTTGTGAACTGGAATGAGCACTCCATGATCAGCAAATGAAAGTTGTCCAGTTTGTTCACTGATAATGATGATGAGTGCGTCGCACCGCATTGATAAACCAACCCCAGCCCGATGTCGCGAACCAAGATCTGACGATAACATCGCAGAATCATCTGCAAGTGGAAATTGCACACTTGCTTTTACGATTCGTTCGCCACGAACAATACATCCAAGGTCATGCAGAGGATTGTTTGGCCAGAAAATTGATTTTAACAACGGGGCGTTGACCAGTGCGTCGAGCGGTTGTCCGCCTACAACGTGATCAGCGGTACTATTTTCTCGCTCAATTGCAATTAACCCTCCAAATTGGTTTCGGCTTAAGAAAACAGATGCTTCAGAAATTGCTGAGATGGTCGTGTCACCAACCGATGAGGCGGTTCTAAACCTTGCAAGCAAGCCAGATTGGCTTACTCGAACAGCTGCTTGGCGAAGTTCGGGTTGAAAAATAATAATGAGTAGCAGGAAGACATACGTCAAAAATTGCTCAGCGAAAAAATCAAGTCGATCAAAATGTCCTGTCCAGTCTGCAAGAATCTGAAGGAGCCAAAGCGGGAACAAGAGGATTACAAGCCCACGAATCACACCACCTCCACGAGTCCCTTGTAGAAAGCGAAATGCTAAAAAGACGCTCAACCAGATGATGAGAAGTTCGATAATTGTCTCAAATACGTCGTATCCAAAAATTGTCCACGTCATGTACTTCCAATTATACGCGGATACCGTAGGATTCTCATATATGTCACGATTTGGAAATTCACAAGGCGTTTCAAGGCCAACCGGTATCTGTGCTGCATCAGGTCATCCACTCACTCCAAGCGCCCCTGCAGTTGCAACGTTATGCGAGCGAGAGGAAGATGAGGGCTTCGATCGATTGGATTACAGCGTAGAAGCATGGGAGAGCGGACATCGTCCAGAGAATCTGTTTAGTCATTGGGTGTATACCGTGGCTGAAGAGGGTAAAAAGCCCGATATTCAGATAGATGACGCGGTTCTTGTGGACTTGTTTGAGAGGCTTGCTAATGAAGAAAAGCCCCAACGAGTCGCTTTCCGCTACATCTTAGCGCTCGTTTTACTCCGAAAAAGGAAATTGCAACTCGTAGGACGCGAAGAATGTGAGGGTGGCGAAATGTGGCTTTTGCGATTTAGAGGAACGGATTGTGACCCAGTTCAGGTAAAAAATCCTGGAATTGGTGAAGAAGAAATCGAAAATCTTTCTGAACAATTGAGCGAAATCCTACAAGGTGACTTGTAATGCGGCTTCTTTTTTTTGTCGGATTCTTCATGGCTGCATGTACATCCAAGAATACTGTGAACTCAACACATCAGTGGACACCTTCAGCGGTTGTGACATATCAAACAGAGAGAACAGCTGATTTTACAAATCTTGTTGGAAGAGGGGTCATCGAGTTTACATGGACAGATGAAAAAGGAACTCATCATGAACAGGGCGAATTGGATTTTTGGAAACAAAACAAATCAATTTCACTTCGCGTCTCAAAATTTGGTGAGCTTCTCGCGTGGTTTGGTGGTGAGGGTGAGGACATCTGGTTCTTCGATTTGACTGGGGATGAACCAACACTTACCATCGGCGGTAACCATGGGCTGTTTCAAGATATTGAATTGGCACTTATTCTCCTTGGATTGCAACAACTTCCAGAAGGAGACATGAACGTTGAAGGACAACAAGTCACGTTGACAGATCGCAAAAATCGTCGTTGGACGGCTACATTTGATTCAACTAGCCACCGACCCCTACAAATTGAGTTTGTTGATGGTGAGCATGTCGCAAAAGCCATTCATAGGAAGCCCATACAGGTTGAAATCGCGAACCTTCATGAAATGCTCTGGCCTCAAACAGGTGGTCTTATTGATATCTCTGACAACCAAGGGAATGCTCAAATCAAAATCGCTTTTTCAACTCTCTCTACAATCGTTGAAGATGAACCATTTGAACGAGTGATGAGTTTAGATTACCTACAACGTGCATTGAAGCCAACAAAAATTCTCAAGGAGAGTTCTCAATGATTGGAATCATCGCGGCGTGCATCATCGTTGCGACTCCCCACCTCGCCGCAACCGGCAATGAATCTGGGATTTGGTTCATCGGAGATACCGACCCCACTAAAGTCGACTTTGACCCTAAAACGCAAGGGCTAGATTATTCGTTGTGTAGACGAAACTCAGTAGACACGTACCAACTTCTTCGCCGTTTAAATCATCGCCCAGATCAAATCGTGCTTCATCAGGGCTCCATTTGGTGTGTGGATTACAACGCTGGGATTTCGTTGTATTCGATTTCTGAAATCGGAACTGAGCACCGACCCGTCTCTTCAAAAATGTCATTGCAGAGTATTCTTGACCTCGGGTTAAAACCAATTGATGTGCTGAGCACTGACCTTGAAATTATCGTTAGTTGTGGCGAGGACTCATTGCAGTTACATTCATTTGATGGGTCGACATGGCAAGAACTCCCAACACTGAAGGAGTCGAATGCTCGGGTGACAATTCACCTAGGAAACATACTTGCCGCAGTTCCTTGCGAGGAAGGAGTCAAGTTGTGGACGCTAGATGGCGATGCATGGAAAGAAGGCGAAGCCATCGATCTTGTGGGGACATTTGATTCAATTTTGTCAAAAGAAGATTGGCCGATTCTTGTTTCAATCAAAGATGGCACGGCATACCTCGCAGGTATTCAAAAGGGAAAACGGGTTGATCTTGCAACGTGCCAAGTTCCAAAAGGTAGATGGTCAATTGTGCCATCACCAGCAGGTCTCTGTATGCTTGGTGTTCAAAGGAATGGGACAACAACGGCTCTTGATATTGGATGGCCTTCTGGCAAGAATAGTGACATCAGTATCATGAGCCAAACTGAATTGAGTGGACCATCATTTTTTGAGACCTATCCGTTCCTGCTGTTCATGGTTGCTTTTATGATTTTCATCTTCTTGAAATCTCGCAAGGCGCCCTCAAATACATGAAATAAATGCGGGCACAACGCTCTAAAGGACGATAAAGACAATGAATAGTGCACGGATGCACAACAAGATTCAATTTTGCCAATGTTTGTTTTGCTTTTTAAGTAAGAAGCAAGTTTGAAAAGAGTTACTCGCAATGGAATGCAGGTCACACCAAGATAGATTAAGACAAGTTGAGGGGAATATGTTCGCATGAATACTCGACTCAAACAATCTCTCGTAGTGTTGGGTTTTGTTGGTTTTAGTCTTGGGCTTCTTTGGTCCATGGACATATATCCACCTACAGAGAACGTGGATACGGGAATTCAAATGAAATTGAATGAGGACAACTCAAAAGATGCAGTTGATTCAATTTACCAGCCACAAGCGAACCTAGATTTGCTGAACGATGGCGGAACAATGCTCAACACCGAGGTTATACGCCAAAATATAGACGCTGCATTAGGATTGAGTGTTGCGACCATTTCAGTTTCGTTAGCCCAACCGCCTGTAAGTGAACGATTGATTCCTTGGAGAGAGGGTAAACAGCCACTAGTCAAACTTTCATTGCCATCGACTTGGCTAGCATCTAGAAGCACTCAACTTGGTGGCGAAGAGGAAGTCTTAGATGTACTTCGTAGCACCATTTTATCCATTGTTCCTGGGTCAAAAATACAATTTCAGATTGTCCAAGAACCTCAATTCATGCAAGCAGTACAACCCGTGACGGAGTCATATGCGAAACAAATTGCAATCGCGGTTGGTTTGGTCGCTGTATTGCTTTCTGGATACATGATTGATCGCCGTAGACCAGAACAAGAAACGATTGTTGTTCGTCAAGTTGATCATCCTGCAGTAGAAGCAAATCGCATTTTGCAACTAGAGCATTCTGCTGCAAAGAAAGCAATCAATGCGTTGAGCGGTTCTTATAAAATTTCAGTACTTCAACAAATTGCCAATACAGAATTGGCGCTGAATGAACCGCCGATTGTGCACATTCAACGCCAGAATGAAGGTGAACTTTCAGCGAGTTCTTAACTTTCTAAGAATGTTCCACGGGTAAGCATCAGTTCGAGCGTTTGACAAACAATCTCAACTTCCCGTTTTGTCATTGAAGTGAAAAAGGGTAATGCTACAGTTCGATTAGATATTGAATCAGCCACAGAACAATTACTATTTTTACCAATAGAATCTGAAAATAGTGGGAGGGAAGGAACAGATTGAAAATAATCTGCAGCTCCGATTTCATGTCGATGTAGCCCTCGGATGAGCTCATCTCTATCTTGACGACTGAACCGGTCACTGAGGCGTACAACAAACCCATCCCAACTCATCTCAACGCCGCGTTCAATTGTTGGACACATGATGTCAGCAACCCCACCTAACAGTTGTGTGTACCATTGGGCAATTTGATTCCTTCGTCTCATGATTTCATCAAGACGTTTCATTTGAATAGCTCCAATGGCAGCATGAACCTCACTAAGCCGATATCCATGTCCCACTGAGTGCATCAATTCATCTGTGCGAATGCGGTGAAGCTCATCAGTTGCGAGAGATGGATCTGCGACAAAACCATTGTTGCGACGTAAACAGCATTGTTTTGCGAGCATGTCGTCATCTGTTGTGATGACGCCACCCTCAACACTTGTTAATTGTGTTGTTGAATGAAATGCAAAAATCGCCACTCTTCCAAATGAGCCAACTCGTCTTCCCTGTAACTTGCTACCAATTGCTTGTGTAGCGTCTTCAATGAGTGGAATTTCTTGCTCTTGAGCGATTCTCGATATTGCATCTATGCCGGCTGGGTTTCCAAAAGTATGCGAAGCAATGATTGCTTTCGTTTTACTTGTGATTTTCGAAGCGACATCATTGGGATCCATATTAAGTGTTCTAGCATCGCAATCTGAAAAAACTGGAGTAGCACCCATCTGCACTAGAGTTGATGCTACAGATGGAAACGAAAATGCTGAAGTAATCACTTCATCTTCAGGCTGAATACCGAGGGCTTCAAGGGTGATGTGCATTGCACTCTGTGCTGAATTGGTCGCGATGCCATAGTTACTCCCTACGTGCCCAGAGACCGCATATTCAAATTGCCTGGTCCAAGGGCCTAGAACAAGTTGTTCGCTTTGCAAAGCATCAACCGCTGCGCGTATTTCGCGGTCAGTAATATCAGCACAACTAAGAGGGATTTGAGAGGACACGATAGTGTTTATTCAGGACGAACTGCAGCAAGTGCCTTGTCGGCAAGCCCCATACGCTTGAGATATAACCACGCGGCTTGAGTTTCAAGACCGGGGCTTAAATTACCTCCACCTGCAGCAATAATTCCTAGGTGTTCTTGGTCATTTTCTTGTAATGGAATTGAACTACGAGCAATGAGTAGTAACGTCATGATGTCTGCTTTGTTGAAACCGATTCGTCTAATTTTTGCGGCTTCTTTTATTGTTTCTTCATTCGGAATTTGTAGCATTGCCAAAAGAAGTAATTCTTGTTGTTTTGAATCATCTTGTGCGGCTTGTAAAATTTCCCATGCTTTCACAGGCGAAGTGTCAATAAGAAATATAAACGAACGAATTGCAACATCAACTCGCCGTGCACTTGGAGATTCAGCAATGATTGAAAGCGATGAATAGAATCGCTCTTTATGTTCTTCTGATAGTTGATTCTTTACAACTCTAAATGCCCAGTCAGTTGATGCCCGATGCCCTTGTTGAGCAAGGTCAATAAGCGCTTGTAAATCTTCATTTGTGACATCTTCTTGGTTTTTATTCACATTCGCAGCACGGACCATTAGCCCCAGCAGCGAGTCATCTAAATCAATTTGAAGTCTTTTTACCTGTTCAGTTGTTGGAGTGACTCCTGCTTCAAGAAGCAAGAGAAGGTATTTCACTTGATCACCTCGTTCTGGTTCAGTTGAAAAAGCCCTATCCCATAATTGAAGTCCGGTAGATTGGTCGACCCAAAGCAAGGTATACAGTGCCCAATACCTCTCTTGATCAGAAAGTGCGACTGAATTATTTTCGAGTAAACCATATAACCATGAAGCAGCTCCTCTAGGTTTGTATTGCCTGATGAGCTGAAATGTTCTTTGCAGCGATTTGCTTCGATCAGTCCTTGTGGCTCTTCTGAGACTTGTCGTTGTATTTGAAATATTTTTCTCATCTTCAGATAACAGTGCAGCGAACATCGCAACAGTTAAATCTGTATTGTTGGAAAGCTCTTTGAGCATTTCGGTGTTCTTATCTCCTGTTAACAGTTGGAGATCTGCAAGAAGTAAGAGTCGAGGTGAAATTTCAAGAAGGGGCCAATTTAAAAGTGTCTCAATTTGCTCTTGTTGAAATAAACCATCGTCAAGTCCCTGAGCGATGACGTGTTCCCGAGCGGTTGGGGAAATTTGTTGGACGAGCCAAGGGTCGATTGTTTTTTCGTCATTCAATTCGGCGAGCCCAAGGACAGCATGAACTTGAACAGCCCAATCTGAGTGTTGGGAGAATTGGTGAAAGAATGGACGCAAATCAGGATCACGCAGGGTTCGAAGTGCAGCTAGACCCAAAAGGTGGCTATTGTTATTTTGAAATTTTGTCGCACGGTGAAGTTGCCTAAGAGCAGCTTCTGAATGATCACTGCCATGAGAACCTAATGCACTCGTTGCCAATACACTCAATAAAAGTACAAGTGCGAAGATGCTTGGAAGTACTCGGGTGGTGCCCATGAGAAGATTGTAACATCATCATTGGGTTTTTCATGTTGAATTGGCTCGGAGAAGCAGTCAAATCCGTTGAACTGCTTCTCCTGCCAACTAATCGTGTCCAAATCCTTTCGGAATCACGGTCTTCTCGCCTCTGATGTTTCATTCGCCATTGATCTCACTGCCCACGTTAACTGAGCGATGACTTCCTTCATGTCAATACATTCACCATTGATGTTGATACTTGACGATTCTTGCTCTAGTAATCGTGTGACCCGCTTTACAGCAGCATGGACTGTAGAGTGATTTTTTCTGCCCATGGCTGTCGCAAGTTCAGGATAACTTTGCATCGTGAGTTTACGCCCAATATACGTCGCAATACTCCTCCAAAAGACTACAGAAGAAGTTCTAGATGACCCTTTGAGTTCTTGTACACTGAGCCCCGCTCGTGTTGAAGTCGCTTCAATGACATCTGACATACGAATTGGATGTGAAGTTGGGGGAGTCACACGCAGGAGTCGTTCGACCTCATGAACGCCAATCATCGAGTTGCCTTGATTATTGAGTAATGATGCTGTTGCTCGTAGCCGAGTCACTGTCCCCTCAATTTCCCGAACAGAGCCAACTGCTTGACTTGCAAGTTTGTCAATTGCGCCATCAGATATTCCTAACCCGTACTTTTGAGTGAGCTTTTGAATAATTGAACACCTTGTTTCTCGGTCAGGCCGTTGAACCTCTGCAATCATCCCAGCAACGAGTCTGTTTGCTAACGCTCGATTTAATCGGCGAATATGTCGAGGGTCTTCGTCCGATGCAAGAATGAGGCGAGCACCTTTAAGCCCAGCAGCATCAAGTGTATGGAGGAGTTCTTCCTGAGTTTTCGTCTTATTTGCAACGAAGTGGACGTCATCAATTGCCAGGACATCAAGATTACGGTAACGAGCCCTAAATCGGCCGAATTCTCCACTGCGAGAACTTGCGATGAATTCATTGGTGAATTGCTCAGCGGTCACATATCGAACCTTCCCCTTTAAGGACTTCATCGCCTTGGAGCAGATTGCTTGGAGGATGTGTGTTTTTCCAACCCCACATGCACCGTGAACAAAAAGTGGAGAAATCGTATGACCGTCATCTTGAGTAATTTGTCTTGCTGCCGCGCACGCGAGCTGATTGCATCGACCAACAACGAAATCATCAAAACTCAGAAGAGTTGAAGGGCGTGGGCGTTTTGGAGTGATTGGTTGAGGACACTCGATTGTGTGTGGTGCAGGTGATTCGATGTCCTCTTTTTCTTGTACAGAAATATGCACTGGAATTTCTTTGCCGAATGTAGTTTTCGCGGCGTCTTCGATGACTCCAGTGAACCGTTGAGATATCCAATTTGCAGCGAGGGGGGTTGTTGCAAAAATATTAACACAGTCCTCAGAGCATCGTACGTCCGTATTTGTAAACCACATTCGGTATGGTCGCTTCCCGATTGAATTGCTGAGTTGATCTCTCAATTCTCGTTCGGTTGATTCGATTTGCTCTGGTGATTTACGGGGGGAAATATGTATAGACATAAAGACTCTGAACCAGTCCGTTCGTACGGTGAATATGGTAAAAAAGAGGAGTCCTTCCGACATCCGCCCCCATCATTTGATGCACGAGTTTCGTCTCAAATGCTCGGCACTACTCGTCCTTGAGCAGTTCGTGGAGAGTACAGAATCGTCTGGCAATTGCAAGCGGCTGTTGTCTACTTCTTGTTCATTTCATGTCAGTCGAATTACGTAACTCCTGTGTTTCACTAGGTCAACGCTAAAAAATAAATATTTATTTTGTTGATGATGATCGATTGTCAACAAAGTGTGGACAACTTCAGCACAACTTCTTCAAATAGGTGAGACGATTGTAAAGTGGTTGGAATTGCCACCGTTTGTAAAGTGAAATTGCGGGTAAATTATCTGCGTCAACAGCAAGCGTAATCCTAGACATGCCAACTGCTTGAGATTGTTGTACCGCCGCCTGCATCAATGCATCGCCAACTCCCAGACCTCTTGCATTGGGAGTACAGCCGAGGTAAATCAACTCCATACACAATGCTTCTGGGACTGGGCTGAGAATCAATATCCCAGATGGTGAGTTTTCAAGCGAAGCGATTGTCCAAAGTTGAGAATCGAAATTCCCTTGCCCTCGATGTCCCTGAATAATATCTTCGATTGTCCGTAACCCGTGAATTTTTGGGCAATCCAGAGAACCAATATACGTCTCTTGAAGCACATTGCGAATCTCTTCTTCGGTCACATCTTCAGACGACACGAACAGTACATGCCCGCTTTCATGGCGGGGCGGCTTGGCGGAAGTTATGCGTTCCATATACGTCAAGATGGCTAACTTTTCAAAACCTGCATGTTTAAATGCCAACGCGAGAAGTGCATCGTCCACGTCCATAATCGCTTGTGCTAGTTTTGACCCTCTCCCCTGAACTTCCTCTAATCCGTTGAGGATGAGGTCTCCAATCCGCTTTGCGTCTTCTTGAGACTTCGCAGGAGTAGGGATGCATGTGGTAGTAGCCCCGTCATGGTGGACCAGCAAGACGGCCTCCTTGATTCGATTTGGATTTTTTGTCACAAATTGATATTGATCCGAGTCCTTGCCATCGAGGGCTCTGAGCAGTGATTTCCCCTTAAATGTGCTCCCTAGAATCGCACTAGCAGCTTCAAGGTGCCTATTCTTCTGAACAATCATCACCAAATCGTATCCGACTGCTAGAATGTTGCATTGTCAGGAGACCTCATGATGCGAATGTTTATTCTTACCCTTTCTCTACTTGTCACCACTTCGGCTGTATGCTCAGCTTTTGGGTATCCCAAGGCCTCAGATCGAGCACACCGCTGGCAACTGCGGCTTGAAACGAGTGATTTGCGTTTCTATCGAGACGCGTCCACGGGTGACGGATACTGGATACTTGTCTACGAAGTGACCAACGAAACGAAAGAAGATCGTCGTTGGATACCCCAGTTTGACCTCGTTACTGATAAAGGGGAAATCATTGAGGATG
Source organism: uncultured Isosphaeraceae bacterium (assembly GCA_964630505.1). Taxonomy (GTDB): domain Bacteria; phylum Planctomycetota; class Phycisphaerae; order Phycisphaerales; family SM1A02. The sequence continues at coordinate 22,305 of CAZVVI010000001.1, read as the reverse complement.
GTGAAGGTGTTCCTAGAACCATCCAATTGACAGTTTTGGATATGTTTGGTGATCCTTTGATGAATTCTCAATCAGATGCTAGTGGTCCGTTACTTCAAGGTGAAGAGAATGCAATTCGTGGGCTTACAATCTGGAAAGCAGGGCATGAGGATGTACGCGAGATTCAAGTCTTTGCTGGGGGAGTGAGTGGCGATACTGTAGAGGTTTCCCTTCCAATTTCAGGTGAAACGAAAAAGTTACATCGAGTTCTGCAATACTCTTGGTCGGTCAACGGTGACCTTGAGCAGATTCATCTGAAACCTCTCCCGACTCGACCTGTTGAAAGTGGGACGAGTGTTCGGCAACTTGGAGTGGATGATGGCAGCATTATCGGTGTGAATAACGCCACAAGGAAGTGGATTTATAGGTAATTTGGGGTGGTTGAATCTCATCAACCGGATTGATACAATACGCGGCTCTCGTACGTATGAGAGTGATGAACAAGGAGTAATGCTGTGGCCCATAAAAAGAGCGGTGGCTCAACCAACAACGGACGCGATTCGAACCCTCAATATCGTGGTATCAAGTTATATAGTGGAGAGGTAGCCAAAGCAGGCTCAATTATCGTCCGCCAGTGCGGTACGAAGTTTAAGGCTGGCTATATGGTGCGACGCGGAAATGATGACACCTTGTTTGCAACAGAACCTGGAACAGTTCGATTCCGCGGACGATACGTGGATATTGTTCCAAGTGAAGAATCTGTTCCAAAATTCACCGCAGTGAATTAACGCGGATATTTTTCACTCAAATTTGGAATTCAAATGTTAGTTGATCGAGCCAGAATCTTTGTAAGAAGTGGCAAGGGTGGCGATGGTTGTATGAGTTTTCGTAGAGAAAAATTCATTCCCAAAGGTGGTCCCAACGGTGGTGATGGGGGTGACGGAGGAAGTGTAATTTTGGTGGGAGACAAAAGCATTGATACTCTGCTACCAGTCACCCATAGACCACACTATCGAGCAACCCATGGTCAACAGGGCAAGGGGAGCCAGATGCATGGAGCAAATGGTGAAGACTGTATCGTGAAGGTCCCTCTTGGGACACTCGTGCACCTCGAAGATTCTGGGGAGTTGCTTGCAGATATTTCTGAACATGGGCAAGAGTTGATTGTTGCTCATGGAGGGAAGGGGGGATGGGGGAACGAACATTTTAAATCTTCAACGAATCAAGCCCCTCGAGAAACAACGCAAGGGGAGCCAGTCGAAGAACATATTCTGAATCTTGAACTCAAACTCATCGCTGATATTGGGTTGGTCGGTTTACCTAATGCAGGAAAATCAACATTCCTTTCAGCAATCTCAGCAGCCAGACCCAAAGTTGCAGACTACCCATTTACGACTTTGCAACCTCATCTGGGCATTGCTGAACTGGACACAGATCGGCGATTGGTCGTTGCTGACATTCCAGGGCTCATCGAAGGTGCCGCAGATGGTGCTGGGCTTGGGCATCGGTTCTTGAAACACATCGAGAGAACTGGGGTACTCCTTCATCTTGTTGATGTCATGCCGGTAGACGGAAGCGATCCTATCAGTAATTACAAGACTATTCGGGATGAACTTGACCGCTACTCGCCCGAACTCGCAGCGAAAGAAGAACTTGTGGTGTTGAACAAAGTAGATCTCCTTTTACAAGAAGATCGAGAATCAACTCTTTCCAACATTGCAAACGAACTTCAACTTGATTCGCCAATCACCTGTTCAGGAGCCACATTGCAGGGAGTTCGAGAGGTCCTTGAACATTGTTGGGCTCTCTCAAAAAAATAATTTTTAACTCATTCTCTGGCTCTGAGCCTGATATCGCTTTATCTCTTTTGGAAGAAAAAAAGCACGCGGTTTAGTGGCAATAAATGGTGGCGAGTTCTTTTGAACCGAGCAATTACAATTTGGCTCTGAGCCTAGGCGGACTATTTTCCGTTGAGCGAAAAAAGGCGAATAAAATTGGATATACTGTGCGGTAACTTGAGGAGACGAAAAGGTGATGAGATTCTGGAAATGGATTTGGATAGTTGTACTGGTAGTGGTATTGGTTTACGCTGGATGGGTCATTGTTGCGTTGAATCGCACAGCAACGATTGCCGTGGATTATGTTGCATTATTAAATGAAAAAGCTGCAGCTGTACCCGAGCAAGAACGAGCTTGGCCGTATTACAGAGAGTCCGGCATCGCATTGCTAGAAAATCCGATGCCAAGTGATGTATTCTTTGATGAAGACATTGAAGAACCATCATGGCAAGATGAAAAGGGTTGGAATCATTTTGAACATTGGTTAACTGTGCACGAAGGTACTCTGGAAACGCTGCACGAGGCAACTTCGAAGGAAGGGCTCGGATTTATTCTATCTTCAGAGGTAGCAGAAGAGGATAAAGATCTTTGGCCAGATGAGTATGCATCCCAACAAAACGAAGAGTTACTCGATGGTTTTGTGATTTCAGTATTACTCCCTCAACTAGGACCGATGAGAAGAATGGCGCTGTTGCTGTCGGTTGATGCAAAATCAGCAGCAGCAAGTGGAGACGCAGATCGATGCTTAGATGATATTCAATCGATGGTGCAGGTTGGCAATCATGTTCGAGAGCATCCATTGCTGATTAGTGACTTAGTGTCTCATGCAATTTATAACATTACATTTAACACTCTTGGAGAAATCGTTGAGCACGAGCCAACGCTTTTCTCTGCAGAACATTATGCAACATTAGAGGAAGAGCTTGGTGCTTTGGAAGAGCATTTGGGAATTCGTTTAGAAGGCGAACGATATTTTATGTACGACCTTCTGCAACGAATCTACACCGATGATGGAAATGGAGACGGCCGGCTGATTCCCGTCGATGCTTCACGATTGATTGCATATACTGAATCTGTCTCATCAGGCTCAACGAGTACTTCTCTTCTTCCAGCGTTGTTTGCACCCATTGCAGATGTCTGCTTTGCTTCTAGAAAAGAAATGCACGACGAATATACCAGACGAATAGAATTCGCAAAGAGCCAAAGCGAGATTCCTTTGGCTGAATTTAAACAGGGGAACAGTGCAGTCACAAATCCATGGGAATCACCCCGCTCTTCACTAGATCCATATTTCATCGTTAACTTGCTTTTCCCAGCGCTCGAAAGAGCGACATTGCAAGGAAAATACACTCGGGCGAATCGAGATGCAATGCTCGCGGTGCTTTATGCAGTGCAAGAACATAATGAAACTGGTCAGTGGCCAACGGATTTATCCGAAGCAGGCGTGCTTGACGCTTGGTCTTCAATGCCCTTCTTGATAACCACCGTTGACGAGAACCCAGTCATTTACTCGGTTGGGTTTGATCAAGAAGATGACAATGGGCAGTTTGATCCAACTGCTTCTAGGATGAACGAAAAATCTGATGGAGATTGGATTGTCTGGCCAAACCCAGAGTAAACTGCTCTGGTGCCTATCAATGTTTCAACAAGTGAATTAAAAATGTGGTTTCAAAGAGCATCGTCGTACGATGCCTACCTCGCTTCTGATCATGAAAGGGCAGAATCGTGGAGAGCGAACGAAGCGAAGTGCACGTTGACAGACTCGCAACAATCCTTACTTTCGTTATTTGTTCGAGAGATGAGGGTGTTGGTGCTTTCTGGCATTTGGTGTGGTGATTGTTCTTCTCAAGGACCAATGCTTGAAGCAATCGGCAACGGATCAAAGAAGATTGACCTTCGGTGGTTAGATCGAGATGTTTCGATTGAACTTTCAGACAAACTCACCATCAATGCAGGAAATCGCGTGCCCACAGTGTTGTTTATGGCAGAAGATTATGAGCCAGTGAGTATCCTTGGTGATCGAACACTTTCAAGATACCGAGCAATGGCATCTAATCAAATTGGGGCTGCATGTGCCCTCCCAAGTGCCCCCATACCTGAAGAGGAAATCAAAAACACACTTCAAGAATGGCTCAATGAATTTGAACGTGTGCAGCTTTTACTCCGCTTGAGTGCTCGCCTTCGCCAAAAGCACGGCGATTAATTAACCCGCGGTTAATTAATCGATCGAAAAAGACCGCCCAGCCCGCGGTTAATTAATCGATTTGGTCAATTTTCGAAGTAATTCAAAGGCTTCAATTGGGCTCATTGAATCCATGTCAATCTGTTTGAGTTCTTCAAGAAGAGGATGTGGTAAATACTCAGTAAACAAACTCATTTGAGGAGCGGCTAGATGTTGTAAACTTTCTTCACTCGCTTGCTCTGTATGTACAGTCAATGTTTCAAGAATCTCATTTGCTCTCTTCACCACATCTTTCGGCACGCCAGCAATTTTCGCGACATGTATGCCGTAACTACGGTCGGTTCGCCCCTCTTTGATTCCATACAAAAATACAATGTCGTCTTTCCATTCACGTACAGTGACGTGTAAATTTTGAATTGATTCATCATGATCAGCGAGTGTCGTGAGCTCGTGATAATGCGTTGCAAATAGAGTCCTGCAACCCCGCTTTGCAAGAGTTTCTGCGATTGACCACGCAAGTGATAGACCATCTAGCGTACTTGTACCTCGCCCAATCTCATCGAGAATAACCATACTTCTGTTTGTAGCATTATTCAGGATATTTGCTGTTTCTACCATTTCAACCATGAATGTAGACTGCCCACTGTGTAACTCATCACTGGCTCCAACACGAGTAAAAATACGATCAACCATTCCTATTGTCGCGCTTTTCGCTGGGACAAAACTTCCAGTATGTGCGAGCAATGTAATGAGAGCAACCTGTCTAATGTATGTGGATTTCCCAGCCATATTCGGTCCTGTAATCAATGCAAGTGACTGGTCTTGTAGCGAGCAATCATTAGGTACAAACTTGTCGAGCAAGAGACGGTCTAGAACAGGGTGACGCCCCTCAGTGATTTCGACCACATCCTCTTCAACCAAGGTAGGTTGAACGAAGTTGTACAATCGTGCAACGTCTGCAAAGCAAGCGAGAGTGTCAAGCGTTGCAATAACATCAGAAAACGCAGAAATGAATGAAACATGTGAAGCTATTTCGTTGCAAAGTGCAGAATACAACTCATGCTCACGAGTAAGTGCTTGTGATTCTGCACTAAGAATTTTATTTTCAAAATCTTTTAACTCAGGTGTGATATAACGCTCAGCGTTTTTCAGCGTTTGTTTTCGAGTAAACGTATCTGGTACATTTTTCGACTGCGCGTGAGAGACTTCGATGTAATAACCAAAGACCTTGTTGAACCCCACCTTGAGTGTCGCGATTCCAGATTCGTCACTTAATCTTGCTTGATAATTGGCAAGCCAACTTCCTGCATCGCGCTGTAACATTCTCGCTTCGTCAAGTTGAGCATCGAATCCATCTTTAAATAATCCGCCATCCCGCAAATGAGCAGGGGGAGATTCAACGCATTGATTTAAAATTGTAGAAGAGAGCGGGGTAAGTTCATTCGCCAGCTCATGTATAGAAGATTTGATTTCATGCACAACTGGCGAATCAAGGAGATTCATCAACTCATCACAGACATTGATAGATTTTCCAAGAGCAACGACATCTCTTGGCGTGACTCTCCCCATCGAAACACGACCTGCGATTCTTGCGATGTCTTGAACTCGATCAAGTGTCACGTGCAGTGCAGAGAACATCGCATGGTCATCAAGGAAAGCAGATACAACACGCTGTCTTTGTTCAATTTCGTTTTTATCTGCAAGAGGTGCACAAAGCCACTGCCGAAGCAAACGTTTACCCATCGCAGTTTTGCATCTACCCATGACCCAGAGCAAAGACCCCTCAACACAATGCCCGCGAATCGTGCTTTCAATTTCTAGACTTCGCAGTGTTGTTGCATCTAATGAGACAAATGAAGATTCATGTTTCATTACAGGAGTTCGCAGATGTGAAAGCCCAGCTTCGGTTGCTTGTGTTTGTTGTAGATAAGAGAGCAGAGCTCCAGCAGTTCCAACGAGAGGGTCATGTTTGTCTAAACCGAACCCTTCTGTTGTCGTCACGTTAAATTGCTTGCAAAGTTCTCGGTGACCTTCCTCTATCGAGAACATCCACGTAGGCCTTTTTGTGACTGCTATTCCGAATAGATTTGCTTGATGCTCGGCATTCTCGTCATCCTCTGCGATGATTATCTCAGCTAATCCAAGTCTTTGAAGTGTATCTCCTAATCTCCCTAGTGCACATCGATGCAGTTCAAATGTTCCCGTTGATAATTCACTGATTGCAATTGATACGCATCCACGTTCGCTGCGAATTGCTCCGAGTAAGTTTGAAGTCGATTCGTCTAGTAGTGACTCATCAATGAGTGTGCCGGGAGTCACTACTTGAGTGACACCTCTTTTTACGACACCTTTTGCTTGTGAGGGATCTTCAAGTTGTTCACAAACTGCGACACGAAAGCCAGCGTCAACCATTTTTCTCATGTAGCCCTCTGCAGCATGGAATGGAACACCTGCCATGTCGAGCCCATTGCCTCGTTGTGTTAAGGTTAAACCGATGGCTTTTGAAACAACTCGGGCATCTTCATCGAACATTTCATAAAAATCTCCCATGCGAAAAAAGAGCACGCATTCAGGATGAGCGTCCTTCATCTGGCGATACTGCTGCATCGCAGGAGTTGACCAAGGGTTGTTCGTGGGCTTGCCTCTCTTCTTGCCCGCAGTTGACTGCGTCATATCTGCATTCTACATATAATTACCCACTCTCTAAAGTTTTATTTCACCCATGTTACCCCTCTATTTATTTTGTATAGGCATCGTTCTCGCATCCCTGCTTGGAGGTATTTTGCCATTGCTCATAAAGCCGACACATAATCGCATGCAATTGGCGATGAGTTTTATTGGCGGGATTATGGCTGGGGTAGCAATTCTGGACTTGCTCCCTGAAGCATTGATGCTCTTAGAGACGAAAACCGTAATGCTATGGGCGATTGCAGGGTTCTTGGTTATATTTCTTCTAGAACGATTTTTGCCTTCGCACTGCCATGAAATAACTGAAACAAGTCACGCTCACTCGTGTAATCATGAACACAAGTTGACTTGGATTGGGGCGCTTGTAGGGCTAACCTTACATAGTTTGTTTGCAGGGATTGCGCTCGGCGCTGCTTGGAAAATTGGTGGATTCCCGATTGCTTTAGGTGTGTTCGTTGCGATTGCTGCCCATAAACCTTTCGATGGGTTAACGTTGATTGCGATGATGCGTGTTGCAAACATGAGTAAAGCAAAATCTCAATGTGCGAATGTCTTGTTTTCATTGAGTGTGCCGATTGGAGTCGCGATTTTTCTCTTGTTCGGCGAAGTGAATGAAAGTGTCATTTCTGCAACGCTTGCATTTTCAGCAGGAATGTTTATCTGTATTGCATTAAGTGACTTGCTTCCCGAACTTCAATTTCATGGGCACGATCGAGTTGGTCTAACGCTCGCATTACTTTTAGGACTTTCTATTGCATGGGGGATCTCTTCTTTGCATTCACACAACGAATTGCACGACCACGAACAGAATTCAGGTATCCTTCACGAACATTAACCCATGACACAGACGACACCAAACTATAAAAAAACCTTGCATTTGCCGAAGACCTCCTTTCCAATGCGTGGAAATCTTGCTCAAAATGAGCCTCAGTCAATTAAGAAGTGGGATCAGGCAAAACTCTACCGTGCGATTCTAGAAGAACGTCAAGATGCTGAGCCCTTCGTTTTTCATGACGGTCCACCCTATGCAAATGGTTCAATTCATGTAGGACATCTCCTTAATAAAGTGTTGAAAGACATTGTTGTTCGGACTCAATCGATGCAAGGCAAACGGTGCCCATTTACACCCGGATGGGATTGTCATGGTTTGCCAATCGAACACAAAGTCATGACAGATTTGGCGAACTCAGGAAAAATCGAAAAACTGAATTCACTTGATGACGAAACAAGAAGAATTGTCATCCGTAGAGAGTGTAAAAAAGACGCAGAGAAATTTGTAAAGTTGCAAACGGAACAAATGAAACGATTGCTTACGCTTGCAGATTATGGCGACCCTTACCTCACGATGAACCCCACATATGAATCTGCAGTACTTGAAGTATTTGCGACGATGGTCGAACAGGGGTTGGTTTATCGACAACTGAAACCCGTGCATTGGTCAATTGCGAACGAAACCGCACTTGCAGAAGCCGAACTTGAGTATGAGGACCGTGAAGATCCTTCCATTTTTGTTCATTTTCCAGCAGCCGATCCAGAAGCAGTCACGAGTTGCTTCTGTACTACCCTTGAGGAAACTCCTTCATTCTTAATATGGACGACAACTCCGTGGACGCTTGTTGCAAACTTGGCAATCGCAGTTTCACCACGTTTTGAATATTCGCTTGTTCGACTTGGAGATAAAGTCACAATCGTCGCGAGCGAGTTGTTGAATCAAGTTGCTGCGATTACTGATTGCACTCTAGAAGTCTTGGGTACATGTAAAGGCGATGCTTTGGTTGGATTGAAATACAACCATGTCTTCTGCGACCGTACCTCGCCGATCATTAGTGGTGACCATGTCACGCTTGAAGATGGAACAGGTCTTGTGCATACTGCTCCTGGCCATGGCACAGATGATTACATTGTTGGGCTTGCAAATGGACTTGATGTGTACTGCCCAGTATTAGCAGACGGTACATACGATGATTCAGTTCCCGAATTTTTGTCTGGGTTATCGGTGTGGGATGCGAACGATGTTGTCATCGAGAAATTGAAATCGCAGGGCAATTTGTATTCCATATCGATGTGCACACACAGTTATCCACATGACGGAAGAAGCAAAACCCCAGTTATTTTTAGGTCAACCGAACAATGGTTTATCGCTGTGGACGAAAAAGTTAAGGGTGAGTCCTTGAAAGAGCAAGCGCTTGATGCGACAGAAAATGAAATTACGTTTTATCCTGCTCGATCACAAAACCGATTGCGGGGGATGATTGAATCTCGTCCAGATTGGTGCATATCAAGGCAGCGAGCGTGGGGGTTGCCGATTCCAGCCTTTCAAGACATAGACGGCAACATCGTGATGACACCAAGTTCAGTGAGAGCAATTGCTAACCTAATCAAAGAAGAGGGTTCTGATGCTTGGTTTACCAAAGAACCAGCAGAGTTATTGGCGAATTGGGAGAACCCAAATAAGCTTGAGTTGACCTCGCTAACGAAGTTGCATGACATTTTTGATGTTTGGTTTGAATCAGGCTCATCATGGCACGCTGTCATGCAACAACGAGGACTTGGTTTTCCATCTGAACTGTATTGTGAAGGTGGCGATCAACATCGAGGTTGGTTCCAACTCTCTCTGTTACCCGCTTTAGCAGTGACAGGGCAATCCCCCTTTAAAGAAGTAATTACTCATGGATTCATGGTCGCGAAAGACGGCAAGAAAATGAGTAAGAGTGGTGGGAACGCATTAAATGTAGATGACTTACTCAAAGATTACGGTGCAGATGTTTGTCGTTGGTGGGTTTGCTCACTTGCATACGACAATGACATTAAAGTTGATATGTCATTTTTTGATGTTGCGAGCGAGAGTTACCGTAAAGTTCGAAACACCCTTCGATTTTTACTTGGAAATGTTGGGGAGATATCCTCTGAGAACCCTCAGCCGAATTCAATAGATGGCTGGGTACTCTCAGAACTCAAAACAATGTCAGATACAGTGATTAACGCACTACAGAACTATGAGTTTAGGGTTGTACATCAAACGCTGTATGATTTTTGCAACGACACGCTCTCCTCAGTCTATCTTGCCGCGGTGAAAGATCGGTTGTACTGTGACAGTGAAGATTCCCAACGCAGAAAACAGACTGTATCAACAATACGAACCATATCAGATGTTTTAATCCGTCTGCTCGCACCATACTTGCCTCATACAGCAGATGAAGCGTGGAGAGCATTGCATGGTGAGGATGCCGGCAGCGTCCATCTTGAAAAGTTTGCGTGTCCTAATCACGAACTCGATCTAGTCTGGTCAGAGGTGATGGCTGTTCGCGATCAAGCCCTAAAAGCCTTAGAGGAAGCGAAGGAGGGTGGAATTGAAAACCCATTGGATGCGGGTCTCATTCTTCCTGCGACCCTTTCTTCAATCGATGCCGTTGACCTTGCTGATTTGTGTGGTGTCTCAAGAGTCACATGTGAAGGCGATGCAGTTGCCGTTCAAGATTTGAGAGAAGAGCCCCGATGCGACCGCTCTTGGAAGCGTGATGGAACTGTAAAACAACGAAACGACGGCGGGATGTTAAGCGACCGAGATGCCAAAGCAGTCGGTGTAGAGTAAACTGATACGTCATGACTGAATTTTTACCCCAAATACCATATGAAGATTTCGCAAAACTTGACCTTAGAGTGGTGACAGTAATCAAAGCAGAGTTGCACCCAGATGCTGACCGACTCTTAAAACTTCAAATAGATGACGGTACGCCTGAAGGTCGACAAATTTGTGCTGGAATGAAGGCGTGGTATGCACCTCAAGAACTTGAAGGCACTCAAGTAGTGATTGTCGCGAATCTAGAGCCTAGGAAAATTCGTGGCGAAATCAGCGATGGAATGGTGATTGCAGCAACAAAACGCACTGGTGAAGACGCAGAAGATGTTGCAGTATTACGTTGTGATCGACCGATGCCAGCTGGCTCAAAAGTTAGTTGACTTCAGTTTCATCAACTTGCACGACATCTTGAACATCGTTGTCTTCTGATCGTTGTGGACGTTCAAAGTTGTGTCGTTGGGCAAGTGCATCAAATGAAAATGCATCCCCAACTTTTTCAATACCACCGAGTTCATCGTAAGAAAGCAAAGTTTGAAGAATTGCATTTGAGTTACTTGTAAAATCGGTCACAAGCTCGCTACTCGCAGGAGTTGTTCCAGTTACACGAACAAGCACAAGTGCCATGTTCGTTGGAGATGGCAAAACGAAAATCCGTTCATTCACTGGAAGGTTCGCAATTGGAACATCAAGTGGTAAACCGCTTGCCCTATCAACGATTGATTGGATAAGATCTCGGTCAGGTTGTCCAAGGCTTGGAATCGTTGATGCCATTTCTGAGACTTGGTCACCAGCAACAAGACGGCTCACAATCGATTGCATCATGAGTGGGCGACGATTTTCAGGTCCTAGAATTGACGGAACGCCAGTGTCGATCATCGAAACAGGCTGTGGAGGATTGACAGTCGCATCATGTTCTAATGATGAGGCAAGCATTCCTTTTTCTCTGGCATATTGCTCAATGAGATTAGATTCTGCTTGTAATGTTTCCCATCGTGCAATCCGGCCAAGATCATAGTTCACTTGCTCTTGTACTTCCTCTAGATTGATGGGCGCACGAGCAGGATCCGTTTCGGTGAGCCGAAAGACAATGAGATCTCCGTTGCTTGTTTCAAGGATTGGGCTGGCAATGCTCTCTTGGATGCGATATAGACCAGTTTTGTCGAATTCCTTGGCGGAAGATACGAGCGTTGTAAAATCGACTGGGCGATCGCCCTGATTTACAGCAAGAATCTCACCGATTATTGGAGTGGTGTTTGCATTCGTTGTGCTTGTCCACTTTGCAATCGAGCCATATTCAGGTAACGAGAGACCAAACTCTGATTGCAATGTAGTCGCTAGATTTTCGAGTGAAAGTTGTTGATTAGCCCAGTGATCTGGCAGGATGAGAAAGCCGTTTGCTTCTTCGATTCCTCGTCTTGGTGCACGTAAATGCTCTGAAGCGCTACGTGCAATTTCTACACGTTTTAGGTTCGTTAACTGCTCAAGATATGCATCCGAAACTTCTTGTGGGATGGAATTTGAATTGTCAGTATTAATTGTTGAAAATCGAGGATCATTTTCATTCCTGCGCCAGAACTTTCGTTGTTCTTTTGATGAAAAGGCATCGCTTTTGCGAGCAGTTTCAGTAATTGAAGCAGAAGGAATAACGAGCCACTCTGTTTTAAAACGGTCAGGGAGTTGGTATCCAAAACCATAATCGCCTTCACCATTGGGAACATCAGCCCAAGCATCAAGTTGTGCTTGCATGGCACTTTCAGAAAATGAGCCGTTGTCTTCAGGGAGAGCAGGAATGACGACAGTTTCGACTGCAACTGAAGAAAAGAAATCATCGGCTGCTTTATGAAGTCTGCGGTCGGAGAATCGACCAGCTGATTGGTAATGTTTGACGAGCTGCCTCACGCCTTCAAAATGCGCTAGCGCTCGAAGAACAATCTGTGTGTTCTGCCCAGTTCCGCCTGAAATATTGAGTATTGTTTGTGGATCCCATCCGAATTGCGTTACTGCGTCAATCGGGGGTGTGAGCCCAGCAAGGTCAGCTTCTCTTGTGAGAAGGTACCAATGTTCAGGGGATTGAATGTTCCCCAGACCCGGAACAGTCGCGCCAATTCGGTCAATGATTTGCGATTCACTCAGATTGAGTTGCCATGTATCGTTGCTGATTTCTTCACCATCACCAACAGTTGCTTGAACAGCACCAGAGTACCCAGCACGTTGAGCAAGTTGTTGAATCACGTTTGGCGCGAGGAACGCAATCAAAAGCAAAGTCCCGCCTATGCCGAGAATCCAGACGCTGTACTTGCGGAGGAACTTGAACATGTATTAACGGTAGAATTCAACGATGAGATTTGTGTTCACATCAAACGGAATTTGATCTGGTGTAGGATCTGAAACGACAGTACAAGTCAGTTCTGACGGGTTCATGTTGAGCCAATCTGAAACGATGTGTCCTGCGAGCGTTTCCATGTTTGTCCTTGCAAGATCGTGGACTTTTGATTGAAGTGTAATGACGTCACCAGTTTTAACAGCGATGCTTGGTCGATCAGCTTTCTTACCATTGATAAGAACATGTCCATGAACAACCATTTGTCTAGCAGCCCAGATTGTTCGAACAAAGCCTGCACGGCGAAGAACATTATCAAGCCGCTGTTCTAAAAGTTGTAAGAGAACCTCACCAGTGTTTCCGCGAAGTCGGCTTGCTTTTGCAATGTACCTGCGAAATTGTTTTTCAAGAATGTTGTAGTGGTATCGAAGTTTTTGTTTCTCAACAAGTCGAACACCATAATCTTTCAGACGACGACCACGAAAACCATGTGGTCCGGGAGGTGTGAGTTGCCTTTTTGCAGTGTGCTTTGGAATATCAGCAATTGGAACACCGACACGACGTGAGAGTTTGACTTTGGGTCCTAGATAGCGAGCCATAAATGAACGATCCTGAAAAAACTTCACCCGTGGGTAGTAATCGACCACCGATTACAAACCCAATAAAGGGCTGGGAACGGCGAATTAGACCAGAAAAACAGTGATTTCGCAACCCTTCGGCGGGGCTTCTCGCTAATTGCACTTTAGTCCGATAACCATTTGGCTCTAAACTAAGGAGGGTCTGTGGATGGAGTTTGTGCGTTTTTTGAGCCACAGGGGGGACTCTGGTCCAGAAAAGGTGAACATTTGGACATGTTCATGCGTTCAACAAATACTTGCCGATACGTGTGGGCGGCATATTCTGTAAAGGTAGAAAAAATGTTAGAAACAACAGTTGATTATTGGACATGTGTAGAACTTGCACAGGCTCTTGAGCAAACGATGCGAAATGATTTGTGGTCTACAGCAAAGGGGATTGCTGAAACTGCGTCAAGAATCACGAATAAACCAGAAGAATTGGTCGCTGCTTTGCAACAGTATGAGGTGAAGAAGGCGGCGATTGAAGCCGCGTCAGAACTGAACAGCACATCAATCAAGACAATCAACCCAAATTCGACGAGCTTTTCCAAAGCGGGATAACGCTGATATACTCGCCACATGGGACGAGTCAAAAAGAGTTGGCGCGAAAAACTCGCAGATTCAAAAGATCTACCCAAAATCATCAAGCCAAAGGGGAAGAATGCAGCGCAGTATGGTGATCGAATGGTTGTTCCCGCACCCATTGATGTAGATGCAGAGATGAAGAAAATTAGAAAGGGGAAGGTTGCGACAGTGGGCGACTTGCGAAAAAAACTAGCACTCAAACATAACGTTGATAGCGCGTGCCCGCTCTGTTGCGGAATTTTTGTTTGGATTTCTGCTCATGCAGCCCAAGAATCAGAAGACGAATGTAAGAAAAGTAAAAAAGGCAAAAAACGAATTACCCCATGGTGGCGAACAGTAAAAGCGAAGGGCGAACTCAACCCCAAATATCCTGGAGGTATGAAGGAGCAGGCAAGGCGATTACGAAATGAGGGGCATGTGATTGAGAAGCGGGGGAAGAGGTAGTTTGTTCAAGGTGTTGAGCAACGTATGGTTTGTTTTTGGGGTATCCTTTGAATCGTGTTTCAAAAACGTACGACGATTTGCTTAGGATTACTTCTCTCTCTTTTGAGTTGTTCAGTTGGGCCTAAGTACACTCAACCAACCCTCACAGCCTGCGTTCCTGATGCGTGGCATCAAGCAGTCGTCCATCATCTAAAGCAGGACACAGTCTCCACTCAATCTTGGTGGTATACCTTTGACGATCCAATTCTAGTTGAACTTATCAATACAGCCGAGAAACAAAATCTAACACTTCAGATGGCAACCTCAGCCTTGAGGCAAGCAAGGGCGTCCTATGGTGTTGCAGCCGCTCAGTTCGTTCCAGATATCACAGCAAAAGGAGCTGTGCAGAGAGAACAATCGAGTGACAATTCTCCAGGGTTCGCAAATTTTCCAGCTGTAACAACGACGCCCGTGAACGATTTTTCAGTCGGGCTTGATGCAAGTTGGGAAATCGATTTGTGGGGTGGCATTGAAAAAAACGTAGAAGCGGCTTCTGCCACTTTCGGCGGCGAACTTGAGCAATATCGCGACACGCTAGTTTCATTGCGAGCAGAAGTTGCTTCAAGTTACATCAATGTCAGGATGCTTCAAGTTCAACGAGCACTCACAGCGAAATACGTAGACTCACTTCAGCAACTTCTTACGCTCATCGAGAGTCAGTATGAGCAAGGAGTAATTTCCAAATCAGATTTGGAACAGGAAAGAGCCGCTTTCGATCAAGGTTTGATTGCACTACCTGAAGTTGAAATGGCTCTTCAACAAGAATATGCTCGATTAGCAGTTCTGCTTGGAACTGATGTAGATTCCATAATTTCAACACTAGTCAGAATCCTCCCAGTTCCAAGAGCATCTTTGAATGTTGCAGTAGGGATTCCTGCGGAACTCATTCGCCGCAGACCCGACATCCGCCAAGCAGAACGTGTATTAGCTGCCCAGACAGCAATCGTCGGTTCTGCGATGTCTGATCTTTATCCCAAACTTTCGCTATCGGGATCGTTTGGATATGAAGCGACAGAGTCGAGCGACCTTATTCGCTGGTCAAGCAGAGCATATAGTTTTGGCCCTTCAGTTTCTTGGGACATTTTTAATGGTGATAGAATTAAAAGCCAAGTTCAGATGGAAGAAGAAAAAACAAATGAAGCATATTTGAACTGGGAGTTGACTGTCCTAGAAGCATTTTCAGAAGTTGAAACAGCAATGTCCAATCTCATTTTTTCAGGAAAAGTCCAAGACTCGATGAACGATGCTACTCAATCACTGCTTGAATCGCTCACGCTCACCGAAGAAGAGTTTATTGCTGGAGTGGTACAAAAACAATCGGTTTTACAAGCCGAACAACAATTCATCAATGCTCAAATCTCGCTCGTAGAAAAAACAAGTACGGTTTCACAAAACCTTGTTTCTCTATACAAAGCTCTCGGTGGAGATTGGGAGAATGGTCCGTATCCTAATGTGCAGCCAATCCCCACCAGCACACCTACGCATGTAAGGAGTCAAGAATGAAGTTATTTTTTCTTGCTACAACGGCTTGCCTCATCGGCTGCAAACAAGAATCTCAACAACCCTCAGCACCTCAAGCTGCAATGGTGACGACTGCAAGCGCAATTTCTGAAGATTTGCCAACGTACATCTTGTTGCCAGGCATCACCCAATCTGTTCATGCTGTTGAGATACAAGCAAGAGTAGAAGGGTGGCTTGAAGAGCGACATTTTGAAGAGGGGAAGATTGTACAAAAAGGTGATTTGTTATACAAAATAGACACAACTTCATTTGAAGCACAATTGCTTCAAGCAGAAGCAGCACTTGCATCTTCGAAAGTACAGGCGGAATATGCAACAAAAGAACTCTCAAGAAATGAGCCTCTTTTTCGTACGGGTGCGATTTCACAACAAAATTTTGATCAATTGCAAACAGCAGCAGAACAAGCTGAAGCTCAAGTCCTCGTCGATGTTGCAAACGTCGAACTTGCTGAAATTAATCTTGGATATTGTTCAATTTGCTCACCCATTACAGGGCTTATCGGTGAGACGAGCGTGAACGTTGGAACGTTAGTAGGCCCAACGACGAATAGCAAATTGACAGAAGTCGTCCAACAAAATCCGATGTACGTGGAGTTTTATCCTCCTGCAAATCGGCTATCAATGATTCAAGAATCTCTACAAAATGGCGATCCAATGCCAGTTCAGTTAACAATTTCAGAAAATGAATCTGAAGGCGAACCATCAACTTCAACCAGTGCGATGACATCAAAAACTATAACCGGCTCAATTGTGTTTGTTGATAACGAAATCCAATCCACAACGTCTACAATTCTCTCTAGAGGAGAGTTCATAAACACCTCAAATGTGTTGCCTGGGCAATATGTTCAAGTTAAGTTGCAGTTGCAGTTGGAACATGACGCAATCATGATTCCTACTAAATCAGTGATGCAACAACCTGGAAGTTATTTTGTTTGGACCATTTCAAAGAACAATACTGCAGTCATTACCCCAGTGAATCTTGGAAGTATTTTGGGAAACAAACAACATGTTCGTTCAGGTTTAAAAGCGGGAGACCAAGTCATTATCGAAGGGATGAAAGGTCTTCGTTCAGGTCAGAAAGTTTCAGTTACAGATGGTGTAAAAGAAGAGGACTAACGTGTCACCACTTTTCTTCATTAAACGACCAATTTTTGCAATGTGTATCGCCATCTTGATGGTGGTTGTTGGAAGCATCTGCATTTATATTCTTCCAGTTGCTCAATTCCCAGAAATTACTCCACCACAAGTACAAGTTACAGCAGGATATCCCGGAGCAAGTTCACAAGTCGTAGCCGACATCATTACTACGCCAATCGAAGAACAGGTCAACGGCGTAGAGAACATGATGTACATGTCGTCAAACAGTACAAATAATGGTGCTTCAAGTTTGACTATTTCTTTTGAGATTGGTACGAATTTGGACATCGCAGCGGTCGATGTACAAAACAGAGTTGATCAAGCGATGGCTGTGTTGCCAGACATCGTTCAACGTACGGGTGTATCTGTAACAAAACAATCTACAACAATGCTCGCCGTAGTCAGTTTGTATTCTGAAGGCGGCACGTATGACAGTGTCTTCATGGGGAATTATGCGGACATCCATTTGTACGATGAATTGCAACGAGTCCCTGGAGTCGGAAGCATCACAATCTTTGGCTTGAAAGAGTACGCAATGCGAATC
This sequence comes from uncultured Isosphaeraceae bacterium, assembly GCA_964630505.1. Taxonomy (GTDB): domain Bacteria; phylum Planctomycetota; class Phycisphaerae; order Phycisphaerales; family SM1A02. The sequence continues at coordinate 4,832 of CAZVVI010000001.1, read as the reverse complement.
TGGCTTGATCCATTGAAGATGTCATCGATGGGGATTACCACAAACGAAGTTGCTTCAGCGATCAATTCTCAAAATGTTCAAATTGTTGCTGGTCAAGTTGGCGCCTTGCCACTTGCAAACCCAACGTCAACAACATATCAATTAAGTGCAAAAGGTCGTCTGCTAGAAGTGGAAGATTTTGAAGACATTATTGTGCGGAGCCAAGGTGGCTCCTTGGTGCACATCAAAGATATTGGCAGAGTTGAACTTGGCGCAGAATCCTACGCATCTAATAGCACGTTGAACGGCAAGCCGTCTGCTTCATTGGGCATTTATCAATTGCCGAGAGCAAATGCACTTGATGTAACTGCAGGGGTCAAGGAAACCATGGCGAGATTAGCTGGAAACTTTCCAGATGATTTGTCATACCAGATGACATTTGATACTTCAGAGTTTGTACGGATATCATTGATCGAACTCGTTGTTACGCTCCTTGAAGCGATTGCTTTAGTCGTTCTTGTTATCTTTATCTTTTTACAAAGTTGGCGAGCCGCACTTATCCCAGTTGTTGCGATTCCTGTGTCATTGATTGGCGCCTTCGCAATTATGAGAGCGTTTGATTTTTCAATTAACACGCTTACACTTCTTGGGCTTGTTCTTGCAATCGGTTTAGTTGTTGATGATGCAATTGTAGTTGTCGAAAATGTAGAACGGCAACTCTCAAAAGGGAATATCTCACGACGGAAAGCAACCGCAGTGGCGATGCAGGAAGTAACTGGTCCAATTATCGCAACGTCACTTGTTTTACTCGCAGTTTTTATTCCCGCATCATTTGTTCCGGGAATTAGTGGTCAACTCTACAACCAATTTTCTTTAACGATCGCATTCAGCGTCATTTTATCTGCGATTAATTCTCTATCGCTAAGCCCGGCACTGTGCGGTGTGCTGCTTCGCGTTACAAAGGGGGAAGACAGATTCGTGTTCTTTCGGTGGTTTAACGCGATGTTTGACAAGTTGAGTTCATGGTATGCCTCTCTTGTGAAAGGGCTTTCAAAGGCGTGGTTCATCGTACTCCTTGTGTTCGGTGGGTTGGTAGTGTTGATGGTGCTTATCACACTTCGAATGCCAACAGGATTTGTTCCCGAAGAAGATCAAGGGTATTTCTTTATTAGTTTTGAGGGTCCGTCTGGGATGTCCCTTTCTGAGACAGATGCTGCTGCAGAAGAAATGACCAAGATTATGCTCGACCAAGAAGGCATTGAAAATATTATCGTTGTCACAGGTGTGGATTTTCTAAGTGGGTTTACTGCAAAAACAAGCGCAGGGATGGCAATTCCAATATTAACAAACTGGGATGATCGCAAAACAAAAGAGTTAAGTGTATGGGGCATTATGGATAGTTTGCGAGAGAAGTTGCTTACAGTTGAGTCAGTGCAAACAACAGTCCTCAATGCTCCAGCGATCACAGGGCTAGGATCAACTGGAGGTTTTGCGTTTCAAATACGCGATGTCAATTCTCAAGGCGCAGAAGCACTTGGCAAAGCAACAGGCGAGTTTATTCAGCGGATTGATGCATTGCCTGAAGTGAGTTTTGCGATGTCACCTTTTTCAAGCGAGAGCCCGATGTTCCATTTGGAGATTGACAGAACGAAAGCCGAAGTGCTTGGTGTACAACTGTCAAATTTATTCGATGTACTTCAGTACAATTTAGCATCAGTCTACGTAAATGATTTCAATAAATATGGCAAGGTATACCAAGTTATTATTCAAGCAGAAGGTCAGAGCAGACGAACAGCAGAAGACATTGGAACCTTGGAAGTCATGAATAATCGTGGACAATCAATTCCTCTGTCAGAACTGATTGAAGTTGAAGCAATTTTAGGAAGTGAAAATTTGCCGCATTACAACATGTACACATCTGCACAAGTGATTGGTATGTCTGGGGAGGGGTTCAGCTCTGGGCAAAGCATCAAAGCAATTTGGAACGAAGTAAAGAACTTGCCACAGGGATTCGATTTTTTATGGACAGATATTGTGTATCAACAACTTGCAGCAATAAAAGCGATTCCATTTATATTCGGACTTGCGATTCTAGTTGTCTTTTTGTTTCTTGCAGCGCAGTATGAGAGTTGGTCAATGCCATTTATGATTTTACTCTCGGCTCCACTTGCAGTTCTAGGAGCAGTCTTGGCTTTAAAAGTCCGCAGTTTAGACTTAGATATTTATGGGCAAATTGGTTTAATTTTGTTAATTGGCTTGGCGTCTAAGAACGCGATTCTTATCGTCGAGTTCGCAAAGAAAAACAGGGAATCTGGAATGGGCATCATCGAATCGGCGATGAATGCAGCAAAGTTGCGGTTACGGCCAATCTTGATGACTGCCTTTGCTTTTATTCTAGGTGTGGTTCCACTTGTCGTTGCATCTGGTGCTGGAGCAAACTCTCGACACTCAATCGGCACAACAGTGTTTGGCGGAATGATTGCCGCAACATTTTTAAGTCTCGTCTTTGTTCCGATTTTCTATGTAGTCATCGAAACTCTTAGAGAAAAACTAGGATTCAAAGACACCGATTTGTCAGAAGACTTCTAACCGCTAGGTACGTAACGTGACAGTCACACCTGCCCCCCTTGGCGCCCGTTTAGGGTCAGACCCCTTGGTAAGTCAACGTTGTTGCACTCAACAGAGAATAATGAGACGAAAGACGTTCCACTCAACAGTTGAGGGTCAGACCCATTGGCGCCCGATTAGGGTCAGACCCCTTGGTAATTCAACGTTGTTGCACTCAACAGAGAATAATGAGACGTAAGACGATCCACTCAACAGTTGAGGGTCAGACCCAGTGACAGTCACACCGCGGGTTAATTAATATGCCCGTTTAGAGCCGTCGCCTGAATGCCAATTTAAATATGCGCGGTTTACGACTGCGTTTCCGCCTTGTGTTGGATATTCACCCGTAAAGTACCAGTCGCCAGTGTATTCGGGCATCGCAGCTCGAAGTCCCTCGACATCTTGGTAAATGACATCAAGTTGGCCATCCCAGTCAAGCTCAGTCGGACGTACAAGTTCAGCGATTTTGCACGAGATTTCTTTTAAAGAAAATTGATCGTATAGAGCCATGACTTCATTTTTCATTTCATAAACTGGCAGTTGTTCTTGCTCTTTGCATTTGCATGCAATGTCATCAAGAATCGAATCATTTCCAGTTTCATTTGTTAATGCGACCGCTGCCTCAAATGCAATGAACTTCCCAATCTGGCTCATATCAATTCCATAACAATCTGGATACTTAATTGGTGGAGCAGAACTGACGACCACAATCCGTTTTGGATTGAGTTGGGAGAGACTTGTGATAATGGACTCTCTTAACGTCGTGCCTCTGACGATCGAATCATCAACGACAACAAGGGTGTCATCTTTCTCAATCAATCCTCGAGTAATGTCGTAAATGTGCGTAACTAAATCTCGTCGAGCAGCATCATGTGTAATAAAAGTGCGTAAACGTTGATCTTTATGAGCAATGAGTTCTGCTTGAACACGTGTATGGTTAAGTTTTGTTAAGTCTTCTCTCGTGACAGTGCCGTCTTGAATCTTATTCCAAATTTCATCAGCTTCGATTGTCCGCAGGGCACCGCCAATCGCTTCAAGCAACCCAAGAAAACAAGTTTCGGCAGTGTTTGGAATGTAACTAAAAAACGATCTGTCAATGTCACTTCCAAGCACTTTCATGATTCTTGGAGCGAGATTTGCCCCTAATCGTTTTCGCTGGTTATAAATCAGCGGATCGTTTCCTCTACTAAAGTAGATTCGTTCGAAAGAACACTGGCGAAGTTCAAGTGGCTCAGTAAATGCGACGTCTTCAACGGAACCATTTCGTTTGATGACAATGATGTGTCCAGGTTCGATTTGCTGAATGTCATCAGGGTCAACGTTAAACACATTCGCAAGCGCCCCACGTTCAGAAGCACACGCAACGACCTCGTCATTCATGTACATGAACGCAGGTCTAATTCCTGCAGGGTCTCTACAAATAAACGAGTCGCCATTTCCAACAAGAGCTGCAAAGACATACCCGCCATCCCAATATTGGGCAGCTTTTTTCAGCATTCGACTTAAATCGAGTTCTTTCGAAATTGTTTCTGCAAGTTCACGCCCTTCAAGATTCGCGTGTTTTTTGATGAGCCGTTCATGTTCGTCGTTCAGGAAGTGACCGATTTTTTCTAAAATCACTTGAGTGTCATTGTCGCCAACTGGATCAAGCCCATATCCAACAAGATTTTGAAACAACTCGTTTGAGTTTGTCATATTGAAGTTACCAGCGAGTGCAATGTTACGGCTTGCGACGTTACTCTTCCGCATGAACGGGTGGCACATCGCCATAGAGTTTCCTGAGTGTGTGCCATATCGCAAGTGACCTAAATACGCTTCGCCCAAGAATCTGCAGTTCTGTTTCGCTGAAATCTCACTTTCAGCATTGATTGGCTCACGCAAATCTTCTGTATCTTCAGTGATGACATCAAAGATTCGTTCGATGGCATTGTGCTTATCTGAGCGGACCCGCAATAAAAATTGATCTCCTGCGGGCATATCAAATTTCACGACACCCAAACCTGCACCGTCTTGCCCACGGTTGTACTGCTTTTGCATGAGTAAATATGTTTTTCGGAGTCCCCATGCAGCATCACCGTATTGCTCCTGATAGTAGTGCAGGGGCTTTCGAAGCCGAACAAAGGCAAGGCCACATTCGTGGGTGAGTCGATCGCTCATGTGAAGATGCGAATAATACCTGCATTAATTAACCCGCGGTTAATTAATCTCTAGAAAATCGCTCATTAGCCCGCGGTTAATTAATATCG